>NZ_JBWCCL010000012.1:0-173997 GCF_056279465.1 Peribacillus sp. TE19612 | reverse complement strand
GTCTGCCCTCGGCTTGCGCCTGCGCGGTCTCCCCTGACACGCTTTTCCCGCAGGAGTCTCGTACCTTACGTTCCAATCAACTTTGTTTTGAAATTAGATAGAAAACCTTTGTCTAAAAACTCAAATACGGGTTGTGTTGTTGCCCTGTATTTTTTTATTACTTGGATAGGCTCAATGAAGGCCCAAACAGAATACCATACATGAGGTGGTGATTATATATGGATAATCAATATCAAAACTATCATGGGCAGGTTAATCCGATAAATCAGCAACATGATATTCAGTCAGCAGATGAATTTAACAGGCAACAGCAGGGATTTCAACAAGGTTTTCGACAAGGATTTCGACAAGGGTATCGACAAGGGTATCGAGAAGGATTTCGAGCAGGGCAACAAGCGGGGTTTTTCCCAGGACCAAGACAAATGCCATCGTGGCCTAATGAAATTGACATAAGAGTTGGAACACCTAATGGTCAGGAATGGTCTGGCAAGGTTGTTTTACCACAAAATGGTCCGACTTTCGAGCCTTAACTGAATCCAGATATAAAAAATGATACCCTTCAATAGAAATGAAATGTATCGATCGACACAACTCCAATGAACATTAAATCCTAAAAAGGACCTGTCCACTTCAACGACAAGGTGTTTATCAACAAGAAAATCAACATTATAACAAAAAACCGGGCACATTGCGCCCGGTTTCTTAAATTCGCATCTTATTTTGCCGCTTTCGCCGCTTCGATTGCACCTTCGTAATTTGGATGGTTGGTACCTTCACTCACATATTCTACATATGTGATTTCATCAGAGCTGTTCACAACGAATACAGAGCGAGCCAATAGACGAAGTTCTTGCATGACGACACCATATGCTTCACCGAATGAAAGGTCACGGTGATCGGAAAGAACTTGAACATTGTCCAAGCCGCTGGCAGCACACCAGCGTTTTTGCGCGAAAGGAAGGTCGTTACTGATCGTCAGTACTTTCACATTATCCAATTTTGCCGCTTCTTCATTGAATTTACGTGTCTGTGCATCACATACGCCTGTATCCACGGATGGAACAACGCTGATAATGCGGACAGAACCTTTGGAGTCGCTTAAAGTAACCGGTGATAAGTCATTAGCCAATACTGTAAAATCAGGTGCTTTGTCCCCAACTTTTAGTTCTTGTCCCACTAAAGTGATCGGGTTGTTTTTAAATGTAACTGAAGCCATTAATAATTCCTCCCTTTTCTGCTATATGTACAAGCATAATAATATTTGTTTTGCCGGAATTTTGCAATTAATTGAATCAGGAAATGTGAATGGTGCTTGCACAAGTTCGGCATCCGAGCTTTTTTTGTGTAGTGGAAGAATGCAGCAAAAAGAAAAACTCGGCGGATGCCGAGTCGCAATTAGAAGTCTATATCCTGTTTAGGTTCTTGGTATCTGTTCACAGCTGGTTGACTGCCGCCTTGGTTTTGATTATTTCCTTGCTTTTGATTATTGTCTTTCTTGGATAGCATGGACTGAATCTTATCGACGACTTGAGGAGCTAAATCCATCATTTTTTCGAGAAGATGCGTCCCTTCATCGAGATGAATCATTTTCACTCCATGGGAACCGACAATCAAAAAGGCAATTGGCGTTATGGAAACCCCACCGCCGCTACCGCCGCCAAAAGGCTGCTTGGAATCACCTTGCTGTCCTTGATGGTTTCCATCCATCACAAATTCGCTGCCACCGGCTGCAAAACCAAACCCCACTTTGGATACAGTTAAAATGACACTTCCATCCGGAGTTTCTACCGGATCCCCAATGATCGTGTTCACATCGACCATTTCTTTAAGATTTTCCATAGCTTCTTTCATTAAACCTTGGATCGGATGATCTGACATTTAAATTCCCTCCACTCTAGAACGATTGTTTATTGGAATCATCTGATAGCTTCGCTAATTTCCTCGACTTGAAATGCGGCTTTCCGCTTTTCCAATAACGAAGCAGTTTTATTCCAGTCACCATAGCCTGCCCGATTCTGAATTGTAATATGCAGGAAATCGACGTGTTTGCCTGCCATCTCTGAAAGTCGGGTGTAATGGAATAGGAGGGCATGATCCGAAAGTTGAAATAGGTTGTCAGCAAACCGATGATTGAACCTTTAAGTGCCCAGCATGCACCAGTTAAAACACCGGTGTGTGCAGCATTTTTAGTACCGACCTTACTATGCCAGGTGAATTTTTTGACTTTGACTTTCCCAGCGAATTGTCGGACGATCTTATGGAATCCGATTATATGCTGAAGCATCTCCAGAATGTCTGCGAATCCGTCACGCAAATCTTCGGCTGTGATTTTTTTCTTTTCTTCCTTTTTTGTTTTTCCGTTCATTTCTTGCTCTTCCTTTACAACTACGGTTGCCGAGTCATCTTCCATTTTCATGACCGGAACCTTGAATGTATAGTGAAAAAGCCCGTACCAAGCTGATAATTTAATATGTATTAGGTCATTCGTTTGGACACGTTTGTAGTCGATGGACACTTTTACTCTAGTGAAAACAACAATAAGCAGCACCAAAATGAGGATACCCATAATCAACAAAAGCCACTTCATGCACCCACACCCCTTCAGCCTATCATTATCGGCATATGCAAAAAAAATAAACCTGCAAAAGCGAAAATCACGCTCTTACAGATTTATGAATGGAAAAAATCATCTTCTGATCAACACAACGCCCGTGTCAGCAAAGACATCATGCAAAGCCTGTTTCTTCGGTAATAGGCCTGCCAAGAGATAGCCAATCCAAGTGACCTTTGAAATATAGCGGCCAATCAGCTCCCTGAACAATATCGTACCCCATGAAATGGTTTTTTTCTCTTCCTTCAAGGCAACGACTTTCAATCCAAAAATCATCTTGCCTAAGGTTTGGTTCCAGAATTTGGTCATCAAAACAAAGTATAGGAAGAATACGCCCCCCGTTAAAAACCCCTCTGCGGAGAACCAAAGGTCATCTGTCCCTTCATAAAATTTAAAGATGGGATGAATCAAAATCCGGTTCAAGCTTCCGATAACCAATAGATCCGCTAAATAGGCCCAAAACCTCATCCAAAAACCAGCAAAATGCACTTTCTTGACTTCGTCATCATCCACGGCCTTTTTGGCTGGTGTAAATTCCTGCTGAACGGGAACCTCTTGATCTGCCATTAGACTGGATGAAGCGATTTGTTCATTGTTTTCATTTCGTTCCGTCATCCTTCAGCCCCCCTATTCCGCATACAAATACATTAAGCGTGGAGAATTTGAAGAGGAAAGGATTTTTGTCAAGACTGCCGTTTCCACATCATTTCCCAACATTTTTTGCGCACCCATACTGAATAATGAACCGAAACCTGCCTCATCTGTATAACGGATAACTTGAGCATCCTTTTTACCGATATCAGTTTTCATAGCGGCAATTACATCATCCAAATGGCCGAAATCATCGATAAGATGGTTTTCTTTAGCCTGGCGTCCATCATAAATGCGTCCATCGGCAATTTCCCTTACTTCCTTCTCAGTCATACCGCGGCCGTCTGCAATGATTTTTACAAATTGATCATAAGAATTATCGATCATGTCTTGGAGTATTTCACGTTCTTCACCAGTCATTTCCCGGGTTGGACTCATAATATCTTTGTGTGGTCCGCTTTTGATGGTTTGGAACTCAACACCATACTTCTTGGCCAATTTCTCGTAATTATACCCCTGCATGATGACTCCAAGTGAACCGGTCATCGTTTCTGGGCTGGCATAAATCTTATCGGCTGGTGCAGAAATATAATATCCGCCTGAAGCAGCCATAGACCCCATTGATACATAAACAGGTTTTTTCACTTTCTTGATATCAAGGATCTTTTCATGAATCTCTGCACTTTCGACGACACCGCCGCCTGGAGAATTCACCCGAAGGATGATTCCTTTGATATTATCATTTTCCTCTGCCATCTTCAGCTTATCCATGAAGGCACGGTGATTATATGTTGTTGAACTAAGTAATGAGGCTTCTCCTGTATCTTGAATCGTGCCCTCTACATCAAATACGGCAATAACATTAGTGTAATCATCGCCTTCTATGACTTCCTCGTAAAATGCACTTTCGGAAGCAAATAATTCATCAATGATATTTTCCGTATCCGCTGTAAATAGAGTAGTGGCCGCCCCTACAGCAATAGAAACAAAAAATAAAACGGCTGCGATTCCAAGTGCAGCCCAACGCTTTCCATTCATCTGTTTTCCCCCTTAAATATATGTATCCTTCTTACCATACGAACTAATACCAAAAATGTTTCATTCCATGATAAACTAAGACATATAAAATTGTAGCAAAGAATCCTCAAATTGGAAATGCATTGGTCCATTTTGCACAAATTGCATTTATCGTAAACAGGTTAAAGAAAGCCCTTTCATCACCATACATACTAGGGGGGGAAACATGATGAACACTCGAAGGAATATTTATTTTTTCCATGCACCGAATGAAGAGATGCTTAGCAAGGTTGAATACTTATCAGACTTGGCGAAGCAACATTCGTATGAAGTCATCCAGGATTTCTCAAAAGCGAACATCATCGTAAGCATCGGTGATGACGGCACATTCCTGCAGGCAGCCCGTAAAACCGGGTTCAGGGATGACTGTTTATATGCGGGCATTTCCACGACAGGTAACTTGAATATGTATTGCGATTTCCACTTGGAAGACAGTGATAAAATGATTGATGCCATGACAAGGGAGCAAATCGAGGTGCGTAAATATCCAACCATCTCTATCCAATTGGACGATCAGCCCTCCTTTTATGCCCTTAATGAACTCAGTATCCGCTCTTCGATCACCAAAACGTTCATCATGGATATTTTCATTGATCAACTCCATTTTGAAACTTTTCGCGGGGACGGGATCATCATTGCGACTCCGACCGGAAGCACCGCCTATAATAAATCGGTCAATGGGGCCGTTGTCGATCCCCTTCTCCCTTGCTTCCAAGTGAGCGAGCTTGCTTCCGTCAATAATAATACCTATCGGACCCTAGGCTCCTCATTTATCTTAAGCGGTGCTAAGACGTTGACCGTCCACCTTGAACAAAACGGACCAAGCTATCCGATCGTCGGAATGGACAATGAAGCGTTAAGCATCAATCATGTCGAAAAGGTAAAGGTCCGGTTAAGCGGTAAGGTCATCAAGACCGTTAAGCTAAAAGACAATTCCTTTTGGGAAAAGGTTAAAAGGACCTTTCTCTAAACGAAAAAAGGTACCGGATATGATAACCGGTACCTTTATATATGATAAAAATCTTTCGTATTTTGATAAAGGGCTTCATAGACATCCTCAATCGGCAATCCTTTAATCGAAGCAATTTGACGCACACTTTCATGCATCATGCCGGGATGGGTCCATTCCCCATTGAAAACCCCTTCAAACGGCCATGGTCCATCCGTTTCTATCATCATAAGCTTAAGTGGATAGGCCGAAACTAATTCCTGTATTTCCCTCTCATAACAAACATCAGGTGTAATCGAAATGCGGTAGCCCTTTTTGGCCATTCTTTCAACTGTCCGGATATCCCCTTTAAACCAATGAAAGTGTGCCCTTGTGATTTGATGCTTGTCCAAAAGGTCGCAAACAATAGGTGCATCGTCATGGACGGCATGAAGGATAACCGGCTTTTCAATCTCTTTAGCTAAGGTCAGGAACCTCTCCAGTATCACTATATATGCTGAGTTATCAATATTGGGGTTTTCCTGCCTTAAGTAATAGGGCAGCCCAACCTCGCCTATCGCAACCATATTGTGACGATGTTCCCGCATCCAGCTCAATAATTCATTCACTTCTTCATCACTCGGGAGGGGCTGCTCTGGATGAAAACCAAAGGCAGGCATAATTCGTGAATCTTTAAGTGAAAGCTGATAATTGTTAATCGAAGAAGCCAAATTCATGGAAACAGTCAGCAAGGATTCCAACTGAACCTTTTCCATGTCTTTCAGGATCTGCTTCCGCTTAACAATATCATACTTATCCAAATGGATATGGCTGTCGATGATTCTCAAATGGTATCGCCTCCTTACTTAAGTATTGAAAGTTGGCTTGAGTGCTGCATATAATTCTCTCTTCAAATGAATAAATTCATCACTAAGAAGCTGTTCTTCTCTTCTTGGCCTTGAAAATGGAACTTTCACTTCTTTGATGACAGCAGCCGGTTTTGCTGATAACACATAAATTCTATCTGATAGGAAAACCGCTTCATCTATGCTGTGAGTGACAAAAAGCACCGACCTCCGATTTTCTTCCCAAACCGACAACAGCCATTGTTGCATTTGCAATCTTGTCAGTTCATCCAAGGCAGAAAAGGGTTCGTCCAGGCACATCAAGTCCTGTGGACTTAAGATACTCCGAATGAATGCGGCCCTTTGCTTCATGCCTCCAGATAATTCATGCGGATATGCTTTATCGTATTCTTCTAAACCAGCTTTCATCAAAAGGGTTTTTGCCTTTTCTTTATCTCTGGTCCCAGCAAGTTCACTTCCAAGCAAAACATTTTCCAATACCGTTCTCCAAGGTAAAAGGGAAGGCTGCTGAGGCATATAGCTGATATGTCCCTTTAGGCCATTTATCTTTTTACCATCCAATGAAATGATGCCATGATCAGGCTTCAAAATCCCGCCGATCAAGTGGAACAATGTACTTTTACCGCTTCCCGATGGCCCAAGGATCGTGACAAATTCCCCATCATTCACATGGAAATTCATATTCTCCAATATATTCTGCTTACCATCGAAAGCATAGGAGACGTCTTTAATTTCCAGCTTCATCCTTTTCGCCCTCCTTTCTCTTCCAAGAAACCAAGTATTTCTCCAGGAAAGTGATGATTCCAAAAAAGATCAGGCTCATTCCCATAATGATGAAAATGGCTACAAACACCCGATCTGTCCTGAACGCTGAAGAAGCGAGAGTCATATAAACACCAATCCCCGATTTTGCCCCAAGCCATTCCGAAATAACAGCCCCCATTACACTATAGGTAGCCGAAATTTTCAGGCCGGAGAAAATGAACGGGATCGAGTGAGGAAGTTCCAGCTTCCAAAATAACTGGTTTTTCCCCGCTCCCATCATCTTGAAATAATGCTTAAGCTCGTATGGTGTCTGGCGAAAACCGTCCAATGATGCGACCGCAACCGGAAAAAAACATACAAGTGAAATCACGATTAACTTAGGCAGCATGCCAAAGCCAAACCAGATCACCAAAAGCGGCGCCAAAACAATGATAGGTATATTTTGTGATAGTATGAGCAGAGGATAAACCGCGTCCTTCACACCTGGAAATAGGTGTAGGATTGCCGCGATCAATAAGCCGATGCAGCTTCCAATAAAAAATCCCGACAACGCAAGCTCGGTTGTGGATATAAGGTGTCCGTAAAGATTGCGGGACGACTCAATTCCTTCAATGAAAATGGCCGATGGAGCGGGAAGCAGCCATTCTTCAACTTTCAATAAGACTGTCACTGACTCCCATACAATCAGCAACAATAATAAAAGAAAGAAGGGAGCCCCCTTCTTCCAAATTCCCCTTCCGATCATGCCCGATATTTCTCCGTTAACGTATCCATCGTAATCCCGCTTGGCTGATATAATATTTTCACTTGGGAAATGACATTCGGCGATCCTATTTCAATCATTCTTACATTCATTTTTTCTATCACGGCAAAAAGTTCGGAAAGCTCCCCCTCCATTGTCGTTTCAAGCGGGTGAACCTCATACTTGACACCTGATTCTTCAATGATCTTGATTGCTTCATCGACCATAGGGATGACATTTTCCCCTTTAGGAATAATTTGTATACTAATTAATGAATTGGCCATTGTATTTCCTCCTAATTTGGTAAAAATTCATTGGTAAATGCCTTTTCAGGATCGAAATCACCTTCAAGAAGCTTATTTTCAGTCATCCACTCACTGTAATTCTTCCAAATTTCAAGCTTTTGTTCACCCCATCGCGGAGCATCATCCTGATACTTGGCTGCAAGCCACTCCTGGCTTTTCTTCACTAGTTCTGGATCAAGATCCGGTGCAGACTCAATTAACATATCTGCTGCATCATCAGGATTCTTAATCGCAAACTGGTACCCTTTCGAAGCTGCATGAACGAATGCTTTAACAGTCTCGGGATCTTCTTTTATCATCTTTTCATTTGTAGTCAAAACAGGCGTATAGTAATCAAGCTTATCAGAGTATTCGGTTAAGTACACCATATTAAGCTTTTCATTTCGCAACTCAGCCTCTATGCCTGTCCAACCATAATAAATCCAGGCAAAATCTATATCCCTTTTAACCGAAGTGAAAAAATCCATGTCTCCTGTATTGACTATGTCCACTTCATTTACATCCGCATTTTCCTTTTTCATGAGTGAATCAATAATGGCCTTTTCAACCGGAGATCCCCAGCCACCATAAGTCTTCCCTTCAAAATCCTTGGGAGTCGTAATGTCCTTTGCCTCAGGGGAAGCGAACCCCGAGGTATTATGCTGGATGACGGCAGCTACCGAAACAATCGGCACGCCCTGCACGCGGGCCTGCGTTATGCCCTCCTGGTAGCTCACGCCAAATTCAGATTTCCCTGAAGCGACAAGCTTATCAGCTCCCGCTTCACCTGGCATGATAATCTCCACATCAAGACCTTGTTCTTTAAAATAACCTTTTTCCTTGGCTACATACAATCCTGTATGGTTTGTATTCGGTGTCCAATCGAGCACGACCGATACCTTTTTTAATTCTTCATTTTTAGATGCTTCTTCTTTTTCATTAGTTCCGCCTGCTCCGCATCCAGCTAAAAGGAAGAACGAAGTTAACAGTGGTAAGAATTTATTCAAGTCATTATCCTCCTACACATCTTATAAGATTCATATGCCGGAACCATGATGGGGCTCCAGGGCTATTCAAATACTAGATAAAAAAGCAAAAAACGCCCGAAGATGAATTCGGACGTTAACATACAAAACAGAAAATCAGTCATAATATGTTCCCTCCGCTGGCATCACCCAGATCAGGTTCAAAGAGTCAGCATCTAATGGATGCAATCTCAGCCAGCAGTACTGGCCCCCCTACATTTCTCGCACATATGAACTTTTCTCTCTCATTATATCAATTCATAGGGAAAAAGGAATACTAATTTGCTTCTACTCTCTAATTGGAAAGGTATTCCTTGCACTTCAGGATGTCTTGCAAAACATCTTTTGGAACGAAAATCATTGAAAGCAAAATAATTCTGCCTCTTTCCGTTCCAATCATTCTTGGCTGCAACGGTGGCGGACACGTTCCAAATAGTCATTTCTTTGCAAGCATTCATATAATGAGCATTACGTGTAGACATTTTTGTTTACTGGTTTATTAAACCCTTAATTTCATAAGCAAAAGGTGGATATGTCATGATAAAGATTAATCACAAATGGTTAGATGTCAGTCAAATCCAACCAGGTACAGCCTCTGCCAAATCGCTTGAAACTCTTCAATGCTTGGCGGAAGATTCTAACGTTTTTGAATACCGGAACTTTGGGGATTTTAATTTCGAGATACAGCTGAGGAACCGGGTCATAGAGGCAGCTATTGCGTTGGATAAAAGCGGGCCGGAATTTTCCACACTTGAGGAGTCTCAATCCAATCAACGTTATTGGCACCTTTCAAAGGATGGCACATTCACCCTTCAGCCAGGGATTCTCCCTCATGCTGCGCTCGTTGACATTTTCATGAATGGAGGGCTTTATGCCTTCGAATGCGGGACAGCAATAGTCGTCACATTTTTAAAGGCGATTTTGGATTTAATCGGCCCCAGGAATTTCGACTATCTTTTTTCAGACCTATTTTTATATGACTGGCGCCCTCCAAGGAATATGGCTCTCATCGTTCACCAGGGAAGGGACTATTTACCAGGTGATTGCGTTTACTTCAAAAACCCTGATCACGACTTGGCAACCCCTGAATGGCAAGGTGAAAATGCCATATTATTAGGGAATAACCTCTTTTATGGTCACGGGATCGGGATTACCACTGCACAGGGAATCATCAATGAATTAAATAGCAATAGAAAGCCGTACGCCACCATATCAGCATTCCTGACAACGCATATCATTTTCCTGGATAGTTCTTTCTATAGACAATTCCAACTGAATTCCCCCCGTGCCAATCCCGATAACAGTCCTGCCTGCCTTTCCAATTGTATTGTTTCTGAAATAGGTTCGAAGATATACCTTTCATGACCCTGGCATTTCGCCTATGCCATAAAACCGTTTTATTGAGTAACGACATAAAAAAAATGCTTGGGCAGAAATCTCCCCAAGCATTTTTTTCTTTTCACGCACCAATATTCCCTTTGCCTTTGAACCTGCGGGCACTTGCCTGTCCCCATTTCGTTATGGATAGTGTATAAACAGCCAAAGCTGACCATATGAACAAAAAGGCTAAAAGATGTGCTTTGGTGAAACTTTCATGATAGACGAATACCCCGATCAATAAAGATAAGGTCGGAGCAATATACTGAAAAATGCCAAGCATCGATAACGGGATCTTCTCCGCCCCTTTTGCAAAATATAAAAGAGGCAATGCCGTGGCAATCCCGCCGCCCACCAACAGCAAGCTTGTGCTCCCGTCTGTAAAGAATTGCATTTCCGACCTGTTCATCAAGTAAATCAGGTAACCTAGGGCCAGAGGCGTTACCATCATCGTTTCAAGCGTCAGCCCGATTGCCGATTCGGCCTTGATCATTTTTTTTGCCAGACCGTATAATCCAAAGGTCATGGCCAAAACAAGAGAGATCCACGGGATCGTGCCGAAATGAATGCCAAGGATCAAGACTCCGATTCCTGCAAGCAGGAATGAAATGATTTGGGCCCCGCTCAATTTTTCTTTTAAGACTATCACTCCCAATAGTACACTGACGAGCGGATTGATATAATATCCAAGGCTCGTGTCGAGGATCCGTCCTGAGTTAACGGCCCATATGAACACTCCCCAATTAGCTGTAACAAGCAGGGACGCCGTTAGCAATGCCGTAAAGAGTTTCGGATTTCCCATTATCTTTTTGACATAATCTAGAAACGCCTGCCATTTTTTCATGAACATCAATAAAACCAGCATGAACACGAAAGACCATAATACCCTCTGAGCTAAAATTTCTATTGCACCGACTCCCTGAAGGAACTTCCAGTAAACCGGCACAACTCCCCACATCATGTATGAAAGGGCTGCATAAATCGCCCCTTCTTTTTGTTGATCCACTTTCATAACAAGCCTTCTTTCCATTTACATTCCTTTATCTAATTCCATCTAACAATTTTGTATTTCCCTTTCTTTTTTTGCAACTGTTAATTTTTATCATACATGATTTTGTCATCGATGACCGTCATGACCGCCTCAGCTTTCAGGAGATCATCCTGTGCAACAGCAAAGACATCCAGATTAAACACGGTAAAATCGGCATCGTACCCTTTATTGATCACACCGCGGCGTTTTTCCTGGCCGATTGCTGCAGCACTCCCTTTGGTATACAATGCGAAAGCCTCGAAAACGGAAAGCCTTTCAGACAAACCATATACGGTACGGTCCTCACTGTTGATTTTCATCCTTGTGACAGCTGCATGAATGCCCAAAATCGGATTTAATGGTTCAATGGGTGCATCCGACCCTCCCGCACAAATGATGCCCAAGTTCAAATAGGTTCTCCAGGCATAGGAGGATTCCAATAGATCGGCTGGCACCTTTTCTTCCACCCACGGAAAATCGGACGGAACGAACCCCGGTTGGATATCAAAGATTACCGGCAGCTTCGCCGCCCGCTCCAAAAGCTCCGGCCGTACAATCTGCGCATGGATGAGCCGGTCCCTCTGTCCCTTTTTCGGGGGGAGGGCTTCAATTGCATTCAAGACGTATTCAAAAGCGAGATCGCCAATCGCATGGACAGCAATCGGCATTCCGCCAGCCCTTGCTTTTTTCACCCATTCCTGAAGCTCGTTTTCAGTGAATATCGCGACTCCATTGGTATTCTTTTGATCTACATAAGGTTCGCTCAACAGGGCTGTGCGTCCGCCTAAGGAGCCATCGGTAAAGATCTTCATGCTGTCGAATTTGATATATCGCGTACCTTTCTGATAGCCGCCGCCTGCTGCCAGCATTTCTTCAAACGCTTCGTGATGGACGAGCAAGTTGGCGCGAAAGGCCATTTCCCGGTCCTCGATTACCGATTTAAACGCCTGATATGTCGGCATGAAGCCATTGTAGTAATGGAGGTCCTCGGTATGCCCGCCAGTCAAACCTAGCTTATATGCGTCTTCTATGGCCTCTGTGAGCGCGTTTTCGATATACTCTTGATCAATGCCGGGAAGGCTATCTAAAATGAGGTTCTGCGCCTGGCTTTCTTTAAATAATCCATTTAAATGTCCGTCAGGATAACGGCAGATCACCCCGCCTGAAGGTTCTTTTATATCTTCTTTAATATCCGCTTCCAAAAGGGCGCGCGAATTGACCACCAAGGCATGACGGCAGATCCTTTTCAATACGATGGGATGATCTGCCGATATCGCGTCAAGCTCATCCCGTAATATCAATTCAGGTCTCGGCCATTCATTTTCATTCCACCCTTCGGCAACGATCCACTTTCCGGCCGGGGTCTTTGAGCACTTTTCCTTCAAGGATTCCATGATCGACTCCCTGCTATCCATCAAAGAAAGGTCTAGACGAAGCAGCCTTTCACCATGTCCGACCAAATGAAGGTGACTATCCACTAATCCCGGCAGCATCGTTTGTCCTTTTAAGTCGATTTCCCTGGAAATATTGCCGGCATGTTCATTTTTCAAATGGTCCAGGCTGCCGGTATCAACAATTACCCCCTTTTCAGTGAAGACTGCCTCCACTTGATCATTTTCTTTAACCATCGTATAAATCGACCCATTGAACCATAACGTTCCCATTCCGGCTTTACACTCCTTATTAAATGATTGTTACTGTGCAGATATGCAGTAAGTGTACCATCTCATATCATGAATTCCCATATTTATGCTTTTACCCAAGCCCCTGTCAATAAAAAAAAGCCAGCCTTGGAGGCTGACGGTCATGCATTTCGATCAATTGTTAAGAAGTGCTTCTTCCCTTTTCCGTAAATCCACCCGTTTGATTTTACCTGATGTCGTTTTGGGCAGCTCTTCTAAAAATTCGATTTTCCTTGGATATTTATATGGAGCAGTCAATTCTTTCACATGCGATTGAAGCGTCTTGATCAAGTCCTGGCTGTTCGGATCGATATCATCCATCAAGACGACATATGCCTTGACCACATTTCCCCTTATTTCATCAGGACTTGCTATAACGGCACACTCTTTAACATATGGATGCTTAACGAGTGCATCTTCCACTTCAAACGGTCCGATCGTATATCCCGAACTGATGATGATATCATCAGAACGACCCTCAAACCAGAAATAACCATCCTCATCCTTTTTCGCTTGATCGCCGGTGATATAATAGTCCCCGCGGAACTGCTGCGATGTCCGCTCGGGATCTTTAAAATATTCTTTAAATAGGGCAGGTGTATCGACATGTACGGCAATATCCCCCACTACGCCAGGCGAACAAGGTTTACCGGAATCATCGATGATTTCCACATGGTTGCCCGGAGTCGGTTTGCCCATTGAGCCCAATTTAATTTCCATGCCTTTCGTTACACCAACCAACAAGGTATTTTCGGTCTGTCCATACCCATCACGCACTTCAATCTGGAAATGGTTCTTAAAGACCTCGAACACTTTTTGATTTAAAGGCTCTCCCGCCGATACAGCACTGTGAAGATGGGATAAATCATAATCATCAAGGTTATCCACCTTTGCAATCAATCGATATTCGGTTGGCGTGCAGCATAATGCATTCACTTTGTATTCCTGTAGCAGCTGAAGATATTTTTTCGCCTCGAACTTTCCATGATAGGCAAGGCCTGTCGCTCCTGTTCCCAGAACCGCCAGGAAAGGACTCCAAATCCACTTTTGCCACCCTGGGCCTGCCGTTGCCCATACGACATCCGTTTCGCTGATCCCGAGCCAGTTTGCAGCAGACGTTTTCAAATGGGCATAAGCCCATCCATGTGTATGGACGACCCCTTTTGGATTCCCTGTCGTTCCGGAAGTATACGATAAGAATGCCATATCCTCACTTTTCGTGTCAGCGATGGTCAGCTGATCGGATTCCTCATCGGCGAGCTCATTCAAATCCAGCCAATTTTCAATTCGTTTTCCGATTGAAAACTTCAGGAGGCTTTCCGCTCCTTCTATTTCATTCAATTCGTCAGTATATTCATGATAACTGATGATTCCTTTGACATCACCATGGTTGACTCGGTACTGCAAGTCCTTCGCACGAAGCATTTCAGAACAAGGGATGACAATCATGCCAATTTTCAATGCGGCTAAATACACTTGATAAGCTTCCACCAAACGGGGGATTATGATGAGGACCGTATCACCTTTACCCAGTCCTTTTTTCTTGAAGGCATTTCCAATTTTATTTGCACTTTTTAATAAATTCTCATATGTAAGTTGTTTTTTATCTCCGGTTTCGTTCTCCCAAAGTACGGCAACTTTACCTGGATCTTTTGCATAACGTTCCATTTCACTCACTAAGTTGTAATGTTCCGGAGCCAATAAGTCTTCACGCTTCATATTCTTCCCCTCCAATTATGAACTCTTAGTACCTACTCATTATACAAGATACTTCTCTAAAATTTCTATTTATTTTTACAAATAAAAAAAGAGAGCGGGTGTAGGAATCCGCTCTCTTATAGTCTGTAGACAATTCCTAAAGTGAGTTTGCCTGCAGTTTTTCTTTTTAAAAATTCCGCTGATTTCTGAAACCCACGCCCTTTCCGCCGACTGTCTGCCAAGCCTCCTCGACGCAAGCGTCTGTGGGGTCTCGGCTAGCCAGTTATTCGGCAGGAGTGTCGCAAATCTCTTCAACCCTTTAAGGAATACTGAAAAAAACTATGAAGAGTAATCTAGTTTACCTTTAAAATTTTGGTTCGGGGCGAGAGCAATTCGGAACTCCTTTTGCCGAAAAATTGATGAAACCGCCAGATTAAAGACGAATTGGAGAAGAGGAGCCAGTTTCCCTACAATATTTCTTAAAAAAGAAGTTCCAGTGATTGGTACGTAAGGTACGAGACTCCTGCGGGAAAAGCGTGGCCAAGGGAGACACCGCAGACGAGCGCGAGGAGGCTCACGGACCGCCCGCGGAAAGCGAGTGCCTGGAGTGGAAAAATCATTACACATACCCACTTTCAGAAACCCGTTCCCTTTCCACTGACTGTCTGCCAAGCTCATCAAAGCAGCACCTGTGGGGTCTTTACTAACCAGTTATTCGGCGGGAGTGTCGCAAATTTCTTCATCCTTTAAGGAATACTGAAGGATAATCTTTTTTACTTTTAAAATTTTGGTTCGAGGCGAGAGCAATTCGGAACTCCTTTTGCCGGAAAATTGATGGAACTGCCCAACTGTAGACGAATTGGAGAAGGAGAGGCAGTTTCCCTACAATATTTCTTAAAAAAGAAGTTCCAGTGATTGGAACGTAAGGTACGAGACTCCTGCGGGAAAAGCGTGGCCAAGGGAGACCCCGCAGGCGAGCGCCGAGGAGGCTCACGGACCGCCCGCGGAAAGCGAGTGCCTGGAGTGGAAATCATTACACATACCCCCTTTCTGAAACCCGCTCCCTTTCCTCATCAAAGCATGCGCCTGTGGGGTCTCGGCTAGCAGGAATGTCGCACATTTCTTCATTCCAATAAGGTTTAAATTTAATAAAACAGTAAACAATTATGTAGTAAAACTAACGAATTTATTAAATCGGCGTCCAAGAATTCAGTCCGCAAACGTAAAGAGAGCGGGTGTTAAAACCCGCTCTCTGTAGCCATATTTATGAAATTATCTGTTGAAACCTCCGCCTAATTGTTGTTCAGCCATTTGAACAAGGCGTTTTGTGATTTCTCCACCAACTGAACCGTTAGCGCGAGATGTTGTGTCGGCACCAAGTTGTACGCCGAATTCTGTAGCGATTTCATATTTCATTTGTTGTAGAGCTTGTTCAACTCCAGGTACCAATAATTCGTTTGAGCTGTTGTTGTTTGCCATGTGTGTTTCACCTCCTTGTGATTATAGAGTGTGTTAAAACACATGGCTTCATTCGCACATTTTTATTGGTAATTAAAGGATATCAAAATAAGTCTTCCATCGCTTCTTCCTTATCGAAAGTCTGGCCCGGTTTAACCGTTAATATTTCTGTTTCGGAGACCGCTTTTTCGATCAAGGATTCAAAGTCGACGAAGCTTTCATAGTAATTGACTTTTTCACGTTTCGGTTTCGTTTTTGGGCTTGCCGGCGTAAAGACCGTACAGCAATCCTCGTAAGGCAGATTGGATATTTCAAAAGTATCGAGTTCTCTTGCTATTTTGATGATTTCTGTCTTATCCATGGTAATCAGCGGACGCAGGATCGGTGTATTCGTCACCTCATTGATGGCAAACATGCTGCTCATCGTCTGGCTCGCAACCTGTCCAAGGCTTTCACCGGTAATCAGTGCCATGGCTTCTTCCTTTTCACGGATTCGATCGGCGACCCGCATCATTAAACGACGGGTTGTAGTCATTGAGTAGTTTTCCGGGATTTGTTTTTGAATCAATAACTGGATTTCCGTAAATGGAACGATATGCACTTTCATGCTTCCATTTATTTCTGCCAGCTTACCTGCCAAATCAATGACCTTTTGACGTGAACGCTCGCTTGTGAACGGCGGGCTGTAAAAATGGATCGCCTCCACGTCCAATCCCCGTTTCATCGAAAGGAAGCCTGCAACAGGGCTATCAATCCCGCCTGAAAGCATCAGCATCGCCTTCCCGCTTGAACCGAATGGAAGACCGCCTGCACCCTGGATGATTTCACCTGTCAAATACACGGCTTCGCGTCTCACTTCCACTAGCAGGTTCAAATCAGGGTTCTTTACATCGACTTTTAAATCTTCTGTATTTCGGAGCAAATGCCCGCCGATTGCCCTGTTAATTTCATCGGTATTATATGGAAAATCCTTATCGGCGCGTTTTGTCGTGATTTTGAACGTGTTTACCTCTTCAAGGGTATGATTAAGGTAATACAAGGCTGCCGTTTTCATCACTTCCAGATCACGCTCTATTTTTATTGCAGGGCTTAATGACTGTATTCCAAAAATGCCTTTTAATCGGTCAATGACCGGCACATGGTCAGCACCGTTCAGGAGAACGTACATCCGCTCCCGGTTGGCTGTCAGCACTACGCCTTCTATATCTTTTAAACTCCAGCGGATATGTGCCTTCATTTTGTCTACAAAGCCTTTACGGTTTCTTTTTTTAGTGGAGATTTCTCCATAACGGATAATTATATGATCAAATTTCATTTAGCAACCCTCATTATTTTTTCTAAATTAGCGACTATTTTCTGTATCGCCGCCAGAACTTGCTTTGCTTCTTCCATTTCATTGCCATAGGTAGTGCTGATACGGATGACGCTTTCGGAACGAGCCGAATGATGGAACATCGCGTCCACCGTTTTGCTTACCGTCCTTTTTTTCGAAGAACAGGCACTAGTCGTCGAAACATATATTCCTTCCGATTCAAGTGCATGCAGCAATACCTCGGATTTAAGTCCCGGAACGGAAAAATTCACAATATGGGGTGCACCCTCTTCGGGACTGTTAACCAACACCCCGTCCATTTCCTTCAAACCTTTATATAAATAAGTTTTGATTTGCTGAAGCTTATCATGATACAGCAATTGATTGTTCATACTAATACGCAAAGCCTTCGAAAGGGCGACGATTCCCGCAACATTTTCGGTGCCGCTCCTGATTTTCGTTTCCTGATTGCCACCATGGAAAAGCGGATCGACCCGAACGCCTTCACGAACATATAGGATGCCCGTCCCCTTCAAACCGTGAACCTTGTGGCCGGAAATTGTACATAAATCCACATTTGCTTCACGCAATGATAACGAAACCTTGCCTGTTCCCTGTACATTATCAACATGAAAGAGCACGTTTGGGTATTGTTCTAACAATTTGCCCACTTCAGCAATCGGCTGTATCGAGCCAACTTCATTATTAACATGCATGACGGAAACCAAAATGGTATCTTCCCTCAATGCATCCTTAAGATCGGTTACATCAATTTGTCCAAATTCGTTAACGGGAAGATATGTGATCTCATATCCCATTCTCGTCAATGATTGGCATGCATCTTCTACAGAAGGATGTTCAATCGCTGTCGTGATTATGTGTTTGCCGCGATTTCCCTGAGAGTGGGCGGCCCCTTTAATGGCAAGATTATTTCCTTCCGTTCCCCCGGAAGTGAAATATATTTCCGAACTCTTCACCTTTAATAAATCAGCAATCTGCTTTCTGGCAGCGGAAAGCAGTTTTTCGGATTGCACCCCAAGTCCATGAAGCGAAGAGGGGTTCCCGAAATAGTCCGAAGTAACCTTCATGAATGATTCGATTACTTCGGGATACGGTTTTGTTGTTGCACTATTGTCAAAATAAATCATGGGTTCACCTTCCATGTTTTTATATCTATGATGGTCACTCTTCTAAATATAAGTTTCAATGTTGCTGTTGCAACTTCTAATATTAACATAATTGAATTTGAAAGAGAATGTAAAACACTGGTCTAAGAATGCTAGGATACTTGCTTCTTTTTATTCCCGAGAAGGATTTAACTTCCCACCTAAGCTATAAAAAGAAAAAAACCCGCCATGGCGGGTTTTCAGGAAAGGACTTCTTCTATGTTCGCCCCGATTTTTCGTAAACTGCCTGGGTCGACCTTTTCTATGGCAGTGGCTGCCGTTTCCAATGCGGCTTGATATTCATAGCTTCGGAATTTCGCTTCGGCTTCCCTTAGGCTCTCGGCTACCATATCGTGGCTGCTTCGATAACGATTTCCGAATTGGATCACCTTTTCGGCCAAATACATATGCTCGATCAATTCTTGGGCTTTTTCGTGGACCTTATCCACCTGTTGAACCGCTTTTTCCAAATAAATATAAACAGCGGCCATCTCAAGCGGCTTTTCTTCAAGTTTCCCCTGAACGTCATCCATGCTTTCTTTTGCATCCTGAAGCACCACTTTATACTCTTCTGGAAGACCTGGAATATTGCTTTTTGAAATTAAACGTCCAGTATCGACCATTTTGCGCTTCAATTCTGCCAGTGAATCCCTGGCGTCCATTTCATCTTTTCGTAAAGCCTGTAATTTAACGGTAAAGTCTTTCTGATTTTCCTGTAATTCCTTCAACTGTACTACAAGCCCCTGCATCTCTTCGCTGATAAGCGAGCTTGCCATCACATTATCCTCCATTTTCAAGACGAGCAATTGATGGCGTTTTGAAATCTGGGCAATCTGCTTTTCCATTTTCCGTTGGGCATCGAGCTCATTTTCCGTCAGATGATACGTGTGTTGAACATGTATGGTTTCAACTTTAAGTTTATCGTTTTCATATTCAAGGTCACTAATCGTTTTCCTGAGAATTTCATCATTTTTCAAGATATACTGTTTTGAAAGTACTTCTTTTTCCAAAAGGTCATAAAGAACCTCGATGCTTTCGCGCATTTCTTTAATGCCTTTTTCCACTGCTTCCGTTTCGGCATTTTCCAATTGTGTTTTATATAGATCCAGTTCTTCCTCAAGCCGTGATATCTCCTGCTCGAATTGAATATGGCTCAACAGGTACCCCTGTCCTGACATCTCCTCATAACCTTCCTTCAATTCATTAAGCTGGGAATGCAGCTCGGATTGGCTATCAATCAATAATTTTGGGAGCATTTCCATTTTAACTGACAGAACCGCCAATTTGTCCTTAATGGTGAGAACAAGCTCCCTCGCATTCAAATAATTGCCGTTCACGGTCTCTTCTTCATATTTTTGAAGGATCTGCAACACTTCATCCAAGGAGCTTTCCAGCTTATCAGCCGCTTTCCCATAATTATGCCTGTGTGCAAGCAGGGATTTCTTCAATTGACGGTAGGATTCTTTGATATCCTCAATTTCCAATCGATTCTTTTCCTCACTGCCTACGAGTTCATTCAGTTCGTATAGGATCTTTTTGATCATTTCCTCTATTTCATTCAGCTTGACTGTAATTTTGCGCTGTATCTCTTTTGATCGGCTGAAACGGTATTTATCGACGGATTCCTCGGCATCGAATAAAAGCTCTTCGACTTCGGGCATATGATCCGTAATGATAGCGTCCCATTCAATGCGCCAGTTTTCGAACATTTCCTCTGTTTCACCTGTCATGTTCAATTGTTTGACTTTAGAAAGCTCTTCCAGCACGGGGCGGTGCGTGATGCTAATTTTCCAGGATTCCAGTCGATCGATTTCTTTAAAATATCTCTTTTTGAAAAAATAACCCCAAATGATGAAAATCAAAATTAATACAATTACCCCAATTATGTAATCCATGGTAAGCCCCCTGTTCTAGTCCTTACAGTCTTGCTATTTATATATGAATTGTAAAAATGTTAAATTTAATGCTTTTATGATACCATGTTAGCAATAATTTTTGACGAGAAAAATGATTTTTTTGTAGAAAATTGCTACAAATACCTGTTTTTTGGGAGGGAAGGACCATGAAAGCTGACGGTCATGTGCACACTCCGTTTTGCCCTCACGGCTCTACGGATAAATTCGATGAATATATTACGCGGGGAATCGAGCTAGGATTAAAGGAAATCACATTTACGGAACATGCTCCATTGCCACGAAATTTTCAAGATCCTACGCCTGAAAAAGACAGCGGGATGGACGCTGCCCTGCTCCTGGATTACTTTCAAGAGCTCCGCGTACTGAAAGAACGCCATAAAGACAAAATCCTGATCAAAACAGGTCTGGAGGTTGACTTTATAGAGGGGTATGAAAAAGAAACAAAAGAATTCCTCGACGAAATCGGAGAATTCCTTGATGATAGTATACTTTCCGTTCACTTCATCAAGCATCAAAACAGCTGGCATTGCATCGATTTCAGCGAAAATGGGTTCGCTGAGATTGCCAATGAACTAGGTTCAGTGGAATCGGTTTATGCCAAATATTACGATACACTGGAAAAATCAATAGAAACTGATTTAGGCATTTATAAACCAAAACGGATCGGGCACATTACGCTTGTCCATAAATTCCAGCATCGATATCCGCCGGCATCAAGTTTTGACGAGCGGGTTTACAAGGTTCTCGAAATGATCAAGGATCAAAGGTATGAACTGGATTATAATGGAGCTGGGCTTGTAAAGCCGCTATGCGGTGAACCCTACCCTCCTGAACGATTTGCAAAGCGTGCTTTAGAACTCGGCATTCCGCTCATTTACGGTTCCGATGCCCATCAGGCTAAAGATTTGGGTCAGGGCCATCAGGCACTGATTGAAGGGTATAAAGGGTAACTCATGTTTATACTTCAGCCCCGGCCGGCTAACAGCGGCTGCAGGTCTTCGGCAATGAAAAGGGTGTCTTGCAGAAAACGCCCGACTTCATTGGCATAAATATTCGTGTAATACGCTTCCTGCGGGAATACATGAAGCACATCCATCGCATAATGGGTATGCAGGACAGGGGCCGTCAATAATCCCTTCAACTGCAGCATATACATGGGAACGGAGACCTGCTGGAAACTCCTGCTCTTGATTCCTTGTTCCAATATATATTGAAAATAAGACTTTTCCTTTGTAAAATAAGTCGAATGAATTTCACGGTTTAAATTGGAATCGAGTGAAGATTCCCCATATATGAACCGTGCAGCAAGGAAGTTTTCCCTCTGGAAAGCCAGGATATCCTTTACAAGGTTCATCAAGCATTGCTGCGGGCCTTTAAGTTCAAGCAGCGTCATGTTCGTCTCAAGGACCAGGATATATTCTTCTAAATAGGAAGTGAAACAGAATTCCAGCAACCCCTGCTTATTCTTGAAATAGTAGGCAATATTGGCAGCGTTCACTTTCGCTTTATTCGCAATATCCCGTATGGATGTAGCATGATAGCCTTTTAAATGAAATAAATGCAATGCAGCATCCACAATGGCTTGTTTCGTTGGCGTCTGGCGATTCATTCAGGCAATCCCTCGCTTTCTTTGAGACAAGTCTTATGGACTACTTCTTCACGAAAGAGCCTGAATCCTTTAGTAAGTTCTCGACAATTTCCCAACAATGGAGCATCATGATTAGAAAGTGCTGTAAAAATATGAGGAAGACAGGTGAACGCTTTTGTTTAATGTCGAAATGTATCAAGGAAAAAAAGAAAAAAACTATGAACTGGTCCAAAAACAACTACTCGCCTTAATCGAAGATGAAACGAACAGGATAGCCAATTTAAGCAATGCGGCAGCTTTACTTAATCAGTTTCTCGATGAGATTAACTGGGTTGGCTTTTATTTATATGAAGAAGACCAATTAATACTAGGACCCTTCCAGGGGCTTCCGGCCTGTGTCCGCATTCCAATGGGCAAGGGCGTATGCGGGACTTCAGCGGCAACTGAAAAAACCCTGCGCATTGAGGATGTCCACCAATTCCCTGGACATATCGCCTGCGATGCAGCATCAAGATCTGAAATTGTCATCCCGCTCATGAAGGATGGCAAATTGCTTGGTGTCCTCGATATCGACAGCCCGATAACGGACCGTTTTGACGAAATGGATCAGCAAGGACTGGAGAAGTTCGCTGAAATCCTTTCCAATCATCTATAAAAGTTAAAGGGAGCGGCAACCCATGCCTGCTCTCTTTTCCATTTCAGTACCCAGGTACAAACCCTTTCCTGAAACCTTCTCAATATATAACTTCTCACCGGCCCTTTTGACATTTCACTTTTAAATGATGCAAAGGAAACCCGTGGCAAGGGCTCCCAAGTAATCCCGGAAACCATCCATAATTGTTGTATTCATTATCTCATGATAAAATTGTATTTTTCCTGCCGCCATTCTCTATTCTATAATTATCACAACTGTCCTTGACTCATTGAGCAGAATATTATACAATACTCTTTGTGTAAAATATTGCAGCCTATGTGATAGCCTTTATGTTCTCATTTTGTTCCTCAATCCAGAGGTGTATCTCGTAACCCTCTGCTGCTAGGGCGAAGGTACATGAAAACAAAATGGTCATGATCGTACATTCACACGGTTTTTATTTTACCAAAATAAAAACATTTAAAGGAGGAGTCATCCTATGGCTCGTTATACTGGCCCAAGCTGGAAACTATCCCGTCGTTTAGGAATTTCCCTAACAGGTACTGGTAAAGAATTAGAAAAACGCCCTTATGCTCCAGGACAACATGGTCCTAACCAACGTAGAAAAATTTCTGAATACGGAATGCAACTACAAGAGAAACAAAAACTTCGTCACATGTACGGAATCACTGAGCGTCAATTCCGCACAATGTTCGACCGCGCTGGCAAACTTAAAGGTGTACATGGTGAAAACTTCATGATTCTTCTTGAATCACGTCTTGACAACCTAGTTTACCGTCTTGGTTTAGCTCGTACACGTCGTCAAGCACGTCAACTTGTTAACCACGGTCACATCACTGTAGACGGAAGCCGCGTAGACATTCCATCTTACAAAGTGTCTCTTGGACAAACAATCTCAGTTCGTGAAAAATCACGCAACTTCTCAATCATCAAAGAATCAGTTGAAGCAACTAACTTCGTTCCTGATTTCCTTACTTTCGATGCTGAGAAATTAGAAGGTACTTTCACTCGTTTACCAGAACGTTCTGAATTGCCTGCTGAAATTAACGAAGCTCTTATCGTTGAGTTCTACTCTCGTTAATAAAAACGCTTTGTTAACAGCAATTAAAAAAACCCTAAAAACATTGATACATCAGTGTTTCTGGGGTTTTTTCTTTTTCTCCTAATTTTAGAATGGTGTATGATAACCTGTTTAATTAGGGGAGGTTTAGTTATTTTTACGTTCTCTTGAAATAGATATCAGAGAAGAATACTTTATAAAGTAGCATAATAAGTAAAAATATAGCGAAAGCCAAGACACCACCACATTACTTAAATTATAAATGCAGGAGAAATACAGTAACGAAATAGGCTAAGACAATTATTGTAGATACTTTATTCATTTAAAATAGATACTGTATTTGTTCTCCAATGAATTATTAACTGATGATTTCTTATTTATATTTAACTTTTATATAGGGAGCACCAACCCCGTATGCAGTATTTGAATAATACGTATTTATAACCTTTCCAGTCGGACTTTTTACTATGTGTTTAAATCTCTTGAAAGTAATGTCTGACCAAACAGCTAATCTACTGTATTTTTTTGAATTAGCTGGGATTGTTGTAGAAACTGAGGTATTATGAGCTACGCTAACACCCACATTAAATCCATCATAACTATATGAACCAGAAATGGTATATGATTTCCCACGAGAAATAGTATAACTGCTAGCTTTAGCCCAAGCGTTTGTAAGTGGGTGGTAGTTTACCCATTTTTCTTTTGCTGTATTAGTAGTAATGGTTGTTGTTGTAGTTTTATTACACGTTGCGCATATAGGAACAATTTTTATAATTTGGCTATCTAAATAAGCATTATAGTCTTCTACTGTATCAAAAAATACTAAGGTTCCATCGTCTTTTGTTAAACTGTAAGGAGCATCAACTGTTAATTCCACATTAGCTCCTTCAATTTCTACAATGGAATCGTCTCCACCTTCTGCTGAGGCCCTTGATAAATTCAGAGATCCTATTAATAGAATAAACAGGCTGAAAAGACTAAGAAGTTGAATGTAAAACTTTTGGTTATTAATTCTCATTTTTTACCCCTCCGTTTTTTCTAAATTTTCTGATAATTACAGTATACACTTTTTAGTATATAATACAAATTAACCAAAGAGAGGTGATATTATGAAATTAATAGCCGGAACTATATCATTATCTGTTTCTTTTATCCTATTTATTTATTTGTATGGCTTAAAAGTAGATCACTCTATTAAATACAACGGAAGCTTTTATACGTTTCCAGCAATACTATTAGTGATAGCCATGTTTTGTTTTGTATCAATTATGAGGAAAAACAACAAAGACTAAACCAAATAAATGTTGATTAGCTAAAAATCCTGACTCAAATTCGAGTAGACGTGATGGAGATTCCAGAAAATCATTATAATCCGTTACAGCATACCATTCAATGAAAGTAATTCTTACCTCCTTCTTATCTGCAGAAATCTCTTGCCTATTGGAGCTTAGACAAAGCTGTTTCGGTACCTTTTCAAAGATAGAATCAAGTGTTCCAGGGTTAAACCCTTCCATGTAAAGTGTTGGTGCTATCCATGTAAGATTGGCTTTTGCACCCTTTAAATCGTGACTACTGCAGATTTAGACTTAGGTTTCCATTCTCCTCCCCCCATTAAAATCATAGCTTATCCTCCCGACGGTTGCAGGTAAAGCGCCTCTAGGGGAGCCCGCGGAAAGCAAGTGCCCACGTTCCAATCAATGTTTTTTCAAAAAAATTATTGCAGAACAAAGCCCGGCTGGGATTCAGCCGGGCTTTGGACAATCATTTCACTAATGTGTATTTCTTCTTGCCGCGACGAACGAGGATGAACTCCCCTTCAATCTTGGCAGCTTCCGTCACTACATATTGCAGATCGGTCACTTTCTCCCCATTTATGGAGATTGCCCCGTTCTGTATATCTTCACGGGCTTGACGCTTTGATGGCGAAATTTTCGCTTCAACGATTAAATCGACCAAACCGATATCTTCCTTGCTTTCACGTTCGAAGCTAGGGACATCTTTAAAGCCCAATTTGATTTCCGCTGCACTTAAATTCTTCACCTCACCGCTGAATAGGGCGGCAGAGATTTTGATCGCTTGGTCAAGAGCTTCCTGACCATGAATCAAACGGGTCATTTCTTCCCCTAAAGCTTTTTGCGCTTTACGCAAATGCGGTTCGTTTTGTACGGATTGCTCTAACTCTTCAATCACCTCACGAGATAGGAATGTGAAGAATTTCAGGTATTTCACGACATCTGCATCTGCCGTATTGATCCAGAATTGGTAAAATTCATACGGAGTCGTTTTTTCCGGGTCAAGCCAAATCGCTCCGCCTTCCGTTTTACCGAATTTCGTTCCATCCGCTTTCGTTACGAGCGGAATCGTCATACCGAATGCTTTGGCATTCTCATCATTGGATTTCCTGATCATTTCAAGGCCGGTCGTAATATTGCCCCATTGATCACTGCCGCCTATTTGCAATTTACAGTCGTAATTGCTGTATAAATGACCGAAATCAATTCCTTGTAAAATCGTGTACGCAAATTCAGTGAAGGAAATTCCCGTATCCAAGCGGGAAGCAACCGTATCTTTTGCCAGCATGTAGTTAATGCCGATGTATTTCCCGTAATCACGCAAGAACGTAACCATATCGATTTTGCCTATCCAGTCATAGTTATTGACCATGACCGCACCATTTTCACCGTCGAATTCAAAGATGTGGGATAGCTGCCCTTTTATGCAGTCTGCATTATAAAGCACTTTTTCCAGCGTTTGCAGCTGACGTTCCTCTTTTTTACCGCTTGGATCACCGATGAGTCCTGTCGCACCGCCTACCAGCACAAGGGGACGATGACCGTGCTGCTGGAAACGGCGCAATGTCAAGAATGGCAATAGATGACCGATGTGCATGCTATCCGCAGTTGGATCAACACCACAGTATAAAGAAATTTTCTCTTTTTCCAAAAGGTTCTTAAAACCTTCTTCATCCGTTTGTTGATAAATAATTCCTCTCCACTCGAGGTCTTTAAGCAATTCCATTAAATATTCCTCCTCCATCTTAGAAAAAACCCGCAAAAAGCACACAAAAACGCCCCTTCATAAATATGAAGGGACGAATGAATTCGCGGTACCACCCAACTTGAGGACATAATATGCCCTCCGCTCAAGACGAATAACGGTCGTCAGCCGTTTCCTGCTACTAATCATTTCACAGCAAATGCTCCAGGAAGTAATTCATCATACCATTTGTACCGATTTCCACTAACCACCGGCTCTCTGAAACAGGGATAGTCTGACTACTGGGTCCTATCATCGCGATCATTTAATCATTTTATTGTTGTTAATAAACTTTTATCATACATAAGAATCCTTGTCAACATCACCCTTACAGATTATAGAAAAATAAGAAAGATGCCCTTTCCCCTACCTGTTATATGCTATAATATATGTGATTTCAGGGGGTATGATACGATGAATAATAATCAAAAAGATAGATTTCAAACAGTCTGGAAGCAGCTGACCCGTTTTTTCCAAAGTGAAAAAACACATAAGAACGCGCGGGTTACATACCAAGTCATTTGGAATTTAACACTGATCCTCATTATTGTCGGGATCCTAGGATTCTCATTCGCCGGCGGCGTCGGAGCCGGCTATTTCGCTGCCCTCGTCAATGATGAGCCAGTACGCTCAAAAGAAGATTTGAAAAAAGACATTTACAATTATGAAGAGACCTCTGAAGTATACTTTGCAGATGAAGTATACTTGGGCAAGCTTAAGAGTGACCTTGAGCGTGAGGAAGTGTCCATCGATAAAGTTTCCGAGCATCTTAAAAATGCAGTCATCGCTACAGAAGATGAGTATTTTTATGAGCATGACGGGGTTGTCCCGAAAGCCATCCTGCGTGCGATTTACCAGGAATTTTCGAATGCAACCGTCCAATCGGGAGGAAGTACATTAACACAGCAGCTCATTAAAAACCAAGTCCTGACCAACGAAGTATCGTTTGAACGGAAAGCAAAAGAAATTCTTCTTGCACTCCGGGTCGAAAAGTTCTTTGAAAAAGAAGAAATTTTGGAAACGTACTTAAACGTCTCCACTTTGGGACGAAACTCTTCAGGCCGTAACATCGCCGGGGTCGAGTCCGCCGCTGAAGGTATTTTTGGCGTGGAGGCCAAAGATCTGACACTGCCCCAATCAGCCTTTATCGCTGGATTGCCGCAAAGCCCTTTCGGATATACACCATATACCCAGAAAGGAAAATTGAAGGAAAATCAAGAGCCCGGCATCAACCGGATGAAAACCGTTTTAAAGCGGATGTATAGTAACGGGTACATAACAAAAGCAGAATATGATAAAGCAAACGCATACGACATTACAAAAGACTTTATCGGTAAAACGGAGATGCCATCCGAGAAATATCCATGGCTCACCTATGAAATCGAAAAACGCTCCATCGAAATCCTCTCTGTCAGTCTGGCAAAAGAAGATGGATATGAAGAGAAAGATTTAAAGAATGATGATTTAAAAGCTCAATATCTAGCACTTGCCGACCGTAAGCTGCGGCAAAATGGCTATAAGGTTTATACGACCGTCAACAAAAAGATTTATGACAAGATGCAGGAAGTAACGAAAAACTATCCGAATTTCGGGTACGATAAACTGGCGCAAGTCCCCGACCCGGATACGAAGGAAATGAAGACCGTGAGCCAGCCTGTAGAGGCCGGAGCAATTCTTATCGAGAATAAAACAGGGAAAATCATCAGTTTCGTAGGCGGCCGCGATTTCAAGCGGGAACAGACGAACCACGCCACTGCATCATTGCGCTCGAACGGATCAACGATGAAGCCGCTGGTGATATATGGTCCAGGCATCGAGCTAGGCAAGATCTCGCCTGGCAGCGTATCGGCCAACGTGCCGATCTCCATTCCAACAGGCGGCAAACCGTGGAGTCCAGGAAACTATGGCGGCGGCAGCTATACGGGAGTATCGACTGCCCGCGAGGCCCTGAAGAATTCCTATAACATCCCGGCAGCGCTCTTTTACAAGAAAATAATCAACCTGAGCCCCGCTTCGTATTTGGAAAAAATGGGCTTCTCCACCGTGACGAAAGGGGATTACTCCAATCTTGCCGTGTCATTAGGTGCGATGGAAAAAGGTGTAACCGTTGAAGAAAACGTCAATGCATATGGCACTTTTGCCAATTCAGGAGAATTCATCGATGCTTATATGATCGATAAAATCGTTTCGAAAGATGGTAAAGTCATCTATCAGCATAAAGTGAAACCAGTGGATGTTTTCTCTCCGCAAGCCGCTTACCTGACGCTTGATATGATGCGTGATGTCGTAAACAGCGGGACGGCGGCCTCGGTCAGGAACCGCCTTGCTTTCTCAAGTGATTGGGCAGGTAAAACCGGTACTTCACAAAACTATTGGGATGCCTGGTTTGTAGCCAGCAACCCGAATGTATCGTTCGGGACATGGCTCGGTTATGACAAGCCGAAATCCTTGCAAGGGACTTATAATGGTCTTGAATATAATAAACGTAATATGTATTATTGGGCAGATTTGATCAATGCCGCATATAAAGTCGACCCTAAACTCATCGACCCCGATAAGCGATTTGAAAGGCCGGGCGGAATTGTCAGCCGTTCCTTCTGTGGCGTTTCAGGACTGCTGCCTTCAAGCTCATGCCAAAAGGCCGGGCTTGTCAAATCGGATTTATTCATCGCGAAATATGCTCCATCCAGGGCGGATGATAGTTTCATAGATGGACAATATGTATCAGTCGGCAGCAAACGCTACGCAGCCCTTCCGCAAACGCCTGGTGAATTCACAAGCGGCGGGTTCATGTTGAATCCCGATTCCTTTGCAGATATCGGATTGAAATATGTCGTTGACCCGGGATCTGTGATTCCCGGAGCCGAAAAATCAGGAAATGTCGTCGGGGCGACAGCGAAATTGAATGATAATGGCAAAACACCAGATCCCCTATCCATAACGATCAGCAACGATAAGATTACATGGGGCTTGCATCATGAAGGAGATGTCGTCGGTTATCGTGTCTATAAAGACGGCAAAAAAGTGGCGAGCATCAATGCTGGGGAGAATCTTGTTTACAAAGTCGGCTCTGGCGGATCTTATTACGTAACGGCCGTCGACATTGTCGGTAAAGAATCAGCCCCTTCCCAACATGTTGAAAGCGGCGCTAAAAAGACAAGTTCCAAAGAAGACTCCACGAAAAATAAAGATGATCGCGAAAAAGATAAAATAGTTAACGAAGTTAAAAAGACAGACTCAAAAGAAGAGAACGGTCCAGATAAAAATACAGATAAACAACCGGAAAGAGATATACAACCAGAAAAAGAAACGGAAACCGATAAAGAAAAAGAGCCAGTTCAAGACAAAGATCAAAACAAAGAGAATACAGATAAAGAAATTCAAGAGACCGACAAAGATCAAGGCACAGTCAATGATCAAGAGCAAGAAACGGATAAAGCGGAAGAAGAGGAAGAATGACACTCTTGAACTAAAACAGGCTGTCGGGTAACCCCCGACAGCCTGTTTCCTTATAATCTCCCAAAAAGGCATCCATGAAAGTGACAATGGATGCCTTTTTCATTTTCAATAATCCGTATGACTCAGTTTCTCAATCCTCCATCGATGATAAATCACCGGTTGGCAAATCAAGTTCCCAAGCTTTCAAGACACGGCGCATGATTTTACCGCTTCTTGTTTTAGGAAGTTTATCCCTGAATTCAATTTCACGAGGTGCTGCATGCGCTGCTAGACCATGTTTTACAAATGTACGAATATCCTCAATCAACTCATCGTTCGCATCGTATCCGTCACGAAGGGCGATAAACGCTTTGATAATTTCCCCCCGAACCGGATCCGGCTTACCGATGACTCCCGCTTCAGCTACAGCTGGATGCTCGACCAACTTGCTTTCCACTTCGAAAGGTCCGACCCTCTCCCCTGCCGTCATGATGACATCATCAACACGGCCTTGGAACCAGAAATATCCATCTTCATCCATATATGCGGAATCTCCGGAAACATACCAATCACCTGGCATAAAGTAAGATTCATATTTCGCTTCATTCTTCCAGACGGTCTTCATCATCGAAGGCCAGCCTTTCTTGATGGCAAGGTTCCCCATTCTATGCGGCGGAAGCTCGTTGCCTTGATCATCCACTATTGCCGCTTTCACGCCAGGAATCGGTTTACCCATCGAACCTGGTTTGATTTCCAGGCAAGGATAATTGCAGATGACCTGAGCCCCGGTCTCAGTCATCCACCATGTATCATGGATCCGGTGATTAAATACCTTCATTCCCCAGCGCACCACTTCCGGATTCAACGGTTCACCGACACTTAAAATATGGCGAAGAGTGCTTAAATCGAACCGCTTAACGATCTCGTCACCCGCGCCCATCAGCATCCTGAAGGCAGTCGGTGCACTATACCATACCGTGACACCAAAGTCCTCCAAGGTCTTGTACCAGGATTCAGGCTTGAAACGCCCGCCAACAATGACATTCGAGGTCCCTGTCAGCCAAGGTCCAAAAATCCCGTAAGACGTCCCTGTCACCCAACCAGGGTCCGCTGTGCACCAGTACACATCCTCATCCTGCAAATCAAGGACCCATCTTGCCGTTTGATAATGCTGGATCATCGCATTATGAACATGAAGCACCCCTTTTGGTTTTCCTGTCGAACCGGAGGTATAGTGAAGAATCAGACCGTCATTCCGATCGACCCATTCAATGTCGAATTTTTTGTCGGCTTCTTTTAATTTCTTATTGAAGTGATGGTACTTTCCTTCTTCTTTTATATTTTCCCCCACCAAGAAAATATGCTTTAAATGGGGCAATTCATCCACTGGCACGCGCGGCAAAAGTTCAGGTGTCGTCACAATCACACTTGCCTCACTATCTTCAAGACGATCCCTTATGGCACCTTCCATGAAGGCTTCGAACAACGGCCCTACGACCGCTCCCGTTTTAATCGCACCCAACAATGCAAAATACAGCTCCGGGGAGCGAGGCATGAAGATGAAAACACGATCACCTTTTTCCACATTGGCAATGTTCTTGAATACATTGGCCGCTTGGTTCGTATAATCTTTCATTTCCTTGAATGTATACTTTTCATTTCTTTTATCGTCTTTGTAATAAAGGGCCACTTTATTCTTTTTGTATGTTTCGACATGGCGGTCAATGGCTTCATACGCAAGATTCACTTTACCGGTTTCAGACCAGGAGAATTCCTTTTCCGTCTCAGACCAGTCAAACTTATTGTATTTTTCATCATAATTCTTTAAATTAAAATTACCTTCCACTACTGGTAACGCTTTCACATTCATACGACAAACTCCCCCTTCATTCGGCTCTATATTTTTATTATAGTATAAGAATCGAATTATCTCAATTTTTAAAATATTAATCGCTTCCATATTAGGGAAATCCCTTCTTGGTGAATGTTGAAAGATACTGGTATATGGTTATGGTCAAGGTGGATCCATATGATAGCCGGGGAAGAAGGAGCACTGTAACAAAAGCGCCTTGAATTTTCTGAATTATGCCCCTTGTTTTCATGTATAATTTATGTAAGCTTTCCATTCGGTTTAAAAGCGATGCTTCGGAATGCGAGAGTGTAAGATTACTATATAACAAGGGTGGTGAAAGAATGGAATATAGTAAGACCTTCTACACTAAGGAACTGCAGACATTAAGCGGAACGCTCATCATCGAGGGGCCGTTAAGCGGCGAGAAAATGTCCGCTTATGAGTTTCACGAAGACTTGGTCGCCTTTCGCCCCCCTGCTTTGCAGCATAAAGCGTTAATAGAGATAGCAGACTTGCCTGAGGGCAGGATCTTCATCGCCCGTGAAAATGAAACAATCGTGGGTTATGTAACTTACTTATATCCCGATCCCTTGGAGCGCTGGTCGGAAATCAAGATGGAGGAACTGATTGAGCTTGGTGCAATCGAGGTCATCCCTAAATACCGGGGTGCCTCCGTCGGGAAGAACCTGATCCGCCTTTCAATGGAAGACGATTCGGTTGAAGACTTCATCATCATCACCACTGAATACTATTGGCATTGGGATTTGAAAGGGACAGGGCTGAATATTTGGGACTATCGCAAGGTCATGGAAAAAATGATGAGCGCGGGTGGCTTGGTCTACTTTGCAACAGATGATCCTGAAATCAGTTCCCACCCGGCCAACTGCCTGATGGCCAGAATTGGCAAAAGAGTCCCGCCGGAATCCATCCAGAAGTTCGACCAATTGCGTTTTATGAATCGGTTTATGTATTAAAGAGGAGAGGAAGAGGAGGAAGGAAAATGATTGTTGAAACAATAATGAATGAGGATATCATCACCCTCACTCCAACGGATACCATCCATAGCGCTGTCTTGATCATTAGGGAGAAACGAATTCGCCATATACCCATTGTCGATGACAGCTTTCAACTTGTGGGATTAGTCAGCGACCGTGATATTCGGGATGCTGCCCCTTCTATTTTCCGTACCGAAGAATACAAAAATGATTTACAAAAACCATTATCAAGCATCATGAAAACGGAAATAATCACAGGGCACCCGCTTGATTTCGTGGAAGAAATCGGGGCTGTTTTTTGTGATAACAATATCAGCTGCCTTCCAATCGTAAAGGGCAGGAAGTTAGTGGGCATCATAACCGGTTCTGATTTACTTCATTCATACGTTGAGTTGACAGGAGTCAATCAGCCCGGTTCCCAAATCGAAATCAGAATCCCGGATAAGGCAGGTTCCCTTCATGATATTGCCCATATTTTCAAAAAGCGCAATACGAATATCCTGAGCACCCTTGTTTATCCTGAAAAAAATGGAACCGATTATAAAATTCTTGTAATTCGTGTACAGACGATGAATCCATTTATGGTGGTGGAGGATTTGAAGAAAGAAGGCTATACCGTTTTATGGCCTAGTCTACCGGGGATTTCACATGAATGATACATCCCTTTTCGTCTATTCGGATGAACTCCTTACCTACAAATTCAACGATGAGCATCCATTCAATCAAAAACGGCTTAAACTCACGCTTGATTTATTAAAAAAACACCATGCCATCAATGATGATCAAATTATCAAGCCCAGAATGGCTACCGATGCAGAATTGGAACTGATCCATGATCACCATTATGTAAACGCTGTCAGATTAGCGGGCCAGGGAAAGCTTCCCCCTGAAAAGGCAGTAAATTATGGACTGGGAACAGAGGATACCCCTATCTTCCCCAAAATGCACGAAGCAAGCGCCTTGCTTGTAGGCGGTACCTTGACGGCTGTGGATGCCGTCATGACCGGTCAGTCCCTGCACGCACTTAATCTTGGCGGTGGCCTGCATCACGGTTTCCGCGGGAAAGCCTCGGGCTTTTGCATTTACAATGATAGTTCGGTCGCGATTAAATACCTGCAAAAGAAATATGGGGCGCGTGTCTTGTATGTCGATACCGATGCACATCATGGTGACGGAGTCCAATGGTCATTTTATGATGATCCCGATGTATGCACCCTATCCATTCATGAAACGGGGCGCTACTTATTTCCCGGCACCGGCACGATTAACGAGCGGGGCCAGGGAAAAGGCTACGGCTATTCATTCAACATCCCGGTCGATGCGTTCACTGAAGATGAATCCTGGCTCGAATGCTATAGGGCTTCCTTTAAAGAGGTCATTGAATACTTCAAACCGGATGTCATATTAACGCAAAACGGAGCCGATTCCCATTATTACGATCCGCTCACCCATTTATCTGCGACCATGAAGATTTTTAGGGAAATACCAAAGTTGGCCCATGAAATGGCCCATAAGTATTGCGAAGGACGCTGGATTGCAGTAGGCGGCGGCGGATATGATATATGGCGCGTCGTCCCGAGGGCTTGGGCGAGGGTCTGGCTTGAGATGACGGATAATGATATTTCAGGTCCCCTATCAAAGGAATGGCTCGATAGCTGGCAGCCTGAGTCCCCTGTTCCCCTACCGACTGAATGGGATGACATGGAAGATATATACGAACCCATTCCGAGAAAGCCTGAAATTACCGAGAAGAATGCCCTGACGCTTGAAAAGGCCCTTTATCCCATCAGGTCTTCCAAGCAAACATCGAAAAGCAATGAACAAAGTTAACCAAAAGATCGTTGAAAAACGATCTTTTTTGTTCGGTCAAGAGTAACAAAAAGAGAGTGCCCTCGGGACACTCTCCAAACCAGTTCATTTCGTTGATTGACGGTTTTCAATCCGATGCGGCAGGATCACTTTTTCAAGACCTTCCTCCACTTGTTCTTTATTCATCAACTTTGTAAGAAGCCTCATCGCAACCGCACCAATATCATATAAAGGTTGAACGATCGTCGTGATTTGCGGACGCACCATCAATGTCAATCTCGTATTATCGAAGCTGATCACTTCAAAGTCTTCCGGCACATTATACCCCTTGTCCTGTGCGGCATGGACAATACCAAGCGCCATTTCATCAGCACCGGCGATGAATGCCGTCGGCCTGTCTTCAACTTCCAGGTACTTTTCAAAAGATTCAATTCCTGAATCATATGTATAATCACCTTCAACAATATACCTTTCATCAAATGAAAGACCAGCTTCTTTCAATCCTCGTTTATATCCAGTCAATTTCATTTCATTAATCAGCGCGGAAGGGTTTCCGCTTACAAAAGCGATATGCTTGTGGCCTTTATTAGCAAAGAAGGTCACTGCGTCGAATGCCGCCGCCTCATAATCAATATTAACAGATGGAACTTGCCCGCTTTCATCCACCGAACCTGCCAGAACGATCGGAACCGGTGAATTAGTAAACTCTTTGACATGCTCATCAGAAATGTTTCCGCCCATGAATACGATACCATCCACTTGTTTTCCAAGCATCGTATTCAGCAAATGGAATTCCTTATCTATATTCTCATCAGAACTGCTTAGGATGATATTGTATTTATACATGGTGGCTATATCTTCTATGCCCCGTGCCAATTCGGCAAAAAAGATGCTGGAGATATCCGGGATGATGACCCCGACTGTAGTCGTTTTCTTTGAGGCAAGTCCCCTTGCCACTGCATTCGGACGGTACCCTAACTTTTCAATCACATCGGAAACTTTCTTCCTTGTTGCAGGCTTTACATTTGGATTCCCGTTAACTACGCGGGAAACGGTGGCCATGGAAACATTCGCCTCACGTGCCACATCATAAATGGTTATATTATTCATTCATCCATTCCTCCATTTCTTTCATTTTCCCCATAAAAGACCCGAATTATTTCGGAAAAAAATCTTTTATGCGTTTTTCTCTATAAGGAAGATTATTTTAGGAACGATCTGCCTAACAAAAAGCAGTCCTACTCTCTTCTCAGTCAAATATTCAATACCCTATTCAAGTATAAAATTCACATAGATATCACTTTATGTATGACTCAATCTTCCGAACAGTTCTCATTCTTGTTATTTATCATACGATAGTCGAATCTTTCCTGCAATCCAATAGTGCTTATTTCGAAGGTTTTTCTGCAAAAACTAGTATTTTACCATTAAAAAAAGCCCTTGCCAAGTTGGTAAGGGCCGTAAGTAGATCAATTAAAGACATTCTTAGCTTAAACAGTTACCCAGTTCAAACGTTTAATTTCATCGTAGAATTCATCAAATTGTTTGAAGTCCATTTGCTGTGCAGAATCCGATAGAGCAACGGAAGGATCCGGATGCACTTCAGCCATAACACCGTCAGCACCGATTGCAAGAGCCGCTTTAGCCGTAGGAAGCAATAGATCGCGACGTCCAGTTGAATGCGTTACATCAACCATGACCGGTAAATGTGTTTCTTGTTTTAAGATCGGTACAGCAGAGATATCAAGTGTATTTCTTGTTGCTTTTTCGTAAGTGCGGATACCGCGTTCACAAAGGATGATGTTGCCATTGCCCTGCGACATGATGTATTCCGCTGCATGAATGAACTCTTCAATCGTTGCAGCCAGTCCGCGTTTTAACAGAACTGGTTTATTTACTGCACCTGCCGCTTTTAGCAAGTCGAAGTTTTGCATGTTGCGAGCCCCGATTTGGATGACATCGATATGATCGATCGCCGCTTCAATATCATTGGCACTCACGATTTCACTGATGACAGCCAAGCCGTATTCATCAGCAACGCGTTTAAGTATTTGTAAACCTTCCAAACCAAGCCCTTGGAAGTCATATGGAGATGTACGTGGCTTAAAGGCACCGCCGCGCATCAATTTCAAACCTTTAGCTTTAATGACTTCCGCCACCGCAGCTGTCTGTTCATAAGATTCAACGGCACATGGTCCGAAAACGAAGCTAGGGATCCCGTTACCTACCAATTCACCCTTGATGTCGATGATCGTGTCTTCAGCTTTTTGTTTTCTTGATACAAGAAGCGTTTTCTTCTGATCATCTTTTTGCAGCTCCAAGCCCAATTTAAAGATTTCTTTGAAAATATGTTTAATCGAACCAAGATCAAGCGGTCCTTGATTATTGGCTTCGATAAGATCCAGCATTGTTCTTTCACGGACCGGATCGTAACGGTTTACACCTTGTTTTTCTTTAACGCGACCAATTTCCTGTACAAGTTCAGCACGTTGATTAATAAGATGTAATAACTGAAGGTTCACATCATCCAGTTGATTACGAAGTCCATCAAGCTCTTTGTTGCTCATTACAAATCCATCCCTTCGTTTTTTAAAATAGAAATCGGTTCAGCGGACTCAAATTTAAAAAAATCCCATCCGGATCCTCGAACATCCACCCCGATTGTTTTATCAATGAAAAATTTAGAATATTTCATGTATGATTAAATCAATTATAAATGAAGTGTCCATAAATGTCACTATATTTTTCTTTAATAATTAAACGCTTTTAAGCATTAAAGTTATAAATGCATAAAACTAGGTGCACTCATTCCAGAAAAACGATTACACAGAATATTGAAACACATCCGTTGTAGGAATTATATTGGAAATAGAACAGGAAAGCTATCATTTAATTGATCATTTTTCACAAGAGCATAGAAAAGTTTAAATCTTCTGCCACTTGCTGGGAGCCATCCAGAATTGAGCAGAGAAGCTTTGCCTAGCGAAATGAACAGGAAGGGCCACTCTAGAAAAGGTTTCCCCAGGATTAACATCCTTAGGCCCTCCAATCAATGGAATAATAAAAGGCCGGAACCCTTACCAAAGGGATCCGGCCTTCACATTCATTCTGTAATGGCCTTGCTCAATGAATCATATGTAATCCGCCAATGAGATTCATTCCAGACAGGTTTTCCACTTTTAAAAAGGATGACCTGAGGTGATTGATGTTTGACATCAAAAGTATCTGCCACATAATTGGATAGTGGACGAGCTTCCTGGACGGCCAAATAGGCCGTTTTAAGTTGTTCGTTCCCTAAGATGTACCTCTCATATTGTTCAAATGCTTCAGCACTTACAGGGCATGTTACGCTATGCTTGAAAAGCAGGAATGTATCCTCTTTTAGAAGCTCATTGAATTGTTCTTCTGTTTCGATTTTGCTCATGACCATATAGCAGTCTCCTTTCCTTGTCATATAAATTTTACCATCAAAAAGGCGATGAAGCCATCGAAGCACTTCACCGCCTTATTCTTCGTCCCTTAATGACTCTTCATTCCCATTAAAGGAAGCCAGGGAGTTTAATTCTTTAGTTTACTCTCCGTTTCATCAAATGCCTTTTTCGCTTCATCAAGTTTTAATTTTGCCGCATTCTTGTTTCCGCTTGTAGGATCTGCAGGATTATTTTCTGAATCATTGCTGTTAGCAAAGTTCGTTTCGACGGATACGATAGGAGCATCGGTAGTTCCGGTTACATCAATATCCTTATTGCTTGAATTCGTTGTATCATCAGCGGCGTCGCCGTTTTCTTTTCCTGTTTTCAGGCTCTTCACTTTGTTGACGATATTCGAAGATTTATTTGAAACGATTTCCGTGACGGAGCTTGTTTTTTCTTTTGCAGTATCAGCAAGGACTGTACCTTTTTCCATCGCCGTTTGTCTTAATCTTTCTGTTTTCTCGGAAATGTTTCTAGCTTGTTCATTGAAGTCATTCCTTAATTCCTTGCCTGTTTTCGGAGCCATGAACAAAGCTGTAGCCGCTCCGATCATCCCGCCGATCAAGGCGCCAATCATAAAGTCCTTAGAATTGATCGAGTCGCGTTCGTCCTCATACGATTTCTGATAGTCCTTTGCCGGAAATTCTTTTTGAGTCATAATACATTCCCCTTTCAATTTTCAGTTCATTTTTATTTAACTAGATTTTATGATCTAGAACGTAAAAACCTTTTTTTAGGTAAGTTATCTGTTTCCAGCGCTTCCCTTTCTAACTCTGCCCTTTCAGTCGGGGTCGGGGCTGCCTGTTTGCTTCTGGACTTCCATTTGTCCCTGATCTCCATGGCTACATTGCTCCATTGTACAATTTGTGAGATTCTTTCTTGATTATTATCAATCTCAGCCTGCACTTTATGGGAAACCTTTTGGATGGAAGAATTAAAGCTGGAGATGGATGTACCTACATCCTTCACCGCATCCACCACCGTGTTCAGGTTTTCTGACTTTTGCTGCAAATCTTCAGCCAACGTATTCGTTTTATGTAATAACTGAGTAGTTTCGAGCGTTATGCCCTGCATTTGGCTCTCTAGTCCTGTCAGCGTCCGGGCCACACTGTCCAGGGTAGTTTGAAGTGATGTCAGTACCTTCGTTAGAAAAATAACGAGTACCAAAAAAGCTATCGCTGCAACAGCAGCACTTACGTATAAAATAATCTCCATTGGAACACCTCCGAAAAAAATCGACTTATTTAATAGCTGTTAGATATTAATTACCCCTTCCCTAATATTATAAACGTATTTATTTTTTCAATATACCCTATCAAACCCTAATCTGGAAATATTGTTGTCTGCATCCAGTTCCTCCTTGAAATTCATGGGTGACACTTATGGCAGGAAATCGGGTATGATAGAAAAGATAAGTCGAATTTAAACAATGGAGGTATTTTTTATGAAAGATCCCAGAATTGGTACATTGGCCAAAAACTTAATCAATTATTCCGTGAAGCTTCAAAAAGGTGAAAAAATCTTGATCGAAAACTTTGGATTGCAGCGTGAACTTGTTAACGCACTTGTGAATGAAGCCTATGCAGCAGGTGGTTACCCATTCGTCCTGTTAAAGGATCACCAAGTGGATCGGGCCTTGCTGATGGGTGCCAAAGAAGAACAGTACAAGATGATGGGTGAGTTTGAAGCAAACGTAATGAAGCAGATGGATGCTTATATCGGGCTTCGTGCCGGGGATAATATCAATGAACAATCCGATGTCCCTTCAGAGAAGATGGCGATTCATGGACAGACAGTCGGTAAAGTACATAGAAATATCCGCGTGCCAAAAACAAAATGGGTCGTACTTCGCTACCCGACAAATTCCATGGCCCAATTAGCCAAAATGAGCACAGAAGCATTCGAAGACTTTTATTTCGAAGTCTGCAACCTCGACTATGGCAAAATGAGCGCAGCAATGGACAACCTTGTTGAATTGATGGATAAAACGGATAAAGTCCGCTTAACTGGGCCCGGTACGGATCTAACCTTCTCCATCAAAGACATTAAAGCCATCAAATGTGCGGGTGAGCTGAACATTCCTGACGGTGAAGTATATACGGCTCCAGTTAAAGATTCCATCAATGGAGTGATTTCGTATAATACTCCTTCCCCATATCAGGGTTTTACTTTTGAAAACGTGAAGTTGACATTCAAGGATGGAAAAATCGTTGAAGCGGTTGCGAATGATACGGAACGCATCAACAAAATTTTTGATACTGATGAAGGCGCACGATATGTCGGTGAATTTGCAATTGGTGTAAATCCTTATATTCTACACCCGATGCAGGATATCCTCTTTGATGAAAAAATTGATGGAAGTTTTCATTTCACTCCAGGACAATGCTATGATGATGCCTTTAACGGAAACCATTCAGACATTCATTGGGACCTGGTAAATATCCAGCGGCCTGAATATGGCGGCGGGGAAACCCACTTTGATGACGTCTTGATACGTAAGGACGGACGCTTCGTTTTACCGGAACTGGAAAATTTAAATCCAGAAAATTTAAAATAACCCAATAAAAAAACGACCGATCCGCTACTAACGGATGGTCGTTTTTTTTATTTTACCTGCAGTGAATGCTCATAGGCTGCTTGAAACTTTTGAATGTCCCCCGCGCCCATGAATAACACGACACTGTTATCATGGTTTTGCAATATTGATGTTGTGTTCTCCGTAATCAGCTCGGCACCTGGAATCTTATCTTGAAGGTCTTCAATCGATAACTTTCCTTGATGTTCACGGGCAGATCCAAAAATTTCACATAAGTATACTTTGTCGGCCAAATTCAGGCTGTCGGCGAATTCATCCAGGAATGCCTGCGTTCTCGAGAAAGTATGCGGCTGGAATACAGCAACAACTTCACGCTCTGGATATTTCTGACGCGCCGAGTCAACAGTTGCAGAAATCTCGGTCGGATGGTGTGCATAATCATCAATGATGATCTGACTTCCGATTTCCTTTTCGGAGAACCGGCGTTTAACTCCGCCAAAAGTCCGCAATTGGGCTTTCACAGCTTCCGTATCCAAGTTTTCATATTTACAAAGTGCAATGACACCAAGTGCATTCAACACATTATGCTTTCCAAAGGTAGGAATAGTGAATGTATCATAGTAATTGTTCCTTACATGCACATCAAAAGTCGTGCCATCCGGAGTGACGGAAACATTTTTCGCTTGAAAATCATTTCCTTCTGCAAATCCGTAAAAAATAACCGGTACTTTCGCCTGAATATGTGGTAAATGCTCATCATCCCCGCACGCAATGATGCCTTTGTTGACTTGAAGGGCCATCGTTTGGAAAGCCTCGAACACGTCTTCAACATTAGCGTAATAATCAGGATGATCAAAATCGATATTCGTCATGATTGCATAATCCGGATAATAGGAAAGGAAATGACGGCGATATTCACACGCTTCGAAAACGAAGTAATCAGAATTCACGATTCCTTTACCAGTTCCATCCCCAATCAAGAAGGATGTCGGTTTAGCGCCCCCCATTACATGGGCAAGTAAGCCGGTCGTCGATGTTTTACCATGCGCTCCCGTAACCGCCACGCTGATGAAGTTTTTCATGAAATCACCTAGGAAACGGTGATAACGGATAATCGGCAAATCAAGTTCTTTTGCCTTCAAGATTTCCGGATGACTATCCGGAAACGCATTTCCTGCAATGATGGTCATTCCAGGTTGAATATTTTCCTCGTTGAAAGGAAGGATTTTAATCCCGGCTTTTTCTAATGCCAATTGTGTAAAAAATTCTTTTTCGTAATCGGAACCCTGCACTTCAATATTCATATCATGCAGTATTTGTGCAAGAGCACTCATACCCGACCCTTTGATTCCCACAAAATGGTAAGCAGTCATAAAGCGAACCTCCACCAATCGTCTACCTGTATGACAGTATATGACGTCATCTTTTATTTGTTTTTCCATTACGAGACTTGTTAGTAACGCAATTTCTTCATAGGTTTTCAAGCTTTTATTTTCAATCATTCATCAACAAAAAACTATTATATCACTTTTTTATTCATTCATCCATGTCAGGCAGATGCCAATTTATCAAATCATTGGCTTTTCCCTCAATTTAGGTGATAAAAAAGGGTTTTCACCCTTTCACATTATATACAATTTCCTTTTATAAGGTTCTCTTAATTAACATGTAAAAATTCCAGCTCTTCTTCCGTAATCAATACATCCCTGGGTCTTGAGCCCCTGGATTCGGAAACGACTCCCTGTTGCTCCATCATTTCTATTAGGCGCGCTGCACGGTTATATCCGACACGGAAACGCCGTTGGACGCTCGATGCAGATGCGGCCTGCTGGCTCACGACAAATTCACATGCCTCGAAAAACAGTTCATCCGCTTCTTCCGTAACCTGGGCCCTGTTCAGCAAGTCTTCCTGTTCAAACAGGTATTTTGGCTGCTGCTCCCGTTTAACATGGTTGACCACTTGATCGATTTCTTCATCACTCACGAAAGTCCCTTGCAGGCGCACCGTTTTTGAAGAGCCGTTTTCAGCGAATAACATATCCCCTCTTCCCAAAAGTTTTTCTGCACCGCCGCTATCGATGATTGTACGGGAGTCGACTTGTGAAGAAACCGAAAAAGCAATCCTTGTCGGGATATTTGCCTTGATCAATCCAGTTATGACATCGACTGAAGGTCTTTGAGTGGCTACAATCAAATGGATGCCGCAGGCACGGGCCTTTTGAGCAATCCGGCAAATCGCTTCCTCTACATCAGCCGGGGACATCATCATTAGATCAGCAAGCTCATCGATGATCACCAGGATATAAGGCAGCTTGCTTGAATATTGACCGGCTTTTTCCGCTTGTTCATTAAAGCGGGTGATATCACGTACACCGGCATGTACAAACAATTCATAACGCCGTTCCATCTCCTCTACAGCCCATTTCAACGCAGCCGTAGCGGCTTTTACATCGGTTATGACTGGACTGACCAAATGCGGGATCCGGTTATATGGGGCGAGCTCGACCATTTTGGGATCGATCAACAGTAATTTCAGCTCCTGCGGCGTCGCTTTATACAGCAAGCTGACCAGCATGGTGTTGATACAGACACTTTTCCCCGATCCCGTTTGCCCGGCTATCAAACCATGCGGCATCTTTCTCAAATCCGTGATAATCGGCTGACCGGAAATATCGAGTCCTAAAGCCACGGCAAGCGGTGATTCATGCTCTTGAAACTCAGTACTTTCCAAAACCTCACGCAAAAATACCGGTTTGCTTTTCCTGTTCGGAATCTCGATGCCGATTGTATGTTTACCCGGAATGGGCGCTTCCATCCTCATATCCTGGGCAGCAAGGCTTAATTTGATGTCATCCATCAGGTTCGTCACTTTATTCACCTTCACTCCCGGCTCCGGATGCACCTCGAAACGAGTGACTGCCGGTCCTTGGGTGACATTGACGACCTTTGCACGGACATTGAAATTTTTCAATGTCTGATCAAGTAATACAGTCTGTTCCCCGAGCCACTCATCATCATGCACAGCATAAGTGGGAGGTGTCAGCAATTCGATATTCGGAAACACATAGTATGGATTATCATCCGCTTCCACGGAATCAAAAACTTCAAGGGCATTGCCCTGGCCACTTTCCGCTGCCTCTGTTAAAACGGCTTCTTGATACCCATCTCCAGAAATGGGCGATTTCTGTTCTAGAAGCGGCTTAGGGTCGGAACCAATAATGGATTCACCTGTATTTTCAGGCTCGGCGGCGGTTTCGGTGTCCAAAAAGGCAGGTGTAATGTCCAGAGTCTCCTCTTTCGGCATAACTCTGCCTTCCTCCGGTTTCCGTTCGGGAATGGCGGATGGTTCCACTTGTCCGGCCTCCATTTGGGCAGCATCATCCATAGCTCGTTTATCAGGTGAAACTACTGCCCTTTCCGGATTAAGGCTTTTTTTTTCCGGCATCATTTTATTCATGAAGCCATTTTTTTCCCGATCTTGCTTAAGCATCATCACATTAAATGGAATATGTTTTTTCGGACTTTTAGGCTGCACTTCAGGTATTGCCTCAGATGAGTCACTTTCAGGCATTGTCCCTTGACTAACGGATGGTTGATTTGATTGTACAGCTGCCTCCCCATGAACCGATATCGCTTCAGGCCGTGTGTCGTCCGCCTGTTCCATGATGGATACAGCGACTTCGCGTCCAAAATCGACTTGGTCCTGTTCAATAGCCTCTTTTTCTACCTCAGGCTCAATTATGTTAGGCTCGCTTACCGCTTCTTCTGGCAATGACTCAATGGAATTTCTACGAAAGAAAGCGGGTATCTCCGTATCTTCCCTTTTTTTTTCCGCTTGTTCCGGTATAAGAATGGCGGGTTCTGCCGTCATTTCCTCATGTGACGCATCTTTTGAGATTTCAGGGATCGATACCGGAATCTCGATAGCGGGTTCTTCCTTTTTAAGGATGGGCATTTTGCTTTCCAATTCATATTCGACAATTTCTTCAGAAGGGACTATTTTTTTTTCCGGACGACGGAACCCGTAAATGGGTGATGGGATTTCCGTTGGGCGGAATGGAGTATTTGACGGGACTATTTTTGAGGTTTCCTCCCGGTCAAAGCTTCTCCGTTTTGGTTCAGGATCCCTTACAGGCCTTCTCGTTGTTTCTTTAGTCACATTCTTCCCCTGTTTGGGTTCGTTGTCTTCCCTGTTTCTTTCCCTAGGTTTTCTTTTATTCTGCTCCCGGTCTGGAATGAGCGGAAACTTGAACTGGCCTTTTGGATATTGAAACAGGATTTTCGTATCCGGGTCTGGCGTCTGGGACATTTTTTCCACTTTTTGATTGTAAACCTTTATTTCTTCTTTCTTTGACTTCGTAAGCTTCGAAAAATCCATTTTCCTCAATGTCTCTTCATCAAGCGGTTCATCTATAATAATCTCTTCGATTTCAATAATTTCCTCTGCTTGGAACCATTTTTTCATCTTATTTAGCCATTTCAAAACTATCACTCTTTCTACATCTGTAGTTATGTAACTAATTCTACCAGTTATTTTAAAAATATCGAGAAAATTTAAGCTAAATTGGATTAGTATCTACTTTTTTATCGCATTCTTACTACCTAAACGTATTTCGCAGAACTCCTACCCTATTAAACCCCTTCTGGAATGGGTTTAAACCTATCATCGCGAAATAACATTAGCCCCTAGTCTACTATTTAAATAAAACACAGCTATTAAATCGCGTTTACAAAGAGATTAAGTTTTCATGCTGACTTGAAAACAGACTGGCCAATTCATTGCATCATCCTTCATGAAACCTCCGGCAGAATCCAAATGCCTGTCGCAACCCATAAAACACCGTTCGTTAATACCGAACGGTGTTTTGTGGGTTTCTCCGTTTTTTTTGCAAACAAAGACCAAGGGACTAGTTCCATTCATAAAATCGGCAAACAACCTGCGCCACTGATTTGGAAGCGATCAAAAGGGCATCTTCATCAATATCGAATTTAGGATGGTGATTGAAATATGCCTTCTCCACCCCTTTCGGTTTACAGCCAATGTAAAAGAAGCAGCCTGGTATCTTTTCTGCATAATACGAAAAATCTTCTGAACCTGAAAAAACCGGAAATTCGACAACCTTCTTGATCTCTTTGTCATTCATGCTTTCCAGGCTATTCTTCACGAATTCAGTCAGTTCAGGGTCATTATATAGCGGAGGATAATCGGGCACATATGTAAGTTCGCACTGAACATCGAATTCGGTTTCTATCCCTTTGACGATCCGGTGGATTTCCTTATCGATCAGCTGTTGGGTTTCCGCTGTCATATAACGGACATCCCCTTCAATTTCTATACGATCTTTAATGACATTAAAGCTTCCTTTTCCATCGAAGGAGCCAATTGTGACTACGCCCATATCAAAAGGGTTCAAGCGACGGCTGATTACGGTTTGTACGGCTGTCACGAAATGGGCCCCTGCCACAATGGCATCATTCGCCATATGCGGGGAGGAACCATGGCCGCCCACACCCTTTATCGCCAGCTTGAAATAGGTCCGTCCAGCCATCGAATAGCCGCCTCGATACCCGACAACCCCTGCTGGATGCGACGGAAATAAATGGATTCCAAAAACAGCATCCAGTTCATCCAAAGCCCCTGATTCCATCATGCTTTTTGCTCCGCCTGGGGGTGTCTCTTCTGCATGTTGATGGATTATTTTAATCTTACCTGATAGGGAATCTTTCAGCTCATTGATGCAGTCTGCCAGTACCAATAAATAAGCGGTATGCCCATCGTGTCCGCAGGCATGCATGACACCTTCATTTTTTGAACGGAACGGGACCTCCGCTTCTTCTGTAATCGGCAATGCATCGAAATCGGCACGGAGACCTATCGTTTTCCCAGGTTTTCCGCCTTCGATCGTTACGATGATCCCTAAACCATTTCCTACATTCGTTTGTATCGACACATCTTTCCCCTTATAAAAATCAATGATATATTGTGCCGTTTTCTCTTCTTTGAAGGAAAGTTCCGGATTCTCGTGTAAATGACGGCGGATTTGAACGATTTCCCCTTTACGGGCTTCCAGCATGTTCATTAATTTGCTTTTCACGTTCACGATTATTCTCCCCCTTGGTCAAGTTTGCCTTTCGTGGACATTTATACATCATGCCCCGTTGAATAACAGCGTAATTCCTTACTCTATATTGGACGATAAAACGGACAGAGGGTTTAGCTCCAAAGGATATTTTTGGAACTTGCTCCTTGGCGCATCAATCTTGTTCTATTTTTTATCCATATTTTCAAAATATTACAATTATATTATCACCGATTAAAAAATAAATATCAACTACAAGAGAGTTATAAACTCTATCAAACTTAAAAGGACCGCTGCCAGATGCTGACACGGTCCTTTTGTGATTCTCTATATTATTGTTCACGCTTTTTATTTTTACCCATAATGAAGATGGGCTCCAACTCATTTTCTTCGTAAAGGAATGATAGAGCCGTAATCGGAACATGACCGCTGGCAAAGAAGCTCATCGCCATTTGCGCCAGAATATCATAGCCCGTATCATTCTTCACATCGGCAATGATGATGACATCCTGATGGGGAATGGCCACAGCCATGGTTCCCTCGATCTTGTCCTTCATTTCCCGAAGCCATGATTCATTCAGGATCCTGCTGGCATCATATCCATCATTCGTGTTCAAAAAATAAAATGCATTACCTGCAACGATATCCGACTTCATTTCAGTGGAGAGGGAACGGGCATTAAAAAGGGCAATTTCACGGATCCTGTCACCCTGCCAATTTTCCCGTTGAATCATCTTTTCATCTATAAGACGGTAGGTTTTACCTAAATCAAGGGCATAAAAAATCCGGGTTTCAGCTGTATGCTCATCGAATAAAAACGGATTTCCGTCTTCCGATTCCATTGGAAAGGAGGTCGAGCGGATAACTGGGAAAATGAATTTCTCCTTGCCTTCCATACTGTGTTCTTCCCCCATTACATTCAGGGCCTCTTCCACGTAATAAATAATTTCATCGATGGCCTTTTCCTGTACGTTTTCATAGTTAGCAAGTACAGGAGGCAACTCGATGGTGATCCCTTTCCCGGTCTTCACATTTTCCACCCGTAACGTATCTTGCTTGCTATCGAATTTGAATGTCCGCCCCTCATCCTTTAAACGTTCCTTCAAAATATTTTTCAGCTTCGTGCTGTCCATTTTCATGACTGACCCTCCTCTTCATTGAAAAATCCCCAGCGAGAAGGGGATTTTGATTATAGTGATTGAATGAATTCCTCAATTTGTTCTTGCGTTTTGCGATCCTTGCTTACGAATCTGCCTAGCTCTTTACCATTATCATAGGCGATGAAACTTGGTATACCGAATACATCATTAGCTGCACACACATCGATGAATTCATCACGGTCCACATAAATGAATGTAAAGTCAGGAAATTTCGTTTCTATCTCCGGCATTATCGGTTCGATTACACGGCAATCTCCACACCATGTAGCGGAAAAAAGAAAGATATGTTTGCCTTCATTTTTCAATGCATCATATTGCTCGACGGTTTGTAATTTTTCCATTTGAATATTCCTCCTGCTCTAAATGACACCTTAGTTTTTATAATCCCATCATACCAGACTCTCCGCGAATCAACCATTAATACGGATCGGTCGAAAGGCAGTGGTCAGCTTATTTCTGAGGCACGGATGAAACGATTTCCATCATTTGTTTTGCATCGGTTTTTAATTGGTCTTTATCCGTTTCCGTTGTCAGCTTCACCCCGCCGATCCCCACTGCAAGCTCATACTTTTCTTTCGGTATTTCTTTAATTGAAATAAAGCCGAATTTATCATCAGTTTGAAAAGAATGCAGCACTTCAAATTGATCCTCTTGTTCCTTAATCGCCAAATATAACACGGAGCTGTCTTCTTTTTCATTTGGATTGACAAATAATATATAAATCTGATCACCTTTTTGTAAAATCAAGTTATTATCATGTTCTTCCACTACTTTAAAATCCTTTGGCAGATGGACCTGAATTAGCCCTGCCTCTTGATTGGGCTGTTTTTCATCGTCACGAAAAGCCACTTCAGCAGCCTTCATTGCCTTTTCGGTTTGTCTCTCGATCCCTGAGCAGCCTGCGATCAAACTGCTTATCAACAGGATAACAAGGAAATTCTTATTCGATAAAGCCATCGTCATTCCTCCAGCCGTCTCTTTTACTACCTTATGGATAATATTATCCTTATTTATGGAATTCATCCATTTTCTAAAAAACATGGTACAATGAAAGCAATTTTAATATCGAGGAGGAGTACAATGAAGTTAACCGTTTATCTTGCTGGGGAAATCCATTCAAATTGGAGAAGTGAGTTGAAAGATAAGGCCGCTGCACTGAAGCTTCCATTAGAATTCGTCGGCCCGATGGAAAATCATGAACGCTCCGATAATATCGGTGAAGATGTCCTCGGGGAACAGCCGAATCCTATCCTGAAGGATGCAGCCGCTTCCCAAATCAATAATTTGCGGACAGGTCTTTTGATGAAAAAAGCCGATCTTGTGGTCGCTCTGTTTGGCGAGAAATACAAGCAGTGGAATACTGCCATGGACGCAAGCACCGCCATTTCCCTGGGAAAACCGGTTATTTTGATTCGCCCGGAAACCCATCACCATGCCTTAAAGGAATTATCGGAAAAGGCAAGTGTCACGGTCGAATCCGTGAATCAAGCCATGAAGGTGCTTTCTTATATTTTTGAAGACGGGCTGTAAATCTCCCTGTCCTTATCAAGTACAAGAATGAAGGACTGATCATTTCATATTTACAAATAAAAAAGCTTGCAGGGGCAAATTAGATGCCTCCCCCCTGCAAGCCGAATAACGAATGATTTTGATGGTTGAATACTATCCCTTTTTAATCGGAATCCAAATTTCGGAGTAATAGTCAGGGTTTGAAGCATCCGCATTGTCGTATACTTCCAATTCAGGAGTTCCGGCATGTTCATGACCGCTCGTAGGGAACCATTCGGAAAAAATCCGCTTCCAAGCTTGTTGCATGCTATCAGGCATAGGTCCGTGAACTTCAAATACAACCCACTTGGAAGCCGGTATCGTAAGGGTCGAAAACTCTTCAGGCACTTTCCCGGCATACTCCGCACCTATCCAATAATCCATCGTTTCAGTTTTTTCCAAAGCCCGCTTATCGACACATACACCAAGCAAGCCATCTATTTGGCCATTGTTCAACTTCGCTAACCTATCTCCTGTTCCATTCGAATTGACTTTCTCCCACAACTTTGGAATCCCAATCAAATTCTCTTCATTAACCAAGGAAAACTCTTGCTTGATTCCAATCAATTGAAAGGAATCCCTTTCAAGGATATTGTATTTCATCGGTTTTGCCCCTTTCAGAATGACCTGTATCATCAGGCGTTCATAGAATTTCAGCTTCCCCATATACTTTCGCGCTTCGCTTGGAGAAACCCCATGCTGCCTTCGAAAAGCTTTTGAGAATGCCTCGGGGGTGTCATAGCCGTACTTGCAGGCTAAATCAATGACCTTGCCATTTGCGGATGATATCTCCTGGGCCGCTAAAGTCAGTCTTCGACGCCGGATATATTCACCAATGGAAATATCCGTTAAAATGGTGAAGGTCCGTTGAAAATGAAAAGCCGAAGCATTCGCCTGCCTGGAAATGCTCTCGATCGTAAGGTCCTCCAATAAGTGCTCTTCGATATAGTCGATGGCCTTTTGGATTGATTCAACCCACCCCATATCCGTTCACCCCTTGTCACTATTGTAGCAAGACCGCTCAATAAAACCCTGTCTTATTCTGCTCAGTTTTGGCAGTGTTCGTTTCCATTCGAAGACGCCTTTCCATGACAGTGATTCAAAAATCGTGCTTTCTCATTTTCAGCTTATATTCGTGTTGACCGGCTAGCATCCTCATGATATGAAGGAACATTTCGCCCCTGGTGATTTGCTCATTTGTAAATACGCCGATCGCCCCTTCCTTTTTGCTAATATTCTCTTGCTTTGTGAAGGCGTCCATCACCGGGCCCAACTCTTCACCCTCCAGCAGCTTCCCGGCAACGATTCCCGGAACCGGGATTCTCGCTCCGGCAGCTACAAAGACCTCACCGTCCCTCGTGGCCATTGCGCCCCAATTACACAAAAACAGGGCTTGTCCCATTTTCACGACACCGCCTTCAAGTCCGATGCCCATATCGGCATCACTGTGAATCAAGCAATTCCGGGCACGTGTCATGGCCCCCTCCATCGTTTCCTCGTCTGAAAAAGGCTGTTCCGGAACCCCGCTCCCCACTTGAAGCGAAATGATTTCAGCATCTTCATATACACCAAGCACGGCACTTACTTTAGCCGGATTCTTACTTCCTACTGCTATTTTCAATATAATTACCTTCCTTCTATGTAAAAAAAAGCTGATGGAAAAGGATTATGACAGCATCCCTTTCCATTTCAGCTTCCTCCATCAACCGTTTTTTATCAAGGTTTCCAATGTCGTTTTATCACAGGAACGAACCAATTTCCCTATCAGTTCACGGGCAGCGGCATAATCATCAATATGAATCATGGATGCATGTGTATGAATATAGCGGGAACAAATGCCAATCACCCCGCTTGGAATGCCTTCGTTTGCAATATGGACTTGCCCTGCATCCGTGCCGCCCTGGGAAACGAAATATTGATACGGAATCTCATTCGACTCGGCCGTATCAAGGATGAATTCCCTCATGCCGCGATGCGTAACCATCGAACGATCAAAAATGCGGAGCAGTGCCCCTTTTCCCAACTGGCCAAATTCACTTTTACTGCCGGACATATCGTTCGCCGGACTTGCATCCAAAGCAAAGAAAAGATCCGGTTTGATCATATGAGCTGCAGTTTGCGCACCCCGTAATCCCACTTCCTCCTGGACGGTTGCCCCGGAATATAAGACATTCGGCAGCGTTTCACCTTTTAAATCTTTTAACAATTCAATCGCAAGTCCGCAGCCATAACGATTATCCCACGCTTTTGCGAGGATTTTCTTCTCATTGGCCATCGGCGTGAATGGACAAATCGGTACAATCTGCTGACCGGGCTTAATACCGATTCTCTTCACATCTTCTTTATCATCCGCCCCAATGTCAATCAGCATATTTTTGATATCCATTGGTTTTGAGCGTTGCGATTCATCAAGCAAATGGGGCGGAATCGAACCGATGACACCAATGACCGGACCGTTATCGGTTATGATCTCGACTCTTTGGGCCAAAAGCACTTGGCTCCACCAGCCTCCTAGGGTCTGAAAGCGAATCATTCCATTTTCAGTTACGGATGTGACCATGAATCCCACTTCATCCATGTGCCCGGCAACCAGGACGGTCGGCCCATCCTCATTGCCTCTTTTTACGCCAAATATTCCGCCAAGGCGATCTTGGACGATTTCATCCGAATACTTTTCCAACTCACTCTTCATGAAACTCCGAACTGCATGTTCATTTCCCGAGGCTCCCGGTAATTCCGTCAATGTTTTAAAAAGCTCCAAAGTCTCATGATTCATTTTTCTACCCCTAACTATGTATTGTTTCTTTCTATTTTACAAAACTTAGCATCATGTTACACTAGAAAGTTCTAATTTATCAGTTTATGGGTAAAATTTCAAATTATTAGTCAAATAAAGCGTTCTTCTGTATACTAGAAGAAGTGATTTTATAAAATGCAATGGAGGAGAAATCAATGAATTGGAAAACGTTTTTACTAGGTACTGCAGCCGGATTTGCTGCTGGCTATGCAGCAAAACAATTATTGGATCAATCAAGTAAACCTTCTCCCGATAAAGTCTTGGCCCAAGTGAAGGAAACAGTCAAAAAGGACGGAAATATATATGGCTCATGGATCTTGATGAAGCCGGAGAACTATACAAAAAACGATTTGGACTATGAAGTGTACAAAGGCGGGATCACCAGAAATACAGAAGGTAAACGCGAGCAATTCGAATTTGTTGCAGATGCCTCGACAGGAACGATATTGGAGCTTAATGCACAAAATGATTGAAACAAAAAAAGGAGGGCCGTCAGAATGACGTCCTCCTTTTGCTTTCCTTCTTAACGCTTCCGTTTCAATTCGGCTAGTATCTCCTTACCCGTTGCATCCCATTTGATGGCACAGTATTGGGCATCATGGTAGAAGCTATACCAGGACCCATTTTCCAGTCCGGATTTCATCCACTTTTCCTTCGCCTCGATGGAAGTCATGGGATAATCATCATAAGCGAGGACCCAGAGGACATTCGCATGCGCGTGCGTCGGCATGATATCTGCCATGTGGATCAATCTATCCCCGCCATCTTCTATGATGATGATCGCATGTCCATCACTATGCCCCCCGGTATGGATCATTTTAATGCCAGCCGTAATTTCCTGTTCCCCTTCAAAAGGACGTACAAGAGAAGCGACAGCCTCCCAGTTTTCTGCCCAATATGTACTTTTTGAACGAATATTCGGGTTTTTCATTTCCGCCCATTCCGTTTTGGTCGTGATGATTTCTGCACGCTCGAAAACGGGCACCCAAGTTTCACCTTCACGTTTCGTCAACCCGCAGGCATGATCGAAATGTAGATGGGTCATTAAAATGTAATCGATATCATTTGGCTGAATTCCAAGTCTGCCAAGATCTTCGACAAGATTGGATTCCTCCGTCACCCCAAAATTCCGTTTCTGCTTGTCATTCATCTTTCCATTGCCAATACCGGAATCTATAAGCATATTCAATCCATTGGCCTGCACCAAAATCGGATCCGTACGTAACTCGATTTGGTTATTTTCGTTAACGGGGTACTTCTTGGACCAAAGCGGTTTCGGTACAACACCGAACATCGCACCGCCATCCAAGTGTGTCACACCGCCATTCAACCATGTTAATTTTATTTCCCCTATTTGCATCGTTTCCATTTTACCCCTCCTCTGCCTTTAGTTTAACACCCGCTTCCATATATTGAAATTGATAACAATCAAGTCATCCCCGTGAATCATGAACAAACAAAAAAACCAGATGCTGTGCACCTGGCTTCTGATCGGTGATTATTGGAACATTGCTTCCAATCGGTATATCCGATTGCCTTTGCTCGAGAACTTTTCTTCATATTCAGTCATGATGTTGCCTTCAAAACTGCTGTTATGCAAATCAAGGCTTACATATTTCAAGAGCATGCCGTATTCTGAAATACTTTTCAAGGAAGATTCGAATAACCCTTGATTATCCGTCTTGAAGTGAATCTCGCCTTTGTCCGGCAGGATGCCTTCATATACTTCGAGGAAGGTCTTATATGTTAATCGACGTTTTGCATGACGTGATTTCGGCCATGGATCAGAGAAATTCAAGTAGACGCGATCCACGTCACCTTTTGCAAAATAGTCCCCTAAGTTCGCTGCGTCAACATTCAACAGCTTTAAATTTGGAACATCCGCTTCAATCAGCAAGTCCAATGCAGCGACAATGACGCTTCCATATACTTCAATTCCAATGAAATTCACATCAGGATGGGCCTTTGCCATTTCTGTGATGAAACGGCCTTTTCCCGTACCCACTTCAATATATAACGGATTATCGTTTCCGAAAACTTCATGCCATTTACCTTTATGGCTCACTGGCTGCTGAATTACATATTGTGGAAAATCATTCAAACGGTCTTCAGCCCAAGGTTTATTTCTTAAACGCATGATGACACCCCTATTTATAATATAATCGTTCAAACCATAACACGAGTGTATGGATTCCTGCAAGTTGATTTTTTCAGGAAACACCCACTGATCAAATAAAAAAACTGCCGGCCATCCAGGCGACAGTCACTGTAGTTTTCATGTATAAAACTTTCAGCAAAACACACCATAAATAAGTGAAGGGCAGGCGAGTACCACCTGGGAATCCCTTGAATCCATGTTTAAGAAAGGAGAGGTATTATATGCCGCTTTCCCATGAACACCAAATGTCACTATTGAAAGATATATTGACCAACCATCAAACAGACTGCTGCGGATCCGTTTCTGAATGTGAACAGGTTGAAAGGCTCGTCAAATCCTTAATGATCAATATGGAAATTGACAGCAATGTGAAAACGATACTGACGGAGATTTACGAATACAGCCAGACGGGCATCGGTACCGCCGATTTAGATGCACATATTTCAACCCACCAGAACGACCTGTCCCAGTGGGTGGATGATATAGATCAATTCTGATCAGCTGAACATCAATAACGCTTCCAGTTTTTGCAGTAATTCATTTCTTTCCTCGTACCGCTTCCTGCGATGATGCCATTGGATGGAAAGCACAAGTTGTGAAACCGTGTGCCATTTCATCCTCATCTCCAGGCCTGCGTCAAGCTTCTTGCCGTAACGGGCAAGCCATTGATTCCATTCTTCCCTCGGGACATATGAATAAAGGAGTATGCCGAGGTCAATGGCCGGATCGCCTATGACCGCTCCGTCCCAATCAATCAGGAACAATCCGTCCGTTTCTGTCATGAGCCAATTATTGTGGTTCACATCACAATGACAGACGACTTTTTCGTCGCATTCAATCAACAGGAGATTGTTCTGTAAAAAATGGATGGCCTGTTTGATAATCGGAATGTCCGTAACATCCGAAGATAACCCGGTTTCTATGTCTGTAAGTATACTTTCAGGTCGTAAAGGGGATTTCCCAAGCCTTTTGAGCATGCTTAACAAAGGATCGGATTGATGAATTTTTTGAAGCAGCTTTGCGACTCTTATATTGTTCATTTCCTGCTGAGATAGCTCCCTGCCTTCCATCCAATGCTGGGCCGTAATTACATCCCCATTTTCCAGGCGTTTTGTCCACATTAACTTTGGAACAATGCCCTCAGCTGAAAGAACAGCTAAAAATGGCGATGAATTTCGTTTAAGGAAGAGCTTCTGCCCCTCTTTCTCGGCAATAAAGGCTTCTCCCGTAGCTCCTCCAGCAGGGGATATATCCCACTCCTGACCTAATAAATGTTCCAACTGGTTCACCTTCGATTTCCTCGCTTAATCATACAAATGTGGGTACGTTCACCTAGTGTATGTATTACCACTACTTTGAGTCCATGTTTTATAAAAAATCCGCCTGCTGGCGAAGCTGCATATATACTTGCATCGGGATGATACCCGCAATTAAAAACATCCTCATTTTAGAGAAATAAAAAAATAGCTATTGAGCAATTAAACAATAGCCATAAATTAAATTTTAGTTGAAAAACGGTTTCTTCGTCAAGTACTATAAAACGATTATACGCATAAAACAAAAACAAATAAATCATTTCATATTTTTGTATCGGTTATCAGCCTGTAACATGACGCGCAATTTCTCTTTCAGAACCACTGCAGCTACTTCGTTCCTACCAACAATTTCCCCATCAGACTGGATTTTCACTGACCCTTCATTCTTCATTTTTATCATTTTACCGGAAAAAGAATCAACATTTTTAATGTTCAGGTGACCGCCCCATAAAACGGTGATGAAGACGGTCAATAATTTCAACAAAGGAATATCATGGACCGCAATCACGTTCAACCTGCCATCATCCAGCTTCGACATCGGTGAAATTTTCATCCCACCGCCAAAATAGGACTGGTTCGCAATAACGATGAACCAAACCTTTTTCAAAAGATGCCGGTCTCCATCAATGATCAATTCCATGCAGCCGGGCTTGTAAGTCACTATCTTTTTTATAAAAATGAACAGATAAATTAATTTACCCGCTCTGATAAAATTAAACCATTTTTTCAGAGGGGAACGCTCCGCTTCATCGGAAATTTCAGCATCAATGCCCATTCCCAGGCTGTTCACGAAATACCCAATCTTGCCATTCGTCTCGAACTGTCCGATATCAATGGCACTAAAGGCATTATCCTGAAATAAAGAAAGAGCTTCTTCCACACTCTCGGTTTTTTGAATGCCCCTTACATAATCATTGCCGGATCCAGCCGCAAGGGATCCGATGATAGCGTGGGGGAAACCAATGGCGCCATTTATCATTTCATTAATCGTGCCATCTCCCCCAACAGCGATCATCCGGGTATCCTGCTTCGTCCCTGATAGGATCTCCTTCGTCAATCTTAGCGCATGCCCCTTTTCCCGTGTAAAAAACACCTCATGGGGAACAGCTTTTGATTGCAGTATTTTCTCGGCCTTTTTCCAAACCTTTAAACTCTCTCCATTTCCTGCCATTGGATTGACAATGAAATACACCGTTTCTTTAAGGTGCGGCATGCTGATTTCCATCCGTTTGGTTATACTCCGCTTCCCATTCAGGTCGCAGGCTGGATGTAGTTTGGCAATATTCAAGCAAAGCCTGTGCCCCTTTTAACTGCTGTGCCTTGAGCGGAGACGATATGGCCCGCATCCTTTCGAACCATTCCGGGAAGGTCCGTTTATCCAATATCGTAATATCATAAGGGGCTTCGGGATAATCGACATATCCATTCCGGGATAAAATCACCTTTTTAATCGGCATGTTCACTCCATATAGCTCAAATAACTGGGAGACGATGTTCGTCATCCGATTTGCACCAAGCAAAGGATTGAGCACTTTTTTATCAGGATGCTTATGATGCCTGCGGACCCAGAATCGTTCACTTGACCCGATGAAAGCAGCGTCTTCTTCCGCTTCCAGAAACGTGATGCACCAAGCATCAACCGGGGTCAATAAAATGACTTCGACTTCAACAGGCGCATTTTTCAAAAGAAAGATAGGTTTATATAATACGAGAAACGTATCCGGAAAACGCTGCAGAAAAAAGCGGAGCCTCTCATCCAAAAAGAATGATTGATCCACAAATGACTTTTCACGAAGCGTCGAACTCCCCCATTTCATTTGAAAACGAAGCAATTGATTTAAAAAATTTTGCTTTAATTCATCGAGACTGGCCGGCCGGAACGGAAATCTTAATGAAAAAACATTAGTATCTTCAATCTGGTTCGGCATCGGCAGTTCTTCCGCCTCTGACTCCTGTTTACCTGTCCGGCGGAATATGCCTTTCACCTTTTTAAACAGGCGCTTCGAATCTTCCTGAGGCGGATCAAGTTTGGCCTGTGTTTCACTTTCAGTATGTTCACTATACAACCGATCTAGCTCGCCCGCATTATAAGCAGCCTTCAATTTATCCCATTGCTGTTTTTTCAACCGTGCAAATTGTGTAGGATAACGATAAATATCCTGCTCATACCGGGAAATATAATCTTGCATCTTTATGAGCTGTGCCATTCGACCACCACCCATCTCTCTATTTTTGGAGGTTTATCGTGAAAATCTTCTCGTATGAAGGGGAAGCTCCAAGATGTGTTTGATATAACGCAACCTGATCTGCTTCAAAATGCTTATCCTGCACATTCGCCATCTGGCGAACACCCTCCAGAGAAAAGGGATTATCCCCCTCGAATTTTCTTGCCAGTGTAATATGAGGCTTAAACGGCTTTTTATCAAGTTCAAAACCCGCTTCGATACAGGAATTATAGACTTTCCTTTGAATGGAAAAAAGCCTTTCTTGCTGCTTGACGCCTGTCCAAAGAATCCTTGGACTGTCACTCTTGCCGAAACCGCCGATATTGCCGAGTTCCAAGCCGAATGAGGCCTCATTGGCAAGCACGCTTCCCACACGCCCCAAAGCATCCTCTTTCAATGTATCGGGAGCATTGCCCAAAAATGCCATCGTAATATGATAATCGGCTGGATGCAGCCATTTCTTAAATGGAAAGTCTGGCTTTAGTTGTTCCGTAACAGCATTTAAATAGGCCTTAATATCATCAGGCAATACTAAAGCAAAGAAAAAATGAGTATTCATGTTCATTTCCATTCCTTCCTGTTTTCCCTTTAATTTTACCATAATTCCCATTGCCTATACCCTTTCTTGGGCCTCCTAATCCCCACAGGAATATTCCCCAATCTACCATACTATGAAAAAAGCCCATGACGGATCATACGCAGTTCCTGGATGTATTTTTTTCAGCTCTGGGTCGATTATAGAAAAATACAGCAAAAAAGGACCAAAAATCGGTCCTCCCCTGCAATTTCCATGTTAGCTGAACAGTGTTTCGTAAAGCAGGAACAAGTTCAGTCCAATGATAAGTACAGCTATAAGCCAAGCGGCGCCCGAGGTGATTTTATGGTTGACCAGGCTGCCCATGATTTTTTTATTGCTTGTAAACATGATCAATGGCACTAAGGCAAACGCGATGCCAAACGAGAGTACAACTTGGCTCATCACAAGCGCTTTGGATGGATTCACTCCCCATAATATTATGAGCAGGGGCGGGACGGTAGTAATGACCCTTCTTAAATAAATCGGAATATGTCTTTTAATGAATCCTTGCATGACAACATCACCTGTCATTACACCAACGGCTGAGCTCGATAAACCGGCAAATAATAATCCTATTCCAAAGAACATCGCGACTGATGGTCCAAGCATGGCCCCGAATTGTTGATAGGCAACATCCAAGTCCTCCACTAGTGCTCCATTCTTATGAAATAGGGCAGCTGAAACGATGACCATGGCGGCATTGATCGCACCTGCAATCAACATGGCGATGACAATGTCAATTAGCTCAAAACGATAAATCCTTTTTCTTTCCAAATCGTTTACTCCGACTATCCTTCTTTGAGTCAAAGAGGAATGAAGGTATATCGCATGTGGCATAACGGTGGCTCCAAGCATGCCGGCCGATAGTAAAATGCTGTCCACTCCGTCGAATTTTGGAGTGAAGAGTCCTAAAACAACGGCTGAAGTGTCAGGTTTTGCATAAAAAACTTGAGCGCCAAAAGCTATCACAACGACAAATATCATGACCGTGATCAGGGCTTCGAATGTTCGATATCCCCTGCGCTGGATTTCCAGAATGGCAAAGGAACTAATCGCTGCTATGATTGCCGATGTGATCAACGGTAAGTCAAATAGTAAATAAATCCCTAGTGCGGCTCCTATGAATTCAGCTAGGTCGGTTGCCATTATAACGGCTTCAGCCTGAATCCATAATAAGAAAGATGTTTTTTTCGAAAATTTTTCCCTGCATAGCTCCGGAAGGTTCTTTCCAGTGGCTATCCCCAATTTAGCTGATAGTGATTGGATTAGCACAGCCATTAAATTGGAGGCGAAGATAACCCATAATAACGTATAGCCATATTTAGATCCGGCTGTAATATTAGTCGCATAATTCCCTGGATCAATATAGGCAACAGCTGCTATGAAGGCAGGCCCCAGATAGGGAAGCAGATTTTTTATTCCTCTCGAAGAAGATTGATGCAACACATCGGACATATCTATTTCTACTCCTTTTACACGTAACTCAAATTGTTGCAATAGGTAAACTTTTTAGGTTATTAGCAAGTATATTCCTGGTTTTTTAAAATGTCAAAAGAGAGGATTGCATATCGATGTAATTAACGTGATCGGGAATTCGGGGAAGGCCATCTCGCTTCCGGCTACACAGATAAAAAAACCCCCTTGCCATTAGTGGCAAAGGGGCATTCCTCTATTTAACGGAACCGCATTGCTTCTCGATTTCCTCGGAAAACAGTTTCTGCAGTCTTTGAGTTATCGGACCGGGTTCCCCGGCTGCAATCGATTGGCCATCGACATTAATGATGGGTGTCACTTCGACGCTAGTGCTTGTATAAAGAACTTCATCGGCTGCCATCATGTCCTCGACCGTGAAGGCTTCTTCGACATAGGGAATCCCATGATCAGCGCAAAGCTTCAGCATCACCTGACGGGTAATTCCATTCAGGATCAAGTTTGTGGCCGGATGCGTTTTAAGTTGACCATCCACCACGATTGAGACATTTGACGAACTTCCCTCCGTCACCGTACCATCACGATGCTGGATCGCTTCATCACAGCCGGCTTCCACCGCTTGCTGTTTAGCCATTATATTTCCCAGTAGATTTAAACTCTTGATATTACAGCGCAGCCAGCGTATATCGTCGGTGGTAACAGCATTGACCCCTGGCTTCATTTTGCCTGTATAAGGCATTTCCTTTGTATAGGCGACAAAGGCCGGTTCCACCTCTGCAGTTGGAAAAGAGTGTGTACGCGCAGATACTCCTCTTGTCAGCTGCATATAGACGATACCGTCCTTCAGTTGATTTTCAGCGATCAGCTCTTTCATGCGGGTTTTGATTTCCTCTACAGTAAAAGGAACTTTCATCTGAATCAACTTCGCACTGTCCATCAACCGGTTCAGATGCATATCCCCTGTAAATAATTCGCCATTATAAACCCGAATGACTTCATAGACGCCATCACCGAATTGATATCCCCTGTCTTCAATATCTACCTTTACTTCGGACCTGCTTTTAAGGTCGCCGTTAAAAATGATTTTTCCCATGTCTTTCTCCCTCTTTGCCTCTTATTTAGCCAATTCATGAATGGCACGTGCATAAATGGACGTAGCCTTAAGCATATCCTCAATATCAATATATTCATCTTTCTGATGCGCAATGTCTTCGCTGCCTGGGAAAAGCGGGCCAAATGCAACGCCTTCTTTCAATGAACGGGCATATGTGCCGCCGCCAATCGAAAGAAGCTCGGCTTTATCACCTGTCTCCGCTTCATACACTTCCTGCAACGTCTTGATCAAGAAGCTTTCACTGTCCACATAATGCGGAGTTGAATGCGAATTGGTCTTCACTTTCAAATTATATGCCGCAAGCCTTTCTTCCAGCGCCGCCTTTTGCTGTTCCCACTCAAACGTGACCGGATAACGCATGCTGAAGCCGATCGAGCTGTCGCCTTGTTTAGAATAATTGAAAACGCCGGCATTGATCGTCAATTCTCCTGTTTGCTCATCCGAATACGCCACACCTAAATTATTTCCGCGGGAATCTTCGAACAAACGATCCTTGATGAAAGTGAAGTAGGCTTTCGCATGCGGATCAAGAGTGAGATCAGCTAAAAATACGGCTAAATGCAGACCTGCATTTCTTCCGTTGTTCGGCTCCATCGCGTGTGCCGAAACACCATTCATTTCAAGCAGCACTTGATTTTTTTGCGGAACGGCTTGCCCCTCCAATGAGTACTTTTGCAAATAATCCTGATAGTTTGCAGCCACTTCAGCAGTGTTGTCCGTTTCCACAATAGCCGTCGCAAAATCCGGTACCATATTCGTCCTTCGACCTGAAGAAAACTCGATGACATTCACATCTGAGTTCGTGCCATTTCCTGCATCGGCAGGATGGATAACCGAGAAATCCCATATTCCTTTTTCCGCACTGATGATCGGGAAGTCAGCATCTGGTGCGAAGCCGATCGAAGGCATTTCCTCCACTTCAAAGTACCGGTCAACGCAGCGCCAGTTCGATTCTTCATCGGTTCCAATGATCATCCTTACACGTTTGTTCAAAGGTTCTCCTAGCTCCCGGACCAGCTTCATCGCATGATAGGCAGCCATAGTCGGCCCTTTATCATCGATTGCCCCACGGGCATATATGCGGCCATTGCGGATTTCAGCACCAAACGGATCCGAACTCCAGCCATCTCCCTCTGGTACCACGTCGACATGGCATAAAATCCCGATTAACTCCTCGCCTTCCCCCATTTCGATATGACCAGCGACATTATCGACATTTTTCACAGTAAAACCGTCTTTTTCGCCTAATTGAAGCATGAAATCAAGCGCTTCCTTCACCCCTTTACCGAGTGGGGCCTCCTCTGTCGGGTGTTCTTCATCAAGTACACTTTTTATTTTCAATAAGTTTTGTGTGTCAAGCAATAAGTCCATTTTCCGTTTTTCAACTTCTTCTCGCCAATTCAATTCACTCAAAATATGACAACTCCTCTTTTATATATATTTTTCATTTTATCACTTTTACTACCACATTCGCCAAGCCTTGCTACCTATTCTTCGTATTCCCGCATTATTGCTAACATCAAACTACCGATAAAATTCCTTACAAAAATAAAAAAACACCCTCTTTTATTAAAAAGAGGATGATTTCATTAGACTATCATTCATTAACACTGTTACTTTTCTGTTCAGTCTTGGGATATATAATGCTAAAAACAAAGAACGTCCTAAACTGAAAGCCAGGAATGCAAGCCATAAACCATGATTGCCATGATTGCTGACTGCTGCGTATTGGACTATTAAAAAAGCCATCAGTGCCAGAAGCATAGAGTTCCTTACTGGAACGGCTTCAGTCGCACCGGTAAACACTCCATAAAAAATGAGTCCGATAAAGGCACTGAATGGGAATAGGACTATCCAAAGTCCATATTCATGGGCCAATTCGATGACGCCGGGAATATCCGTGAATAAGAGAATGACCTCATCGCTGAAAAGATAGTAAGATGCGGCAAGTATGAACGAGGCATACAAGCCCCACCGCGCCGATAGTGAGAGTGTTTTTTTATAAAGGTTTATATCTCTCGAACCAATCGCCTTCCCGACCAGAAGGCTTGACGCGTTCGCGAAGCCATCAAAGCAATAGGCCATCAGATAATGGATTTGAATGAGTACGGCATTGGCCGCAAGGGTCTCTGTCCCGAAAGTCGCTCCCTTGGCCGTAAAAAGATTGAAAACCGTGATCAGGCAAATGGTCCTGATGAATAAATCCCTGTTGACCACCATCATTTTTTTCAGGGAAGCCCGATCGAACCCCTCCCGGAATGAAAAAGATTCCGGTACGTTAACCGCTTTCCGGATGACCCACAAGCCCAGTAAAAAAGCGGAAATCTCTGATATCAGTGAAGCGGCAGCAACCCCTGATACAGACCATGAAAAACCATTAACGAAAACGAGGCATAAGATTATATTCATCACGTTCATGAAAACTTGAATGAACAAAGACGTTTTTATCCTCGATTTCCCGATTAACCAGCCTAAGATGACATAATTCAATAGAGCAAAAGGAGCGCCCCATATCCTGATGCCAAAATAATCTGCGGCAAAGGCGGAAACGTCCGATTCCGGACCGATTGCGCCTAACGATACATTCAAAATGGGCTTTTGGATCACGATAAAAAGCAGACCGATGATCGCTGCAATGAAAAAAGGCCGAATCAAGGCCATCAGGGTTTGCTTTTCATCCCTTGCCCCTTCCGCTTGTGCAGCGAAGGCAGATGTACTGACCCGAAGAAAACCAAAAAGCCAATACATCGTATTAAAAATTATCGTTCCGACAGCCACCCCGCCAATATAAGCGGGATCACTCAACTTTCCAACCACAGCCGTATCGACCGCACCGAGCAAGGGCGTACTCATCGTCGAAATCGTAAGCGGGATGGCCAAGGAAAGATATACTCTGTTATTCATAAAATGATGACCTCCTATGTACATAAAAGTTCTGAAAAGTTAGAAATGGAATGTCGTTATAAAAATTTGTATTCAAAGTACAAAAAGATTGCAGTATTCAATTTTAATCACTAGAATTGTACATATGGTGCTCCCCAACATGCAAGAGATGCCTCTACAAGATTACTTATGGAACGTTTTAAATAGAACGGGTAAAAGCCATTTAAATATGCCTAATTTACGTATCAAAATTTAAAGATTGAAAGATTGATATCGCTTTCAACCCGCAGGGGTTATGGGAAGTCCATTTTTATCCAGCAAGAAAAAGGCATTTCGCAAGCCGGAAAATAAAATGCTTGACGGATTCCTGAAGGAGTTATAGTATTGCTCGTTGATAATATAACTTTTGAACTATGCTTGAACATATATTCATCGTTATAACAACTAATTGGGAGTGATCATGATGGGAAGATTGACTGATAAAGTAGCCATTATCACTGGCGGAGCATCTGGTATGGGCAGGGAAATGGTAGACCTATTCAAAAAAGAAGGAGCTCAAGTCATTGCTGCCGATATCAATGAAAAAGCTGTAGCTGCCGTAAATGAACTGGATAACGTCCATGGAACTGTACTTGATGTATCTTCAGACGAAAGCTGGAAAAAGGTGACGGATGAAGTTATCGCTAAATTTGGCAAAATCGACATTTTGGTAAACAATGCCGGCATCTCAACGGAAAAAGGCATTAACGATACGACTTTGGCCGATTGGCAGCTAATGTTAGGCATCAATGGATTCGGACCATTCCTTGGAATGAAACACGTTGTTCCTCACATGGCTAAAGAAGGGAAAGGCGCAGTTGTAAACATTTCTTCCTTTACTGCTCAAATCGGAATGGGCTTAAACTCTTATTCAGCTTCAAAAGGTGCCGTCCGTGCTATTTCCAAGGCTGCCGCAACGCAATATGGCCGCATGGGCGTCCGTGTCAATGCCGTATTCCCTGGTATCATCGAAACACCGATGACTCAAAAATTAGAAGAATCAAAAGAGTTAGTGAACCAAATGATCAAGGCTACTCCATTACAACGTTTGGGTCAGCCGGCGGATATTGCAAATGCCGTGCTTTATCTAGCATCCGATGAAGCTTCATACGTAACTGGTGCCGAGCTTGTCATCGACGGCGGATACTCCGCTCAATAATAAAAGCAGAATGGAAAATCCCGTTTCTAATACTCAGAAACGGGATTTTCTGATTCAATAAAGAAATTTTGTAAGTTGTAATGAGTTAAGTTAACACACCGATGAAATAGCCAAAAGTCGTAAATACCAAACACCAGCTGAATGCCCCTGCTCCTGCAAAGATAAAATACTTTCGTTTCCCCATTCCATTCATACCGGAAATGTAACTGGCGAAGTGACGGACTCCTGGAATGAAATAGGCTATGATAATCGTCCATGGACCGTATTTATTGAACCATTTCTCCAATTTTTCCAACCTCGCGGGGGTCATTTTGATCCACTTACCATACTTCCTCAAAAAAGGCTTCCCCACCTTTTTCCCGATGAAATAACTGACAAGCATCCCGGATATCGAGCCAAGGAAACTGACAAGGAATGCTCCCTGGACATTCAAAACGGAAATGGATGACAAATAGCCGACAAATGTCATCATGAACTCATCAGGTACCGGCAAGCCAATAATCCCAATGGCCAACAATCCATATATCGCAAAATAACCATAGTTTGATATTAAATCTTTTACTATATCCATCTAAAGTACTCCATCTCAGCACCCTTTATTAAAGTAATCCATTTTCTTAGGCGGGCCTGGGTAACGTGATTACTTCTTTTTAATAGGATAACCTAATTTAACCCAAATGAGTTGATTTTCACAAAAAAATAGAAAAAAAAGAAGAATGGACACGTTTTTTGTTGAAATACCTGTATGACAGTTTCCTCTTTACGGATGAAAATCGGCAACAATAAAAGCGGACTCGATACCTGAGTCCGCTTCTTCTTATTTCACAATCTTTATTTCATTGATCGGCCAATACACTAGATTCGCCTTGCCCACGATTTCATCGACGGATATCGTGCCAATTTCACGGCTATCCAAACTATTTTGGCGATTGTCCCCCATAAGGAACAACTGGTCTTCCGGCACTGTCATGCTGCCTGTAATATCTTCGAGCTTGAAGGATTCAGTCAGCGGCATACCTGATGCCATCTGATTCTTATATTTGTCCAAGTATGGTTCTTCATAAGCCTTCCCATTAATATAAAGCGTATCGTCTTTATATTCAATATGGTCACCTGGCAGACCGATAACCCTTTTTATATAATCTTTATCTACCGTTGCATGAAAAACGACAATATCAAACCGGTCTATATTATCGATATTCGTTCCAAACTTGGTAAGAACAATTCTTTCGTGGTCTTGCAGAGTCGGCATCATTGACTCACCGTCCACGACAATCGGTGCAAAAATATACGTTCGAATTAAAAAAGCTAGAATGACTGCAATCAATATCGCTTTTATCCATGAAAAAACTTCTTTTCTTTTTTCCAATCGAAGTCCCTCTCTCTGTTTTTTATTCATGCCATTATAACATAATCCTTTCATGATCACTTCATACAAATACCCACATTTTACACATTATCATTTACTTCCATTTTTCATACTGGATTTCGATGCTTTCCCACTCTATTTCCCTGCGCTGCATTTGGGTTGGACAAATCGCATTATATGTACGGACTTTCTCATTTATTTCATCCATTCGTTTCATCAATTCAGATTCAGTTCCATTCATTTTTTTCAATCGAACCAATTCGGCTAGCTCTTCCCGAATTTCTTTTTGCCATTTTATCCAAAGCGGTAGGAAGCCGGCATCCTTGGCCTTCGTCAAGAAGTTGTCATATATATTTCCCGACAGTGCCGACTCCGGAAGCGGTTTACCAAAGCCAGGATTATTCTTCAGCCCGCCTTCTCTTTCATATTCCTTAAAGATTTGATCCATCCAGTTCACATGCCCGTGTTCTTTGCCCATAAACAATCCCCTTTCAGATCACTCTTCATTACATGTTTTTACAATTATAACATTTTCATCAATATTCACTCCACCCTTGAAGACACTTTCTACTATTATATATGCCTATCTTTCAGCCAAACACATTCAGGCATCAAAAAAAAAGGATTCCCCTATTCAGGGAATCCTTTTTGGCCTTCTATTTAACGGTGATTTTCCTTTTTACTTCCGCCTTGTTCTTCGATTTATCCGTAACTGTGTAAGTCAATGTATAGGTGCCTTTTTTCTTCGTATTCACAGTCCCTGTTATTTTGATCTTACTTGTTAAGCTTCCATCAAGATTATCTTTTGCGGATACACCTGATTTAGTATTGAATGTCGAGTTATACGCAATGGATTTGCTCTTGGCACCGGAAATGACCGGCTTTGTGCTGTCTACCGTGATCTTTCTTGTGACAGTCGCAGTATTTTTCGATGAATCAATGATTGTATACTTTAATGTATACGTACCTTTTTTCTTTGTATTCACCGTACCTGTCACCTTTATTTTACTTGTCATGTTGCCATCCAGGTTATCTTTCGCAGATACGCCCGATTTAGGGCTGAATGTCGAATAATAGCCAACGGTTTTACTATTGGCTCCCGAGATGACTGGCTTGGTGCCATCTATCGTGATCTTTCTTGTGACCGTCGCCGCATTTTTCGATGAATCTGTGACCGTATACTTCAATGTATAGGTCCCCTTTTTCTTCGTATTGACTGTACCCGTCACTTTGATTTTACTTGTCAAATTTCCATCGGCATCATCCTTGGCACTCACGTTTGTTTTTGGATTGAATGAAGAATTAAGTTTGATGGTTTTGTTCCCGGCACCTGAAATCACAGGCTTGACTTGATCATGAACGGTTATTTTCCTTGTGACCTTGGAAACATTCCCAGCTTTGTCAGCTACCGTATAAGTCAAATTATAGGTGCCCACTTTCTTGGTATCGACCTTACCTTCAACGCGGATGACATTCGTTAAGTCACCATCTTTATCATCCTTCGCCTTTACGCCGGTTTTAGGATTGAAAGCTGAGTTGAATGGAATTGATTTACCGGCAGTCCCTGAAATCACAGGCTTATTCGTATCCTTGACAATCGATGGCCGATTGGAGATGTAAGCCGATGAAACATACCCCTTAATACTCTTATCTTCCGTTTGTACGGGATAAAAGACAAATTTATTTCCCTTAGATTCGTGATAGTCAAAATCCCCTGTGATGATCAAGCTTGTATTGGGCGGAACAGTTACTGCACCTGCCGTAGTGCTTATTTCTTTCCTGATATTCGCGCTCTCTGTCGTCACCACTTTGTCTCCTGCCCTGAACCAATAAACAGAGTCATGCGTTTGATCTGTCAAGGTGTATTCAAGATTTTTAAAGACGATATTTTCCTTGCTGTCCCGATCATATTGAAAGTCAGAAGTTTTGAATGGATATTTTGCCAGTTTCGTATCATTCAAATAACTTTGGTTTTCTATCTCAGCAAAAACTTCCTCTTGGTACGCATTCACATTTATTTTCCCGTTTTCCTGGTAAAGGGGACTGTTCACAGGTTTTGTCCCATTGTAAGCCATGACAGGGAAATACCAATTTTCGATGACCCTGCGTCCTGCACCTTTGATCTTGGGCAAATCCCTTCTTGAATACATGCCACTCAGGACCTCGACACCTGCCCCGATATTGTAGACTATATCATTTTCCAGCTTTTTCTGGTCATACCCACTTTTATTGGTAAGCTGCATTAGACCGATGCCGCCATCGTCGGATATAATCGGTTTACCATCCTCATTAAATTGCCTCCAATCCCCGTTTTCCTGCGTAGCCACCGCTTTTACCACTTCAGGGGGGATTTCAGCTTCTATTGCCGCATTCGTCAGTAAGCAGTTGATCTGCTTATGGGAAGGATTTTCATTGGGTTGAATCTCACCGAATGATGAACACGCATTGGTTATTCCAGACTCCGCAAAAGCCTGTCCATTGAACAAACCAAACGTTAAACAGGTCAGTGCCCCAATCTTCATTAAAGGTATCTTCATCGATCGAACTCCAGTCTATTTATATTTAAATCTATAATAATAGTAACATGATAGACTGGTGATTTCAGGTATAATAAGGTATTTTCTCCTAAAATATCCTTACAGCATAAAAGGAGCTTACCCGCATTATCGGGAAAGCTCCTTTGTTTTCAAATCACAAAACTATGTATGATGCCGGATCATTCGATCACTTCCACCGTTTCCCTCGGCTTCCTTACAAGGCACATGATACCCGGTATGATGAAGAAGATAAGCGGCCAAACATGAAAAATCGTCAGAATGCCCGTAATGATCAATAAGATTCCGGCTCCCTTCGCCTTGCCGCCCTTTAATAGAAAGATAGCGATCAAACCGCCTGCCAAGGCAATGAACAGCGATATGATCCCCACCCAAAGCATGCCCATGAATAACTTGATTGACATATCTACCTCAGACGAGGAAAACTCAGAATCTGACATTAATGAGTAGTCCATCATTTCTTTCAAATCGATACTGTTGAGATAGACGGCCGCTATGATCGTCACGATTAAAAAAATCGCAGCGATACTCACGCCTATGATACTTAATACGTATTCCCATGTCCGTTTCATTTACTTCGCCTCCCTGGAAAAGTCACGTATATATAATACCCAATCTGTGAAGGAATAAAAGACTTTTATTCCTTACTCCTCAAAGTTGAGTGTCCATTTGGTGAATTCGTCCAAATCCGTTTAACGCTCCCCCTGCCTCGCCCTCATTCATCCTTCTTTTTCAATCGTTCATGTAATTCATCTCTTTTATTTTCCAGGTTATTCATTTTTGTCATATGCTTTATAAAGAAACGGACCGCCTTCACAACCATAAAGAATAACAGAACAAGTAGGGCAAGGTAGAATAATTGCCATAAAATATCACCAATATTAAACATGAAGTCACCTCCTGTCCTTGAATGAATTCCGGCCAATAAAAGCAGTAAGTGAGGGCTTTTCGTACTCCGTGATGTCCCGTAATTAAATGATAACACGATTGGCCCCAACACTGAACGCCAACAATATTAATAGAAGGTGAATAACGACGCCCTCCAAAGGAAATAGACTCTGTTTTTATCAGAGTCTAACAAACATTCCTATTCACGATCAAATCCACCAATTGTTCGACAGACGGTTCTTTCGGCATCATATCAGATGTAAATCCATAGTCTTGAAGTCTATTGCCGGTACTTTCCCCGATCACCCCGATGGAGGCTTGTTTTAGCAGCGCTTCAACATCCACGTCTGCCTTGTTCCCATATTGCATCAGCATATCGACTGAATGCCGATTCGAAAATAGTACCGTTCCTACAGCTTTCCCATCCAGCATTCTCGGAAAGATTTCAAGGAATCTTTCATCGACAAATTTAGCGATTGATTGAATATAGTCTCCGTCCCCATGTGCCGGATCTCTAAGATCTCTATTTCGATCCCCAACAACTAACAGTGTTCCGGTATCCGGCATCCCGGATTTGAGCTCGGCCGTCAGACCCCGTTGCTGTAAAGCCTTTTTCGATTTCCTTGATAACACATATAGTTTTGAAGAAATCCGACGGAAATCAATAGCTTGTTCAATGAGTGAATCCAAGAATCCATGGACACTTTCAGGCGAGGTGAAGAGAATTCGATCATACGAAAGAAAAGCGAGCAGCTGACTTTCTTCTATTTTCACTTTTGCCGCATTCCATTTAGGAAACTCGATAACTTCGCCGCCAAGTTCATACAGGGCTTCCGCCAAGGCACTTTTTGCCGTCCCCGTCCGGGCCACTAAAAACCGTTGTCCATAAAGCGGCTTCCTTTCGAACCATTGCAGTTTTCCCCTTAGTGAAATGATATCCCCGACCAAGGTGATTGCAGGATTGCCAAGCGACCTTCCACTTACCCGTTCGACGATATCATCCAAGGTCCCCTCGACACTTTCCTGTCTTCCATAAGTGCCCCATTGAATGACGAGTGCCGGTGTATTCCCTGGCTTTCCATGATTGATCAAATTCCCGCGGATAGACGGAAGGTTGGCCACACCCATATAAAAGGCAACCGTATCTATACTCACAAGCCCATTCCAATCTATATCCTTCTTCGTTTGGTCATGGCCCGTCACCATCGCAAAGGAACGTCCGTAATCCCGATGTGTGACGGGGACTCCTGCGTACATGGATGCAGCAATGCTGGACGTAACCCCCGGAATGACTTCGAATGGGATTCCCTCATCTTTCAACGATTCCGCTTCCTCCCCGACTCTTCCAAAAACGGCAGGATCACCGCCTTTCAAACGGACGACCCGATGCCCTTCCAGTGCTTTGGAAACAAGCAGCTCATTGATTTCCCCTTGGCTGATGCCAGTAGCATAAGGTGTCTTGCCACAATATATCAATTCACAATCGAAGGCGGCAGCCTCCAACAGTTTGGGATTTAGCAACCTATCATATAAAATGACATCCGCTTTTTCAATCGCTTTTTGGCCTTTTACGGTAATCAGGCCTTCATCACCCGGACCTGCACCAACAAAATAAACCTTGCCCTTGGTCATGCCGCACTCACCCCTATCTGCTTGCCATTCCCTGATAATATTTCACCAGCTCCACCATCGCACTGCCCATCCGTTGATCTTCAGGATATATAACCCGCTCAATCCCTTCATCGATCACCACCTGCGCCGTTACCTTTCCGACCGCAAGAGCAATTACATCTGATGCAAACAGGCCGACTATCTTATCCTCCACGCCTTGTTCACGGACAAATCTCATTAAATTTCGCGGCTGGGGTGCACTCGTGAACACAACCGAATCGATTTTGCCTTCAAGGATTTCTTGGATCAGCTGCTGCATCGTTTCTTTTTCAGGCGCTATATGTTCATATGGCAGGATTTCTTTATGTTCCACTTTTTGTTCATCCAGCCAATTCATCAAAAGAGGCGCCGGATCGCCGTGAAGCTGCAAAGCGGCCTTTACACCTCCAGGCAGATGGCCTTCCAGATTGCGAACAAGCCCTGCCGTACTGCCATCATCATCACGGATTAATGGCTGCAGGCCAAGCTTTTTCAGCATATTCACCGTTTTATAGCCCCTAGCTGCAATTTTCATAGACTGCAAAGCCTCTATGAAACGATCTCCCGCTTCCATCTTCACTGCCGTTTTATATAATAATTCCGTCCCCACTCCCGTCGTGAGAATTATCCAATCGAACTCCCCTGCCATCAACCGGGTGACATCCTCTTCCAAATGGGAATCATCAAGGAAAACCGTCCCCTGTGCCGGGCGAACAAGCGGGACTCCCCCAAGATTTTGAACGATTTTACTAAGTTCTTCCGTCTTCCGTGCCCCCAATAAAGCAACGGTCCTGCCATCAAGCTTACTCATCCATGCCCCTCCTATATGTACATTCAATTAAATCCATCTCACCCATTATACAAATTTTCAGTCTTTGAAACTATAAAAAACTGATTCCATATCAAAAACAACGCTTTTTCTTTCTTTTATTTTATATAAATTTAGTGGAAAGATGGATTAGCAGCATTTTGCTTTTCATAAGTCCCGCCCTCATAAGTTTGGAGCAAATACTCTTTAGTTTTGGGCTTTTACTCGTGAGTTTGGAGCAGATACTCGTGAGTTTTGGGCTTTTACTCGTGAGTTTCCAAAAAAGCAAAACATGGCCTGCTTCAATTCCCTCATCTTATCTTTTCAGCCAGTACAAAAAAGCTGCCTTCAGGACAGCAATTTTCAATGATTTTGCCTTTGTTAATTCTTATTTATCGCCCTTTGGGCAATATGCTCCTGTTCTTTTTTTACAAAAACATCATATTGAGTGGTTTCATGGCGATTCTGAAAGTTTTCAGTGCCTAAATTCATAGGAGTTTTCGTTTTGAATGGTATCCCTTCCCTTTCCAGTTTCGCAACCGCCTTATAATAATTTTCATTCCCGAATGCTGTATAAATACATGTCCAATTTTTATAGGAAATTAGTTTGGCAATTACTGCACATGCAATCACGAAGACTAGTATTCCAATCATTGTATACATCTTTTAACTCCCTTTCATTTCGGACTTTTTTTGGAAAAGCCACCCTGTACACTATATTCTTTGCCATACATGACATTTCCTTTTTAAGTAAAAAAAGGAGACCCCAGTTTGAGGTCTCCTTCTTCATCTTCTATTTTTCCTTTACGTTACAAGAACCGTCCGTACAAGCGTCGCCTGTTGCTGGATCATTCACGATCGTAAGCGGATTTTCCTCAGCCCATACTTTTTTTAGCGTATCGAGGAATGCTTCCGTTGGCTGGGCGCCGGAGATTCCATATTTGCGATTAATGACGAAGAATGGGACACCTGTAATTCCAAGCAGGCTTCCTTCTTGCTCATTTCCCCTAACCTCTGCCGTGAATGCCGTTCCTGCCAGCATGGACTCCGTCTCGGACTTTTCAAGGCCAACCTCTTCAGCCAAACTTGCCAATGTAGCGTGATCGCCAATATGTTTGCCTTCCGTAAAGTAAGCTTTAAATAGTCGTTCATTCATTTCTTTCTCTTTACCTTTTGATTCAGCAAAGTGCATCAAGCGGTGTGCATCGAACGAATTCGTTAAGACCACTTTGTCCAAATGATAATCGAGTCCCAATTCTTTAGCCTGTTGAGTCAGGTTTTGGCTGTTCGCTTCCACCTGCGCTTGAGACATGCCGTATTTCTTGGCCAGCATTTCATTTTGAGTCATATTGATATCCCGCTCAGCCTCTGGGTTCAACTCAAAACTGCGAAATGAGACCTCTACCTGATCTTTATTTTCAAACTGCTTTAAAGCCTCTTCGAATCGACGCTTACCTATATAACAGAACGGACATTGATAATCCGACCAAATTTCCACCTTCATGTAAATACCTCCTCATTTTAAATGCAATTGCATTAAGCACATTATATAATCCTGGGTATCCTCTTGCAAGGATATTAGCCCAGACACTCGTTTTCAAAATTGGTGAAGTCGACTTTTTTCATGAATTCTTCCAAGGTATAGCCCTTTAGCAGGCGCAATGTTTCCTTTTCGGCTTCGTTCATGATTTCCTCCAAAGCCGTATCCAGCTGTTTCCCAATCTCTCCGCATTCGCTCGTTTCCATACAAACAAGACATTCCGGCCGTACCGCTTGATACACATCGGCCAAAGTAAGCTGAGAGGCAGGCACCTTCAAACTATAACCGCCTTCCCGTCCTTCCTTTGTTTCGACGATCCCCGCAGCTGCAAGCTGTGCCATCACCCTTCTTAAAAAAGTGGCGTGTGACTTCACCTTTAAGGCGATTGCCGAACTTGTCAGGAGCTTTTCGCTTTGTGCGAGACAAACCAAAGAGTGAACGGCAATGGCAAACCGCGGCGGTCCAATTTGATTGTTTCGATTACTTGAAGACAAGATTATCCCCCCTTACACTCTTATCCATGGTAAGGCCATTATACTATGTTACTTGCTCCCGAACAAATGCCGCCGTTTCTCGATTTTTTCGACTGCAGCGCACGATTTTACGTCCGTTTCCGGGTTCCGCTAAATAATATCCCCCTTTCGGCACCGAAACCCGGCAAAGTATCCTTTTGCCGGGTTTTCCAATACTACTGAATGATTTGTACATTTTCATATAAATAAGCTTCTTCCGGTGCCTTTATTTTCTTCGAATCTTTTAAATCGATCACCGGTACGGGTTCCCCTTTATAGCTTCCTTTTTTTAATGTCCCTGTAATCGTATACCAATCATTCGTCTTCATTCCTTCCACATTCCCGTTGACCATATATCCGTATAACGTCGCATCGACCACACAGCAGGACATGGAGAGGCGGGAGATGGCCATTTGTTTTTTCGTAAATGTATCCTCACGGTATATGAATCCGGAAATCTCTATTTCCTTCCCCTCGATCGTATCGAGGTTGTTCAGTAAATCATCCAGTACTTCAAAATAATTATCATCGGTTACGGAGATTTTCTCCCCATTCGCATGTTTCCCTGAATCATATGAACTTACCATCTGTGCCTGCTGCTTCGCCATCCCCCTTTTCGCCAGCACTTCCCCGCTTAATGTAAAGTCGGTCAGGATGAAGCCCAGAAGAATCGGAAGGAAGAACAAACTATATTTCAGGACCAGTGCGGAGGAGGAAGACTCCCCATTCGATCCGCAATCACAATGTTGTTCACCCTGTTTTTGTTTTTTCATTCGGAGCAGGCTGATCACTAAAAAAGCAAAAAGTGCCGCCAATGCATATGGGACCATCTTGGGTGCAATCAATTTCGTTAAATATCCTGAAACATACAATTTAAAGATCATGAGGCCCAATCCCAGCAGCAGCAACCCTTCAAGTCTTTGGATAAAAAAACGTTTCATCAGAAGCCCCCCTTACTGATCAATCCGCCTGCAATCAGGCATAGGCTGAAGACGACTGCGAAAATAAGCAGGACATACGTGACGACGAAGCTCCGTTTAAAACAGGACATCATGATCAAAACATTTTTCAGATCCAGCATGGGACCAAATACAAGGAATCCCAGTATCGAGCCTGGCAGAAAACTATGGGAAAAGGAGGCCGCTACGAATGCATCAGCTGATGAACAGAGTGAAAGCACAAACGCAATTCCCATCATCAACGCCGTGCCTTTTATTGGCGCCTGACCAATATCGGCCATAACGGACCGATCCATGAACACCTGAAATAGACTGGCAAACAAGGCCCCGAGGATAAAGTATCTGCCGACCATAAAAAACTCCTGCGAAGTATGATCAATGAAGCTTGTCCATTTACTGGACTGAATATTATGTTCATGCCCTTGTATCAGTTCCACCTTGTCCTCTTTCACCACATCTTTTGTGCTGAATATATGAATGAATAAACCTGCGATTATGGCCGTCAGGACACAAAGGATGATTCTTCCATATAGAATGGACGGATTATTTTGGAACGCATAATAAGTTGAGCCAAACACGATGACATTCAATATTGGGGCTGTTACGAGCAAGACCACACCTGCATGGACCGGGACACCCTTTTGAATCAATCTCCGGACGACCGGGATGATTGCACATTCGCAAACCGGAATGATCAGCGCCGCCGCTATCGCGGCAAAAATGGCCGTCAGGGGTCTTTTGGGTATCATCCGCTGAATGATTTCTTCACTGATGAACAACTGGATGAATGATGAAGCAATGGCCCCGAGGAACAGGAAAGGAATCGATTCTAAAAACAATCCCAAAAACACGACGAACACAGAGTGAAGCATCGGGTAGTCGGAGAAATCAATCGCTTTGGGAATGAACACATCGCCTAGAAAAAAGAATGCCAGCAGCAAAAACAGCAGAATCAATAACAGCAAATTTCCCGTGTAGCGTTTCAAAAGCATATTTAACCACCTCGCAAATCATAATAATTACGATTTAAGTTTGGATTCGGTCTAGTATATGCTTTTGATAGGGTGAACAGAACAGAAAAAAAGAGAATGGAAGACATTTCCCCCCCTCATTTATTCCTTCGATATAGATCCCTGCTCTTGTAACCTTCTCCTAAAATCGTTTTCATTTCCTGGCGCCGTTTCACTTGTGTCGCCTCTTGTTTTGCACTATACACGTAACGGGCCCAATCCTTGCGATACCCTGGCGTAAGTGATTGATAGAACGCAAGCAAATCAGGGGAGTCCTGCAAATCTTTCTCAATTTCAGAAATCATGCCGATATAATCATCTACTGATTGGCTTGCTTTGGTAGATGGACGGTTTCTATTTTTTGAGTCTACTTTCATTCCGACTACCGTAAAGACATCATCCAACCCAACCATACGCGCAAACTTCAGGTCACTCGAGCCGACATACCCTTCATCATCCGCACCAAGGCCCTGCATCAGATCATTACGATGAATATATGTAGCATATTTTTTATTCCCCTTCTTGGGGTACGCCAAAAATATATAGCCGTTTTTACTTAAATGATTTTTCTCAATCACCTTATCCACGATTATCTTTAAAGAATCCATATCCAATACAAAGGCAAATCATCCGCTTAACGTAATTTAATGGAACCGCCATCCACCATGATTGTTTGACCAGTAATATAATCAGAATCCTCACTTGCCAAGAATACAGCTGTACGTCCGATGTCACTTTCAAGCTCACCAAGTCTTCTTAGCGGAATTTTCGCAAGCATTTTTTGATAATATTCTGGTTGCTCCTCTGCCCATTGAAGCATGCCTGGTGATTTGGCAATCGGTGAAATGATATTGACATTGATGCCGAATGGACCGAATTCATTTGCGGCAACACGGGTAATTCCACGGATTGCTTCTTTTGCTGCTGCATACGAACCTTGATTGACATCACCATTGATCCCGGCACCTGATGCAAAGTTGATGATTTTGCCCTGTGTTTCTTTTAAATAAGGCAACGCAGCCTGCATGAAGTAGAAGGTTGGATAGAATCCGGTATTAAAGGATAAATCCAATTCTTTTTGTGTTGTGTCAGCAATGGAAGCCATTCTTGATGCGTGTGCATTATTTACCAAAATATCAATTTTCCCGAATTTATCAGCCACTTCTTTAACGATTGAAGCCAATTTGTCAAGCTCTGTAAGATTAGCTTGGATGAATATGGATTCTGGTTGATATGCTTGTAATTCCTTTATGGTTTGGTTCCCAAGCTCTTCATTTAAATCGATGATCGCCACTTTTGCTCCTTCTTTAACAAAAGCCATGGCCATACCTTTACCAATACCGCCAGCAGCCCCAGTGATGATAGCGGTTTTCCCTTGAAGTCTACTCATTTTTCTATCCCCTTTTTAATACATGTATTTTTTGAAATGCTATGAAATGCTATGAAATGCTCCTCTATGCATATTTTTATATCCGTATCATGAATATGCACATTAGCATGAACCCATAATATAAAACGTTGACTTGTAAGTCAATCAAAAAAGTATTTGCTGAAGAACGAGGATATCCTCCCTTTTCTATCGAAATAAGTTAGTGAATGTTAAAAAGCCCCATCACTATTTTTTTTGATAAACTTATATGGTAGAGTGTTTATGAAACGGAAAAATTTCGTAACCGGTCTTTTTTTTAAAATAAGCCCATTGCAACAATGATGAAATATTATTCAGCAAGTGAGGAATCAACGATGGCTCCAAAAAACGATGAACAATTTAAGATAATCCGAGATCAACGCTATGAAGAAATCAGCAGTGCTGCACTGAAGATTTTTGCACGCAAGGGCTTTGCTGCAACGAAAATCAGCGATATTACTTCATCCGTGAATTTAAGTCATGGACTGTTTTACCATTACTTCAAATCAAAAGAGAATATTTACGTTTCCATTATCTTGAACGTACTGGATATGTTTATCGAAACAGTGAATGAAGCGGAAAATAGAAAAGGCACACCGTGGGATCAACTGGTTTGGTTCACTGAACTTACTTTTTCCGGTTCACCAGAGGAAGCCTTGGACCGCCGTGTTCTTGTTATTGAAGCTCAACATTCTGACACGCTATCCAGTGAGATTAAACAAGAATTGAATCAAAAGTATGCCGCAGCCATGAGAGGGATTGCCCGTATTATCAGTAAAGGACAGCAGGATGGAATTTTTGTGGATGGTGATCCATTGGAACTGGCCATTTACTTCATTTCACTTAATCAAGGACTTTTATTATGGAATTCAAAAGATATCCATCCCATTAAGGTTTCCGTTAACCAAGTAATGCGTCAATTACAGGCATAAACTTAAGTAATGTGCATAGGCATTAGGGTAACAACGCTCCTGAAATAATGATTCTCCTGGAAATACAGACCTGACTCCAGCTCTGTATTTCTTCCTCAAAATTATGAATACCAATGAAACATTAGAAACCATGCTTCAAAACATAGTGTCACACTCCTTCAATCATCATGAATCCACTTTAAATCAGGTGTATTTTCCGTAGTTTTTATGCATTCTTTATGCAATCAGATATCCCTTTTTTTTTCCTAGATCAAAAAATTCAGTGATGCTTTCATATGAAGTGTCACAAAAGGGGAGTTCTCATGAATTATATCGAGTATGATTTGCTATTTGAATCAAGAAAACAGTTAATTGAGGAAATTACGGAGTTGGATGAAAAAACGCTCCACCATAAGCCTGTGCCTGAAGTATGGAACATCGCCCAAATTTGCCATCATTTATATCTTACGGAGCAGGTTTTTACCGAAGTTATAGCAAATGGCATTCGGGAAAGGGATTTTAATAATATCATTCAAAAAAACATTTACTTCGTTACTGATAGAACAAGGAAATTCTCATCCCCTGAGGCCATTTCACCCTCTTCAGCCCCATTTCAATTATCGAGCCTCATGGATTTGCTGGCAGAATCAAGGGATCGATTATTACAGGTTCTTTATGATATGGATTCAGATATCCTGTTAAATAGAAAGAAAGCCAAACATCCCCTGTTCGGGGACCTCTCATTGGATCAATGGATTGAGTTATTATCCTTACATGAACAAAGGCATATCAAACAGATTCAAGAAATAAAGACCGCCCTTATATAAGCCTTTCATGACAAATTAGATAATCAGCCGGAGACTTTTTAAACAAAACAAAGAGACCACGTCATTTTGTGGTCTTTTTTCATGCATGCTATGAAACGAACGTGACTGTCGGGGGCTGCACCAAGTTGATAGATTGGCAGAGCCCCTATTTCCCTAACCAGCATTCTAGTATCAAGATGATACTTTTAGTTTCCTTTTGATTTGTGTTGCGAAGATTTCAAGACAGATTGCGATGATCAGGATAAAATAAGTGATTGCTCCAATTTCACTCAAGTCAAAGTAAAATCCACTTGCCATGAACATATCGAAGCCGATTCCTCCTGCGCCTGCCGCTGCGCCCATTGCGACCGCCACTGCAAAATTGATTTCAAAGCGCATGAAGGTCCACGAAATGATATAAGTGATCGAAGATGGAATGATGACTTGGAACACGATCTGCCACCAATTCGCTCCGCTTGCTTGCAGGGCCTCTATAGCTCCTTTATCAATTTCCTCGAAGGATTCCGAGTAGGCCTTCACAAGGTAACTTATGGAGTGAAACGTCATCCCTATAACGGCCGCTACACTGCCCAGCCCTGCTGCGACTGCAAAAATGAGGACCCATAACACGGTAGGAACGGCTCTAATCAGGGCAACCGATCCCTTTATGATAATCGATAATGGCTTGGACGAGATATTTCCAGCCGCTAAAAGTCCCAACATCAGGGCAATGATCGCACCAAATATTGTTGTCAAGAAGGCTAAACCTAGTGTAATCGACACCTGATAAAGCGCTTGTGAAAAGGTAAAGTGCTTCAGATGCGGTTCAAAAAACATGGTCTTCAAATTGTCGGCAGTCAATGACAGCGCGTCCCACAGTTTAACATCCTTATAATCAAAACTGGAAAAAGCGTATATGGTCAAAACTGCCAGTACCAGCATACTTAACCTAATCGCGATTGAAGCTTTCGAGAAGGGCTTTTTCGATAATCGTTCAAGTAGCATTTTATCTAAATCCTGGCCAGTAGGAGCAGGAAATGGTTTGATTGGACCTTCTGCCTGCATTATAAAATCACCCTCCTCACATAATTTGAGATCAATTCAATAGATAATATCGAAATGATGATCGTAATGACGACAAGGCTGGCAATGTCATAACTCAAGTTTTTATAGTACAGATTAAACGTAAAACCAATGCCCGATCCTGTAAGCAGCCCGACCAATGTTGCATTCCTGATATTCGTTTCAATCATAAAAAGTACCCAGCTGATCATTTGCGGAATTGTCGAAGGAATAACAGACTGCGAAATGACGGTTAGATAACTTGCGCCGGTTGTCTGCAAAGCTTCTACAGAGCTTGAACTCACTTCATCAATCGTTTCAATAAAAGCTCTTGTTAAAAAACCGAAAGATCCGAAAAACAAGGCAAAATAACCAGTCAAGGAACTTTGTCCAAATGAGAATAGCAGAACTAATGCCCATATTGAGACATCAATATTTCTAAATAAAACGGCTATCCCACGGCTAAAACCTCCAAAAAATGCATTCACCCTTGTCGTATTGGAACCCAATATCGCAAATACAAAGGCCAATATTCCCGCTAATGTGGTTGCAGCAACGGATATTAAAAGTGTTTCTTTCAGCTTTACCAAAATGTCTGGGAGTTTGGCAAGGGAATCCTTTGTTGGATAGAAATTCGATAACGACCATTGTATGGCCTTAGGAACCGAAGTAACCCCTTTTGCTATGCTGAATTCTGTAATGATGATGGAAATTGCCGTCGCAGCCCCAATAAGCAAAAACAATAGTAGTGAATTTCTTCTCTTTTTTGCAAAAACATCAGCCGGCATGGGAACCTCCCAAATCAAAAATCAACTTTCCTTCATCTGATCCATAGATCTGATGGATATCATTTGAGGTTATATTTTGAGTTGTGCCATTGAAAACAACCTTGCCGCTATTCACACCGATGATTCGATCCGAATACTTAAGGGCAACATCGACTTGATGCAGGTTGACCACTACTGTGATTCCCATGGAAGTGCAGATATCCCTTAAATGGTCCATGATCACTTTGGAAGAATTCGGATCAAGAGAGGCAATCGGTTCATCGCATAATAGCAATTTAGGATTTTGGATAAGCGCCCGTGCAATGCCAACCCGTTGCTTCTGTCCTCCGCTCAACTGATCGGACCTTTTATAGATTAGATCTTCAAGACCGAGAATTTGGAGCAATTTAGCAGCCTGAAGTTTCTCCTCTTCACTATAAAGCCCAAGGATTCCAGCCAATGTAGATTTATAGCCTAATCGTCCATGCAGGGTATTTTCAATCACACTTAATCTATTTACGAGATTGTAATGTTGAAAAACCATCCCTATTTTCCTGCGTACTTTCTTTAACTCCCTTTTATTCACCTTGTATACATGATCATTATCAAAAATGATTTCTCCGCTAGAAGCATCGATCATCCTGTTGATGCATCGAAGGAGAGTTGATTTCCCTGCTCCGGATGGCCCTATGATCGAAACGAACTCTCCTTCTTTCACAGTGAAGTCAATATTGGATAACGCCTTTGTACCATTTCCAAAATGTTTTGAGACATTTTTCACTTCCAATAATGTTTTCATGTATGATCCTCCTACAAATTACTGCCTTTATTTAGATAATTCCCGAATTGGATTGAACCAGTCATCCTCGACTTCTACCAATCTTTCTTTTCCGCTCACCCGTTTAAATAGACCTGATAACTTAGAATCTTCCGGTACAAAAACTTTTTCGTTATTAGCTATTTCATCAGACATCAACGTTTCAAGAATTTTTTCACGTGTTTCCTCACTGACTAATTCGGTGTTAACAACGAAAAGTGCATTCAAAACTGGAGTCACTGAAATGAGTGAGAATGTCTTACCCACAACTGTGTTGAAGGGTTCAGCTGCATCCTTCTTTACCTTATACACAGCACCTGCTTTATTCTCTTCCCCATCAGCCAGCTCCACATAATTATTGACACATGTATCACAAAAAGCTGCCACTTCCGCTTTCCCTGTCAAAAGATTTACAGCCGAACCTTGGTGTGAACCGCCATAAAGCACTTCACTGAAGAATTTATCTTTCCCGCCTTCCAATAAATCCTCGGCCTTTAATTCCTTGAATTTATCTTGCTGTGAAAAATAATCAACGATTCCGGTGGAAGGAACTTTGAAGCCGGATGTAGAGCTATTTGATACGAAAGAGAACTTTTTCCCTTGGATACCGTCTATTTTGTATTCGCCGTTCATTTTATAGTCATCTACATTTTGGACAGCCAGCCAGCTATTATAGACTGCATCATCCAACGTACCTGATTCACCGCTTGGAACAACCAGGGGTTGAACACTATCGTTTTTGTTGTTTGCTTCAATATATCCTTGTGCACCCAGGAATGCTAAATCTGCGTTTCCATTAGCAATGGCCTCGATTGCAATGTTATAATCCGTAGTTGTCTTATGTTTGACTTTCTTTCCTGTGGCATCTTCCAAGATCTTCCCGATTTCATCGCGGGCTTCCCCTAAATCTTCCCCGGATTCATTTGGCAGCCATGCTACGGTCAATGTATCATCTTCATTTGCACCTGTTGAACTACTAGAAGAACAGCCTGTGAACACCAGTAAAATAACTAACATCAATATGGACATCATCGATTTTTTCACGTTAAATCTCCCCTCCAATTAAAAGATCATTTCTCATTACAGCCACTTCACATATAACCATACCGGTACAATACTAACCTGCCATTAAGGGGGCTGAATATTCAGTAAAGTTTATGTGAATTCATCGTTAAATTTTTTGAATAGTTTGAGTAAAACAGCCATTCTGCATGCTATATTCTCTAGTTACTAACCGATTCATGAACTCCAAGTCATGAAAAATGCCCAGCATTGTCGTTCCTTCATTCATTAGCTGTTCCATCAGGGTTTTCACCTTCACTTTAGAATCTTGATCCAAACTTGCTGTCGGTTCATCCAACAGGAGGAGCCGCGGCCTTTTCACCATTGCTCTTGCAATATTTAACCTTAGCTTCTCTCCTCCTGAAAAAGTAGCAGGGTAACTGTCCCATAGCTCTTTTCCTATTTCAAAGTGGCCGAGGATTTTTTCTGTTTCGATATTGGCCATTTCCCTGTTTTGTCCCATTTCAAAGATGGCCCCAGTAACGAGCTGCCTTGCTGTCGTTCTTGGCATGACATTTAAAAATTGGGATACATAGCCTATCTCATGCTTACGCAGGTAAATCATTTCCCTTTCTGTTGCTTTTGCTAGATTAATCGCACCAAAGCGGGAAGAGTCATACCAGATGTCTCCTTCTTGAACCCGATAAGTACCATAAATCGATTTTAGGATCGTTGATTTTCCGCTGCCGCTCTTGCCTGTAATGCCAATGAATTCGCCTTTTTTCACGGTGATCGTAATATTGCTGACCGCATGGATATTCTTGCGTTGATTATGTAAAATAAAAGACTTGGATAAATCATTGATCTCCAATATGTTCTCCACTTTGCCACCCGCTTTCTAGAATTTATATCCTGTAATTCGTTTTTTGAATCAATTTCCCATCTACAATCACAGTTGTTATTACAGGGAAATCACCAGAAATTTTTTCAATAATAAGTATGTCAGCCTTTTTCCCTTCGCGAATCGATCCAATTTCGTCCTCCATCTTGACTGCCTTTGCGGGATTAATCGTAACCAGCTTGAGCATATCGACAAGATCCATCCCATGGTTTTCGACTAATTCAAACATTGAATGGAGAAGGGCTGAAGGGTAATAATCACTGCATAATATGTCTATGCTTCCATCCTGAATGGCTTCAGAGGCACTTAAGTTCCCGCTGTGAGAACCTCCCAAAAGCACATTTGGTGCACCGGCTATAGTATACATCCCCATATCATGGGCCTTACGGGCAATCTCAAGTGTGATTGGAAATTCACTTATACTCGTTCCAAAGCTGTGAACCAATTCAAGCTTCTCTATTGAATCATCATCATGTGAGGCAACGGCAATATTGTTTTCTCTTGCGAGCAGTGCGATCTCCTTCATTCTTTCAATCGTCAGCTTTTCTTTCACTTGATGAGTCCGGATCATGACATCAATGGCTTCATCACTATAATCGTTATACCCTCTTAAAGTGTTTCGATAAATCTCTAGATGCCGATACTGTCCTTGTCCTGGAGTGTGGTCCATGAATGAGACCAGATGCACTTTCTTTTCTAAAACATATTCTCTTAGACTATCAATATCATCCAAATTATCGATTTCATAACGTGCATGAAACCGGTGACGCACTAGGTGCTTCATCCTATGTGTTTGATCGATCAAATCAATAAGCTTTCTTACATTCTCCGGCTCCCGAATGGGCTTATATGCGTATTCAGTGGATTTATAGAGCGATAGAGAGTGAAACATGGTCGTAATCCCGTGCGTAATCAATTCCTTTTCCGTTTCTCTTAAGCTCAAATTAAAATTCATTAAAGAAGTCGGGCGCGGCGCAGTCATATGTTCAATATAATCTGAATGGAGATCAATGAAACCTGGTGAAACATATCCGCCCATAGCGTCCAGCACTTCCATCCCAGGACTTCTCTCGATTTCTCCCACAGGTGCAATCCGGCAAATTCTATCATCCTTAATAAAGAGATCATGGTCCATCAGGATCGAGTCTTCCGTTATTATTTTTCCATTTTTAATCAGTAACAATGTCTCTTCCCCCATTTTCGGTTTCGTTTCTTTTACAGCAGCGAGTGTACTAATTGCTGGGTATAAGGATGCTGTGGATCTTCGAGTATTTGATCTGTTAAACCTCGCTCGATTATTTTACCCTCCAGCATAACGAGAGTACGGTCTGCAAGCATTCGGATTACACCCAAATCATGGGATACCAATAACATGCTAATATTCAAATCTCTTTGGAGGCCTTTAATTAAATCCAATACACTTGCTTGTACTGATAAATCTAAACCCGTGGTGACTTCATCCAAAAGCAGTATGGGAGGATTGTTGGACAATGCTTTGGCTATCTGGACCCTTTGCTGCATTCCCCCTGAGAAATTCCTTGGTTCTTCTGTCATTCGATGAATCGGAATATTGACTGCTTCAAGGAGTTCGGCGCCTCTTGATTCCATGCTGCCAACATGTCTGTTCCCGGCTGAAATCAACTTTTCGGCAATATTGCCGATCGAGGAAAAATCCATTTTCAACCCTAGAATCGGGTTTTGATAAACCTTCCCCATCAAGTGGTTTCGAACGTATCTTTTCTTCTGGGCAGACTCCATGAATACATTCTTTTTTCCTTCCTCAAAGCCAGCTACATACAGTTCTCCATCGGTCACTTCTTCATCAAAATACAAACTTTTCATTAAAGTGGATTTGCCGCTGCCGCTTTCCCCTACAATTCCAAGAACTTCACCGTGATACAAATCGAATGTCAGATCTCTGCAGGCATAAACCGTCCCGCATTCGTGACAATAGTTTTTCGTCACTTTTCCTGATTTCATATGTTTGCATGCCGAACATCCGTTACCATACTGTTTGCTCATTTGTTTAACTGATAATACGGGAACCTCAAGCACAGACATTTAATTCACTCCCAATGATTGTTTTTGATTGACCATTTCAAGGCAATTGCTTGTATCATTGCATTGGAAATATGTTTCCCCTGATTCCTCATCAACAAGTTCATCCAAAAACACATCATTGGAACCGCAGAGGATGCAAGAATGATTTGCAAAGGACTCGATTTCAAATTCATAATCATCAAATGCCAAAGATGATACATTTGTATATGGGGGTAATGCATATACCTTTTTCTCCCTGCCTGCACCTAACAAAATGAGTGCTTCATTACCGTCCAGTTTGGCATTATCGAATCTTGGTATCGGGCTTGGTGCCATGACATACCTGTCGTGAACCATCACCGGATGGTCTGCATCCGTCGCCATTATTCCGTACTTCATAATTTGTTCAAATAATATAAGCCATGCTCCGCTATACTCTCTCTCAGCATGCAGCTTTTTCGTTTCATGTTCGCTCGGCTCGAAATTCCTTAAAGGTTCCGGTAACGGAACTTGAAGAACTAATATCTGGTCCCGATGCAGCGGCACTTCCGGCACCCTGTGTCTTGACTGGATTAAAGAGGCTTCTTTTGTACGATCCGTTGTCCTCACCCCAGTGGTATCAGATACGAGTTTTTTTATGTTAACGGCATTAACGGATTCATCCGAGCCTTGGTCGATCACCTTAAGGACGTCATCCTTTCCGATCAATGACAATGTCAACTGCAGGCCGCCTGTGCCCCAACCTCGTCCAATAGGCATTTCCCTTGAAGCGAATGGGACTTGATAACCGGGAATGGCAATCGCTTTCAGTGTTGCCCTTCTAATTTCCCGTTTCGACCCTTCATCAAAGAATGCAAAATTATAAGTCTTATTCATGCAATCCAACCTCCTGCTCTGGTGGTCTTATCTTTTGACTTCCGAATGCTATCAAGCTTGGATTGGAACGTAACGTAATGAGGCATCTTCAAATGGGAGATGAAACCCGTCGATTCCACTGAATCTATATGATAAAGAACGAATTCCTCGTTGTGACTTGGAAACTCCTTGTTTGGTTTTTCCAAGCAATTATCCAAGATGCCCATAGCGATTGCTTTCGTTTCATTTTGTCCCATGCACATGCCATAGCCAACTTCAAACTCTATTTCCTTTTTGCCTTGTTCTTTTTCTACCGTAAGCGGAATGAGCATCTCTGCCTCAGTTGCTGTGAAGTCCCCAATATAATAGCTATCTTCCTCCTGCCCTTCGTCCAGCAGCGGGTGATCGAGATGGACGGGCAGCTGGCCTACACGCAGCTCTCCTACTGTCGGGTGCAGTGCACCATATCCACGGATGACTGCATAAGCAAGTGATGTAACTGCGCCGGTTTGGCCCCTTGTTAAAATTTGCAGGCGTTCACTCCGCATTGAAGGAAACTCCAGACTTTTCCTTGTCACATCCCCAGGCTGCAAATCATTGTTCTCACAGCTTGCTAATAAGCCTTCACTTCTTAAGTAGTCCAAAACTTTAGGCAGGGAGTTTAAATCAGCACTATCATTTTGATTTTCTGTTAAATGATCTTCCTCTTGAAAAGCCCGTAACCAATCTTGAATGCTTATATCCGATTCATTTTCCAGCTCCGAATCTAGTAACCGATGTGTATAATCGGTCGTGGCACCTAAAATCTGTCCGCCAGGCACATCCTTAAAACTAGCTGAAATCCGCCGTTCGACTTTCATATTTTCAGAACTGATCACCCGTGAAACATGTTTTCGCGGCAAAGTGGATCGATAGGCTCTCAAGAGGAAAACAGCTTCTTCCGGATTGCCTTCAGCCTGTTTAATGGCAAGTGCAGCCAGTGATTGATCATACAAACTGCTTTCTGACATAACCTGATCAATCAATCCTCTCATCCCGGCTTCTATCTTATGCAGTTCTATGGCCGTCCCTTTTTTGACCCGTTCATACTTTAAGCGTTTGATGGATTCCTCAATCGCCTTTGTTCCGCCCTTTACTGCAACATATCCCATAAAATCTCACCCCCATTTTCTCTAATTTGAGTCGTTCTCGGCAAAGCTATTAAACGATCTTGTTGATCAACAAAATACATATCGATTCCTAACGGGAATTCCATGTTTTTTTCGTTCCTTGCAGCCAGCCAGGCGGAGACATTCGGGAGACTTAAGAATGATTCGTCTTGAATTCCCGGTCCTGAAAGGATCATTGAGTCCCCTTTCGTAACATCCGGTACTTCTAGAATGATCATCGCCGATTCATGAGGGTTCAAAAGATTTCCTACCTTTGCTTTATTCAAGGCTTCCTTCATTTGCTCTTCGGAGGCATCATGTAAAATAAAGATAAAATCCGCTTCCGGCAAATCAACAGGCTTTGAATAAGTAAGCTGATTGATCATTCTTGACACGGCCTCCTCCGCCTTTGAAATGACCTTAAATGACACTTCATGGTCGAGTACCGTTCGTGCAAGCAGGATGGTCGAAGATAAGCATTCCATTTGAACATCCGACGTCCTGGCCTCCCTATCCAAAACCACTAAAGTTCCAGGTCTTGAAGTCGCCGTTACAAGCTTTCTATAAACAGTTTGTATATCATGAACTACATCCAAATTCATTGCTTTCCCCCCTCTTATTGAACATCCATTGTTTCGAAGTTAACCTTGGTTCTTAAGATCGATCGATTAAACTCTTGAAGATTTTTCTGTATAATCTTCTTCTCATTTTCTAAAACATGTGACCATGACCTTGTTTCGCCAAGATCAGCCTCATAAGCGGCATCAATGATCGCTAAACTATGTGCCAGTTCTTCCCGCTGTCCCTTAACGATACCAATCCCGATTGAATCCTGGATTTGTACCGTGCATTCTGTCACCAGCATTTCCCCTAGATAAAACAAGCTCTTTTTTGCCGTTTCCCTTGTCTTTAGCAACACAAGGGCACTCTCTGGCTTTTGAATGACGGTAACTTTATATTTCATGGCTATTTCCTTGGCAAATTCCTTCGCAATGTCCTCAGAGCCTTGAATCAAAATCTCGGTTCTTTCCCTTCTTCTCATTCCATTGGCCTCCAATGTTTTAGTTTCAAGCTAACATCTTCAATGTATCTTGTTGCCAAGTGAACGTACGTTAAGAAAGAGTAAATCTTTGTATGAAATTTGTTAAACCGGACCTGCACTATTCAAATTTCGTGCTTTACTCGTGAATTCGGAGCACTTACTCGTGAGTTCCGTACCTTTACTCGTGAATTCGGGGCATTTACTCGTGAGTTTCGTACTTTTACTCGTGAATTCAGAGCATTTACTAGTGAATTCGATCGATATCTGGAATGGAAGTTTTTATATAACATATGTGAAACAATCGCTCCGATAGATTATGACCGTGTGCTCAAGGACTTGATTACTCCGCTTATCCCGGCATAATGATTCCACTTGCAAAAGTGGAATCAAACTTGAACACTGCAAAATATCCCGTTCGAAAAGAGTGGGAAAAATCACATTCAGCGTGCTCCTGCTGGATCCGAACTCTACAAAGCCACGCTGCCGATAATATTGAAACATGGAGGTTATATCCGGACCGTCCTTTTCTATTTCAGGAAATGTTGATTTTGCTACAAAAGATGTATGGAGAGCAATCGGGAAATCGTCCATTAACCTAAGCCTGCCAATTTTAAAGACCTTATCATCACTTTCCACCTCAAGGCTTCGAAAAATCTTCTGATCATAAGAAATTTCTTCGCAAAAAATAGTACTCGTTTGAAAGGAAAACTGGAATTCCTTCATTTTCTCGGTGAAACTGACATCTCCGGATAGAATTAACGGAATTTGTTTCTTGGTTTCCTGGACATAACTTCCTTTACCTTGCTTCGAATAGATAAAGCCTAAATCTTGAAGCTGCTCATATGCTTTCCTGACAACCATTCTTGGTACATTAAATTGATCGGCGAGTATATGCTCTGAAGGTAACTTTTTATCCAATTGAAAGGTCCCACTCTTAATTTCAGATATCAAATGATCCACTAAAAAGTTTTTTTCCGCCAACAAAAATCCCCCTTTACATATAATTTCCTTGTTACCGTCAGTGTAATGAGAAAATATGAAGCTATCATGATTTTCTTGTAAAAAAAAAGTCCTGGTCAATTACCAGAACGAAAGGAAGCACTTATTTTATCGATCTTTTTCCATACAATCCCCTGCATGTTCATTCTTTCAAATTCCTAATCCAGCATGTAAGCATGCCGCTCTCACAGCAAAATTCCTGGTTTCATAGATCGATATTTTTCAATACCACATCATTAATGGCCATGCTTTTTTTCCTTAATTTCAAAGCATTCACACATTCCGTTCCAGGGCTCATACTGCCAAGCCGAATCGGCTTCTCCCCATAATCCCCATGAAAATCCGAACCTCCTGTTTTAATGAGATTATATTGATCTGCATATGAAATCGCTCTTTCCTCTTCTGCATGACCATGATCCGGGTGAAGAACTTCAATCCCTTCAAGCCCTGCTTTTACAAGATCAGGGATAATTTCGAAGCTCCCGTATTGTCCAGGATGAGCAAGGACCGGGACGCCTCCGGCAGCACGAATCGCCTTCACAGCCAGTATTGCATCCACATACTCCATAGGAATAAAGGCAATGCCCGGCTCTTCCCCATTTTGGCCGCGGCTGAAGATTTTCTTATACAAATCTCCATAGATAGAATCCGTATACCCCGATTCCCGAAGCGCCAGCATAATATGCTGTTTATAAACACCGGTTCCTCCCCTGAATTTAGATACCTGATCCCAAGTTATTCGATATCCTGCATGAATCAGCCGTTCCACCATTTTTTCAGAAGCTGCATTCCTCTTTTCAATCAGTGGATTACATAAATCCTCAAGGGCCTTATGACCAGGCTCAACAAAATAGCCCAAAATATGTACACGCCTTCCTCTTGCAAAGTCATAACCGGAAACTTCGATACCAGGGATGATTTCAATTCCTATTTCCTTACCCCGTTCCACCATCTCTTGCAATCTCATTGTTGTATCGTGATTCGTAATCGCTAAATGGCCAATGCTCTCCCTTTTTGCAACCTCCAATAATTCTTCAAAAGAACTGGAACCATCTGAAATGTTCGTATGACAATGTAATTCAACCTTCATGCCAATCCCCCCATTCTTATTCGTTACCCATTTTCATTTTAACTTAGTGCCATGTCGGTCAACGTTAAGATGATGTAAAAAAACGTAAAGGTGTAAAAGTCGTCCTGATTGGTGAAAATACTTAAGTATTTCAGACTGTAGACAAAAAAATACCAGTTAATTCCAGAAACCCACTCCCTTTCCGCCGACTGTCTGCCAAGCCTCCTCGACTTAAACGTCTCCGGGGTCTCGGCCAGCCAGTTATTCGGCAGGAGTGTCGCACATTTCTTCCATCCATTAAGGATTAAAAAACATGAAGGATAAACTAGTCTTAAATAAGGTTTGGAATAAGACGAACCTGCAGTTTTTTCTTTAAAAAATTCCAGTTGATTTCAGAAATCCGCTCCCTTTCCGCTGACTGTCTGCCAAGCCTCCTCGACGCAAGCGTCTGTGGGGTCTCGGCTAGCCAGTTATTCTGCAGGAGTGTCGCACATTTCTTCCATCCATTAAGGAGTACAGGAAAAAAACATGAAGGATAAACTAGTCTTAAATTGGGTTCGGAATAAGACGAACCTGCAGTTTTTTCTTTTAAAAATACCAGTTGATTTCAGAAATCCTCTCCCTTTCCGCCGACTGCCTGCCAAGCCTCCTCGACTTAAACGTCTGTGGGGTCTCGGCTAGCCAGTTATTCTGCAGGAGTGTCGCACATTTCTTCCATCCATTAAGGATTAAAAAACATGAAGGATAAACTAGTCTTAAATAAGGTTTGGAATAAGACGGGCCAGCAGTTTTTTCTTTTAAAACACAAAGGTGATTGGAACGGAAGGGACGAGACTCCTGCGGGAAAAGCGTGGCATGGGAGACCCCGCAGGCGCGCCGAGGAGGCTCCCGCCCGCGGAAAGCGAGTGCCTGGAGTGGAAATCAACGTTCCCATTTTACAAACCAAAAAAAATGTTGGCAAACAATTATTATCTTGTTTGTAAACAAAGGGGTTCTATCTAAATAAAACAAAGGTGCTTGGAACGGAAGGCACGAGACTCCTGCGGGAAAAGCGTGGCTTGGGAGACCCCGCAGGCGCGCCGAGGAGGCTCCCGCCCGCCCGCGGAAAGCGAGTGCCTGAAGTGGAAATCAACGTTCCCATTTTACAAACCCACAAAAAAGCTGTCGGCAAACAATTATTATCTTGTTTGTAAACAAAGGGTTCTATCTAAATAACACAAAGGTGATTGGAACGGAAGGTACGAGACTCCTGCGGGAAAAGCGTGGCTCGGGAGACCCCGCAGGCGTGCCGAGGAGGCTCCCGCCCGCCCGCGGAAAGCGAGTGCCTGAAGTGGAAATCAACGTTCCCATTTTACAAACCCCAAAAAAATATTAGCAAACAATTATTATCTTGTTTGTAGACAAAGGGGTTCTATCTAAATAAAACAAAGGTGCTTGGAACGGAAGGGACGAGACTCCTGCGGGAAAAGCGTGGCTTGGGAGACCCCGCAGGCGTGCCGAGGAGGCTCCCGCTCGCCCGCGGAAAGCGAGTGCCTGAAGTGGAAATCAACGTTCCCATTTTACAAACCCACAAAAAAGCTGTCGGCAAACAATTATTATCTAGTTTGTGAACAAAAGGGTTCTATCTAAATAACACAAAGGTGATTGGAACGGAAGATACGAGACTCCTGCGGGAAAAGCGTGGCATGGGAGACCCCGCAGGCGTGCCGAGGAGGCTCCCGCCCGCCCGCGGAAAGCGAGTGCCTGAAGTGGAAATCAACGTTCCCAAGTAACATGTTCATTCGTCCTTTTCAGCTCCCTACCCTGTTACGGATTTCCCATCAAGTTGAAATAAAATCAGAATAAAACCAATAAAAATTTTGACTTACTGTCAAAAATGATGTACATTACCTAATGGGCGAACAATTTTTATTAAAAAAGACAAAAATATTCGTATATAGAGGTGCTTAACATGGAAAACGTGTTTGATTATGAAGATATTCAATTAATTCCTGCAAAATGTGTAGTAAATAGCCGTTCTGAGTGTGATACATCCGTTACTTTAGGTAAACATACATTCAAGTTACCTGTAGTACCTGCCAATATGCAAACAATCATTGATGAAAAGATTGCCATTTACTTGGCTGAAAACGGTTACTTTTATGTCATGCATCGTTTTGAGCCAGAAAAACGACTGACTTTCATTAAAGACATGCATTCAAGAGAATTGATCGCTTCCATCAGTGTCGGCGTTAAGGAAGAAGAATACGGATTCATCGAACAATTATCGAATGACAACATTGTGCCTGAATACATTACGATAGATATTGCACACGGACATTCCAATGCCGTGATAAAGATGATACAGCATATTAAAAAACATTTACCTGAAAGTTTTGTCATTGCAGGAAATGTGGGAACTCCTGAAGCGGTACGTGAATTGGAACATGCCGGTGCAGATGCTACAAAGGTGGGAATTGGACCAGGGAAAGTATGCATCACTAAAATCAAGACTGGATTTGGAACGGGCGGCTGGCAATTAGCTGCACTTCGCTGGTGTGCAAAAGCGGCAAGCAAGCCAATCATCGCTGACGGCGGCATTCGCACGAACGGTGATATTGCCAAATCAGTTAGATTTGGAGCTTCAATGGTCATGATCGGTTCACTATTTGCCGGACATGAAGAATCTCCAGGTCAAACGATCGAGAAAGATGGAAAGGCCTTTAAAGAATACTTTGGTTCAGCTTCTGAATTCCAAAAAGGTGAAAAGAAAAACGTTGAAGGCAAAAAGATGTTTGTCGAGCACAAAGGATCTTTGGAAGATACGTTGAAGGAAATGGAACAAGATCTTCAGTCATCCATTTCATATGCAGGCGGTACCAAGTTGGAAGCCATCCGGAATGTGGATTATGTGGTCGTTAAGAATTCAATCTTTAACGGTGACAAAGTTTATTAAGAAGGAACATAATAAAGAACGGCCTAATCAATGGATTAGGCCGTTTTTTATCATTACACCTTTTTAACAAATTGGGATTTTAATTTCATTGCACCAAAACCATCAATCTTGCAATCAATGTCATGATCTCCATCAACTAGACGGATGCTTTTGACTTTAGTGCCCATTTTTAAGACGGATGAGCTCCCTTTCACTTTAAGATCCTTGATTACCGTAACGGTATCACCATCATTCAAGGCGTTTCCATTAGCATCTTTGATAACCTTCTTTTGATCACCATTTTCGTTTTCCGCCTCCATCGTCCACTCATGGGCGCATTCCGGGCAAACAAAAAGACTTCCGTCTTCGTATGTATATTCTGAATCACATGCAGGGCAATTAGGAAAATCAGGCATAAATTCACTTCCTCCATTCATTATGCCAATTTTAATATAATAATGGTTTACATACAACCAGTAGTCTATTACCTCCCCTCCTCTAGAACCTATAAAGGTTTTACTATATACTTTTAAGAAAAAGCTGGAAAGTGCGGTGAACCCATTGTTTAAACTATTATTGATAGAAGATGATACGACGTTATTCAATGAAATTAAAGATAGATTGGCGCAATGGTCTTATGATATTTACGGAATCGGCGATTTTAGTAAGGTGGTTCAGGAATTCACGGACATAAAACCTGATTTGGTCATCATTGATATACAGTTGCCGAAGTTTGATGGATTTCATTGGTGCAGAATGATCCGGTCCCATTCCAATGTTCCCATCATCTTTTTATCATCACGTGATCATCCTACGGACATGGTGATGTCCATGCAGCTTGGAGCTGATGATTTTATTCAGAAGCCTTTTCATTTCGATGTACTCATCGCGAAGATACAGGCCACCCTACGCCGTGTCTATAATTACAATACGGAAAAGATCGAATTGAAAACCTGGTGCGGCGCCACCGTGGATTACGAGAAGAACACGGTTTCGGCCGAGACAGGCACAATCGAATTGACGAAAAATGAAATTTTCATCTTGAAAAAGCTCATTGAACAGAAAAACAAGATCGTAAGCCGCGAAGAATTGATCAACAGCCTATGGGATGACAAACGTTTTATAAGCGATAACACCCTTACTGTTAATGTGAACCGTTTACGAAAGAGGTTGGATGAACTGGGTTTAGGTCATTATATTGAAACGAAAGTCGGACAGGGCTATATCGCCGTGGAAGAGGCAAATGCATGATCAGAAAATATCTCGTGGAAAGGTTCAGCTGGATCACCTTTTACATCCTTCTTCATCTATTCATTATCTTTGTCGCCTATCTTGATTCAGCCATTCCGTTAAAGCCCATACTGTATATTGTTTTTTTATCCTTGCTCATATTCAGTATGTTTCTGATATTCCGCTATAAAAAAGAAACATATTTTTATAAAAGTTTAGAAGTGCGGGAAGACAACCTGGATATAACGAATATAGCCGAACCAGAGAGCCCTTTCGAAAAAATCATAGAAAACAGCATCATTAACCAAACTGAATTATTGAAGCAGTCCGCTGCAATCGGTCAAATGACTTTAGAGCAGGAGAAGGATGAATTATTATCTTGGATTCATGAAGTGAAGACACCATTGACGGCGATGCATTTAATGATTGACCGCTTGGATGATGAATTGCTGAAATCACACTTGACATATGAGTGGCTGCGCATTCATCTTCTTCTTGATCAGCAGCTCCATCAAAGGCGCATGCCTTTCATCGAAAATGATTTGTATATAGAGAAAACCGATTTGGAAACAATAATCTTTGATGAGATTAAAACGCTGCGATCATGGTGCATTCAAAAAGGAATCGGCTTCGACATACAATTGGACGTAACCGAAGTGCTTAGTGATGCCAAATGGCTGGCCTACATCATGAGGCAGCTCTTGACCAACTCCATTAAATACAGTGAAAACTCAGATATCACAATTTGTAGCCATGAGCGAGCCGGACAAACGGTTCTTGAAGTGCAGGATTCCGGACGGGGAATTGACCCAAAGGATTTAACCCGCATATTTGATAAAGGATTTACATCCACGACAAACCATCGTGACAATGCGGCAACCGGCATGGGGTTATATTTAACCAAGAATGCGGCCGAGTCCCTTTTCATCTCCATTGATGTGAAATCAGAGCTTGGAACCGGGACGACCGTTACCTTGACCTTCCCAAAAAGAAATGATTTCGTGAATATCACAAGCATGTGACAAAAGTGTCACATGCTTTTATTCTTTGTTCGTCCAAACGAAGGAAAAGAAATACATGGCCTTTTATAATGAGGATATAGAAAAAAAGGAGTGTATCCAAATGAATATATTAGAAGCGAAAAAAATCCATAAAAGCTATGGTAATAAATTCAATAAACAAGAAGTATTAAAGGGTCTTGATATAAGCATACAAGAAGGCGAATTCGTAAGTATCATGGGTGCTTCCGGTTCAGGAAAAACGACTTTGCTGAATGTCCTTTCCTCGATCGATAAAATCAGCAACGGCACCATTACGATCGATGGTAAAGAGATTTCAGGGATGAAAGAAAAGAATTTGGCCGAATTCCGTAAGAACCACTTGGGCTTCATTTTCCAGGAATATAACCTATTGGACACATTGACTGTCAAAGAAAATATCCTTTTGCCTTTATCCATTACAAAAACGCCCAATAATGAAGCGGCACAAAAGTTTGATAGCGTGGCGAAGGAACTGGGCATATATGAAGTGAAGGATAAATACCCAAATGAAATTTCCGGTGGTCAAAAACAGCGTACATCTGCAGCGCGGGCTTTCATCCATGATCCAAGCATCATATTTGCGGATGAACCGACTGGGGCGCTTGACTCCAAATCAGCTTCCGATTTACTGAACAAACTGAGCGAAATGAATAAAAAACACAAAGCGACCATCATCATGGTAACCCATGATCCCGTGGCCGCCAGTTATTGCAGCCGAGTCATTTTCATTAAAGATGGACAAATCTATACCCAATTGAATAAAGGTGAAGAATCCAGACAAACCTTCTTCAAGGACATCATGAAAACACAAGGTGTATTGGGAGGGGTTCAAAATGAGCATTAATCAACTCATCTTGCGAAATCTGAAAAAGAATCTGAAGAACTATTATCTGTATGTGTTTGCCCTGATCTTCAGCGCTTCCCTGTACTTTGCCTTTGTCACCTTGCAATATGACCCAGCGCTGGATAAAGCGGAGGGGACGGTAAAAGGTGCCGCCTCCATCAAGGCTGCATCAATCCTGCTTGTTGTGATTGTTTCCATATTCCTTTTATATGCCAATAGCATTTTCATTAAAAGACGCAGTAAAGAAATTGGCTTATTCCAATTGATAGGCATGACGAAGAACAGGATATTCCGTATCCTGAGTGTGGAAAACCTAATCCTGTATTTCTGTTCCGTATTCCTCGGAATCTTTGTAGGGTTTGCCGCTTCAAAATTGATAATCATGATCCTATTTAAAATAATGGGTGTCGAGGCAATCGCGACTCTTACATTTTCTTTTCAGCCGCTAGTGCAAACCTTGCTCGTTTTTAGCGCCATCTATCTTTTAATCATGTTGATGAATTATGCCTTCATTAAAAGGCAAACCATTCTATCATTATTTAGAGTGACTTCCATGACGGAAGGAAAAGTGAAAAAGGTTTCGATGGTCGAAATGATCATCGGGATATTCGGGATCGCCCTAATCATTGCTGGCTATGTCATTTCATCCAAATTATTCGATGGAGCTTTTACACAGATGACCGAGCTTTTCATGGCCATGATCGTCATTCTGGCAACCGTCATCATCGGTACCTACCTATTCTATAAAGGATCCGTAAGCTTCATCTTTAATATCGTCCGTAAAAAGAAAAATGGCTATTTGAACATCAATGAAGTATTATCCCTTTCATCCATCATGTTCCGGATGAAATCGAATGCGATATTATTGACGATCATCACGACCGTTTCCGCTTTGGCAATCGGTTTATTATCATTAAGCTATATCTCCTACTACTCAGCGGAGAAAAGTGCACAAAGCAGTATCCCAACCGATTTTTCGATGACGGATAAGGGAGATGCAGATGCATTCAAAGAAGCATTATCAGACAGTAAAATTGATTATGACGCAAAGGTGATTGACGTCATTCAAGTGGATGTCAATGTAAAGGAAATAATGGAAACGAGCCTCGAAGGAGTGAACTTCGATTCGGACATCATGACCGTTCCCGTCATCAGTGATGAATCCGTTAAAGGAATCAACCTCGCTGAAGATGAGACCCTTTTCAGCGGATACAGTAGTATGATGGAGAAGGTCATATCCTTGAAGGATTCCGGAAAGATTGAACTGAAGGGCAAAAATGAAGTGATTCCGCAAACATATATGGGTTTGAATGATGATACCTTCCTGTCCTATTACTTCACGAGTGGCGGATTGCCCGTTGCCATTGTAGACCAAACGATATTCGACCGTTTGAAAAAGGATGTCGACCCGAAAATCCAAAAAGTATCATCCGTTAATATCGGCATTGATGTGAAGGATGAAGCTGAACTTGAAAAAGCGAATGATCTATTCAATAAAATGAGTTTTAAAGAAGAACATGTGAATGATTCCCAATTTGAAATGTTCAACACCCAGAAGAAGAATATGGGTCTTATCATGTTCATCGTCGGCTTCTTGGGATTAACCTTCCTCATCACATCCGGTTGTATCTTGTATTTCAAACAAATGGATGAAAGTGAAGGGGAAAAATCCAATTATACGATTTTAAGAAAACTAGGATTCACGCGTGGTGACTTACTAAGAGGAATCCAAGCAAAACAAGTTTTCAATTTCGGCATTCCTTTAGTCGTCGGGCTTCTCCACAGTTATTTCGCAGTCCAATCAGGATGGTTCTTTTTCGGGACCGAAGTTTGGACACCGATGATCATCGTCATGGCATTATACACGGCACTGTATTCGATCTTCGGAATCCTATCCGTATTTCATTACAAGAAGGTCATCAAAGAATCTCTATAATTTCGAAGATACTAAAAGCTCCAGGGCCAATGAGGCCCTGGAGCTTTTAAACTGTAGAAAAATCCGAAGAAAAGTCAGTTTGCCTAAAATTTTTCTAAAAAACATTCCAGTTGACTGGAACGGAAGGTACGAGACTCCTGCGGGAAAAGCGTGTCCAAGGGAGACCCCGCAGGCGCAAAGAGCGCCGAGGGCGGACCGCCCGCGGAAAGCGAGTGCTTGGAGTGGAAATCAACGATCAAATTATACAAACCCTCAATGAAGTTCCAGCTGCTTTTTCAGAAATCCGCTCCCTTTAAAGTACCCCAGCCGGTTTCATCATTTCCTTGATCAATTCCCTGTTGCGCTTTTTAAAGATTTCATTATGGGAAGAAACCATCCCCACTCCGTGAGCGTCAGGCTGGATATATTGTTTTGCCTTGTTTACGGCATTTGCTGCATCTTGAAAAGTGCCTGCTATCAGGTTCAATTTACCTTCATGCTTAAGGATATCACCGGCTGCGTATATCCCATCCATCGAGGATTCACTTGAAGGAGTACCTTCAATATAATAGTTGTCAGCTATGGCAATGTCCACTTTACTATTTCGAAGCAGCGATGTATCACGCTCATAACCATGATTGATGATGACTTCATCGATCGGTAAGTAAGATACCTCTCCCGTTGCGTGATTCGTCAGTTCAACATGTTCAATTGATTCATGATCATCGCAGGCGATCAATTTTGTAATCGTCGTATTCAAGAAACAAACAGCAGTGCTTTCCATCAATTGCCTTGCTTGTGATTCATGTCCTGCTAAACTATCTTTCCTGTATGTCAGGTACACCTTTTTGGCGATGGGTTCTAATTCATTTGCCCAGTCTATTGCAGAATTCCCGCCGCCTGAAATGATCACCGTCTTATCCTTGAAACGATTGAAAGACTTGACAGTATAGTTTAAATTGGAGACTTCAAACCGTTCTGCCCCGTCTATTTCCAACTTTTGCGGATTTAGGATTCCGCCGCCAACCGCGACAATGATCGTCTTGGAAAAGTGCACTTGACCTGAAGCCGTATGTAAAACGAAGATCCCTTCTTCATTACGTGTGATTGATTCCACTTTCTCATTCAAAACGACTGTTGGATTGAATGTTAAACCTTGCTCCACTAGCTGCTCAATTAATTTTTCCCCAGTAGTGGGTGTCAGCCCTCCAACATCCCAAATCATTTTCTCTGGATAGACATGAATTTTCCCGCCCAGCCGTGGCTGGTATTCAATCAATTTAACTTTCATTTCTCTAAGTCCGCTATAAAAAGTGGAGTAAAGGCCTGCTGGCCCTCCCCCAATAATCGTTACATCAAATAAATCCTGCTGTTCCATCTACGTCCACTCCCCGGTAATCAATTGTGATTGATTATCATTCTCAGTTAATCGTACACTCTTTTCTCACTTTTTACAATAAGCAGTCGAGTTAAATTTCAAAAAAAAAATCCTGCACGCGTATGTATAAGATTGAAAAAAAAAGTGCAGTCATCCTTCATCCCTACTCAAGGATGAAAGATGCTGCACTTTTTTTGTGATGAATGTTAGTTTGAACGAGGTCTTTTCCCATCTGCGATAAGAAGGTTAATGGTATCTATGAGTTCAGGTAGTTCCTCCATCGTTTTGATGGTGTAGTCTGCCCCGTTTTTCATAAAGGTATCTGCCGTTTTAGAGATGAGATCTTGTTTATCTCTTTCTGGCAAACTCGTATACTCATCCAAACTCAATCCCATCTCAGAGCTTCCGACAATGACTCCGACCGACCATACCCCAGCATTCACTCCCTCTTGCATATCGGAAATGGTATCGCCTACCTTCACTACTTTCCATGATGCCGCTAATTTCAATTTTTCCATATTCCGATAGATCATGTAAGGGTATGGCCTTCCAATCGAATGGGTTGCATCCGGGGTTACATGGAAATCCGGCCCATATCCTTTTTTCAAAGCATTTGCTGTGACGACCTCCATCATTGTATCCGTATAGCCCGTTGTCGACCCAATCTTCAGGCCGCGATTCCTTAATGCTTCCACCGTCTCGATAACCCCTGGAATGGGATCTGTATAATCCGCCAATGACATCATCAGCGCCGGTTCGAATTCAGCATATAGTTTTTCAACGTCTTCCTCATTGAATGGCCTTCCGTATTGTTCCTCCCATAACGAGGATATCCTTGGCATGGTCAGCATCGCACGAATATGGTCGATTTTCAGCATGCCCATCGGAGCTCTGGCTTCCTCCATCGTCACGTCCAGTCCAGCATTCTTAAAAATATCCACAAAAACATTCACTGGTGCAAAACATCCAAAATCCACAGCTGTTCCAGCCCAATCCAAAATGATTCCTTCTACCTTATTCATACTGTCACCACTTTCATATATTTTTCTACGATCCTGCCAAGTTCCTCGATATCTTCTTCATGGATTTCGCCAATATTGCCGATCCGGAATGTATCTATGTCAGTCAGCTTTCCGGGGTATATTACATAGCCCCTCTCTTTGATGAAATTGTAGAAGTCCCCAAAATCAAAGGTTTCAGTTGGAAAAAGGAAAGTTGTAATGATAGGCGATTGTTTATCAGGTGAGATGTATGCATGAATGCCCAATTTCCCCATCAGCTCCCTCAGCCTATCATTATTATTTTTATAACGGGTGAATCTGGCTGGGATGCCGCCTTCTTCCGTTAATTCTTCCAGCGCTTTAGCAAACGCGGCCACTACATGTGTTGGAGATGTGAAACGCCATTTCCCATCCTTGTCCATCTCTTTCCACTGGTCATATAAATCCAGGGACAAACTGCGGGCATTGCCTTCACAAGCCAACAATTTCTCAAGCTTTGCAATGACGAAACCAAAACCAGGGATTCCTTGAATGCATTTATTCGCACTGCTGATCAAATAATCAATTCCGAGTTCAGGCACATTCATCTCCACTCCGCCAAAGCTGCTCATCGCATCAATGATCAAGGATTTCCCTTGTTCGTTTGATATCTTCGAAACGATCTCTATCGGATTTAAAATCCCTGTCGTCGTTTCACAATGAACCATCGCTATATGTGTGATGTCGCGATCATCCAGTAAAATGTTCCGGATTTCAGCTTCCTTTGGATATTCATTGTACTCTACGCCATATTCAACATGATTCAGGCCGATGCACTCCGCCATTTTCACAATCCGTTTTCCATATGCTCCATTCGTAATGATCAGCACTTTATCGGTTTTTGAAAGTGCAGTCGTCAGCACAGACTCTACAACAAACGAGCCGCTTCCCTGCATAAGTACAGCCGTATATTCTCCGTTTGCAGCATATGCCAATTCAAGAAGCTGGGATCTGATTTTTTGTGTGATTTCTTTATAATCATTTTCCCACGTGCAGCGGTCAACAAGCATTTCCTGTTTCACCGTACTTGTAGTGGTCAGCGGTCCAGGCGTCAATAGTTTATAGGTATTCATTTTCCTTCACTCCTCACTGTATTTATCATTGTGCTGATTTAAAGAACTCTTGGTGCTGTTTCAATAATTCGACCGTTAGGGGCTGATTGAATTTCATAGGGTGGGCCGGTTTATTCTTTTCCGTTACCTTTTCACCTTCATAAAGTGCGACCGGGTAATGTTTCAACAGTTCTTTTCTAGCATCTTTACTGATCGTTTCTGCCATTTTCATCGCTAAATTTGTTTTAGCTTCATTATCTTTATTCACGACAGCCACCGATTCCGTGTAGGAGAAATTCCCCTCAGCCGGATCGACGAATTTGATCGGTAAGCCCGACTCTTTAGCCATCACGGCTTGATAACGTAAACCAAAACCGGCAGCCACTTCCCCTGCTTGAACTTTATTGATCGGGCCTGAACCTGAGCTCTCAAGATGCGGACCGCTATTTGCTATTAAATCATGGAGAACCTTTTTGCCCTCTGCGTCACCGTATTGACTGATTATTGCTTGAACTAACAGCCACCCTGTTGAAGAGTCCAGGATATTAGGAATTGAAACGAGCCCTTTATATTCCGGCTTTGTTAAATCCTTAATCGAGGTAGGCATCGGCAGGCCTTTTTGTTTAAGCACTTCCGTATTCACAAAAATGGAACCGGTATTGGCCAAAATCGGTGTATAATAGGCTGGTTTTTTTTCCAATGCTTTTGTACTGAATGACAGGTCCTTGAACATGGAGTGCTGTTCCTGTGCGCTTTCAATGAAATAGGAACTCATCGTCACGACATCAGCCTCGATTTCATCTCCTTCTGCGAGCAGTTTCCCTCCTAATTCAGATGAGCCTAATGATTGAAGGACATATTTTTCTTCGTATCCGGCATCTTTCAGCGAAGTCTCCATTGCGGCAGTGGCTTCTTCATCGCCATTCGTATAAATGACCACCTTTTCCTCATCCGCTTTGCCGCTGTTACGGCCCACCAATACAAATACCAAACTTAGAGCAACTAAAGAAAGTAAGGCTATCTTGATCGTTTTAGACATAATATCCCCCTCATTAATGTTTGAATTGTCTTTTTTGATAATGATCACAAAGCAGCTTCACGACTAGATTTGTAAAAAAGATAAGTAGAGACAGGATGAATATTTCATTGAATTTGGCAAAATGCTGAAGCTCTTTAATTTTACTGGCCACTAATGTGGTTTGGGCCGTGACCAAAAAGATGATTCCGCTGATCGTCACCATACTATTGATGAAATAGTAGCTGAACATCTCGATTACCGTAGATGCCGAGTTAGGCAGAATGACACGATAGATTGTCCTGATCCAGCTATCCCCCAATAAATTCCCGGTGGTTTCCCAAGCAGGGTTCATTTTGGATAAAGAGTTCTTCGCCATTAAATAGGGTGTCGTAAAGAAGTGGACCATGTTACATAGAATGATGATGGCAAAGGTCCCCTTCCAGCTGCTGCCGTTGAACAGCAGCAAATACGATAAACCCAACACCATTCCCGGTACTGTATTCGACAGCATCGAAATGACATCCATTGATGATTTCCCTTTAAGGGGCGTCCTGACATTCAAGACCGCCGAGCTAAAGGCGATGAACGTTCCCAGTACGGCCGTCATCAAGGCAACGAATAAGGAGTTTTTATAGACTGCCGTTAAATCGCTCGATTGGAATGTGTCGATAAAATGCTTTAAGGTGAAGGTGAGATCGTAAGGGAAACTAGTTAAAAATGGTGCAATGAACATGACTGCAAATACAGAAAACATTCCTATTAAGACCAGCAGCGAAATACCGCCAAAACAGATATCCCTCCCTTTGTGCTGCGTCAATTCAATATCGCTGAACTTGTCATAATGAAAATTAAGTTTTTCCAGATAGTTTAATAGGAAAACACTGAATACTACCGGAATGAGCATGAGAATGGCAATCACTGCGCCATTATTGAAATCAGGGATGGAACCCAGCATGACTTGATACAATTGCGTCGCAACGACGGAGTAGGTCCCGCCGACCGAAGCCGGTATCCCAAAATCGGTGAAGCTCAAGATGAAGGAAAGTACAAAAGCTCCACCTAAAGTTCCTGACAATGGCCGTATGATCGTATTCAAGAAACTTCTTATCGTTCCGTCACCCATTAATTTTGAGACGATGATGAACTTTTTATCCATGTACTTGAAGGAATTATTAATGAGAAGAAAAGCTGATGGCAATGTATAGATCACATAACCTATCAATAATCCATTAAATCCATATATATCGAAGAGATTCCTTCCAAAAATCTTCGTTATGATTCCTTGATTGCCGAAAGAGTAGATGATCGCAAACCCGAATGTGATTGTCGGAAGCAGCATCGGAATAAGGATCCCGGTTTTAATTACACTTTTTAATGGCCTATATAATCGGGTGCAATGGATGGAATAGGCCAGGAAAAAGGCTAAAACGGTCGTAATGACGGCTGTGAGTCCCGAGATTTTCACACTGTTTCCAAATGACTTCATCAGCTCAGCATTTGAAAGGACCGTTAGATAATTCGCGAGATTGATTCCATCTGCCGTTTCAAAAGAACGGACGAACAACATGCCAAGCGGCAAGAAAAGAAAAGCGGCAAATAGCAGTAAGATAGGTATATAAATGATTCTCATTGCCGGTTTTACATCAGGCATACTTTTCACCGAATAAGTTATAAATATTTTCTCTCTTTATCTCCAGCTGTTTAAGAATGAATTCCTTAACAAAATCATTGGCTGGCTGATTGATGATTTCTTGCGGCGACCCAAATTGAGAAATATTCCCTTGATTAATGATCAAAATCTTATCCGACATCGTCAAAGCCTCTTCCGGGTCATGAGTCACTATGATGGTCGTCAGCTTAAATTCGCGGGCAATGGATTTGATGCGTTCCTTTATCGATTCCTTGATCACACCATCCAAAGCACTCAGCGGCTCATCAAGTAAGAGGATTTTCGGCTTCATTACAAGAGTCCTTGCGATCGAAACCCTTTGTTTCTGACCCCCTGATAATTCGCTGATCCTTTTTTTCAAATGCGGCGTTAATTCCAGGAAATCGATGTATTCCTGAAGCTCTTCCTTGGAAACGGACCCCTTCCTGTTCCTCAATCCATAAACGATATTTTCATAGGCATTCAAATGCGGGAAAAGAGCGTAATCCTGGAAAACGATATTAAATCCCCGGTCTTTCATGGGCACGTTACTCAAATCGGTATCATTGAAAATGATTTTTCCATGATTGATACCCGTCAAGCCCAAAATTATATGTAATAAAGTAGTTTTGCCGCTTCCACTTGGTCCTAATAGTGAAACGATCTCCCCCGTTTTAATTTCAAGATTTATATGATCCAAAACTGATTTTCCATCGAATTGCTTGCTAATATTTTGTAGTTTTAGCAAACCGTTCACCTCCTTTAATACACCCTTAGTATAAAAGCCCTTTGTAAACCGAATTTGAGATTTTTGTAAATACTCTGTAAATATTGAACATCTTTTTACTAAATTGATACTAACTGTTGACCAACTAATGATATTTTTATCATCTATATGTTGAATATGTTCGCGGTAAACAGTACACTTAAACTGAATATCAGGAAGATAGATATGAAGAATAGGCGGGTGTAACTTATGCTTCCTCTTGAAAGGCAAAAGAAGATCATCGAGTTATTAACGATTAGAAAAGTGATGAAGATTGCCGAGCTTACTGAAGAAATGCAAGTTTCCATCGAAACAATCAGAAGGGATATAAACCTTCTTACAAGGCAAGGAAAAATTGAAAAGATCTATGGAGGCGTTAAGCTGGTTCAATCGAAGTTTGGGGAATCGACGATAGATGAAAGGATGTTCAGTCAATTAGAAGAAAAGGAAACCATCGCCCAAAAATGCAGTGAGTATATCGACGATGGGGATTGCATTTATATCGATAGTGGTTCGACAACCTATCAAATCGCTAAATATATAAAACAGAAAAAGAAACTGACCGTGATAACCAGTTCGATTCCTGTTATAAATGAGCTCATTCATAGCGATATCGAGATATTGATCATAGGCGGGAAAGTCAGGAGAAATGAACAATCCATCGTTGCATTCGACTACTTATTCAACTTCAGTGAATTGAATATTTCAAAAGCATTCATTTGTGCGAGTGGCATAACCGTTGAAAAAGGCATATCCGACTATAATTTAGAAGAAGCGAACACACGAAAAAAAATTATTGATTTATCCCAAGAAGTCTTTGTTGCCGCTGACAGCTCCAAGTTCGGCAAAGACGTGACCATCGCGATATCGTCACTGGATAAAATCGATTACATCATTACTGACGATCATCTGCCTAAAGATTTCATCTCTTCGTTTAAAGAGACCGGCACACATTTGATTCTTTCTTAAAAGCAAGAAAAAAAACGGGAACTATACAGTAGTATAATTCCCGTTTTTGAGGTTCAGCGAATGCAAGTGCATTCGGTTAAAGGACGTTTAGCAAGTCTAATTTGGGCGATCATCTTCGGGAAATCAACGTCTAAATTTGTACAAGCAAAAAAAAAACTGTAGACAAATTCGATTTTCATCGAGTTTGTCTACGTCTGAAATGCCCTTTCATTCCGGGGCATTTTCATGATCCAATTGATTAATTTACGAAAAGATATAACTTCCTATGATATTCCTCAAATGCCTGCTGGTCCTTTTCCGTGTAGTCCATCCACTTCACTTTCTTGCATCTTTCCTCTAATCTCTCATTCAGTTCATCTTCTATTTCATTCATGAAACGGATGATTTCCCCATAGGGCATATTGAAATGACGGGCTGCAAGCCTGGGCGGAGAATGCTTTACCAGCAATCTCATGAATTGATCGACCGTGTCCGCCTTCGATGCAAGATAATCTTCTTCGTTCACGATGAATTCATACACTTGTTTTTTGACGCCAGAAAGTCTGGTTACTTCGTCGCGCAATAAAAACTCCATTAATCTATCGTTCATATGGCTCTACCTCGAATTGGTTTATATTTAAATCCTCTTGGATATGTATAAAAAGTCTATAGTGCCCGATACCTCATTATGACATCGTAACGGCAAGCCATCAAGCAATTCCTCCATCAACACATAAAGCGTAATAATTACGATTTAAGGACCGTTTTAAGTAAAATAACATGTATATGCTTTAAAAGTCAACGTTTGTGTTGTGTGCATAGTAAGCATTCTTTATTGGCAAAATATGAGCATGAACAAATGGAACAACTCTTTATTAATTTTGTATAGGCAAAGAGAATAATTTTGTTAAAATTTGATATAATAAATGTAATATTTAGTCAATTAGTATCTTTTCCTAGAATTTGCTTTTGCAAAGGGGTAGAATGAAGTTAATGACATCTTATTTTTTCTAATGTTTCCGAGGAGTTATAGGGTGGGTATAGCAAGTACATAGTGACAGCTGGAATGCTGTCCGACATATCGGTTGTTTTCATTTGTTCAAAATAACAATGAAAAGAATAAGGAGTGATTTTTTGAAACCTTCAACAAATCGCATGTTAACCCGTATTAAATCCGTTTATATGTTCATTAGCAATAACGGTACGGTTTCTACTCAAGAGCTTGTAGAAGAATTTGGCATCACTCCTCGAACTGTGCAGCGCGATTTAAATGTCTTAGCATACAATGACCTTGTTCAAAGCCCAAGCCGAGGCCTTTGGACGACAACAAGTAAAAAGGTGAAGATGTCATCGTAAAAAGAACGACCACCCGAATAAGATCGATATGTAAAATACTTTGAGGCGGACAATATTGTCCGCCTCATTTTTTGTGTCCAGCTATCATTCAGCCGGTTGGCCCGCCTTTAATTGTTCAAGCTCCTCCGCCGTCAACTCACGGTATTCACCAAGCTCGAGTTCCTCATCAAGCTGTAAACTCCCCATGGAAAGACGTTTAAGGTAGACGACACGTTTGCCAACGGCCTCAAACATCCGCTTCACCTGATGGAACTTCCCTTCCATGATCGTTAGCTCGATATCCGATGTCAGGCCTGATTTTAAAATGTTCAATTCTCCTGGTTTTGTTTCGTATCCATCATCCAAGGTCACCCCGTTGCGGAATGCCTCGATATCCCGTTCCGTTACTTCGCCATCAATGACCGCAAAATATGTTTTAGGGACATGTTTCTTTGGGGAAAGCAGTTGGTGGGCAAGCTTTCCGTCATTCGTGATCAGCAATAAACCTTCTGTGTCCTTATCAAGACGTCCTACAGGAAATGGCTCGAATACCGAATCTTCCGGCTCCAAGATGTCGATGACCGTTTCTTGGTAGTTATCTTCCGTTGCCGACAATACGCCCGGCGGTTTATTCATCATTAAATAAATGAATTCCCTGTATTCAACCCGTTCACCATGAACCGTCACGTTTTCCGCATCAGGGTCCACTTGTTCCTTCGGATCCTTAATCAGCCTTTCATTAACCTTGACGGCGCCGGATTTCAGGAGCTTTTTCACTTCTTTCCTGCTGCCATAACCAATATTGGATAAAATCTTATCTATTCTCATCGTTTCCTCCTAAAGCCTTTTTCAGTAAAAAGCCTTGCCCACTTTAATGACAGGCAAGGCCAATATATTTTAATCGGGGATTCACCATTCAATACCCTTTTTTTTACACATCAAACTTCCAGCTTACAATCCTAATTTAGCTTTTAACCGATCGATCCGGGCACCGAACAAACGATGGGCAAGTTTGCTTTTCAAGGAAAGAGCCGCATAAATGAGCGCTCCAAAAATTGCACAAACGGCCACGATCAAAATCGCCTGGAAGCGCCCTTCCGTTGTAAGCCATAGCGATAATAAACTGTTCATGCCCCAGGCAGCCAGTCCCATTATTATTGAAAAAACTGTGATCAAAACAGATCTTCTGATGGTAAGGCTGTAACGATATCCAGTAAAGTAGGTAATGACATACAAATTCAGCAGCACGGCAGCCAAGTAGCCGAATGCCGTAGCGTAAACGGATCCTTCCGTTTCAAACAACTTGATCAACGGGATATTCAAGCTCAATTTGATTAAAAAGCCCACAAGCAGGCTGAGCACTGTATATTTTTGCTGATTGATCCCTTGTAATACAGCGGCCGAAACGGAAAAAAGTGCAAACAAGATGGAAACGGGCGCATATGCCTTCAGGACACTGATTCCAAGTGGATCATGGCTGTAAAAGGCACTATAGATTGGATCGGCCAGCACAGACATGCCAACGACTGCTGGAATCGTAATGAACAACAAAATTTGAAAGGCTTGGTTCAGCTGGCGGTTGAACTCGTTTGAATCCTCGCTTACATATGCCTTCGTCACCGAAGGAAGAAGCGCCATTGAAAACCCGGTTGCAAGCGTCATCGGAATCAAGACAAGCTTCTGGGCATACACATTCAACACCCCTAGTGCATCCTCAGCAACATGCTGCAGCCCGATCGACGACATCGCCTTATTGAAAGACAATAAGTCAGCCAACTGAAACATTGGCATCGCGATTCCGACGAATATGAAAGGAATCGACGAAAGGAATATTTCTTTATAAATCTCCTTCAGGGAAATTTCCATCGTTCCCCTGTCTTTCTTCATCAAGCTGTCCAAATATGGTTTTTGTTTTTTCCAGTACCAAAATAACACCACTAAACCGCCGACAGCCCCGACCGTCGCCGCGAAGGTAGCTATTTGGATGGCTCTCACTAACTCTCCGTCAAGGACATTCAAAACAACATACACACCGGCCAGAAGGAACACGATGCGGACAATTTGTTCGACAACCTGGGAGATGGCCGTTGGTTCCATCGCTTCATGTCCTTGAAAGAAGCCGCGGATGATGCTCATGAACGGTACAAAAATCAAGGCGAAGCTGACTGCCCGAATGATCTCCGTGACATCCGCGACATCTTCCGGCTTGACCCCAAAGACTCCAGTAAACAGCGGGGCCATCGTATAGAGAATCAAAAAAGCGAGAAAACCGGTGATAACCATTAATTTCAGGCTCGATTTAAATAACTTCTCACCGACTGCGTATTCCTCGAGCGCATTATACTTCGAGATGAATTTAGATACTGCAAGCGGCATGCCTGCCGTTGCAAAGCTAATGAAAATGGTATATGGAACGTACCCATATTGATAGAGGGTAGCCCCTTTATTCCCAACCATATGTTCAAATGGGATGACATAAAATAAACCAAGAACCTTGGAAATGATCGCTCCCAGCGTTAATATAAAAGCCCCTTTTAAAAACTTAGATGACATCTAATCCCTTCCTGCCTCTGTCAGTTACGTTTCACACGCTCTTTATCTTATCATATTAAAGTATTTTTTCTATAGAAAACTACATTCAAGTTTATCGTTTTCGAAGATAATACACAAACAAATAATTCCTTTTTTTCTACATTCGCAATCTGACGGGCTCTTGCTATATAATGAAGGGACTGAAAATGATAAAGTGGTGATCAATTTGAAATATGATGTAGTGGTAATTGGCGGCGGTCCTTCCGGATTGATGGCAGCAATAGCGGCCGGGGAAAAAGGTGCCCATGTATTGTTAGTGGATAAAGGCGAGAAGCTTGGAAGGAAACTTGCAATCTCGGGCGGCGGACGCTGCAACGTGACGAACAGGCTCTCAATCGATGAAATCATTCAGCATATCCCTGGAAACGGGCGATTTCTATACAGTGCTTTCTCAGAGTTCAATAATGAGGACATTATTCAATTCTTTGAAAAATTGGGCGTGGCTCTAAAAGAAGAGGACCATGGCCGGATGTTCCCTGTCAACGATAAAGCGCAAAGTGTCGTGGATGCCCTTCTGACGCGCCTGTCGAATTTAAAAGTAACGATCTACAAGAACTCTCCAGTTGCGGAAGTTCTCTATGAACATGGAAAAACCAGCGGTGTCCGGTTAAAAGATGGCCAGACCATTGACACGGATGCAGTCGTGATTGCAGTCGGCGGGAAATCAGTTCCCCACACCGGTTCAACGGGAGACGGCTACGCATGGGCTAAAAAGGCGGGGCATACGATTACCGAATTGTTCCCGACTGAAGTTCCCGTACTTAGCCATGAAACATTCATTAAAGATCGAACACTTCAAGGTCTCGCACTTCGCGATGTTTCATTGAGTGTCCTTAATCCAAAGGGCAAGGCCCTTATCACACATAGAATGGATATGCTCTTCACCCATTTTGGCGTCTCCGGTCCAGCTGTTCTAAGATGCAGCCAATTTGTCGTGAAAGCGATGAAAAAATGGAACCTGTCGGAAGTGACCATGAAACTCGATGCCCTGCCGGACCGAAACAAGGAAGAGGTTTTTCAAGACATCATGAAGGAAATAAAAGCCGAACCGAAAAAAGCCATTAAAAACACCTTAAAAGGTTTAGTTCCTGAACGATACCTTCACTTCCTGCTTGAGCGAAGCGGCATCGATCTTCAAGAACAAGGGGCGACGATATCAAATGAAAAAATCCGCCGCTTTGCAGAATTATGCAAGGACTTCCAATTCGGGGTGCACGGCACCCAGCCGCTAGAAAAAGCCTTCGTAACAGGCGGCGGCGTATCCGTCAAAGAAATACATCCAAAGGAAATGGCATCCAAACTAATGGACGGACTGTATTTCTGCGGTGAAATTCTGGATATACACGGATACACAGGCGGTTACAATATCACATCGGCATTAGTAACCGGCAGACTCGCCGGCATGAATGCTGCCATGTCTGCCCGTTCATAATCCGTAAAAGAGGCTGATCCGCTTGGATCAGCCTCTTTTACGGCGATTTCGTAAGCCTATACATCGTGTTCGTTAGGCTTTGATTCTGGTGTAGGTACTCTTGTTTGGGCCTTCACTGTACTTTTTCGACCGAACCCGCGCCCGCCTCTACTATCCGGCTATGCGTTTAAAATATTTCTGGATGATAGCGATATGCTTCGAGGTCAATGGTATTCCGGCCCGTGAACGTGATGCCTTCACTCTCGAGCATCGCCTTCTGGTGTTCTGCAGCGCCCTCCGCTTTTATCCCGATTTCACCTTTGGCATTGATCACCCGGTGCCAAGGAAGGTCATGTTTTTTGCTGCTAGAATGAAGGATCCTTACGACCTGCCTTGCACCGCGCGGACTTCCGGCGAGCTGTCCTATTTGACCATATGTCATCACTTTACCGGAGGGGATTCGTTGTATGATCTGAATGACCCGTTCAGTAAAACTTTCCAAATAACTCGCCCCTTTTATTCTATCCGTTTGCTAAAATCGTGATTTTTTCATCGGTAATCAGGATCCCATGATGCTTGATCAAGTTTGTTTTAAGCTCGGCAGGCACTCTGCAGTCATCGTATGCACATACAGAAATCAGTCCTCTTTCCTTGATCAATTTGTCGATCCCTTTTTCATATTCGCCTATCGCAAAGCTGACTTGATCGTCATGGCCCCATTCAACATGGCCCCAAGTCCGAACGTGCTGATTGCGTTTAGTGTATATATCGATATTTTCCAAGAAATAATGCACCATCGTCGAAGGATGGAAGTCTCCCTGAAAACAATAAAAATCAAAATTATTCATAAGATGCACTTGCTCCAATTGCTCCTCATTTAAATGAAGCTGCAATTTCTTGTACACGAAAGGAAAGATACGGTCGTTTTCGACGACCAGGATATGGTCTCCCTGTTGAACACCGGCAATGATGAAAGTTGCCTCATTTTCAATGTATGACTCCAATTCATTAAAACAGTATAAAATATGCCACCATCCGATTGCTGTATATTTTCTATTAGTTGTTTCATTTTATTATCCAAAATGGATCTCTCCTTTAAATACACCGGTCCCGCACTATGTATTATGTATAACTTTACCCATTATCTCCGTGTTTGTAAAATTCATAGAAGAAAATAATCAGTTTTTCCTAATGTCATGTTAAGATCTGGAATTTAGTTGAGTCGAATTGTGGCTGCTTTCAGTCCACTCTTAGAAAGACCTAGGCAGCCCAATCCGGCAGACTCCGTACTTCATGCATTTTCCCTTTTGATGTTCACTCTTAAATCACGGGATAATACGGCACATAGCGCGGGTTATAATAATATGGCGGTCTTGGTCCAATAAGCGGCAATTCAAATGTATTTGGGTTGGAGTCATATAACAACTCCACTTTTTCATCAGATTGTTCGACCAATAACCACTTCACTTCTTCGCTATAATAATATGGCATATAGAGGCCTCCAAAAACTTTTTTCTACCCTTCAGCATATTCGAGCCGCACGGCAACGAGCCCGTCCCGATACATGTTCTTCATGCACGGCATATGCCTGATCATCATAAAGTAATCCGACTAAATTCTTTTTTAGGAGGACCCCTCATGGCAGAAGATAATAAAAAGAAATCATCCGGTAAAAGCTATCCCATGCATCCGAATTAAGGGAAGATCACCCGTTATCAAGACGTACCCATCACGGTTCCGGAGCAACGCCAATTTCTCCAACCTGGTGTAGAAAAATTAATGGTGCCCAGGCCCATCATCGAAAATCCCAATTATAGGGGCAGCGGGAAATTAACAGGTAAAGTCGCATTGATAACTGGCGGAGACAGTGGGATTGGCGCTGCGGCTGCCATCGCTTTTGCTAAAGAAGGGGCAGATGTTTCCATCGCTTATTTGGATGAACATGAGGATGCCAATCGGACTAAAACGAGAATTGAAGAGCTTGGGCAACGTTGCTTACTGCTGCCTGGGGACACTTAAGGGATAAACAGCAATGCATCAATATCGTGGAAGACACCATTGAAACATTTGGAAAGCTCGATATACTTTGTAACCACGTAGGCATTCAATTTCAGCAATTAAGCTTGCTTGATATTACGGATGAGCAATTCGATGATACCTTCAAAGTGAATATCTATTCCCACTTCTACACGACGCGTGCTGCCCTTCCCCATTTAAAAGCTGGGTCCTCCATCATTAATACATCTTCTGTCGTGACGTTCAATGGGAATAAGCAATTAATAGATTATACGGCGACTAAAGGGGCCAACATGGGTTTTACCCGTGCCTTGGCAAACAGTCTTGTCGATTAAGGCATCCGGGTGAACGCCATTGCGCCCGGAAGGTTTTGGACACCCCTCATCCCGGCAAGTTTCTCGGCAGACGAAGTGACACAAGTCGATAATCCGATGGAGCGTCAAGGCCAGCCATTTGAACTGGCTCCCACCTTTGTCTATCTCGCCTCTGATGATTCCCGTTTTGTGACAGGACAAACACTTCATGTCAACGGCGGGGAAGCGACATCGTCCTAATTTCCACAACGAACATGCCCCCTTCCGAGGAAGTCAAGACGGAAAAAAGACTACCTTTGATTGCCCGTCAGCAAGCAATAGGTAGTCTATTATTGATTATCGGGCCAACCGGCCTTTATTTTTTTTATAGATGATCATCGCACTGAAACAGTAGATCTGTTCCTCTTCCTCTTCACCTGTAGTGGCGACATTGTATTTGATATCGACAATTTGATTATCACGAATGTCTTCCAGGAAAAAGTTCATTTCATCCTCTAGGTCCTTTTCATGCTCATAATCAAATAATTTTACTTGTATCATCGGCTCTCCCCGCCCTTTTACTATAATGATAGTTATTGTGCAGGATGCCCTTTTTACTTGATTTTTATACTTGATTTTTTAGTGAAGCGGATAATATTTTAACCACTTCATCCCCGACTTCCTCTGTAGAAGCTGCCCCGCCCATATCAGGAGTCAGCACCTTTTTATCGACCATCGCCTGTTCAATCACGTCCAACACTTTTGCACCCCAAACCTCATGTCCAAAGAAATCGAGAATCTGACTGGCGGACCATATGGCCGCAAGTGGATTGGCGATGCCTTGATGTGCTATATCCGGGGCTGAACCATGAATCGGTTCGAACATCGAAGGATAAATCCGTTCCGGGTTTAAATTGGCACCGGCCGCCAGTCCCATCCCGCCTGCAATGGCAGCACCTAAATCCGTTATGATGTCACCGAACAAATTGGAGGTGACAACGATTTGAAACCGTTCGGGCTGTTTGACAAAATACATGCTTGCCGCATCGACCAGATAGGAATTCGTTTCTACTTCCGGATACTCCTGTCCAATTTCTTCAAAAACCTGATCCCAAAAAACCATTGAATAATTCAATGCGTTCGCCTTGCTTATGCTCGTTAGCGTCCTTCCCGTCTTGCGCGCCAGTTCATAAGCATACCGGATGATCCTCTCGGTTCCCTTTCGTGAAAAGACCCCCGTCTGCAGGACGACTTCTTCCGGCTTGCCTTTAAAAAGCCAATCACCTGCACCGGAATATTCCCCTTCACTGTTTTCACGGATGACAACCATATCGATTTGGTCACGAGTCACATCTTTTAATGGACAGGGTGCACCTTGAAGCAATTTAACGGGTCGAACATTCACATATTGGTCAAATCCCTTTCTGATCTTCAGCAGAAGTTCACGTAAGGAAATATGGTCCGGGACACCAGGATAACCGACAGCCCCCAAATACACGGCTTCAAACTTCATCAGTTGTTCCAGTCCATCGTCGGGCAGCATTTTGCCGTGCTCAAGGTAATATTCACAGCCCCATGGAAAATAGGTGAACTGGAAAGAAAAATCACCGGCAATGGCCGCCACTTCTTTAAGGACCTTTACACCCTCATTAATCACCTCAGGGCCAATCCCGTCACCCGCAATGACCGCTATTTTATGAACATTCATTCTTCAAATCTCCTTTTTCTATATTTTCTGACTTCAGCACCCTAATTTTAACATATAACGTTTGAATCCCCGTAAATAAGGTTCATATAGAAAAAAGAGTCCTTTCATGATGAAAGGACTCTTTGTTTTCATGCCTTCAAATATGCACGTCTTTCCGCATATTCACGGCATTGTGAACAAACCATGATCTTTTTTCTTTCTTCATTCAAATAAGCCGTCACATTCTTGGATTTACGCTTACAAAAGTAACAGGTCTTTTTGAAGAACTTCACTTAACGATGACTTCACCGTCCCATTCAAGCATTCCGCCAACCATGTTTGCCACTTTATATCCTTGTTCCTGAAGATAAAGGCATACATTTTCACTGCGGCGTCCTGAACGGCAGATAAAGATATATTCTTTTTCTTTATCAAAATAGTCAAGGTTCGCCGGGATATCATTCATGCGAATATGTTTCGCGCCTTCGATCATTCCCTCTTGCACTTCTTCGTCTTCACGAACATCGACAAGCTCCATCGCTTCTCCTGCCTCAAGCTTGGCTTCCACTTCTTCCGTTGTAATGATTTTGATTTCTTCCATAATTAGCACCTCGAATTATCGTTTGATTTATCTTTTTCATTATAGCAAAATTTCCAGTCAAACATCACGTAATGGATTCGCGTATGCAAATCCCCTCATGCACTGAATGAAAAAAGCCGGCGAATTTAATATTCGCCGGCGTTTTAAAAATCCGTATCAATGCTTGAATCCCAGTTGATATTGTTTAGGGATCTCCGTTTTTATATTCAAAGCTTTAGATGCTTCAAGTGCCCAATAAGGGTTTCGCAGCATTCCTCTGCCGACGGCAACCAAATCCGCTTCTTCATTACCTATGATTGAATTTGCAAGAATCGGATCATCTAATCGACCTACAGCAATCACCGGAATATCCAAAGCTTTTTTGATTTCCCTGGCCAACGGAGTTTGATAGCTGGCATGGGTACCAGGTCTTCCGTCTGCTCCAATCGGGCCTTCTCCTCCAGAGCTTACATGGAACATATCGACGCCTGCTTCTTTAAAGACTTGTGAAAATGCAATGCTTTCTTCAATACCATATCCGCCTTCAACGTATTCTTTTGCAGAAATGCGCATGATTAAAGGCATATCGGCAGGCATTTCGCTTTTCACTGCTTTAATGACTTCCACTCCGAATTTAGTCAGGTCTTTTCCATATTCGTCATCACGTTTATTCGTAAGCGGTGATGTGAATTGGTGGATCAAATACCCGTGTGCACCATGTAATTCGATTACGTCAAATCCTGCTTGAACTGCCCTTCTGGCCGATGCCCGGAATTTATCGACCATTCCCTTCACTTCTTCCGTTTCTAAAGCTCTTGGTGTTTTATACGTTTCATCAAACGCAATGGCTGAAGGTGCCACAGGCGGTTCCGCATCCTCCGCTTTACGGCCTGCATGGGCAATTTGTATCCCGATTTTTGCACCGTATTGATGAACTTCCTTAACGATGTTGGAGAAAGCCCCAATTTGATCGTCGGACCATAATCCAAGATCGCGATTAGAAATGCGCCCATCAGGCTCCACATCGGTCATTTCCACTATAATTAACCCCGTGCCGCCAACTGCCCTGCTTACATAATGCTGCTGGTGCCAGTTCGTTGGTATACCATCTTCCGCTTCAACGGAGTATTGGCACATCGGCGGCATGACGATCCTATTTTTAAGTTCAAGTTCTTTTATGCGATAAGGTGAAAATAAATCATTCATCATTCTTCATCTCCTTTTTTATATAATGCATGCACATGCATTTATATCATCCCAGTAATACTGTGTCAACTAATCAGATTCCCGAAGCTGCATTGTAAATTCCGATGCGAAATCCATAAAAAAAAGAGAAAGACGGATATCCCGTCCCTCTCCAATTCATACTTAATTAAAAGTCGAAATTATCAGGATCTGGCCCAACACGGTGATTCTGATTCAATCCATCAATTTGGTTCATTTCCTCTTCGGTCAATTCGAAATCGAATACACTTGAGTTTTCGACAATACGATGTTCTTTAGTTGATTTCGGAATCGTTACAATCCCATTTTGTAAATCCCAGCGTAAAATGACTTGTGCAACAGATTTGCCATGCTTGGTTGCAATAGCTTGTAAAACCTCATTATCAAGAAGTTCACCTTGCATCAAAGGAGACCATGCTTCAAGTTGTATTCCTTGTTCCTTACAGAATGCCTGAACTTCTTTTTGAGTTAAACGCGGATGACATTCCACTTGATTGACCATCGGCTTCACTTCTGCATCTTCCATTAAATCTTTTAGGTGGTGAATCTGGAAATTGCTCACACCGATCGCTTTCACTTTTCCTTCTTTATATAGAGTTTCCAAAGCTCTCCAAGCTTCTTTATATTTTCCTTCCACTGGCCAATGGATAAGATATAAATCCAGGTACTCCAAGCCAAGTTTCTGTAAGCTTTTTTCGTAAGCTGCAATTGTCGATTCATAGCCTAAATCGGCATTCCAGACTTTGGATGTTACGAATAAGTCTTCCCTTGAGATTCCAGCTTCTTTTACGCCCTCACGAATCCCTTGTCCAACCCCTTCTTCATTTTCATAAATGGCAGCCGTATCGATGCTGCGATAACCATGTTTAATGGCCACTTTAACTGCATTTACCAGCTCTGGTCCTTCTTCCACCTTAAATACGCCCAATCCGAACCATGGCATTTCAACGCCGTTATGCAATGTAGTTGTATCTTGTAAATTCATTTTCACTCTACCTCCAAATTTTTCTTTATTGTTTATAGATTGTAATGCGCTTTTAGTATCAGTATCATTACATCCCTTCAAGGAACCTTCCATCATTCACTGAAGGGATGCAATGATACTTTTCATTGATACCCTATACGCATAGCATGCTTTTTCTAACATGCATCACTTTTTTTAATCCTATGCTATTTTGTCCGTTCCCTTGGTACGGTCATTACTTTCCAGGGCCCGGCTCCAGCCTGTTAAAATCACTGCTGCAAACACCATGACTCCACCTATCCACGCTGTATGGATCAATCCGATCGAATCCGTTATCACCCCTCCTAAGTAGGCACCAATGGCGATACCCGCATTGAAGGCGGCAATATTGATGGCTGACGCCACGTCCACTGCACTCGGCACGAAACGCTCCGCTAACATGACGACATACACTTGAAGCCCCGGAACATTCATGAATGCAAACAATCCCATTAAAATGATCGTAATTAAACCAGCTACCTTGAACGGTGCCGTGAAAGTCAACACCACAAGTACAATGGCCTGAATAAGAAACATATAGAATAGGGCATTAATAGGATTGCGATTGGCGAATTTCCCGCCAAGGGTATTTCCTATTGCTATAGCTACTCCATATATTAACAAAATCAAGGCAACAGTTCCTTCTTTAAACCCTGTCACTTCCTGAAGTAACGGTGACAGGTACGTGAAGACAACGAATGTACCGCCATACCCTAACGCTGTAATGATGAATACTAGCAGCAAACGCCCATTCGTCACCAATTTGATTTGGTCACGGAAAGTGGTCCGTGCCGCTTTTCTTAAATCCGATGGGACTAGGATGCCGTTTCCGATGAAAGCGATCAAGCCGATTGCCACAATGATGATGAAAGCGAATCTCCAGCCGAATTGCTGACCGATGAAGGTTCCAAAAGGAACTCCGGTCACCGTTGCCACCGTCAGACCTGTAAACATGATGGCGATGGCACTCGCCCTGCGGTTTTCAGGGACCAAATCAGCGGCAATCGTAGCGCCGATTGACATGAAGATACCATGTGCAAGCGCTGAAATGACACGCGCGATCAATAATACACCGACCGTGGTCGCAGAAGCCGCTAATGCATTTCCGATAATGAACACGACCATTATCCAAAGCAATAAAGTCTTTCGCGACATATTCGATGTCAGTGATGTGAGGATAGGTGCCCCGAACATGACCCCCAAGGCGTATAAAGACACCGTCAGTCCCGCCGTCGTCACTGTAATGTGTAAATCTTTAGAAATGAGTGGTAATAATCCCACGCTGATGAACTCAGTTGTTCCAATTGCAAAGGCACTTATCGCTAAAGCCAGCAATGCCCATGTACTTCTATTTTTATTTGAAATCATATCCTCTTCTCCTTCTTGTCATTTTGTACTATCATTGAAATTGCCTGAGCAACTTTTTTTATAAATGGTACAGTGGAATTCGGTGTGCAAATGTTATTATGAGATATAATACAAATAAAAAACAGTACGTACTTTAAAGTGATATAGGCACCTTTTAGTACCTATAAAATAAGGAGAGTATGCAAACCATGCAAAAAAAGAAGTACAATATATCCGTTGAAGCAACACTGGAAGTACTGGGCGGGAAGTGGAAATGCGTAATCCTCTGCCATCTGACCCACGGAAAAAAGCGGACTAGTGAATTGAAGCGCCTAATGCCGAACATCACCCAAAAAATGTTGACTCAACAATTGCGGGAGTTGGAACAGGACGGTGTCATCAATCGGATCGTTTATAACCAAGTCCCCCCAAAAGTGGAATATGAATTAAGTGAGTATGGACAAAGCCTGGAAAGCATCCTATCCGCACTATGTACATGGGGGGAAAACCACATAACAAGGGTGTATGGTGATAAGTTTTCCGTTCTCGAGGAAAGTGTCTTGAATGATCAATTGAAGTAATCCCAAATGAAAAAGATTAGCGCAATGGCTAATCTTTTTTTGTTTATAAAGACTTAACTAATAATGAAAATTTCACCTTCGAAAGAGGTACCTGTTTTATTCCCCTCTTTATTTTTGGTATAATATGTAATGCCAAATCATTTAAATTTTTTATTTTGTAATCGACGAAGTATAATGGGGAAACCAAGGAGTGACATATGAAAGTCTTATTAGAATTGTTACGCATCATATTAATATTCTGAGTAGCTGGAACAATCATTTCGAGCATTGTAAACGGCATATATATAAACATAGGAGTGACTCAGTATGGCTGGCTAGGCTCGATTGCGATACTGCTTTTATTATTCGTCTGGTATAGAAATAAACTTCAGTTCAGTGGCTGGTATTCGGGAAAAGGGAAGGAAAAGCTTCCAAAAATGGTCTCGCAAATACTCATTATGTGTTCACTATTTTTGTTAGGTGCCCCACCTGTTTTAAGTGTGCTGCAGATGATCTTTCATTAATCGGGATTCTATATCCTGGATAGAGCAGGAGTGAACGATTTGCGTAAATTGTTTAATATTGTGGTCCTCATACTCCTACTCTCTGGATTATGGTATGGCTATGGTAAAGATATTCAGGAGTCTGGATTTAAAGCCGGGGTTAGTGCCCTTGCATCAGATGTTCGTTCAGTTATAAACGGGCCCGAGGTTACGACAGCCTTGGAAAAACTGAGTACTGGAGTCAGCAGCCTGATTGGCTCGCTGACGGAAACATTGGATACCGCTTCTGAAAAAGAATCTCAGGAAACGGAAAAAGTGAAAAAACCAGCACTGGAAGCACCTGCTGATGCATCCTTTTCAGTCCGTAATATCGAAATTGGCGACACGAAGGATGATGTAGAAAAAATGGCCGGTGAAGCTAAGCGGAATACGCGGAATGAATATGGCGTGGACTGGTTTGCCTATCACGAAAATTATCAAAACTTCTTCATGGTTGCCTACGATAATAACAATAAAGTTGTTGGTTTATATACGAACCAAGATTTGATTTCCTCAAATGAAGGCATTAAACGCGGTACACCAAAAGAAACCGTGACCGGGAAAATGGCGGAGCCTGTCACAAAACTGCTTAAAGGAAACGTCTATTACCAGATTCGAAGTGACGGCGGCGAATACGATATGTTCGAAATGGATAATAGCTATGTGACCATTTTTTATGACAAACATGAGAAAAATACAGTCACGGCAATCCAAATCATCGACGCAAAACTCGAAAAGCAAAAGAGCGGCTATTTTGCAGAAGCCGGCCCCGGATTAAAAAAGGGCTTTGAATATCAATTATTCGATTTGACCAATGCATCACGGGTCAATCATGATCTCTCCGTGCTTTCATGGGATAAACAAGTGAAGGTCACTGCACAGGACCATAGTGCCGATATGGCCGTGAATCAATACTTCAACCATACAAACCTTGAAGGAGAATCCCCTTTCGACCGGATGGAAGATGACAAAATCAATTTTCGAATGGCGGGGGAAAACCTGGCTGCCGGTCAGAATAGCAGTATCTTTGCCCATGAAGGCCTAATGAATTCCATTGGACACAGGGAAAACAAATTACAGAAAGATTTTGAATCCCTTGGTGTCGGAGTTGCCTTCGATGAGGAAAATAAACCATATTATACAGAGAACTATTTGACGAAATAAACGAAAAAGCTGTGCATGGAAAATCCTGCACAGCTTTTTCAGATGGGACATCCAAATGGTTGCCCATGTTTTAAATCACCAAACGAATAATCCAACGACCATGGCACTTAGTAAAGAAACAGCCATCCCGCTAACCAACAGCTTCCAAACATTCCTTCCGATAATGTTCGATTTCTCATCATTGAGGATGGAATTGAATGTTCCGTAGATCATGCCCACTGTACTGAAGTTGGCAAATGACGTCAAATAAGTGACAGCGACAGCGACTGTATGCGGAGGCAGTGTACTGACTTTATCCTTTAGATCGAGCAAGGCAACGAACTCATTCGTGGCAAGCTTGATTCCCATCAATTGAGCGACATACATGGCATCCTGTCCAGTTAACCCAAGCAGGAATGCAAATGGACTAAAAATGACAGAGAAAATCTTTTGAATGGTCAATCCATCCACGAAGAAGCCGAAAATGCCGTTTACGCTGGCCGTCAACGCCACATAGCCGATAACCATTGCCATGATGACGAAGACCATTTTGGCCCCAACCAACATACTGTTGGAAATGGTGGAAAAGAAATCTTTACGTTCCTCTTTAGAAGGTACATAAACGACGTCTTCTTCTTTACTGACATCGACGGGATTCAGCATATTAGCTATCAGCAAGGCATTTAAGCAGTTCAAAGGTATCGCTACAAAAACATAGGTTGCCGGTACCATGGACAGGTAGGCTCCAATGATTGAACCGCTGATGCTGCTCATGCTCATGATTCCAAATGTCAAAAGACGCTGATCCTTGATCGCACTGAGTTGAAGGCGGAGTACGGCAAGTGCCTCCGTATTTCCAAGGAACATCATCTGAATCGAAAAGAAACTCTCAAGTTTCGGCAAACCGGATACTTTTGAAATGAGCCATCCCACTTTATCAATGATCCACGTAAGTATACCGAAATACGATAAAACATCAAAAAACGTGATAATGAAGATAATCGGCATCAATGCGCTGAAAAAGAAATCCACTTGTTCATTTGCCATAAGCGAAGGAAAGACAAAAGAAATCCCTTCATTCGCACATTCAATCAACCAGGTAAAGAATGAAGCGATCAGATTGATGACCCATGCCCCTATTTTTGTCGATAACATGAACCATGTGATAAGCAATTCAAGAACCAGCAAGGTAAGAATGGCTTTCCACTTAACGTTCCTTTTATTAGGTGAACAAATGTAAACGATACCCATTACAACTAAAACACCTAGTATATTCAATAAGAAAAGCATGCTTTCATCCCCTTTAGCTATATCATTTCCCATTCGTTTTTTTTATATAAAAAGCCCTCACCTTTTTACACCTTCAGCCGCAGCAAGAAAGTGTGAAAAAGTAAGAGCTTTCATCGAAGCATGTTTTTTAGGATCAAGCTTTTTTCAAGCGAACCAACATTAACCTGTTCATCTCTTCTATTTTCATACTTCCTTGTAGTCCGGCATTACGGCTGCCAGGTAGAAACTATCAGACCATTGTCACTGATATTATACAAGGATATTTTTTAAATAAATTTCTCAGGAAAGATATCATTTTAAATCAGTTTATTTTTAATTACAATACGTTTTAAAGTTGTTATATTAATATAAATTTTTCGAAAACAGTCAATAAAGTCTCCGAAGGGCCAATGTTGGGTAATACTTATGAAGGAGCGGGCTAAAACTATAATCGGCCCCCTCTAAAGAGGCCCATTACTTCTCCTTTATTGGAAATTAGGACGTGAATTTTTGTGGATTTTTTTAATAGCCAGGAAACTCTTACTGCAATCCAGTGGATCTTAAGAGCCATTATTTCCTACTTTTTTTTGCTTCTATCGGTTAAATTGATGGGGCAACGGTCCATTTCGCAATTAAGATTACTTGATTTCATAATGGCTTTAATTATTGGAAACATTCTTGCCCACCCTTTATCTGATGAACAGTTAGGTTTGAAGGGCTCCATGATAACAACCAGTGTATTGATCATTTTATATATAATGAGTGTGTTTGCGGGACTTAAGTGGGGAAAACTCCGAAGGTTTTTTGACTCAGATCCCTTTCCGCTTATCGAAAATGGACAAATCATTTACAAAAGCTTAGCAAGGGCCAGAATCTCCATCGATGTTTTATTATCGGAATTAAGAAAAGAAAAAGTCGAAGATATTCAAAAAGTATCCCTCGCGCTATGGGAACCGGGCGGTACCATTTCATTGTTTTTAGATCCCCAATATGAAGCAGTAACCCCAGCAGATATGCACCTGGCAACAAATGCCTTCACTTTTCCTAAAACGATTATTAAAGAGGGAATGATTGATTCTAAAGAATTGAACCGGGGCGGTAAAGACGAAGCATGGCTGAAAAACAAAATCAAAATAACATATAATGCCGACGTGAATGATATTTTATTGGCAACTCTTGATAATAACGATACCTTAAAGGTCTTTTTCTACAAATAGATGCGCAGCCAAAACAAAAACCCCTCAAGTATAGTGTAAAGCCTACTTACGACTGTAGGCTTTTTACACGTTCAACTTAAAGGGGATCAAAAATATCGCTTATTACTCCGACCAATTCAGTGTATTCAAGAACTTATACACATCTTCATACACCTGTTCACGTTCCTTGCCCAATGTGATAATATGGCCAGACTTTTCATACCAAATCAAGTGTTTATGCTGTGTATCGACTTCATTGAAAATCGCTGTAGCACTCTCCGTATAGTCCGGATCATCCAAACGACCTTGCAGAACAAGAGTTGGTGATGTGATTAAATCTAAATTTTCACCTGTCTCATTTATAATGTTCAACACATCTTTTAGTTGAGGCATAGGCTCTTCTTCAAGCAGCTTCACTTCTGCAGCAATTTGGTCTGCATCTTTGCCCTCAAACTTCTTATACGCCTGTGCATAATTGAGCAAGCGGTTCTTTTGCCGATCGATACTTTTTCCTTGCGTCGGAGCGCACATTGAAACTACCCCTTTTACAGGCAATTCAATTCCCACTTTTAATGAAAACACTCCCCCTAAAGAAATTCCTACAACTGCAATTTCCTCATAGCCTTCTTCTTTTAGGAAATTATAGCCATTAACTACATCTCCCCACCATTCCTTTGGACCAGTTTTAGCAAGTTCCTCGGCTGATACTCCGTGCCCACTATAAAGAGGTCCGTGGCAAGTATAGTCGAGATCATTTAAGTACTTCCCTAATTTCTTCATATCTCCTGTACTTCCGGTAAACCCGTGAAGCAGAAGAACTGCTCTCTTTCCACCTATATATGTGAATGACTCAGGTGCTTTCACTTTCATCTATCTAGGACCTTCTTTCTTTGCTCTTGTTGATAAATAGAATCTAAATGATTTTCGAAAAAAAATCAATTAATACCCCTTGAGTAGTGATTCTTCTATCCTATTCCGTATTTTCATTAAAACAATTAAATCATGTATATAGTATCCTTACCACACTCTTCACAACTCATCCGTTCCGAAGCACATTTTACTATGATTAAATTTATTTAGCAATCGTCATTTAACCATTTTTTTTAAGAAAAGTAAAATGCACCTTGTGATACGATGTACAACGTAATACACTTTAAAAATGAAAAGGAGGAGATTTTATATGGATAAAGAATTAATGAAGGGAAGCATTGACCTCCTTTTGCTTTCACTTCTTTCACAAAAAAAGCTTTACGGCTATGAAATAACCAAAATCCTGAAGCAAATGAGCAAGGGCAACTATGAAATAAGTGAAGGCACCCTCTACCCTGCCCTTAAACGATTAGAAAAAAAAGAATTCATAAAAGGACATTGGAAAGAGTCCGAATCAGGCCGAAGGAAATATTATCATGTCACCGAAAATGGACAAACCGAACTTGAGCGGAAACGCGAATGCTTTTTCTTCCTGGAAAAATTAGTTCGAAAAAGCGCAGAGCAATTCTAAACCAAATAAAAAGCTTCCTGCACCCATTAATGGAACGGCCCAGGGAGCTTTTTTTGCTGTTTTACTCGTGAATTCATGCGGCACTCGTGAGTTTGGACTGTTTACTCGTGAATTTTGTACTTTTACTCGTGAGTTTCGCACTTTTACTCGTGAGTTTCGCACTTTTACTCGTGAGTTTTGCTGTTATACTCGTGAGTTTCGCACTTTTACACGTGAATTCGTACTGCACACTTAGTTTGCACTGTTTAATCGTGAGTTTTTCACGTTTACTCGCGAGTTTCGCACTTTTACTCGTGAGTTTTGCTGTTTTACTCGTGAGTTTCGCACTTTTACACGTGAATTCGTACTGCACACTTAGTTTGCACTGTTTACTCGTGAGTTACTTCAATCACGAAAAAAAAGGACCTAATCAGGTCCTTTTTTTGTCTATTCCTTTATGCTTACGATAATTGGCGCAGGAAAGCTTCATGCATTCCCCTTGTACATGCGGACCATATTTTTCACGAAAGGCCTCGAGGCAATAGCATTTTTCTTCTTCTTTTTTGGTTCCATCCATCGAGTGCATCCCTCCTAGCATTTAACTGGAGACTACACGTTTCTCCAGTTCTACGTTGATTCGTCCCAACAATACGGCACCAATGGACTGAATGATCGTTTTAACGATGATTTGGCCGATGACCGCAGCTGGTACTGCTTCCCATGGCAATATATTGGCACCCAGAGGACTTAGGCCAATCACGACAAATATTACTGAATCGAAAAATCCTCCAACGATCCCGCTGTAAAACACCCTCCAACTCATCGGGAGCTTTAAACGGGTATAAATTTCCGTATCCGCTGTTTCTGCGACCACGAAGGATAATGCGGAAGCAAACACAATCAGTAACGTATCTCCTAATAAAAATGATACACATGCAGATAAAATAAGTGCAGTGACGATGCATATATAGGTCTTCGCACGGCCGAATTTATTCTGGACCAGATCTCGGAAGATGAAGGTTCCCCCGATGAGCAATGTCCCCATCGGGATGATGAACATGCCAAAATGTAATGGCGCAAAAGCTGCTGTAACCACATTCGCCGTGATGATGGATACTAAATACAATAAAATTCTTAACATTTCTTAATTCTCCTTATACAGAAAAAACAGCACCCTAAGAATGAGCCCTGTTCTCCTTAGTTTTTTTGAGAGGGTAGCTAGAACCTCTTCCGCCCGGGCGGATTATCATTTTCCTTATTCATCGTAGCTTGAAAGCGGTTGGAAATCAAGAAGTTTCCATACCGTCGATTTTAGTATGTATTCGCTGATACCGATTGATTTAGCCATTTACTTCAATGGCCCTGTTTCCCCCTTTTGCCGATTTCTGTCGCATAAAACTGCTTGACCGTCTGTATACAAAAGCCGAAAATCAAAGATAGAGTCTTGTACCTTATTTGGCGAGGAGAAAAAGAATGATCAAAAAAACTACGTTTGTCTATCCTATTTATATCGCAACCACACCAGAGAAGCTTTGGGAAGCCTTGACGAGTGGTGAAGTCACGAAGAAATACCACTTCGGATTACAAGTACAGTCTGACTGGCAAGAAGGGTCAGCCGTTAAATATTTGCTGGAAGATGGGCGGATTATCGATCATGGGCATGTACTTAAATGCGAGCCGTTGCACCTGCTCTCGTTTACATGGATCATGGCAGGAGACGAAACACCTCGCGAGCAGCCTACACGGGTCACTTTTGAATTACAGAAAATGGACGATTCGACTGTGAAGTTAATTCTTAGGCATGAGGAGCTATTGGAGACGGATTTCGTATATGATGACAACACCTTTGAAGGCTTGAATAATGGATGGCCAGCCCTTTTAAGTAACCTGAAGAGCTTGCTTGAAACTGGACGGACCCTCCCGCCCATATCAGTAGACTGGAATAATTAAACGGAAACTATAAAAACACATTGAAAGAGAGTTGAGTTAATAATGGATACCCAAATAATCACGAAATTTAAGATAATCAAGCCAGCTAATGAAGTGTTTGAAGCCATTGTGAATCCTGAAAAAATCGGGAATTTCTGGTTCTCATCAAGTTCGGAAAGATGGGAAAAAGACAGGACGCCTACATTGAGATACAACGAATACGATGCTGAAGTGGTCATTCATGTATTGGAAGTAGAGGAAAATAGGAAAATCGTGTTTGCATGGGGCGGAAATGATCAAGAAACGATTGTTACCATTACACTAAAAAAGTTGGATAAAACGAGTACGATCATTGAAGTGAACGAATCTGGATTGAGTGAAGACGACCCTGAAATAATAAACAAAATGATCGGACAAAAAGAAGGTTGGGTATATACATTAACCTGTTTAAAGGGTTATTTAGAAAATGGCGTTACTACTTTGAGAGCATCATTAGTTTTTTAATAAATTGCATAAACCCTCAATAAACTGGGGGTTTATCCTTTGCAACACTGGTGAAACAAATGGCAAAATCCCACTTAAAAAACAGTACTTTTTCATTCGACCTAATAATTGACATTTTAAAATCAGTGAGCTATCATCCTAATTAACCAGTGGTCAATTAATAAGGAGGTGACAAGATGTCGCCAAGGAAATCGGCAGGTCAAGAATTATCCAGGGACATGGTTTTGAATGAAGCTAGAAACCTTTTTGCAGCGTTAGGGTATTCGAATGTCTCGATGAGGCAATTGGCTAAATCATTGGATTGCAGTCATGGAGCCATTTATTATCATTTTAAAAACAAGGCGGAAATATTTTATAGTTTAGTGAAAACGGATTTTTCCGTTTTAAATTCTTTAATCGATGATATCATCCTGTCGGAAAATGACCCTTCTGTAAAAATGGAAAAGATTTTATTGTGCTTCTTGGAGTTTGGTTTAACCCAACAGAATCATTATTCCATCATGTTTTTATCGAAGGAAAAAGAAATTCAGCAGTTACTTCAATTCGATTCTAATAAAACATACGAAAAGCTAATCCAGTCCTTGACGGATCTAACGGAAAACAAACTGAATCCTGCATCCATTTGGTCGATTTTTCTTTCTCTTCACGGATTCATAACTTTTTATATTAATTCTGAGCTATCTTATCAAGATGTAAAAGGTTTAGCCTATTTTCATGTAAAAAATATCACCAAGAACATCATATAATTTTTTCGGACACTATTGACCAATGGTCAATTAAACTTTGGAGGTTATGAAATGGTGAAGAAATTCCTTCATATTGAAGGACTTATGGTCCTTTTAGCGGTGATTTACATCTATTCGTTATATGAATTCAGCTGGTGGATTTTCCTTTTGTTGATTTTGTCCCCTGATGTTTCCATGCTGGCCTATCTGATCGATGATCGGATTGGAGCAAAGGTTTATAACGCATTCCATACTTATATCGTGTCCATCTTCATGATTTTGTTAGCCATATTCCTAAAGTCGGATGCATGGATGATGATTGGTTTAATTTGGACCGCACATATAGGAATGGATCGCTTATTTGGATATGGCCTTAAATACACATCATCCTTCAAAGCTACACACATGCAAAGGTTGTAATATGCTTAAAAGGCAGTGTGATTAAACATCACACTGCCTTTACTTTACACGCCCCGCTTGTTACCCCATATATAGGTATGCAGCTGGGGCAGGACTTTCACATCATTCAATTCATCATCTGCTATCACTCTATCAATTAACTCTTCGTACTTCTTCAATAGGCCGCTGATCAATTGACGATCATCCGCCGTCCTGCTGTCGTCATTGCCGACCTGCAGATAAAAAGGAATATCCGGGTAACGCCCATGTACATGTTTGGCATATTGATAATCTTCCTCGTTAAAGACGACGATTTTCAATGAAACATGGTTTTCTGGATTTCGATTGGCAAGATTCGAGATGATTTGGTCAAGCACCGTAAAGTCCGTGTTCATTCCAGAGCTCGGCGGCTTAGGTGAGATAGTCAGCTCATCAATATCGAGAAACCAATCCTGCCATCGGCTTCCTTGTGTTTCTACACCAATTTTCATTTTATTTTCATGTAAGATCGCTATCAAGCCGTTTAGGTTTTTCAGCAGGGCCGGGTTTCCCCCAGATATCGTCACGAAGGAAAAACTGGAACCCCCAATTCGCTTCAGCTCATCCCATATTTCATCGGCAGTCATCTGAACGGTATCTTCCTTACCTGTGCCATCCCAAGTAAATGCGGAATCACACCAGGAACATGAATAATCGCAGCCGGCCGTCCGAACGAACATGGTTTTTTGACCAATGACCATTCCCTCTCCTTGGATGGTCGGCCCGAAGATTTCCATAACCGGAAGTTTACTCACTTTCCATCCACTCCCGTCTGGCTTCGGCATAGCTTGTCGGCGTTTCGTACAGTCGAACAAATTCGACTCTAGCACCCTCATATTCTTTTAATGAAAGGGCTTCGGCCATTTTTTCATAGATCCAGACAACCATATTTTCAGCTGTTGTATTCATGAGCGGCAGGGTTTCATTCAAATAACGATGATCCAGGTGGATTTCGATTTCATTTTTCCATATATCCTTGATGTCACCAAAATCTATCATCAACCCGCGTGAATCCGTATACCCGCTCAATCCGAAAATGACTTTATACGTGTGGCCATGCAGGTTCTTGCATTTCCCTTCATAGTCATGCAGATGGTGCGCCGCGTCAAAGGTGAATTCCTTACTCACGAGAACCCTCTTGTTTGTATACTTCAATTGGCTGCGCTGAATATCTTCATCTATTTTTTGGAGTTTATCCACTATCTTAAAACCGTACATCATGAAAGCACCTTCCGTCTGCTTACATAGTCATCCAGTCCTTTTTTCCGCAGATTACATGCCGGACAATCTCCACAGCCATCGGAGATGATTCCGTTATAGCAAGTCAGGGTCTTTTCGCGGACAAAGTCGAACGCGCCAAGCTGGTCAGCAAGCTCCCATGTTTCCTCTTTATTAAGCCACATTAGCGGCGTATCAATCACGAATGACTGGTCCATCGATAAGTTTAAGGTCACATTCAACGATTTAATGAATACATCGCGGCAGTCAGGATATCCGCTGAAATCCGTTTCACAGACTCCTGTGACAATATGTTTAGCGCCAATCTGGCTCGCCAGCACTCCGGCAAACGAAAGGAACAGCAAATTCCTCCCTGGCACGAACGTCGACGGCAGCTCCCCTTCTTCTCCGTCCGACACTGCGATATCACTTCTTGTCAATGCATTCGGTGCCAGTTGGTTCAGCAGCGACATGTCAAGGATATGATGGTTCACGCCCAATTCCTTGGCAATGTTTTGAGCGCATTCGATTTCCAAGCTATGCCGCTGATTATAATCGAACGTCACCGCTTCCACTTCCTCAAATCTCTCCAATGCCCAAAACAGGCACGTCGTACTGTCCTGCCCTCCGCTAAACACAACCACTGCCTTTTCTTTCTTCTTCATTTCTATAAAACTCCTTTTTACGGAAAAAAACAGCACCCTAAGAATAGAGCACTGTTTCTCCTTAGTTTTTTTGAGAGGGTAGCTAGAACCTCTTCCGCCTTAACGCGGAATATTATATTTTTCCAAGTCAATAGTAACTTGAAAATGATAAGAAATCAAGATGTTTATATAAAGTGAACATTAAACCTGGTGGAAAATTTGGTTAACTTTTCATTACTTAAAAATCACATTAAAAATACGATAAAAAGAGTGAATAAAATATCGATAAAGGGGTCCAATAATTTGAAAAGCATTAAATCAAAGGTATTGGTGGCATTTTCACTCATCATATCTTTATGTGTCATCTTAGGAGCATTCAACATTTATAGCAGCAACAAGTCACTGGCATACTCCCAGGATATCATCGAAAGGGAACTTCCGCTTCTTATCCAAGACGAAAAGCTCCTATATAATCTAGCACAAAGAACCGCATTCGTCCGGGCCTATATTCTATATGGCGACGAGAGTTATAAAGAAAGGTTCTTACAATATACCGAAGAAAGCCAGGTCATCCAGGAGGAACTCCTAGCCTTAAGCGATTCTGATAAAACAAAGGAATTGATCGAGAAGAGCGTGGATTGGAGGACGATGATTGTAGAACGGGTATTTATCCAGTATGAAAAAGGAAATGAAGAACGCGCTAAAGAGATACTCAAAAATGAAGTGGCGCCAATCAGCAATGAAGTAATGGAGGGTTTCAAGGAGCTTGCTTCTAAACGCGAGGAATTGATTGTCGCTTCAGGTAAAACCGTCATCGAAAGCGGGAAATCGGTCAAGACGACAAGTATCATCTTATCCATTGCAGCAGTCCTTATCGGCCTTGTGCTGGCGCTTGTTACTGCCAACCTCATTACCACCCCCCTCCTTAAAATTAGGGACAGGATGAAAATGGTGGCTGACGGAGAGCTGAATCATGAGCCCCTGGAGCAAAAGTCATATGATGAACTGGGCGAATTAACGGTCTCCGCCAACCTAATGCAGAAAAACCTTCGTGATACGATCGAAAAAATGCTCGTTGTTTCGCAATCCGTTACCAACCAAAGCGAGGATCTGAATCAATCAGCAAATGAAGTGCAGCAGGGCAGCAAGCAAATAGCGTCTACGATGTATGAACTTTCGGAAGGTTCGGAGTCACAAGCCAGCCGGGCAGCCGAAATGGTTCGCATGATGGATGATTTCACTGGCAGGATCGAGTTGGCCCACCTGGAAGGAGCGGATGTGGCTAGAAGTTCAACCGAAATCCTTTCCTTGACCAAGGACGGCACCGCTTTAATGCGCAGTTCGGTCCAACAGATGCAAAGTATTGATGGGATTGTCAAAAATGCCGTAGAGCAAGTGAAAGAGCTCGATTCTCAATCACAGCAAATCTCGCAGCTTGTGCAGGTCATCAAAGATATATCCAATCAAACCAATCTATTGGCGCTGAATGCAGCCATAGAGGCCGCTCGTGCTGGTGAACATGGCAAGGGCTTTGCCGTCGTCGCCGATGAAGTGCGGAAACTCGCTGAAGAGGTCACACACTCCGTTGGGGTTATCACCAATATTGTCTCCGCCATTCAAACGGGTTCAAAAACAGTCGTCCACTCCCTGGAAGATGGTTATACTCAAGTGGATGAAGGCACGAAACAGATCACACTCACAGGCCGAACCTTTGAAACAATCAATCACTCTGTCGGGAATATGGAAATGAAAATACAGCATATTACCGAAGAATTGAACTATATCTCCACAAATAGCAAAAAAATCAATCAGGCTATCGAAGATATCGCTGCCGTTTCTGAAGAGTCCGCGGCAGGAATCGAACAAGTCTCAGCCTCCGCTCAGCAATCCAGCTCTTCGATGGATGAAATCACGAATCATGCCAGTGAACTTGCATCTTCGGCGGAATTGCTGACTGCACAGGTTAAGAAATTCCAATTATGACACTAGCAAGTTCCCGCTACTTGAATGCGGGAACTTGCTTTTTTTCTCCTATTATAAGCGTTGTTTCATTTTCGTATATTCGGGGAATATATAACTATACACAATAATGAACCATTAAAAAAGCAAATCTATCAAAAGCGGCTGGAAGTGAATATTTTCCTTTGTTTTCAGAATATTTAGTGTATAATGAATATAATTAAAGGAATATTTTAACTTAAATAATGATTACTTCCAATACCTGAAAATCCTGTCCTGTCCTTTCCTTTCAACACCATGCACGGGCCCATATGCTCAGTAAATATCGATTGCATGCTTTCTCTCGAATCAAACCATTCACAACTTTATTCACACAAAAACATATTTTCCACTCCAAATTTGTAAAAAAAGGTTAAACTTCACCAACGATATGTTACTATTAAACTAAGACCTTTTAACCCCATAAGGAGGAATTCATATGAAACGTTTTTTCAAATTCATCGCAGATTTTAAAGAAAGAAAAGCACTGGAACGGGAAACCGAAGAATTCTTTCGCAAAGAATACGAAAATTATATGAAGATGAATCCTGACAATCAAGGAAAAAGAAGGAGATTAGCTCCTAGACTTTATGTGATTGATGGCGGTAAAAAGGGCTCCAACCTTGAGATTTCTGACAGAAAGAAATCCAGTTAACCTGATTCCTTCCATTATCAGCTACCCATGCTGTAACTCAAGACCCACAAAAGTTAAATCTCTCCATGATTAACGGAGATCCGTGACCATTACATTCATTTACAATATATAAGCCGAAAGCTCAGATATACCTCTGAGCTTTTTTATTTTTCATTCTTCTATAAACACTATATCTATAGAAGAAACTAGGTATTTTTTAAAAGAAATGGGTTAACTTTAGTTTATTTCATGTTTTAGGTAAAAGTTCAATTATAGACCCACGGGTATTTACCAAGGAAAAACCGAAAAATATTTTTAAAAAAGAGATGTGTTCTTTTACTCATCTTTATCCATATTCAAAAGAGTTCAACTAATTGAGTCGTTAGATGCAATATTTCACATTGAATGACAAATGCATAAAAATTGTAACGTTTATGTCAAACAATGGGTATAAACAATTAATAAACTGTAATAAACCTCACTTTTAAAAATTAATTATTATTCAAATATAGCCATTATGAATTAGGTTCAAATACTCATAAAACTATTTTGCTTTTGACCAAAATGGGTTTTTATTAAACTTTCCATAATTTAGTGCAAATAAAACCTCGATTCCCTCGATTTTCAGCCATATCTTTGTACTCATAAAACAATTTATCCCATTAGATACTATTACACTCTAATATACATATATTTGAAAAAGTTGACGATAACTATATTACGATAGAATAATTGACTCTTGCCTATTAAGTTTAAAATCATGTAGTGTGTATTCAGTAATTCAAATATTTGAAAAAAAGAGAGGTTAAAAAATGGCACCAATATTTATTTGTGCGATCTTTTTGCTTGGCTATGGCATTTTTGAACAAAAACGCCATCAGAAGCGTCTCGACTCCATCCCGGTACGTGTGAATGTGAATGGGATTCGAGGGAAATCGACTGTAACGCGTCTAATTACAGGTGTGATCCAGGAAGCTAAATACAAAACAGTAGGTAAAACAACCGGAACATCAGCAAGAATGATCTATTGGTTTACCGACAAGGAAAAACCGATTGTACGACGCCCGGAAGGACCCAACATAGGAGAACAACGGCGTGTAGTTAAAGAAGTTGCCGACTTAGGCACGGAAGCACTGGTTTGTGAGTGCATGGCCGTACAGCCTGACTATCAACTAATCTTTCAAAACAAAATGATCCAGGCAAACATTGGGGTCATCGTGAATGTATTGGAAGACCATATGGATGTCATGGGACCGACATTGGATGAGGTTGCTGAAGCCTTCACTGCTACCATTCCCCATAATGGTCACTTAATAACCATCGAAAGTGAATATTTGGACTTTTTCAAGCAAATTGCCAAAGAACGCAACACAAAAGTAATCGTTGCAGACAACTCCAGAATATCGGAAGAGTTCCTGCGTGAATTCGACTATATGGTATTTCCTGATAATGCATCACTGGCCTTGGCCGTTGCTGAAGCATTGGGCATTGATGAAAAAACGGCTTTTCGCGGCATGTTGAATGCGCATCCCGATCCAGGTGCCATGCGGATCACCAAATTCGGAGATCCCATCCAGCCAACTTTCTTTGTCAATGGCTTTGCTGCAAATGATGCGTCATCGACGCTGAACATATGGGAACGTGTCAATACGTTCGGATACAGCACAGAACCTCCTATCGTCATCATGAATTGCCGTGCCGATCGTGTGGACCGTACTGAGCAGTTTGCAAGAGATGTATTGCCTTACATAAAATCTGAAATCGTCATTGCCATTGGTGAAACCACATCACCGATTACAAGGGTATTCGAGCAAGGTAAATTGGATACTAAAGAATATTGGGATTTAGAAAACTGGTCAACTGAAGAAATCGTGGCCCGTCTCCGCCCATTGATGAAAAATCGCATCGTCTACGGTGTCGGGAATATTCACGGTGCAGCGGAACCATTAATTGAAGCATTCATGAAATCTAAAACAAAGCAAAAAGCAAGTTAAGTAGGAGGAACCTTAATGTTTGGATCGGATTTATATGTAGCCCTAGTACTGGGAGTAACGCTTAGCCTTATATTTTCAGAAAAGACGGGTGTCGTACCCGCAGGACTTATCGTGCCAGGTTATTTGGCATTAGTATTTGATCAATGGGAAATCATGCTGACCATTTTGATCATTAGTGTCGTAACTTATTTAATCGTCACCCACGGCCTTTCAAGATGGGTGATTTTATATGGAAGAAGAAAATTCGCCGCCATGATGGTGACCGGGATTTGCTTGAAACTCCTATTGGACTTAGTCTACCCTGTCATGCCCTTTGAAATATTCGAGTTTCGGGGAATCGGTATAATCGTACCTGGATTGATAGCGAATACCATACAAAGACAAGGAATGCCATTGACACTTGGCAGCACGCTTTTATTATCCGGTTTAACTTTCGGTTTAATGAACGTGTATTACCTATTCTGAGGTGCAAAAAATGAAACGGACTTTAAATGCAAAAGAAAAAACACTTATCTTTATTAAACGCACGAAGAAAAAAAATCTTAAATACACTGGAATCATACTACCTATATTACTAATCGCTTTAGTCATTACCACTTGGATGGGACGGGCTGAGGAAGTGAAAACAGTCGCAACAAAATCCGATCAACCATTGACGATGACAATGGTCGGTGATGTGATGATGGGACGTTATGTTGAAGAAGTGACGGAAAAGCACGGGTATGAATACCTCTTCCGGTATATAAAACCCTATTTTGCCAATTCGGATTATGTCAGTGGGAATTATGAACATACCGCTTTAAAAGAAGAGGTATCTAACTACAAGGAAGCAGATACGCCCATCCGGTTAAACTCCAATACTAGTGGTGTGGAAGCCGTTAAAGATGCTGGCTTCTCTGTGGTGTCATTGGCAAATAACCATATGATGGACTATGAAGAACAAGGACTCCTTGACACGATTGATGAATTCAAAAGTGAGGATATGCACTATGTCGGTGTTGGATCGAACACTGCGGAAGCAAAAAACAGCATCGACTATGCGGATGTTAATGGCGTACGTGTTGCAACACTTGGCTTCACAGATGTTTACGGTAAGGATGCCGTATCAAAAAATGATAAAGCCGGACTATTGAACTCCAATCCTGATTTATTATTTGAAATGATCGGCAAAGCAAGGAATGCCAAGCAAGGCAATGCAGACTTGGTTGTGGTGAATATGCACTGGGGACAAGAGTATTCAACCTCAACAACCGATCGGCAAAAAGACTTGGCTAAAGCTATCATCGATGCGGGCGCTGACATCATCATCGGGCATCACCCCCACGTGCTTCAATCGTTCGATGTTTATAAGGATGGAATCATTTTCTATAGTCTAGGAAATTTCATATTCGATCAAGGCTGGACACGCACAAAGGATTCAGCCATGGTTCAATACCATTTAGCGGAAGACGGAAAAGCTACAATCGATGTCGTACCGCTGCAAATTGAAGAAGCAACACCAAGGCCAGCTACCTCTTCCATTGACAAATCACGTGTTTACCGGCAGTTGACGAAGGAAACGAGTGAAAAAGTCCAGTGGTCTAAAAAAGAGGATCGCATCGAGATTACCTTGGATCACAAGAAGGTAATCGATCATAAGGCACAGCGTGAACAAGAGGAAAAGGCAGCAATGGAAAAGAAAGCTGCACTAGAGAAAAAAGCAGCACAAGAGAAAAAGGCCCTACAAGACAAAAAGGCCGTACAAGCTAAACAACCGGAAATGCAACCCATTCAGTAAGGAACGCTTTATCACTACTATTTGAAGAATGAAGATACACAACTTAGAAGCTCAACGAAAAGGGGGAACAACCGATGATTAACCGTATGACGGGAAAAGTGCTCATATCCCTAAGCTTGCTCATATATATTGCTGGATGTTCGAAGACACCCCCTATTTCTGACACGAATGATCCGATAAAGAGTAAAACGGAACAATCATATGGGGTCAGTTCTTCAAATCCAATCGCAATAGATGTCGGTATGGATATATTGGAAAACGGCGGAACGGCGGCTGATGCCGCCATTGCGGTATCGTATGTATTAGGTGTAGTCGAACCTTATGGATCTGGCGTGGGCGGCGGCGGAGGTATGCTGATTGCCCCGGAATCCGGCGAACCCGAATTTATCGATTATCGTGAATCCTCCCCAGAAGACCCAAGTTCAAGACACGATACAGGGATTCCTGGCTTAGTGGCCGGAATGCAGGTCATCAGTGATAAGTATGGGAGCGTACCAATGGCAGACCTTCTTCAGCCGGCGATAGATTTGGCTGAAGAAGGATTTGAAGTCGACGAATCGTTATCATCACGCTTAGAAGCGGCCCAGCCAAGGATATCCTCCGATGCGACTTCACTTTTCTATCCTGATGGTGATGCCATTGAACCAGGCAAAACCCTCGTCCAGGAAAGACTTGCTGAAACATTGAAGGAGATCCAGCAGGAAGGTCCTGATGGTTTTTATAAAGGGGAAATTGCGCGGGATATTAAAAGGGAATCAGATATCGACTTGATGGATTTAAAGCGCTATGAGGTGAAAGAACGGAAACCGGTCCAAGGAACATTTGCCGGTTATGATGTTTTTACCGCCCCTCCGCCCTTTTCAGGAATTACCGTTCTTGAAATGTTAAAGCTAGCCGAGGAAATGAACCTAGGTGATTCTTCAAGCAAATCAGCTTATATGAAAGTCTTGGGGGGCATCACGGATACTGCTTATCAAGATCGGACCGTCCATGTTGGAGATGGAATAAGTCACTCCAAGGCGGAAAAATTGCTCTCCCCCATTCACTTGGATAATCTTAAAAATAAGATAAAAAGTGAAAAATGGGAAGATAAAGAATCGAATGGTTCCGAAGAACATGAAAGTACGACACACTTTGTGATAATGGACAAAAATGGCACTGTCGTTTCCACAACAAATACGCTCAGTAACTTTTTCGGATCTGGGGATTATACAAATGGATTTTTCCTTAACGATCAATTGAAAAATTTCAGGTCCGGCTTGAACTCTCAAGAGGCATATAAACGGTCAAGAACTTTCACCGCTCCGACCATTCTCAAGAAACCTGGGCGGGAATCGATCGGGATCGGCTCACCAGGCGGTGATAGGATTCCGCAAGTATTGATGCAGGTTCTGTATTCTTATACAGAAAATGAAGGCTCATTGCAGGATATCGTCGACCGTAATCGGTTCGTCTTTGATGGAAAGAAGATTTATACAGAATCAAGGCATTCGGATGAAACCATATCCGACTTGGAAGATTCAGGATATGAAGTCATTCAGAAGATTTCCCCCATGTATTATGGCGGGGTTCAAGGACTCGTTAAAAACGAGAAAAATGGACAAATATCCGGAGCAGGAGATAAAAGAAGAAACGGAAGCTGGAAAGCTCAGCAATAAACAGGCAATCCAGCCCCTCCTTTTCTAAATATCATATGAATTTTAGCGTTGTATAAGGGGATTTCGAATATGAATATCGTAAAAAAAATAACAAGCTGGGTAATACCTGTCCTTCTTGTAGCAGCCCTGCTTGTAACAATGAATACGTTTAAACGGACAGAAACGTTAACACCTGACGAGCAAAAGAAAATAGAACAATATACAACAGTCGAAAAATAAAAAAAGCTGGGGCATCCCCGCTTTTTTTATTTTTGCCGTCAACGGGTATGGAAGTTCAGATACACTACAGATACGGAGGATTATCATGATTGAAAATAGCTATACCGATTTTTTTGAACTGCAGGAAAATGAACAAGAATACCTTGATTACCGCATCATCGTTCATCACAGGAATCCTGATATTGCAGTTCTAGCCATCCATGGCGGGAATATCGAACCAGGTACGAGTGAAGTTGCAGCCGCACTTGGAGAGAGACTTTGTGCAAGCACCTACCTATTCGAAGGCCTAAAACCAAGGGGCAACCAGGTCCTCCATATAACATCCCGCTTATTCAATGAACCGAGCGGCGTTTCGATGGCAGCGAATGCTCAGACCACCCTTTCGATCCATGGCCACTACGACGTACATAATGCGCTGGTTTACATTGGCGGAAGGAACGAACCATATAAGAACCTTATCCAGCAATGCCTCAACAAAGCCGGCTTTCAAACTGATCATGCACCTCAGCACCTTTCAGGCATGAATGGAAACAACATCACCAACACATCCAAAACGGGTGCAGGCGTGCAATTGGAACTTTCCGCAAAGCTCAGAAAAAGCTTTTTCAAAGGTGATGACTTTACCAGTAAGAACAGGGTCAATCACTGTAATCTTCTTAAACGGTTCGTTACTGCCATTGAAAAAGCGACTCTTGAATATAAACAGGTTGAAGACCTTCTTTAGTCCATGAGGCTTTCAACTTGACCGAAGCTTTCGAATTTCTCGGCAAAATAACCTGACGAAAGGTTGGAAATATGAACGCCTGCGTTTTCCGTTGTATGGAGAAAACGTCCATCACCCAAATAAATACCTACATGGGTCACACCTAGCCTTGTTCCTGTGTCGCTAAAAAATACTAAATCCCCTGCCTTTGGATTATCAATTTTGGGCACCAATGAAAAGTATTCCTCGGCGGAACCTCGTTTTACCGAAAGGCCCTGCTCCTTCATGACCCAATATATGAAGCCGCTGCAATCCATTCCGGTCATTGGATCGTCTCCCCCGAAAACATAGGTGAATCCGCGTAAAGTGTATGCATACTTGATGACATCATATGCCTTATCATATGCAGCCTCCTGGTTTACATAAAACGGATATAACGGGTTGCTGTATAGTTGAAGATACTGCCCTTGCATCAACTCATCGGTATTTAAAGCGTTACGACTTTTGATCGTACTCATGGAAATACTGTAATTCTCCGATATACTTTTAAGCGTTTCTCCCGTTTGGACGATATGCTCTCCTTTAGGCGTATATGTTTTGTACGCCACTTGGTATTTTGCAAAGTAATCTTCTGTAGTGGATCTCACCTGAACCGTTTCCGCACCATATCCAGAATTGACAAATTGGTTATTGCCGACATAAATACCCGCAGTCACCACTCTTAAGCTGTCTTTTTCCAGAAAGAATATTATATCCCCAGTTTTCGGAGTGGCTGTATCCATCCCTTGCTTGTAAAAACCATCTACTGTCAAACGGTCAACCGGCACATTTTGCCGGGAAAGCACCCAATGAATCAATCCGCTCGAATCGAATCCTTTTTCAGGCGTCTCCTCTCCAGCTGTCTTTTTAAACCCTATGAAAGATCTCGCATATTTCGCAATTTTTTTTCCTCTCTCCGACCATTGATAGATGGAAGGAGTATACGCCGTTTGAATGATTGTCAACTTTTGGCCCGCAAATAATTTATCATCCGGTAAACCATTCGTCTTCATCAATTGTTCAGCCGATATATCATATGTCTTAGCAATCGATTCCACCGTTTCGCCAGAGATTACAGTATGCACAGGATCTGCAGCCTCGGCCTTTAAACCAGGTAAGAAAGTGAAACTAACCATGAATACCAATGTCAGTATCATACAGCTTATTTTTCCATTAAACATTTTAACCTTCCTTTATATGCTGAAATATTTATATATTTACGATGTTCATGTAAATCCCATCATACGAATCTTCTATCCTATCATCCACTCAATCAGATGCACCTTAATGCTCACAACAATAATATTATCGGTAAAAATAATGAAACCTTTAGCCTATTTTTTACAAAAAACCAACAGTCGGATTCAATAAAACACATAAAAGCAAATCATTATTCCTATACCTCATCGAGAAAAGTTGGAAATCGAAGAATTCCTAGAGGATTTTGTTTATCTTGGCAGTATGGGTAAACGTAGATTAAAGAAATCCCGGTCATGATAAAGTCGTGCATATACGGCTTGCCATTTATGATGAGGATGACGAAATAGGAGTGAACACTTTGATAAAAATGGAAGATATGCAGCATAGTTTTGGAAGGGAAACGTATTTGAGATTTTGCATGAGAACAAACGGAAATTGATTACGAAGGCGATGGGTTATTGATCAGGAACCCAAACCCATTGGTACACCCATCATCTAGCAGAAGTAAATAAGGGGAAAGCTAAATGGCATTCCCCTCTCGTTACTATGAATCTATCGCATATAAATTTGTGAAGCTTCTAATATCCGTGCCGACTTGTCCGATTCCTATATATTATTCCCCTTTGTAAAAAAAGCATGGATACTTGACCCGATCCTCTAAATTATACTTTTGTGCTTCTATTGATTTTGTCCACCATAGAGAGACGTCCCAGCGATTCACCTTTCAGAATGATGAAATGGCAATCTAACAAAAGAGGAAACCACTGTAATGGCCTCCCTTTTTGCAACACTTGTTATTCCCTACTTCTCTATCTGGAATTCCCCTAGCGTCTGCTCCAAATCATTTATTAACTGTGTAAGCTGCTGTGTATATTGAGCAAGTTGATTGGAAGAAGCAGCTTGTTCCTCCATGGATGATGCAATTTCTTCTGATGAAGCTGTCGTTTGCTGTGATACGGCGGTGATTTCTTCTATCACTTTAATAACCGTTTCTTTTTGTTGATTGATGCTTTCAATGGATTGTGTTTCTTCCTGAATCGAATTGGATATTTTCCCGACGGAATCTTCCAGCTCTTTCATGGCTTCACTTACCGTGTTCACGGCATTTTTCTGATCCTTGCTGATTTGATTCGTTTCATTTGTCGTTTTCAGCAATTCCTCTATATCTGACAGAATGCTTTGGATGATTGCTTGAATATTTTTTGTAGCTTCTTTTGAATCATCAGCCAAGCTCCTTACTTCATTCGCCACGACAGCAAAACCTTTGCCGGACTCACCTGCCCTTGCAGCTTCTATAGATGCATTCAAAGATAATAAATTGGTTTGTTCCGATATTTTCGAAATGGCATTCGTGACATCTGAAATGGTTTTTGATTTTTCCACAAGTCTTAAGCTCATGCTGGTGACTGCAGAAAACGCCACTTCTAATTTATGGTATGACGCTTCCAAACCACTTACCTGTTGTTTCCCTGACTCTATTTTTTCAGATGCAAGTTCCAATACGGACTGGGTTTCCCTTGATTTTTTTGATAACCCATCGATTTCTCCACTAAGGACCTGGATCGTACCCGCACCGTGCTCCACCTGTTCAGATTGATTCGAAGCACCCGCTGCAATCTCTTCTATCGCGCGTGAAACATCTGTAATGGCCGCACTATTTTCAGCAGCTATTTGGCTTAAGCCGGAATTGGCATTTGTCACCGATTCCGCATTGCCATTTACCTTCTCAACCAATCTTCTTAATTTCCCTAACATCGAGTTATAGCTTTTGCTCAAGTCCCCAATCTCATCATTGGATTTAATGGCAAATTCGGTCACTAAATCCCCATTCGCCGTCTTTTCTATGATTTTTTGGAAGTCGGCCATGATTTTCGTTAACTTTCCTGCTAGATAAAGAGCACATACCATCCCGAATAAAAGACCTAAAATACCTGATACCAGTACAATTCTAGTAATGTCACCCAGCTTGGATTGCAGTATTTTGTCTGGTGTGAGCGCCAACACCTTCCAGTTCACTTCAGGGACCGTACTCCATTCACCTGTGTAATCTTCACCATCCAACGTCAAGGGTTGGTTCGCTTTTCCGCCCCCATTATACATGTCGGCCACCCACTTGAACTCTGAACTGAATCGGTCAGTGTCCATAATGAAATCCTCCACACCTTCTTCCATGCCGCTTTTGTCAGGATTCATATTCTTCCCGTCCATATCCTTCATGAATGAACTCACGATAAACCCTTGTGAATCCAATATCACCAGATTGCTAGTGGAATCTTTTTCGATGGTTGACCTCATTTTCCCGATTGTCGCAAGGTCGATATCATAACCCAGGGCCCCTGCCATTTTCCCGTCCGATAAAACGGGCGTGACAACGGAAGTCATGATCATTCCCGAACCTCCATCTTTATACACATCCATCCATTTCGTTTCTGGTCTTTCGGTCAGCTGCGTATAAGTCTTTGTCTCCCTGGCATCCTGTTTGAAATCCATTTGGGGAGAAGCATACAAGGAACCATCCGATCCATCCATATAATAAACGGAAATTAAATCCTCATTGTTCTTTTGAAAAGCCTCTAACGTTTTTTGGATATCCTTGATTGAATCACCGTTCTTGATCTGATTGGAAACCAGCTGTGATAATTGCTCTAGCGAATTTTCATACGTGGCCATGCTCAAATTGATTTGTGCCGCTGCATTTTGGGCCGAGCTTTCGTTGATGGACGTACTATCTTCCTTAAAAATGGAAGTCACCTTTGCCCCCATTATCGAAACGGATACGACGATCGCGAGAAAAACGGATGTACATATAAATAGTAACCATTTTATCCGGAGCGATATCCTTCTCTTTACTTTTTCTTTCTTGTCAATCGATGAACTTCTCATCAATACTTTCCCCCTTTTATTTGGCCTGCAAATGCCCTTATGTGTGAAAACAAAGATTCAATCTATGCTCAAAATGGATCCTTCCTAAATTACGATCACTTACTTTATTTTTCCACATAAACATACTATATACCTATCAACCCCTTGTCAATCACCAATAACGGATAAATTAATAGGTCTAAAGTTCGCATTCCATTTTCAAATAAAAAAACCCTTGGATTGTATAGAATCCAAGGGTTTCACATAGGGGATATTAAGTCAGCAATAAAACGCGATTTAGCGTAATGCTGCTGCTAAGCTTTCTCCGAATTCTTTTGCGCCATCCGGACCATCACCCGTTATGATATCACCATGCGCAACGACATGCTGTTTTACATATTCAGCGGAATTGGCTTTCAATTCGTCAATTTGAACATCAACTGGGTAACAAGCAGCTTTACGTCCAGAAAGTAAACCTGTTTTCGCTACAGTGACAGAACCTGCACAAATTCCCGTTACAAGAACTTTTTGTTCATGCGCTTGTTTCAAAAAACTTTGCAGTTCTTGGTTACCCCATAGATGATCATTCGTACCTGATCCCCCAATTACTGCGATTGCATCATAATCACTTGCTGAAACTTCAGAAAAGATCACCTCTGCCAAAGCCTTGCCTTGATAGTCACCAGTTATTTCTCCTGTTTTCGTACTGGCTATCGTCACTGCCACGCCCGCATTTTCCAATACTTCCTTCGGCTGAAATAATTCATCTTCATTAAAACGTTCTGGTGGTATAATTAGTAATGCTTTTTTACTCATATATATTGCCTCCTGAATTGAATTGTCTGATGACACTCAAATTGTAACGCTCGTAATCGGCGCTGTGAAGAATGCACTTTTATGTGCGGAGGTTACCTTAAGGTTACTGGTAAAATAAAAAAGGAGCTAATGTCCATGTCAGAAACATTAAGAGATGAAATCAAAGAAAAGATCTTAAACGGCTATTATAATTGCGAAAAAGAACTTACTTTATCCATATTCAGCGGCAAATGGAAAATCGTCATTCTATGGCATTTAGGTGTTGAAGGCCCGCACAGATTCAGTGAACTTCAAAGGCTTTTTCCGAAAATATCCCATAAAATCTTAACGAATCAATTACGTGAACTAATGGAAGACGGCATCGTCCATCGGGAGGTATATCCCGAGATCCCTCCAAAAGTCGAATATTCCATGACTGAACTTGGAATGACCTTGCTGCCGATCGTTGAAATGATGTATGAATGGGGAAAAAACAGGATGAATGAAATTAAACAAGAAATGCATGTCAGTGAAAATGATGGGAATAAATAATGCATTCGTGACCCGAAAAACAAAGCCCATCGTAAAATGTGAGCGTTGCCTCCAGACACTCGCTTTCCAAGGGCCGGGACCCCACTAATGCATGCTGTGAAGGCTTGGCAGGCAGTCGGCGGAAAGGGAGCGAATTTCTGAAATCAACTGGAACATTTATTAAGAAAACTCTAGGCTAGTCTCATCCCAATATTCTTAAGACTAGATTATTCTTCATGTTTTTTTACTATAACCTTAATCGATGGAAGAAATTTGCGACACTCCTGCCGAATAACTAGCTAGACGAGACACCGCAGACGCTTGCGTCGAGGAGGCTTGGCAGACTGTCGGCGGAAAGGGAGCGGATTTCTGAAATCAACTGGAACATTTACTAAATAAAAAACTAGACCGACATTAGAATATCTCGGTCTAGTGAATTCGAAGCTGATTCTTTTCATGAAAAGGAAAGGTGATAACTCATTTTACTTTTTACCCGGCTTGGTGAATTGCTGACCAATTGCACCTATTATTAAAATGATGATCGAAATGAGACTGTAGTCCTTAAAAAAGGTCGTAAATGGAATTTCCAGAAATATGAACGCCATCGTAATCAATCGTCCTATAAGCAGAATCATTCCGATAACTACCATCCAATTAAATAATTTCCCCAAAAAACCCATCTTTTCCTCCTTCCCTAATCAATGATGAATTTCATGGTATCATCTTTCTACAAGAATAAATATCCGGCATGCTGAAAAATCCTTCAGCCTGACATGTCGTTCCGTGCCCCATTACTCGGAGGCATCTTTGGAGATAGGTTTTCCGGCTTCGATCAACACTTTGCTGCCCAGTAGGAAAAAACCTTGAATGAACAGCAATATACCAGTTCCTATAAGGAGCCATTCTATTTTAATGATGTCGGATATCGGTCCGAATATAAGCATTCCCAGGGGCATCATGGAAGTCGAGATCATTCCTAAAACACCAAATACCCTCCCAAGAAGATCACCCTCGATCTTCTCCTGTAACAAGACCATGGACGGCGTATTAAAAATGGGCATCGCCAATCCCACTACCCCCATGATGATCAAGTAAATCCAGAAAACGGGGATGATTCCAAGAGCGAAAGTACAGGCACCAATTATAAGGCTTGCAAGTGTCATCGTATGGATCTTGTTTTTAAAGCCTCCCCAGGAAGCCATGAAAACCCCGCCTAGCATCATACCGATGGCAAAGGTGATTTCTATCGCAGTCAACCGCCAAACATCATTCCCGAAAGAGCGTGTGACTTGAAGCGGTGTTAGGAATGCAACTGGTGCGGCAAGCACGAAGAAAAATGCGAAAAACATAAAGAACTTCTTAAGAAAGTCGTGATTCCTGATATAACTGAAGCCTTCTTGCAAATCGGTGAAATAGCTGGTTGTTTGCTTTTGTAATGCCTTCGCATGTGCTGGAATTTTCAAAAAGGCCAGCAATGTGAAGATGGCAATTGCAGCTGTAATCACATCAATGAAGAAAATGGTTTCGATTGAAGCCATCGTAAGCAGCGCGCCGCTCACCATGGGGGAAACGAGCATCACTAGCGCTTGAATGCTTCCATTTGTCCCGTTCACCTTCGTAAGCTTATCCTCTGGCACAAGTTGCGGGAGAATGGCCCCGACTGCAGGAGTCTGGATTCCAGTTCCGATTGCGCGGACAGCGGACATGACGAAAAGCAGCCATAGCTCATCGTAGCCGATTAAAAACAAGATGGCCAATATGAGCGTTGAAATGGCAATCAAAGAATCCGAAAGAATGATCAGTATCTTCCGATTATAGCGGTCTGCCCATACCCCCGCGATTGGGGAGAGTATGAAGGTGGGCACGAAACCGCAAACGATGGATATCGTCATCATGACACCCGACTGTGTATTCAATGTGATATACCACATGATGGCATACTGGACCAAGGACGAACCAAAGAGGGATATCGTCTGACTGCCTAGAAAAAGGGTGATATTCTTTTTCCAATTGTCCTTTACTTGTTCATTTATTGATTTCATCTCTTAAACACCTCAATCTATTTTCAATATTTGTTCTTAATGCCCTAAAAAAAACACAGGCTATTTGCCTGTGTTTAGAGTAAATGGATCAGAACCTATCTAAAGAAACCTGAGAGGATGACTATTTTCACGATAAAAAATCAATCTCCCACTGGCCTTCGGTTTGGTCAATACAATGAAGAATCTTACATCTATCCAAAATGACCCTTGGATAGGTAATGTAATTCTCCCTTTATATAAATTCTTCCATTTTAAATTCAACTGGAATCGTGAAAACCTATGATCACAAAGGTTGCCCCGGCTACAGCTGGACACAAAAAAAGAGGTTGGGTCTCTTTTTTCTTAAATGCGTAAAATGAAGGTTTCCTTAAAAATAGACAGACCATTCCCATTTCCCCTGCGGACGGCAGAGCTCTTGAACGTATTCAATTAACGGTTCAAAGATTGGAAACGCAGTCTGATATATGTCACAAGGAAAACCTCCATTTCTTAAAAGTTAAAGTCATCTTAACATGGAGCCAACTGGAATATCAATAAAAAACTTCCTTCATGGCAGAAGCATCACTTCGGCTTTGGCCGAAATTCATTGTTCCGCTTCCTTATGTATCCTGCTGCCTGTCACACATCCATTATCCATCCATTCGTTTGACGGCAGCCGTATATTCCTTATGCCATTTTTCCCATTCATCCATTTGGAAGTCCTGATGGTGTCCATCAAGTAAATCACTAAACATATCAAGGCAAATATGCCAGCCTGCCAAATCTTTTGATGTATGATCATTAACTGGCGTAATGGATTCTTTCAATACCAATGAGCATCCATCCTTTTCAGGGGATACCTCGAAACGAACCCAGCCGTCCCCCCATTCAAAATCTAAAACGGCAGATTCCCGGAAGTCCCTGATCTTCATATCAAAAGATTTCCCTGACCCATCATTGAAATTGAATTTTATCGTCCCATCTTTTCGGAGGTCCTTCATTTCCAGGTTGGACATCCACTTTTCCAACTTATCATTCTCCGTTAAAGCACCCCATACCTTTTCAACCGAATGATTGAGCAGGCGATCGAATCTTGCGATAATCCCATTACCATCTTTTTCGATTGAAGCTTGCACTTGGATTCCCCCCATTCAATTCGTTACCCGAGATTATTTTTATAATAAAAAATGGTCGGTTGGAATTCACCATTTGCAGATTTCGCATATTCAGGAATCCTGCCTGCCTGAATATATCCCAATGAGGTATACAGGAGATTTGAAGGATCTCCTTCCCTCGTATCCAGGACCAATAATGTCCGCCCTTCCTGTTTGGCCTTCTTCTCAGCCTCTAGCATGAGTGAACGTCCTATGCCATTTCTTCTATAACCAGTATGCGTCATTAATTTTGCGATTTCCGCTCGATGGCCGCCATTTTGCTTTGAACATAAATGTAACTGTACACTCCCGACAATCTTACCCTGTAACTTAGCGACCAACAGAATCACATCAGGATGCATTGCACTACCCCAGTAATCAATGGCCTCAGACTGTTTCATGGGTGGTAAGAAACCGATGGACGCACCATCATCCACCACTTGCACCAAAAGGTCGGACAGTTCATTAAGATGGTCTTCGATTGATGTTATTTGTTCGATTTTCACATCGGCGTTCACAGTAATCACACCTTTCTCAGTCATATTCACCATCCCTGGCGCTTTGATAAAGTAGTAATGTGAGCCAGATGATGGCGTCCGTGCCATGCATAAATTCCTATATTTTCACCGACTGTCACCTCTCCTGAATCAGGATGGATGAATGTTCTGCTCAGGTCATCTGCATGAAGACCCGATAAAAGTTTGCCCATTCGAATATGTATACCTTCGATTAGTGATAGAGAAACATCAATCGGCAAATCATAATCAGGCAGCTCTGCCCATTTCCCCTCCTCATACGGTTTAATGACAGGACTTTCTTCCGTAAGGGCCAATTTGAAGCGAATATACGCGTTCATATGACTATCAGCAACATGATGCACCACTTGGCGGACCGTCCATCCTCCGGGACGATAAGCCGTATCAAGCTGTTCATCATCCATGTTCCCTACTGCTTCCCGCAGAACCCGAGGCATAGCTTCAATCTCGTTGAGCCACCCTTCGGCTACACCACTAGTAATTTCCCCGTCAAACTGAAACTTCCCAATCGGGTATCTTAAATCCATCTTCATTCCCCCTTGATGTTCAATAAAAATAGCATCTATATATATTCTTTCTCGATTAAGACAAATCCTTTTTCCGGCATACTTTGCTTTGCTCTCCTGCTCATCATTAACCATCAGGAAATTTAATCCATATCATTAGCACGTATACTATTTCCACATTAAGCAACCATAACAAAAGAATGGCATCTGCATCAATCCAATCTTTAAACAATGGAAATGGGGAAAGGATCATCTTGAAGAAAATTAGTTCGATACAAACCCTTAGCATCTTCTTTTTATCAATCGGCCTTCTTAATCACGTTATTTTGATCCCTTTCCTCCTATCCACCGGCGGAAGGGATGCTTGGTTTTTTACTATCATTACGATTGGGTTGATCCCGATATGGGTCTACATATTATCGAGGATAATCAAGAATATGAATAATCAATCCCTGACGGATTGGCTTGAAAATAGATTTGGGAAACATATTAAAAATATCGCTTTATTCTTTATAGTGATTTACCTGATCAGCCTTGTATTGGCTACCACAAAGGAAACGATAGATTGGATCACTACAACCTTTCTTTTTGAAACCCCAAGTTTGGCCATAATCATCCCGTTTACACTGCTATGCATATTCCTTGTCCATTCAGGTATGCGCTCCATTGCCATTAGTTCTTCCGTATTATTGCCCGTAGTCGTGTTACTTGGCATTTTGGTTGCGACTGGAAATATACCAACTAAAGATTATAGTCATCTTCTTCCCCTTTTTGAGAATGGCTATTTTAACGGTATTAAATCCTTTCAATATGCTGCATATGGTCTTATGGAACTGGTTTTACTCACCTTTTTTCAGGAAAAACTTACGGATACGATTAGTCGCAAGACATTGGTTTTCTTATGTATTGGTTTAGTTTTTCTGGTTTTCGGCCCATTAACGGCTGGAATCGCTGAATTCGGACCGACATTAGCCGAAGCCATGAGATACCCTGCCTATGAACAATGGCGTTTGCTGACAATTGGTAAATATATTGAACATACAGATTTCTTTTCCATTTATCAATGGCTTGCTGGGGCCTATATCCGAGTTTCCCTAGCATTATTCTTAATAACTGAAGTCTGTAATAGAAAAACGAACAAAATGAAAGTAGGAATTCTCTTCGCTGTAGGTTTTCTTATGGTTATCGTCTCCACCGTTCCCTACAGTAATTTCAAGTTCTTGCATATAACCCAAACTTTTTACTACCCTGGCGCTTTATATTTCTTGATCATCTTGTCCACCTTTTTATTTATCGGCACGTTCATTAATTCTAAGGAGGGGAAAAAACATGAGAATGAAACGATCCAAAAATGAGCCAACCCTGCCTGAATTAAAGGAAGAGACTTTTCGGGAGTTATTCAGTTCAAGTTCAGATATCATGTTTGACACGATTTATATCGGAGAAACCGAAAGACCCATTCCTGTCCTTATTTTTTATTGCTCGGGTATGGCCGATATCAGTTTATTGAACGAGGGAATTTTGGAAAAGTTAAATAAAATGATGGAATTGGATGAGAGGATCGATGCGGAAGAGGCAATCAACAAGCTAAAACCATTGGTAGATTTGACGAAAGTGACTATTGATAGTGAATTTATTAGTGTCCAACAGGAGATTTTCTCTGGGAATGCCCTATTGTTCATACCGTCAAGCCAAAATTTATATTCACTAAATTTGTCCAAAGTTCCGAACCGGCAGCCTGAGGAGTCTTCTTTCGAGGTCTCGGTAAGGGGTCCAAGAGATGGATTTGTCGAGGATTTATCCATGAATACCGCTTTAATCAGAAAACGTCTGAAAACTAAATCGCTTGTCTATGAAGACTTTATCGTTGGCAGGCGCAGTCAAACGAAAGTCGCTCTAATGTACATGGATGACATTATTGACATCGAACTGGTCAAAAATGTAAGGTCCAAGCTTAACTCTATTGATATTGATATATTGGTGAGCAGTCAACAACTGGAGGAATTGATTTCAAATGCTAAATATAGTATATTCCCACTCACTCATTACACGAGCCGCCCTGATTTTGTAGTGGAAGCACTCAATCAAGGAAGATTCATTCTGATCATCGACGGTATGCCTACCATAATAGTGGCTCCTTCTACCTTACTATTGCAAATAAAAACTGCAGAAGATTCGAATCTTCCATATCTATTTGTAAGCCTTGAGCGACTTCTTCGTGTTTTAGGGATTGGAATAACGATTTTATTGCCCGGGTTTTGGATATCCATTTCCGCTTTCAATATTGAACAGGTGCCGTTTCCGTTACTAGCCACGATAACCCTTTCAAGGCTGGGACTCCCCTTATCTGCCACGATGGAATTCATTCTCATGCTCATTTTATTTGAATTATTCCGTGAATCCGGAGTCAGGTTACCTAAAGCGGTTGGGCAGACAGTTGCCGTTGTAGGCGGTCTCATTGTCGGTGATGCCGCGATAAGGGCAGGACTGACCTCACAAACCATGCTTGTGGTCACTGCCGTAACCTCTGTCGCATCTTATACACTTGTAAACCAGTCTTTAACATCTGCCGTCACTGTACTCCGTATGTTTGTTTTGTTACTAAGCTGCATTTATGGAATCTACGGCATGATAATCGGTTTACTCACCATTGTCACTTTATTATCCAGACTGGATTCCTTCGGGGTTGCTTATCTTGATGGGCTAAACCCGCCAAGATTCATTAAAATACTGGATTCATTAGTAATGAGGCCATGGAACTCCCTTAGCAAGCGATCCTTGGCGGCTCAAGATAAGACCAGAAAGGGGCAGTAGCTTCATGTTCCGCATCTGTAACTTTTTGTTGACCCTTCCTTTAATCTTTTTACTTTCGGGTTGCTGGGACGAAAAAACGATCCAGGATTTTCATTATATAACAGCTATAGGGATAGATTACAAAGATGGGGAATACGTTGTATATACGCAACTTGTAGACTTCGCTGCTGTAGCTAAAACGGAATCGAAGCCGACTCAAGCCCCTCCCGTATATGTAGGGAAACAAAAAGGACGGTCCATTTCAATCGCCATTAATCAACTAATGCGCAATACTCAACAGTCTCTCTATATAGGGCATGTATCCACATTTGTAATCAGTGAAAATGTTTTGAATCGGCAAAGCACAGAAATAGTGGATTATATTTACAGAAACCAATTGCTTAGATACTCAGCCAATATTTTTGCCACAAAAAGTTCAATGGATGAGCTATTTTCCATTAACGGCTTTTTTAATTTGTCTCCTTTATACACGACATTATATTTTCCGGATGATGTATACCGGATTAGATCATTCATCCAACCCATTACGGTCCAAAGGTATTATTCCAATCAGCGGGAAAAAGCATCTACAACCATTTTACCCTCCATTTCCTGGAACGATAAAGTTTGGAAGGAAAAAGATAAAAATCGAAAAAGTCTCTATATGGATGGTGCATTTGTCATTTACTATAAAGTGTCCCAGCCCTGGTTCTCGGAAAAAGAATTGAGCGGTGTCCGCTGGCTCACTAAAAGGACCAACAAAACTCCAGTGAACATTACCATGAATAAGCAAGACATCTATGCCTCTTTCTCCCATCCGGATCATAAAGTAAAACCAGTTTTCAAGAATGGGAAATACAAGTTTGTGATTGAAATTGATGTATCCGGCATAATCCAAGGACTGGACACACAAATAGAAATGGATAAATTAAAAAGAAAATTTGAAAATCAAATAAAAAAAGAAATCCAAACAACGTTTAAAACAGGGCTCCAAAAGAACGCAGACCCTTTAAACTTAGGCAACACCCTTTATATCAAAGAAACAAAATACTGGCAAAAGAATCATATGAACGAGCCGAAGGATTATTTAGATAAGGATTCAATACATGATATAAACGTAAAGGTACATATCCTAAACACAGGCGGATTAGAAGATAAGCCACTCGAGTAAAGTTGGCTTAACTCACGAGTATTTGCTCCAAACTCACGAGTAAATTGGCTTAACTCACGAGTATTTGCTCCAATTTCACGAGTAAAACAGCTTAACTCACGAGTATTTGCTCCAATTTCACGAGTAAAACAGCTTAACTCACGAGTATTTGCTCCAATTTCACGAGTAAATCGACTAAACTCACGAGTATTTGCCCCAAACTCGCGAGTAAATCGACTAAACTCACGAGTATTTGCTTCAAACTCACGAGTAAACGCTGATATCTCATGAGTTTGCTGCTCATCTTGGGTTTATAGCCCTCTACATGATGAAAAAATCAGGATGGTGCCTTTTTGAGCTCCATCCTGATTTTTGGGGCTGGAAAATGCGGTCCGGAATTTGGCGGATAGCATGGTTAAATGGTAAATTTAGAGTATTCTAACATTTGGGGGTCCATTTATGAGCATACAGAAGGCTACATTACATGAGCTGGAATCACTGACGGAACTTTTTGATTTATACAGGGTGTTTTATGAGCAAACCTCTGATCCTGGTCGTGCAAGGGAGTTTTTAAGGGAAAGGCTGACAAATGGGGAGTCTGTGGTTTTTATGGCGTTTGATGAAGGAAATCCAATTGGTTTTGTACAATTATATCCTTCTTTTTCTTCTGTGAGTATGATGCGGTCATGGGTATTGAATGATTTATTCGTGAAGGAGTCCTCCCGTAAAAAGGGATTTGGCGAGGAGTTATTGAACGCGGCCATCGCTTTTGCACGTGAATCAGGTGCTAAAGGGGTTGCACTGGAGACAGGCAAGGATAATGTAAAAGCGCAAAGACTTTATGAAAAGATTGGTTTCGCCCGTGAATCGAACCATTTTTATTATTTCGCCATTTAATTTAAAAAAGTGTAGGGAAAACCTTCCCTACACTTGGATGCTATTTATCTAGTATATTAATTATTTAGCAGTTTCCATGCTGGCTTGAATTTCTTTAATTAGAAGTTCGGCACCTTCTGGGCTAAGTATTAATTTACCGTCAGCAAGTTTCATATTGTCATCGGAAACGTCACCTGTAACCTGACAAGTCATGTTTGGTTTATATTTTTGAAGGATGATGCGCTCTTGTTCTACATAAATCTCCAGAGCGTCTTTCTCATTAATTCCTAATGTTCGGCGCAGTTCAATTGGAATGACTACCCGCCCTAATTCGTCAACTTTACGTACAATACCTGTAGATTTCATTTAATTTACCCCACTAACTTTATTGCGAATGTTGCATTTATACATTTCGTCACCATTCGACATTATTTGCACTTCTATTAAGATACCACTACCTACCATATTCGTCAATTCTCGTATCTTCATATACTATCTGCCTCTATATGATTTTTATATAAAATATTAGTAATTCCTCCATAACACGCGTCACGACAACGTTTATCGCTTCTTCCTTTGGTATATATTTCTAGTTTAAATACAAAAATGGAAACGCCTTCATTCAATTCCAACAAGCTTTCTTTTCATTTCATGTCGAATCATGAAGAATGAATTTCACTAGCTTAAAAGAATCCTGTTGATTTTCTTTTGCTTTTGAAGGACAATTTAAATTGATCGCTTATAATATTTAGAAAATTCATTCTGCTTTCATTCCTGAAAAATTTTTCAGAAAGCCGAAACGATTGCCATCCTCCCAGAGTCTTACTGACTCATAAAACAGATTGAGGTGAGTCAATTGCGTCCGATTATATTAGGTATTTGTTCTGCTTTCTTTTTTGCATTTACGTTTGTTTTGAATCAGGCCATGGAGCTGTCTGGCGGAAGTTGGATTTGGAGTGCTTCGCTGCGTTATATCTTTATGGTGCCCTTTCTGTTGTGTATCGTATGGAGCAGAAAAAACCTGCGTCCCCTTTTACAAGTGATGAGAGAAAAGCCGGGTCCTTGGCTGCTTTGGAGTTTTGTCGGATTTGGGTTATTTTATGCTCCTTTATGCTTTGCGTCCGCCTACTCACCTGGCTGGCTGATCGCCGGCACTTGGCAAATCACGATCATTTCGGGTGCGCTCCTTGCGCCGCTGTTTTTTGAAAATGTCCAAACGAAAGATGGGATCGAAAGGCAAAGGGGAAGGGTTTCTGTGAAAGGCCTCCTCATGTCCATGATCATTCTGCTTGGGATCATCCTGATGCAACTGGAACATACCAAACACATTTCAATGGCCAATCTTTGGCTGGGAGTGATTCCAATCGTCATCGCCTCATTTGCATACCCTTTGGGAAATCGCAAAATGATGGAAGTATCCGAAGGCCGTCTGGATGCTTATCAGCGGGTTTTGGGAATGACTTTGGCGAGTCTTCCATTCTGGTTTTTGCTTTCCTTGTACGGTTTCTTTACAGTAGGTGCGCCGACGAAGATGCAGAGTTTCCAATCCCTTTTGGTGGCACTATTTTCTGGAGTCATCGCCACGGTCCTTTTTTTCATGGCGACCGATTTGGTACGCGGAAATATGCAGAAATTAGCTTCAGTTGAAGCAACACAATCGATGGAGGTCCTTTTTGCCCTTGCTGGCGAATTACTATTCCTATCTTTACCGATTCCTTCTCCGTTATCGTGGTTCGGCATCTTTATCGTCATCATGGGAATGATCTTGCATAGCTATGTATCTCATAAAAAAGAAGGTCCATCCCCGAAACGGACAGTGAATGCCTAAATAGCAAGCCAAAAAAGCCCCGGATAAGACTTCGGGGCTTTTTTGAGCTAAAAACAGAAGCGGACTACGTTCTTTTTTTCCATTGACAGGTCATGATCAATATACTCTTCACTTGGGCTCGCTTTAGCCAATTTACTTCTCAGATTACTCATATGGACGTTCACCGTATTCTCATCCCTTAAATAATCATCTCCCCAAACCGCTTCAAACACATTGGCTTTCGAAAATATTTTTTGAGGATAGGAAATAAGTAATTCCAAAATGGCGTACCCTCTTGCCGTTAGTATTATCTTCAAGTCATTTACGAAAACTATTTTCGTATCAGTATCCACAGTAATGCCTCTATACGTAAGCTGGTTCTTTTCCTCTATTCTTTTCATGGTTGAAGATCTTCTTAAATGAGCATCTATTCTTGCCATTACTTCTTCAATATCAAATGGCTTCGTAATGAAATCATCTGCCCCAGCGCGCAATCCATTTATTTTCGTTTGCTGTTCTCCTTTTGCGGATATAATCAAAACAGGGACATGATGATGCTCCCTAATTTTACGAAGAACTTCCTCCCCGTCCATTCCTGGCAGCATTAAATCCAACAACACCATATCCCATTTCTTTTTCTCCACGTACAATATTGCTTCCGTCCCTGAAAATGCCGGCTGAGGGACATATCCACTTTTTTTCATCCAAAGCAATCCGCTAATATCATTATCATCTTCAACAATTAAAATATGTACCTGCTTCTCCATAAGAGCCACCTACTTTCCCTCTTTAATCTATTTCTTATATTAGCATTCTTTGTTAAGATCCGAAAAATTGACCTGAAACCCCACAAATTCTTAGCCGATTACACTACCATATCTATCCCTACATTATTTGTTGATTTCCACTCCAGGCGCTCGCCCCGCAGGAGTCTCGTACCTTACGTTGCGTTATTTAAATAAAAGGCTGTTTTCACATACTTTGTTGCTATTTACCAGGTAGTGAGTTGTGGTTGATTTCCCCTCCAGATGCTCGCTTTCCGCGGGGCGGGCGGTGAGCCTCCTCGGCGTAAACGCCTGTGGGGTCTCACCTGTCCCGCTGCTCCCGCAGGAGTCTCGCACTTCCGCTCCAATCAACCTTAAATAGTTTCGTTTTAAAAACAACAATCTTTACGAAAAGAGCCAAATAAAGCATCAAACGTTACGGGACATATGCGGATATTAGGGAAAAATCGGCATCGCAGCTAGCAAAACTTTTACCTTGAGTAAGTTCAAAAAGTATGTATAATAAAAGGTAATTGCATATGTCAAAGGTTTTCTAGGGTTCCGCAGTGCGTTTCATTGCTGGTCTGGTCCGAGAGAAAACTCACAGCATGCTGTGTCACGGAAGGATAAAAGCCTGGGAGAAACTGTTTAACAGTTATCTCTTAGGCTTTTTTGTTTTTTTGGTAAAGAATAAAATCGGAGGTGCGTTTTACATGAGCACAAACTGGATTAAAGTATTCATTGCAGCTTTTTTTGAAGTATTTTGGGTGATTGGCTTAAAACATGCGGATGACTTTTGGACTTGGACTGGAACGGTCATTTCGATCATCATCAGTTTTTACTTGATGATAATGGCTGGCAGGAAGCTTCCTGTCGGAACGGTATATGCCGTTTTTGTCGGCATGGGGACAGCCGGGACCGTTTTTTCCGAAATCATTTTCTTTGGAGAATCCTTCAAGCTGAGCAAAACGCTATTGATCCTCCTCTTATTATCAGGGGTGGTCGGCTTGAAGCTAGTGACGGATGATAAGGCTGAGAAAGGGGATGAATCATAATGGCTTGGGTCTCTTTAATCTTAGCGGGGCTTTTTGAGATGTTTGGGGTTGCGATGATCAATAAATTGCACAAAGACCGAAATTGGCAATCCTTGCTGCTGTTATTCATCGGATTTGGAGCAAGTTTCCTGTTCCTTGCTTATGCCATGAAAACCTTGCCGATGGGAACGGCTTACGCAATCTGGACAGGAATCGGCGCATCAGGCGGAGCGATAATCGGGATGCTCTTATACGGGGAATCCAAAGATTGGCGCAGGGTCGTTTTTATAGCCATGGTCCTTGGCGCAGCAGTGGGATTAAAACTTGTTTCATAGGAATGACATAAAAGCATAGAAAATCAAAGACGACACAATGTGTCGTCTATACTTATTTTTATCTAACTTGAATAATTATCTTATAAAAATTGACCCTCATCCATCACAGCGGAATCTTTCCCCTTAACTTGTTTTAACGTCGCTACTATAAGAAAGCTGACAATCACCAGTAAGAGCCATGAGCTTACCTTCCCTAGATGAACGAGACTCCATGCATCGGTTTGGTTTGGATATTCCCAAGCTCCAAAGAACGTTGCGATATTTTCGGCTATCCATATGAAAAATCCGATGAGTACAAAAGAAAGTGCGATTGGCATACGATAACGGGTTCCACCAACTTCGTATGTGACCCATGCTCGCCAAAAGACGATGATGACAAGTCCAGATAGCCACCAACGAACATCCATCCAATAATGGTGGGTGAAAAAATTCAAATAAATCGCAAGCGCAAGAGATACAACGACCAAAAACGGCGGCCACTTGATCAGTTCAACCTTTAACCTCCTCCACGCCTGGCAAAGATAACTCGCTACACTTGCGTACATGAATCCGCTATACAGAGGCACTCCAAATAACTTGAAGTATCCTTCCTCTGGATAAGTCCAAGAGCCCATATGTACCTTGAAAAGTTCAAGGGCAAGACCAATAAGGTGGAACAAGGTGATGACCTTTAGTTCATCACGTGTTTCAAGTCCGGAACGCAGCATCCACCACTGCATTAGAAGGCAGATGATGAGCAGCCAGTCATACCGCGGCAGAAAGGGAAGCGGGATGAATTTTGTAATAGCCAAAGAGGCAAAAATAACGGCCGGAAACAAGCATGATAGGGCCTGCTCCCAACCAAAACGAACGAGTTGTTTTAATGCTCTCATGATTGGTGCCTCCATTTTTTCATCTACATTCATGAGTAACTCCCCTTTATAAATCTTAATCTTGAGTGCCTTCATCATTTCGGTATTCTAAAATATCCCCGGGTTGACATTCTAAAGCCTTACAAATCGCATCTAAAGTTGTTAATCGAATCGCTTTTGCCTTGCCATTTTTCAATATGGAAAGATTAGCCATCGTTATTCCAACTCTCTCGGAAAGTTCTGTAACACTCATTTTCCTTTTAGCCAACATCACATCAATATTGATTATAATTGCCAAGTTATTCACCTCAGACTATTAAGTCATTTTCTGATTTTATATCGATGGCTTCTTGTAAAAGCCTTTGAAGAACAGCAGCAAAGACTGCAATCACCATTGAAGCAAAAATAACGACCATTCCGATTAATATGATACCTGGGGCGTCGTCCCTTTCCGCCATGAGATAAAAGAGCGGCATGCCTGCTACATACAAGCTGCTTATTGTGATTGCACAATTTTTTATAGTCTTTAAGGCTCTTACAGATAATTCCGAGAAAGCTTTGTTCTTGTCAATATAGCTTAAAAGTTTAAAGGCTTGATATAGAGCAAAGTAAAAAGGTATTGCCGATGCATACAAGTCGATTAAAACGAGATATTTCAAATAAGCCATATCCGGATATAATTCTGCTGCAAAATTCGCTATTCCAGGCACCACGAAGATGCACAAAGCAAGAACTGGAATTCCAATAAGAATGACAGCCATCTTTAAAAAGAGTGTTGTTCCTAGTTTCATAAAAAGCACCTCACTTATTTATTGTCCATTTAATTTAACATACGTTTTATCGTTTTACAATAAAACATTGTTGTTTTTTATTATATTATTATTGTTAATAAAATATCCTATTCTTTTTAAAATGGTTGTTTTCACATACTTTATTCCCTATTTACCAGGTAGTGAGTTGTGGTTGATTTCCACTCCAGATGCTCGCTTTCCGCGGGGCCGGCGGTGAGCCTCCTCGGCGTAAACGCCTGTGGGGTCTCACCTGTCCTGCTACTCCCGCAGGAGTCTCGCACTTCCGCTCCAATCAACCTTAAATAGTTTCGTTTTAAAAACAACAATCTTTACGAAAAGTGCCTTAAAAATAAAAAAGCATTCCTTTGTAAGAGGAATGCTCCATAACTGAACTATTTATTTATTACCTTCGGCTAAACCATTATATCATCAGGATTTCCCTGATATCCTCTTCTGTAAGAGCAGATGACGACTTGTCTCCAGGGTCGATGATTTCTTCAATAAGATGTCTCTTTTTCTCTTGGAGTTCATTCATTTTTTCTTCGATTGTCCCACGGGCAATAAGCTTGATGACTTGAACCTCATTTTTCTGCCCCATTCGATGGGCACGGTCCGCGGCTTGTTCCTCAACAGCCGGATTCCACCAAAGGTCATATAGAATGACTGTATCGGCACCCGTCAGATTGAGACCCGTACCGCCCGCTTTCAACGAAATGAGGAATATATCCCGTTCTCCTGCATTAAACCGATTACAGATTTCCACACGTTCCTTTGATGGGGTTTGGCCATCCAGGTAGAAAAAGGGTTGTCCTTTCAAGGCCAAATCCCTGCCGATGATTGTAAGCATTTTTGTAAATTGCGAGAAAATCAGCACCCGTCTTCCAGAATGCTTCGAATCTTCGACAATTTGCATCAGTTGCTCATATTTTGCTGAACTGCCTTTATATCCGTCCACAAACAAGGCGGGGTGACAGCATATTTGCCGAAGCCGGGTCAAGCCTGCAAGGATCCTGATCCGATTTTTGCGAAGGGTATCCTTGTCCAGGTGTTTTAGCGTATCATGCCGCAGCTTGGCCAGATAAGCGCCGTACAGTTTCTTCTGATCGGGAAGCAGTTCCATCGATTCCAGCGACTCGATTTTTTCCGGTAATTCCCCTAGTACGTCCTCTTTCATTCTCCGCAGTAAAAATGGACGGATCCTGCGGGAAATCTGCTTCCTTGAGAGGTTGCTATACTCCTTTAACCCCATGAATAGTTCAGGGAATACGACGTGGAAAAGGGACCAGAGTTCTTCTAGTGAATTCTCGATGGGCGTACCAGTCAACGCGAAGCGATGTGCCGCTTTTATCTTCTTGGCCGCTCGTGCCGTTTGTGTCATCGGGTTCTTAAAGGCCTGTGCCTCATCGAAAAACACCGTATGGAAGTCCTCTTTTTCAAACGACTTGATGTCTTTCCGAAGCAATGGATAAGAAGTGATCACTACATCCACGTCCTTCATTTCTTTAAGCAGCTTCGTCCTTTCCGTCTTGTCTCCATCCACGATGACGGCTTGTATATCAGGAGCGAATTTAGTGAATTCACTCAGCCAATTGTAGGTCAATGAAGATGGGCAGACAATAAGCGCCGGAACCCTTTTCTTACGGATGTCAGGTAGCTCGGATAAAATGAAGGTGATGCTTTGCAGTGTTTTTCCCAGACCCATATCATCAGCAAGAATCCCGCCAAAACCATATTGTGCAAGGACTTTCATCCATTTGTAGCCGTTTTTTTGATACTCGCGCAAAATCGGGTCCAGACTATTTGGCACCGTGAACTCTAAGGCGCCCGGATTCCTGATGTTATCCAAAAACTGCTGGAATGATTCTTCCATCGTGAATGTCTGGCCATCATTAACGGAGTCAAGGAGCTGGAGCCCTTTTACGATTGGCATGTTCAGTGTGCTTTCCAGGTCTTCATCCTGTACGGGCAGTGCATTCAGAAAACGATTGATTTCCTCGTATTCCCTTGTTTCAAGGGAAAGCAGCGATCCATTCCTTAAACGATAGTATTTCCTTTTTTCTTCAAGCGCGGCTAAGACCTCACGTATTTGTTTATCTGGGATATCATCCATTTCAAATTTGAATTCGAGCCAATTAGTACGCTCTTTTTTAATTTTCACCCTAATGCGCGGTGCAGCATTTCCACGGGAAATTCGGTTCCTTACAGCGGTCGTGGCATAGATTTGTACCAGCTTCTGGAGTTTAGGAACGATATGGTATAAGAACTCATACTCCAACTCTTCGTTATGCAAGAAATAGCCTCCTTCCGTCTTGGCAAACTGGCTATCCTCCATCAGCTTTATTATCTCCGCCTCTTTCTCAACATCCCTCATAACCTTGGATTCCTGTTTTTCCAAAGGGTTGATCACGATATTTTCATAATGGAATTCCAGCCCGGCAAGCAGCCTGTTTTTCACTCGATCCAAGTATAGCTTTGCAACCAGCGGTGTCTTCAAAAACAATTCGGTGATGGATCTTGCTATATGGACTTCACCAAGTCTTTTCAAGCCTGGTACCACCTTGTCCAGGAATAATTCCAGCTGGTCATGATGGATTGGAATTTGATTCATCCCCGAATCCTCCATCATTTGCTTTAACTCTGAAAGGCGTTTGAAATCCTCATTTTCGAGCTGAACCAATTTCCCCTCAAATAGGACCAATGTGTATGCATTCATGACGATCATCTCGTGCAGCCTTTTAATATTCAGATGATAACCTTTTACCTCGCTTTCGGTAAAGTCAAACTGTAAAGGAAGCGGTCCGTTTGATAAACGAAAGCCATTGAATGTAAGCCCGCCATAGGCAAGCTTCACCATTGGCGCCGCTTCAAGGATGGGGACAAGCCTTCGAAAAGAAGATGGAGGCAAAAGTAATAAGTGATCGGCCAATGTATATTCAGATTTATCCGTCAGGGCGTCCACATAGACTTTTTCATCCGATATCACTGTAATAAGCTCCTGAAGCACGGAATCATTTTCATTCTGAAAACAATGCAGCACCGGGTCATATATAAATGAAGGGGACACTTGGGCAGGCTTCCCTTCTTTAACTCGCTTCAGGAAATCCCGGACATTCGACACATTGAGAGAACCGATTTTCATTTCCAGTCCTAACATATATTGTTCCATTCCCATCCATACTGGCTTACACGTAAATTCCGTTTCAAGCATCGTTCTTTTTTCAAAATGGCTCTGATGACCGCTTTTCCGTCCAGACTGATTATTGAAAAGGGTCAGCAAGCCCTCTGACAGCTTCTCATGGGCTGTAGCATCAGAACCGGCAGCATGCAGACCTTCAGGAACCGTTCCATCTCGCTGATGGTCGTAAACCGACAGCAGGACGGCTGCAATATGCTGGCAATCCCTGTGGAAGGAAGCTAGCGCAGGACAGCTGCATTTCGTCTGAAATCCGCCGACTGCATCCACTTCAATCGTGACATGGAAGTCTTCCTTGCCTCTAACCGATGCTTCACAACCATCATGACGATAGCTTTCAAATGTCACTTTATTTGCACGATGAAAAGCTTCCCCTCTTTTAAAGGAGACGGCCCCGCACATGTCTTTTATGATTTTTCGATTCAATTTGATATCCAAATTGCCGTCCTCCTCCCGGGGGGTTTTTGTTGAATGGTTTTACATTCCGCTGAAAATATCTCATTTTATCATCATACTATGAAATGGGTTTACAGGGTTGTAAAAAAGCAAAAAGACAAACTCCCCCATTCGGAGTTCATCTCTTTTTCAGCAACGGGAATTTGCAACTTCATTGTTGTCCTTTGACCTGGTTCTTTTTCTTTTTTTTTCGATAAAAGAAGCTGAATACAAGGAATGCAAGAAGAATGAAAAAAAGGATAAGTTCAGAGGGGTCCTTCACCAAAAATGGGTTAAAGGCATGCTTGATTGAATTATCCAGATCAAATCCCAAAAGAATATCCATACCTAAAGATATGACCACTAAAGGGATCAGAAGCAAAAGCGTAATACCGAAGAATTTCATTTTTGATCAACTCCGCCTTGGAACTTATTTTGGTGCTGGCCTTTCCTTTTTTTCCGACTCTTAAAAAAGGCAATGATCAAGAGAAGCAACGGGATGATCACCTGAAATGGCAGATGGATGTAATTTGGTACGACATCTAGCCCTTCATAGATATGTTCCGTATAGCTGCTTGCCATAATAATCGAAATCAATAAAATGACCATGCCAACAGGGTACGCAAGTCTGGAGGGCTGTTTAACATTGAAAACATTCGCCGTACCCGTTACCGCTACATAAGTTAATACACTTATCTTGATGAACCCGCCAATCAACAACAAAAACAAGAAGTACACATCGAGACGTTCAAGAAAGCCAGCGACCTCTATGGACTGAATGAGGGTAAGAAGAGGGTATTGCGAACGTGTCGTAAGGTCCACACCAAGTACAGCAACATTCACAGCCATTATTACCGCGAGAAAAATACCGCTTGTCGCCAAGCCCCCTATCCCAATTTTTTTCAGTCGCTGAGGTTCGTTCAAATAAGGAAAAATCATTAAAAACACTATGATCTCGCCAAATGGAAAAAATACGGTTTTAGTGAAACCCATTTTCACCATCTCTGTCCCGCCCATTTCAAAAATGGGTTTTAAGTTGTTTAAATGGATCATGCCTGAAGCAATAATCAGAAGCATGAAGGTCATTAAAAGTAAATTCTCCAAGACAAAGAATAGTTCCCCCGTCCTCGCCAATACTTCTATCCCTTTACGGACCGTATACACCACGACTAAAATGAATGCAGCGTTCGCAACAAATAACGGAATTTGAGGATAGGCAAAAGTAAGCAGTGTATCTCCGAAATCCCTCAGACACCTTGCAGAAAGATAGATGAAATAAAGGATGTATAGAAAAGCTACGATCCTGCCTAGAAAATTCCCCAATATATGTTTTACAAACTCTGTTAACAGCTGCTCAGGGTAGTATTGAAAAAGGCCATAATAAACGAAAAATAATAAAAATCCGCCTATCATCGCAATAAGGATGACTAGCCAAGCAGCCTGCTTGGCTTCACCTGCAAGCGGAACCAAAAGTGCACTGCCCATTTCAAACATGAAAATAAGGACGAACAGCTGGTAACCGCTGATTTTTGCCTTTTCCATGAGAATGCCACTTCCTTTCCATTATTGATCTTTCTTTTTTAAATTTGAAAGAAATGGCTTATTACGTAATCCGGTACGGCGAATGAAAGTTTCTACCTGCACATCAACTTCCAGTTTAGGAAAAGTATCGTCGTCCCAGTTTTTCTCTAGTTTCTTCCATTCTTTCGGATGGGATTCGTGCATGAGCTCCCCAAAGCCAAAAATATCGGATTTGTTTTTTTGTGCCTGAACGATCGCACCTTGCATCTCCTTCTTCAATTCTTTCGCTAACTTCTTTTCAATATCTATCAGAACATGCATATCGGTTAGATTCAAAGGAACATTCACCTCCCGGATATCTCCCTCTGCACGGACCTTTATCGATATTTTCGGTTTGCCGTTTACCAAATTTACCCCGACGTTGCTTTTTTGCCGAATAACTGAATAGGTGATTGCGTCTTTTTTACCCTCCCAATCAAGGTTTAAATGGGTATTTTCGATCCTATCCAATACCCACATTGATCCTATTGCCTTATCACCATCCAGCCAGTCAATCAATTTTCCATCTTTAAAAACACCTATCCCTGCTGCAGTAGGGTTTGCCTCAATATCCGAGGACATAGTATTCTCCATTTTATCTTCCTTACCCGCGTTTCCTTTCACGGTAAAACCGCTTATTATCGGTTCTTTTCCGGTACTAAGCAGATTCTTGATCACCTCTTGGAGATTGATGCTAATACTTTTCCCCTGGGTTTTTTCAGTGGTTTCAATCGTCCTAATGACTTTTTCAGCAGATACCTTATCGATTGCAGTTAACGTTTCGACAATATCCCTTGCTTTCACACCCCGGGCAATCACGATCCTCGTAGTTGCCCTGAATTCCGGTGAGCGCTCAAACGCATCGAAAATATCGTTGAGGCCCTCCTCTTTTGCTAGTTCCTCACCGATGACAACCAGGTTGGCATGGGCAAAATACATATCCCGCGAAATCTTGGTTGAAGCGATGCTATCCAGTTCAAGCACATTATTTGCGGTGGCCCTATAAATGGATATCGGTGGATTTGTCCCGCCGCCGCCCTGAAGAGCTCCCGCTACATTGCTTGGATTGATGATTTGGAACGTTCCCACTAACTTTCCTTCTTTATTTCTATCGAGTCCAACCGCCGAGACGATGGCCATTTCGTTTAACTCTGTTTTATCCCAACAGCCTGTGGTGAATGTGGTGGCGATTAACATCATCAAGAGCGGAACTAATCTTTTACGATTCATTGCCTTCACCTTTTTTCTCGTCAGAAGTTTTCATTCCGCGCGATTCAGGAGGCAATGGTCTTTGATTCTCGCCTTCCCTTATGAGATTATTTTCGTTGGTTAAAAATTTAGGCCTTTCCTTGAATGCCCACATAGGTCTTCTGAAGAATGTATCTCCCAGCCCTTCAGGATTCAGAGGAGCGAGCGGTGTCATATAAGGAACTCCAAGTGAACGCAGGCTGCATAAATGGACGATGAGAATGATAAAGGCTAAAATCATCCCATAAAAACCTAAAGTGCCGGCACAAATGATGAATCCGAACCGGACAATGCGGGCAGAAATCGCTATGGAATAAGAAGGGGTTGCGAAACTGGCAATCGCCGTGATCGAGACGATGATGACCATTGCCGGCGATACGATACCAGCCTGGACGGCCGCCTGCCCAATGACCAGTGCCCCGACAATGGACATCGTCGAACCAACAGCCTTTGGCATCCGAAGACTTGCTTCCCGTAATATTTCAAAGGTCATTTCCATAAGAAGCGCTTCAACGACGGCAGGCAAAGGAACCGTTTCCCTTTGGGCCGCTACAATGACCAGCAGCTTCGTTGGAATCATTTCCTGATGAAAAGTCGTGGCTGCAACATAGACAGCTGGCCCGACTATCGAGATGATGAAAACGATGATCCGTAAAAAACGTGTGGCAGAAGCAATGTCGAAGCGATTATAGTAGTCTTCGACAGATTGAAAAAACTGTACGAATATTGCCGGGGCCACCAAGACGAAAGGCGTTCCATTAACGAATATCGCCACTCTTCCTTCCAGAAGATTTCCCGCAACCATATCCGGTCTTTCTGTATGGTTAAGGGTTGGGAATGGGGTCATGACCTGGTCTTCTATCAATTGTTCAATATATCCTGATTCAAGAATGCTATCGATGTTAATTCGATTTAAGCGCTTCTTGACCTCCTCGACAATCCCTTCCTTGACAATTCCATTTATATACATGATGGAAACGTCCGTTTTTGTCACCGTGCCTATTTTCATCGACTCTATCCATAAATCCGGGGTATTGATGATCCGGCGTAACATGGCGATGTTCGTTCCATTCGATTCCGTAAACCCTTCCCTTGATCCCCGGACAGTCAAATGCGTGCTTGGCTCCTGAATCGAGCGCTTCTCTCCTCCTCTTGTACTGGCAACCAGGGCGACGTTTACTCCATCAACAAAAATGATGCTGTCCCCTGATAATAATGTCAAAAATAGCCTTTCCCAGTCCGTGACCTTTTCTACGCCACCGAGGGAAACCACGTCCTCAGAGATAATTTCCATTGCTTCCAGTGGAAGTATGTTTTTTGACAGGTGGGGATTTTTCATGATTGATTCAATTATAAAGTCCGTAACGCTAGGATTATCAATCAGACCTTGCACATACAAAATAGTTGTTTTTATCTCCGGGTTTTGCCCGATTTTCAACGTACGGATAATGATGTCGGGACTTTTTCCCGTCTTTTTCTTCACGATTTCCAGATTGGCAGAAAGGGAACTTTCAATATAATCAGGCGTTTTGCTTTTGGATTGACTTTCATCTTCCTTTTTCTTTTCACGTTGCTTCACTTGTCTCTTTTGTTTGAAAAAAGAAGCCATAGCACCGAACCTCATTCCTTTTTCGTTTCACTCATTTTGTCCAAAGCACTCCCCCTTTATTCTGGGTTCAGTTTTCTTCCTCCAATAAGAAAAAGGCTGTCGCAATGACAGCCTTTAATGGTCATATTCGGTTAGGGAATGAATGCCGATGATAACGGCCCAATCACTTCAACTGAGATTATACTTTGCCTTTATTCCTTCTAAAAATCAAAACAACGAAAGCGATCAATAGCAAGGCCAGTATCGCATATACGATGTTTGAATAAATGTCCATGTACCCTACAATATCTTCCCACGAAGAGCCAACAGCTGCCCCGATATTCACCAAGATGATGTTCCAAATTAATGTTCCGGATGTTGTGTAAATCAGGAAGAGCCAAAAGCTCATATGGGACATCCCTGCTGGAATCGAGATCAAACTTCTGATCAGCGGAACCAGCCTGCAGAAAAACACGGTCCATGACCCGTATTTGTCAAACCATGAATTCGCCTTATGGACGTCCGATACCGTTAACCGAAGAATATGGCCCCATCTTTCCACGAACCTTTCAATGACCTTCACATCAAGAAGTAAACCAATTCCATAAAGGACGACTGCCCCTGCCACAGACCCTAGAGTCGAAGCGATCACGACACCGATAATCGTCATATCCGCTTTTGTCGTCATGTAACCGCCAAAAGTAAGAATGACCTCAGACGGGATCGGCGGGAAAATATTCTCCAATGCTATTAATAGAAAGATTCCCATATACCCAAAATCATTCATGAATTCCGTAATCCAGTTTTCCATTTAATACGCTCCTAACTTTCTTGAATCAACAGCTGGCTTGTTACCTGCCGGCTGCCTATCTTGCAATAACCTTGCTCCCTTTATTAACGATCTTTGTTCTTCCGCCGGTCTTGATACCTTTGGAAAAACCAGATGGAAATCGCAATCCAACAACCGCCCGCCAAATACCCGGCAATGATATCACTTGGATAATGGACCCCCAAGTATATTCGGCTAATACCTATCGAGAGGATCATCATCATGCTGAAAAGAATCAATAGAATCCTTGCCCACCTAGCCGCAATGTGACGCCATAGCAGAAATGTAAGAATACCGTATAAAGAAAATGCATTCATGGCATGTCCACTTGGGAAACTGTATCCCCCTATATCGATGAGTCGATGTAAATCGGGCCGGGCGCGTTGAAAGAATAGCTTAACCATCAAATTGAGAAGAGGTGAACCCACCATGACTGCAGTGAATAAGACTAGTTCCAAACGATGCCTCAAAACCCTATATAAGAAAAACAAAATGACCAAGGAAAGGATGATCAGTAAAGCGGTTGAACCTATGTAAGTAAAGAACTTCATGATGTCCGTCAGAAGAGGGGATTCCCATCCCTGCACTACGGAAATCACATCTTCATCAAATTTCAGGTATTCATTTGCACTTATGGTAAATGCCATGAAACTGAACCCGATTAAAGAAAGTACACTTATTATAAAGGCAATGGTTAATTGCTGCTTTAATTTCATAATAACATCCTTTCACTTATTAAAACTGTTTCATCTGGAAATTTCTATTTTATCATATCTTCTTCATTGCATGGTGGGTGTAAATCATCGCCCGCCAACCTAATTCGGGGAACATGCCTGGACACAAAATTTTCTACTTTATCATACTACTCTATTCGTCATTGTCACCTCAACTTCAGGTTACTATAAGATTTCCTGTCGAACGTTTCAAGGAGTGGCAGGAACATATTTAACGCATACCATTCAACATGCAAAAAGAAAAAAACCTTATGCAGGTTAGGGCACAAGGTCTTTCGTTTTTTACATGCGGCTTGCCTTAAGCGGTAGTGATGTCAAAGTTTGCCCTGTCGCTGAATCGGTAAGATTCTCTTCTAACTGGAACGATGGCACCGCTTCAATATGCTTGAATTTCTTCAGGAATGCAGTAAGCGCAATCTTCGCTTCCAGCCTGGCAAGCGGTGCTCCCAGGCAGAAATGAGGGCCATTACCGAATGTGAGATGTTTCTTATTATTAGGGCGGTGGATATTAAGTGTGAAGGGGTCTTCAAACATCTCTTCGTCCATATTAGCTGCACTCATCCAAACAACCACGCTATCCCCTTCTTTCAATTCCACTCCCAATAGATCGTTATCTTCCTTTACAGTGCGATCCAATTTAATGAGATTGAATCGGAAACGGAGCATTTCTTCGACCGCCTGCGGAACTAAATCCAGGTTTTCATGTAACTCTTGATAAACTTCTTTGTCATCATATAGCAGCGAATAAAAGCTATTGGCCAATAAATGACTGGTTGTCTCGACTCCTGCACCTAAAATCAGCATGGTCGTCCGGACAACCTCATCATCCGTAAACATTTCCCCATCCACTTCTGACTTCAATAGATCTGAGATGATATCATCCGCCGGGTTCAATCGTTTTTGCACAACAATCGGATACAAATACTGATAGTATTCTTTTGCTGCCACTTGCTTCAATTTATCTACTTCTTCTTGTTTTTCCCTATCAAAAGGAAGGAATAAGGTATCCACCCATTTCTTAAACAATAAACGATCTTTCGAGGGAACGCCCATCAAATCGGCCATGACAATGATCGGAAGCGGACTCGCCAATGATGCCACAATATCGATTTCCGTTCCACCATCCATTTGTCCAATCAATTCATCTGCAATTTCCTGAATGCGAGGTTCCCAGTTTTGAAGACTTCTAGGTGTGAATGCTGCTGCCAGCAGTGAACGGCGTTTTCTATGATCAGGTGGATCCGATTCCGTGATTTGGATCTTTTCAGGCACAGAACCTTCCTCACTATCCGTTCCAACCGATATCGTAGTCCGATTCCGAACACTTGAAAAATGTTTATAATCACTGAGAACCCGTTTCACATCTTCATATTTAAAAACATTCCACGTATCCGTTCCTTCGTGATAACTCACGGGGTCATTTTCTAACATCCTTTTACACCAAGCGTACGGGCTAAATTCCTCCGTCCGTGTTTTAAACCTAGTGATTTCTTTTACTGCAATAACTTCTTTCATGATACCGACTCCTCCCACTTCTCAAAAGTTACCTAACAAAAGGACCGAATGTTCAGCATTCTCCATCTCCGTCGATTTGTTATAGGGTCGAGCATTCCTGATAGACTTTTTCACCAAATCCTTAAATACACATCTATTCCATTATAGGGTAAAAGACCGAAACAAACCATGCATCTTCCATACCAGCGGCCTTACATGAAATTTGCCCCACAATCCCGACACCCCTATGTAAAACTGCTTATTTTTGACAATTCCCTTCCTTTTTCTATTTTTTTATGTCTCTCAATCAATGCTAAAATCCAATCCTCTTTTTCCAAATTCGGAAAGAGCGCTTTCCACTAAGTTATTTCAGTATAAATTATTTTATAATTGCCGGAGTTTGTGGAATCACGTTGCTTTCCACTCCAGGCACTCGCTTTCCGCGGGCGGTCCGGGAGCCTCCTCGGCGCTCTTTGCGCCTGTGGGGTCTCCCTTGGACACGCTTTTCCCGCAGGAGTCTCGTACCTTCCGTTCCAACTGGAAAGTTTTTCAAATAATAAAAACTGCGACAACATAGGGTTCGGAATGGTCTCCTGCCGAATGCCCATCAAGCTATTACAGGTGATAACCATGATTTAAAATAAAAATATTATTTCTGAAATCAAGTTCTTTAAATAAAAAAAACTGCAGGCAAACTCGTTTTTCTTCGAGTTTACCTACAGCTTGAACGCCTGCACGATGCCGCCGTCAATTTTTTCCCCTTTTAATCAGTTCATGCAAATCATCCATTTTCTTTTCCATGATATCCAGTCTGGTTTTACGGTGCTTGATGGAACGGAAAAGGGATACGGTCCCAACGATGATCAGGATTAGAAATAAAAGGCAAAACAATTGGTATACCAGATCCGCAATATTATACCCACTCACTATGTAATCCCCCTAAATGGCATTCTCAATATTCTATTATACACCAGGCAAAATGAACAATTTAACCTTTTTAAGGAGAAACGGGAATAAAAAACCGATAGCCTTTTGCTACTGATTGCAGTTTGTAGACAAAAGGGGTTCGGAAAACGTGACTTTTATCAAATGATGTTCCCAAACCAACACCTTCAACTCATCAGGTATGGTTTCTAACTAATTTTTATAACAAAGCTGATTGGAGAGGAAGGTGCAAGACTCCTGCGGGAAAAGCGCGTCTAGGGAGACCCCGGAGGCTCGTGGAAAGCGAGTGCCTGGAGCGTAAATCAACGTCCAAATTGTACATGCCATAAAAAAACTGTAGACAAAGTTGATCTGACCCAATAAAGTTAGACATATAATTTAAGCAGCTTCTAAGACCTGAGTTCGGTATTCTATCGGACTCAGGTCTTTTAATTTTACC
>NZ_JBWCCL010000011.1:0-177894 GCF_056279465.1 Peribacillus sp. TE19612 | reverse complement strand
TACAATGAATATTTTCTGTTCGGCAGAAAAATTAGCCATAAAAAACACCCCGTAAATGTTAGTTTGGTGTCTAACATTTACGGGGCAGTTCAACTTGATGAAAATCGAATCTGTCTACAGTTTTTTATGTACAATTTGAAAATTTGCCTGAGCCCGCGGAGGAGTGACATATTTGATAAGAATGTGAGAAGGAATCAAGAGCTACAAAGAAAAGGTTTCGGAATGATACGATCCGAAACCTTTTTGTTTACACACTGAGACGATTCGTTGAGGATCGTCTTCTTTTATCTCTTTCTGCCAAGTCCCATGCCATTATACATTTTTCTGATCATTTTATTGGCTTCAATATTCGCCTTTTCTGCACCGCGGTCCAGAATTTCATCCAATTCAGGTGAATCGATCAATGCATTATAGCGTTCTTGGATTGGCAGGATTTCTCCAAGAACCACCTCAGCCAAATCACTTTTAAAGTCACCATAGCCTTTGCCCTCATACATCTCTTCAATTTCTGAATAGGATTTTCCACTGAAAATGGAGTATATGGACATCAGGTTGGAAACACCTGCTTTGTTTTCCTTATCGTAACGGACAATTCCTTCCGAATCGGTAACTGCGCTCTTGATGTTTTTTTCGATTTGCTTCGGATCATCCAATAAGGCAATCGTCGCCTTTTTATTAGGATCGGATTTGCTCATTTTCTTGTTTGGTTCCTGAAGGGACATGATACGGGCCCCTTCTGTAGGGAGGCTGATTTCCGGGATTTTAAATATGTCATTATGTTTTTTATTGAATCGTTCAGCCAAATCGCGTGTCAATTCTAGATGCTGTCTTTGATCTTCCCCGACAGGGACCACATCTGTACTATAAAGGAGAATATCGGCAGCCATCAACGGCGGGTAAGTGAGCAGTGCTGCGGATACCCCTTCTTTGCCAGCGGATTTGTCCTTGAATTGTGTCATTCTCTCAAGTTCCCCGATATAGGATATACTCTGTAAAATCCAGCCTGCCTGTGCATGCGCTGGTACTTCTGATTGAATGAAGATGGTATTTTTTTCAGGATCCAGGCCAATGGCCAGATATAAAGCAGCCAATGTTTTAATGTTTTTCCTTAACTTGATGCGGTCTTGTGGAACTGTAATTGCATGTTGGTCAACAATACAAAAGAAACATTCATATTCATTTTGTAAGTTAACGAATTGTTTCATGGCTCCGATGTAATTTCCTAAAGTAACGGAACCGGATGGCTGAATGCCGGAGAAAATCCTTTTCAACTGCTAGTCACTCCTCTAAATACGTTTATTGATAAATGGATATTCGCTCTTCATTATTGTAAGGATAAATAGAAAATGAATCCACATTCTTTGAAAGAAATGTGCATGTTCCTTTGTGGGGAAACGCTCATTTGAATCTTGTGGAGGGCCGTTTTGTCCTGTATCGATGCCATTTTGAGAATACGAAATGTCCACTATACTGTATTTTAGCATTTATTCATATTAAATGTATAATCGAAACGGAAATCAAGCCAATAGAAAGGATTTTCCGTTTCTTTTTTTTGACATGGAAGAAATGAAGGCTTCAAGGAAAATCAAACCGTTTAACATATATCACAATGAGCAGACCATTTTAGGGAAGGATACTCACAAGGGAATACAGGATTGTGAACGTATTCTTAAGCTGAAACTTTGTAAAGCAGTTTTTTTAATTATTTATCAATTATAGGAGTAAAGTTAATTGTTTGTGGTATTAAAGAAAGGGGTTTATTATATTTGTTGAATATTGATGACTGATGGCGAATGAGGTGGAGAAAATGAAACCAATGTGTAAATGGTTGATGACTGGTATGTGCTTATTCCTGATTCAACAGCCAGTTCATGCGCAAGGCATGAACGAAACCAGGCAGGTAGCATTAGAAAATAAAGAATTGCCTGCGAGCGTACCGCGTTTTGTTTTTGATTCGGGGTTGAAATTCGACTATCCGGATGCTGTACGCGGAATATATGTGACAGGGCCTGCAGCGGGTGGCAATAAATTGAATGAACTTATTAATTATGTAGATGAAACCGATTTGAATGCGATGGTCATTGACATTAAGGATGACAAGGGGAATGTAACGTATAAAACGGAAGATCCCGACTCTCCATATGCTGGGATTGGTAAAGACTACATAAAAAACCCAAGGGCAATGCTGAAAAAATTTGAGGATAAACAGATTTATCCGATTGCAAGGGTTGTCGTCTTTAAAGACTCTCTTTTGGCCAAAGAGAAACCTGAATTGTCTTTTTTAGATGGTGAAAAGGTATGGAAGAATGGCCGTGGGGAAGCCTTCGTTAACCCATTCTTAAAAGAAGTGTGGGATTATAATGTCGGTATTGCCATTGAAGCGGCAAAGATGGGTTTTAAAGAAATTCAATTTGACTATGTCCGTTTTCCCGAAGGATTCGAAAATAAAGAAGATGATTTGAAATATGATGTCGGTGAATATGATGAAGCGAAAATGAGTCATACAGCCAAAAGGGTTCAGGCAGTGACGGATTTCGTAAGTTATGCGAGGAAGCAACTGGAGCCATACGATGTCGAAGTGTCAGTTGATATTTTTGGATATGCGGCTACATTGCCTGAAGCTCCTGGAATTGGGCAAAACTTCACAAAAATCTCTGAGAATGTTGATGTAATTTCCTCGATGATCTATCCGAGTCACTGGACATCTTATTTTGGTATCGAAAAGCCTGATTTGGAGCCTTATAATCTCGTTAAGGAATATGCGAAATTGGAGAACGGGAAGCTGAAGGAATTAAAAACACCACCTACTTCAAGACCTTGGCTGCAAGATTTTACTGCCTCTTATTTAGGCGATGGAAATTACCAAAGGTATGGTAAGGAAGAAGTGGAAGCCCAAATAAAAGCATTGAATGATAATGGTATTGATGAATACTTATTGTGGAATGCAGCAAATCGATATACAAAGGGAGTAGACTATACCCCATGAAAAAAAGGATGACCTAGGAAGTTCCTTCCGGTCATCCAAATTCTCTCTGAATTACCGCTTTTTATTCCCGCCAACTTGACTCCACCCTGACTGAATTCGTTTCGATTGATCGAAAATATGAGAGTGACGTTTCCCGCCAAACCATTTTTCGCCGATGCCATTCGTCACAACGCCATTCACAGCCGTAATGCCAATAACGCAAGCGGCGACTAAAAAAAAGTCCAAAAAGTAGCTGATCATCAAAACCCTCCTAATATTTTCAAGCTATTCAAGTTCCATTGTAGTGGATAAGAAAAAATCTGGAAAGTATAAACTAGCAAATGAGGAGATTAAATTATGAATTGGTATGAAAAGCTAAACCAGTATTTCCCTATTGAAGAAATGAAGTCAAAAGAACACATAGAAGTTCTTTTAGAAGATAAACAGGAAATATATAAAAAGGATGAAGGTCCCGACCATGTTTTATTATATGTGGAAGGGGACGAGTTTATATTCGTTGATTACCTTTTTGTATCAAAGAAATCAAGGGGGCAAGGACTTGGAAGGAAATTAATTCAAAAATTGCAAAAAAAGCAGAAAACGATCTTGCTGGAAGTAGAACCAGTACAAGAAAATGATGATGATACATTTAAAAGGCTGAAATTTTATAAAAGGGAAGGATTCAAGCATGCCTCTTCGATTTCCTACAGCAGAAAATCGCTTGCCACCAAGGAGAATACGCCTATGGAAATCTTGTATTGGCCGGCAAATCCATCTGTTGATGAAGAAGATGTATTTGATTTCATGAAAGAGATTTATTCTGAAATCCATACTTACAAGGATGATGATCTTTATGGGAAATCTTATCAAGATGTAGAGGATGTACTTAGCTTGAATGCAGGTCAGGAAGCCGATATTTTTAAAGAGATGGAAGTTTGAGTAAAAAGGGCCGGTTGTTAACCGGCCCTTTTTAGTTTGTCGAAATCATGTTTTTTAAAGGAGAACTTGGTTAATATTCAATAAAGTTATTTTGGATGTCCAATATATTGAGAAATTTTCCATACTCCTGCCAAAATGCTGGCTAGCCGAGACCCTGGAGAGGTTTACGTCGAAGAGGCTTGGCAGACTGTCGGCGGAAAGGGGAGTGGGTTTCTGGAATCAACTGGAATGAAGTTTTAAGAAAAAACCGTAGGCAAGACTCATCCCGAACCAAATTTAAGAATAGGTGATCCTTGATGTTTTTTTACTGTAATCCTTAAAGGATGGAAGAAATTTGCGGGACTCCTGCCGAATAACTGGGTAGCCAAGACTCCACAGCCGCTTATGGTGAAGAGACTTGGCAGACAGTCGGCGGAAAGGGAGCGGATTTCCGAAAGTGGGTATGTGTAATGATTTCCACTCCAGGCACTCGCTTTCCGCGGGCGGTCCAGGGAGCCTCCTCGGCGTTCGCCTGCGGGGTCTCCCTTGGCCACGCTTTTCCCGCAGGAGTCTCGTACCTTACGTTCCAATCAGCTGGAACTTCTTTTTTTAGAGAAATTGTAGGAAACTGGCTCTTCTTCTCCAATTCGTCTACAGTCTGGCGGTCCATCAATTTTCCGGCAAAAGGAGTTTCGAATCCTCTCGCCCCGAACCATAATTTTAAACAAGACTAGTTTATCCTTCATGTTTTTTTACAGTACCCCTTAATGGACGGAAGAAATGAGCGACACTCCTGCCGAATAACTGGCTAGCCGAGACCCCACAGGCGCTTGCGCCGAGGAGGCTCGGCAGGCAGTCGGCGGAAAGGGAGCGGATTTCTGGAATCAACTGAAATGAAATTTTAAGAAAAACCGTAGGCAAGATTCATCCCGAACCAAATTTAAGATCCTTGATGTTTTTTACTGTAAACCTTAAAGGATGGAAGAAATATGCGACACTCCTGCCGAGATGCTGGCTAGTCGAGACCCCGCAGGCGCTTGCGTCGAGGAGGCTTGACAGACAGTCGGCGGAAAGGGTGCGGATTTCTGGAATCAAATGGTATGTCTTTTATTGTGCATATTCTGCAGGTAAATGAATATCTATAACTTCTTGGATAGTAGATTACTCCCTTATTGCGGATTCTTTCGAATTACCTTTTTCACTTTTGGAAATATATGTGCTAAAAGAATGGTTTTTCTTATAAAAGGAGGAATTTGCTTTTTATTAAAGAAAATATATTAACATGATCTTGTTTATTGACAAGGATTGGGGGTAAATAAAAGTAACGAGATAATTAAATAATCATGGGCCGAATTGAGAGTTAAATGAGAATGGCAGCTATGTTTTTTCAATTAGAAAATGTGGTCTTAATGTATTACATAAAAAAATGAAATAGCTATAGTACAGCATGAACAGGAAGTTTTAAAGGATTTTTTCAAATATCAAAAAGGGTATTCATTTTAAAAAAATTAGTGTATAATAAGGAACATGAAATACTTATTTAAAATTATTTCAAATTAGAGTGGTACTTATGAATACTAATAGTAGATTTCCCCTCATAGATCACCGATTCTATATTTAGGGAGTGTGAGTAAGCATGGTAACATTATATACATCACCTAGTTGTACTTCATGCAGAAAAGCAAAAGCATGGTTAGAGGAACATGAGATTGGATATAAAGAAAGAAACATTTTTTCAGAACCGTTAACGATTGATGAGATTAAAGAAATTCTTCGAATGACAGAAGATGGAACCGATGAAATCATTTCAACACGGTCAAAAACTTTCCAAAAGTTAAACGTAAATTTAGAGAGCCTGCCTCTTCAAGAATTATATAAATTGATCAAGGAGAATCCTGGACTGTTGAGACGTCCAATTATCCTTGACGAGAAACGGCTTCAAGTTGGTTATAATGAAGATGAGATAAGACGATTTTTACCACGTAAAGTTCGTACCTTCCAATTACGGGAAGCACAACGTATGGTCAACTAATAAGGTCTTTCAAGCTCTGCCAGGAAATGTGCAGGGCTTTTTCTTTATACATATCCGATTTTCCGCTGATTTTTTTAACTTAATGACGGGGAACATAACAGGATTGATAGTCGACAGCGGTCGTTTCTTAGCTGCAACAGGTCCCTTGAACCGATCATCATTTAAAGAAAAAATAAGAATGCAGCTCATCATGCCATGTATATAATATGACATTGACGGCAGTAAGAGTGAAATTTAATAAAGCATTATGATAGTTGCATGCGGATGTATTTTTTTATAGAATGAATGGAATATTAGGCAAACAATTGTTTTTTAGATAAGTAATGTTTTTTATTTCCCTTCTTCAAGGTTTTGTCATAAAATGATGTAAAATAGTCTGTTTTAATGACTATCATGATTTACAGTATTCACTTACGGGTAAAGAGCTTTTAAGAGCAATTTTCGCTTGGGGGTTATTATCCCTTCAAAATGAGAAAGGAAGGGAGAGGGGAATCATGGAAATCGAACGCATTAATGACGATACAGTAAAATTTTATATTTCCTATATAGATATTGAGGAAAGAGGCTTTGATCGCGAAGAAATTTGGTACAGCCGCGAGCGAAGTGAGGAACTTTTTTGGGAAATGATGGATGAAGTGCATCAGGAAGAAGAATTCATGATTGAAGGACCTTTATGGATTCAAGTTCAAGCCCTTGAAAAAGGCTTGGAAGTTTTGGTCACAAAAGCCCAGCTTGCCAAAGATGGTCAGAAACTCGAGCTGCCTCTTTCAGATGATAAGTTAAGGGATTTGAATGTATCAGACAAGATGGATACGCTTCTTGATCAACATTTTCATGGTAAAGATGAAGAAAGCGGAATGACATTCGAAGATGGTATGATTGAATTCATCACGACTTTCGAGGATTTCGAAGATGTCATTTCATTAAGCAAACGTCATGGCTTGGATGATTGGACGACTAAACTTTATGTTTATCAGAATAAATATTATCTTTATATCGAATTTTCCGAAGCGGAGATTGATGAGGAAGAAATCGATAATGTTCTAAGTCTTTTATTGGAATATAGCCAGGAGTCGCCTATAACGGTGCACATGCTTGAAGAGTACGGAAAGATAGTTATCGAAAATGATGTATTCACAACGGTCGATAAATATTTCGCATAGACTGTTGAGGCCGATTTCAGTAGAAATCGGCCTTTTCGTCTAAGGGGGTTTTTTTAGTGTTCCTGTGTTTGTTAATTGGAGGGAGTCTAGGTGAAGAATATAGTTGGCATCGGTCTGCTTATTCTCATGTTGGTCAGCACTTGGCATTTTCTATTAAATGGCGTTGATGGCGGGCTGATTTTTTATTCTAGCCTTATTTTGACCCTTTTCTTGGTGATAATTGGATTCAACATTTTCCTGGAAAATCGAGATCCCATCCAGACCATAACATGGCTTGTTATTTTTTGCGCTTTCCCATTCATCGGTTTCATTTTTTACTTTTTGTTTGGCCGTAATTTTCGGAAAGAAAGGATATTTCGCAAGAAGTACTTTTTGGATAAACAGACTTTCGTGAAAATAAGCGGCGAAGCGGGATATAATGAACGAATTAAGGAAATGGGCGATCACCCACAGCAGTTAATCACTCTTGCAAATAGGCTGGGGAATAGCCCTGTATCATTTACGACCGAAACCAGGGTTTTACGGAATGGTGAGGAGACATTTTCCAATATCATCGAAGAATTAAAAAAAGCAAGACATCATATTCATTTAGAATATTATATTGTTAGGGATGACCGCATTGGCGGACTGCTAAAAGACATCTTGATACAAAAAGTAAAAGAAGGGGTAAAGGTCCGTTTTCTCTATGATGCGGTTGGTTCCTGGAAGTTAGCTCGATCTTATATCGATGAACTGAAGAATGCGGGAGCCGAAATGGTGGCCTTTGGTCCGTTGCATCTCCCTTTATTAAATAATAAATTCAACTTTCGCAACCATCGTAAAATAATTGTGATAGATGGCTCTGTCGGTTTCACCGGCGGCCTCAATATAGGGGATGAATATTTGGGACAAGACCAGAAATTCGGTTCTTGGCGGGATACGCATCTCATCATAAAGGGGGAAGCGGTCAGGACGTTACAGCTCATATTTCTGCAGGATTGGTATTATAGCACCAACAATAGTTTTTTAAGTGATGAATACCTCATGACCGGAATGCCGAACCATCACGGACATGGCGGAGTTCAATTGATTGGCGGCGGGCCGGATAGTGAATGGACGATCATTAAAAGCATTTTTTTTAAGATGATCACTTCAGCAGAAAAGTCCGTCTGGATTGCCTCCCCGTATTTCGTTCCTGATGACAATATCTTACAAGCATTGAAGGTGGCTGCTTTAAGTGGTTTGGATGTCAGGCTTCTCGTCCCGAAGAACCCCGATAAACGTATCGTATTTCATGCTTCGAGAACTTATTTTCCCGAATTGCTTGCTTCTGGAGTTCGTATATTTCAATATAATGAAGGCTTCATGCATAGTAAAATCATCATAGTGGATGACCAAATGGCATCAATTGGGACAACCAATATCGATATGAGAAGCTTTCACCTGAATTTCGAAGTCAATGCATTTCTTTACCGGACGGAAAGTGCTAGGCAGCTGGTGAATGATTACATGGAAGATATAAAGGTATCCAAGGAAGTGGAGATTGATGAGTTTTCCAAACGTAATTTCGGTTTGAAATTATTGGAGTCCACTTGCCGATTGCTTTCACCCCTTCTTTAGATTGTAACTCTCTTTTATGCCGATCAGGCATTTTTTTTTGCACATTAAAAGGAATCCTAAGCGAACCAGGCGAATGTAGTGGATGAGGAGGAGATGTATGCTAACTGCGATAAATAAAGATGGGACTTGGATTACCCTCCCTGAAAAGATACCGGCAAACATGATTGATGACTGGAGAAAGTCAGCAGATTATTACTGTCCATGCTGCAAGATGGAAATGACCATCAAAGCGGGAAGTGTAAGGGTTCCGCATTTCGCCCATAAAAATAGTTCTTCATGCCGTGCTTCTTCAGAACCGGAATCCGCCTATCATTTAATGGGAAAAAGAAAATTGTTTCAGTGGTTTTTATCACATGGTTATCATGTGGATCTAGAAGCCTACCTTCCCGAAATTAAGAAAAGGACTGATATTTTAGTGAGGATAGGAGGTAATCGTTATGCGATAGAATTTCAATGCTCAGTTATCCCCGAGGCGGAATTCATGGAAAGGTCAAGAGCCTATCAAAGCATAGGCATTAAACCAATCTGGATCCTCGCTGCAAAAAGCTTAAAAAGGAAAAGCTTTTATGAATTCAGTATATCCCGCTTCCAATGGCTCTTCGTCACCGGCAGCTTCCATCATCCGTTTCTTTGGATGTATTGCCCGGAAACTGATCATTTATCAGTATTGAAGAACCTCACTCCTTTTACCCCTAGAACCGTCTTTGCCGAATTGACAACAGCTTCTCTAAAGCTCCTTCCCCCTAGTCGGGCAGTGCCCCAAAACTGCCTTCGTTTCCCTTTTCTGCCTGTATGGAGATATAAACGAAATGGCTGGTCCCTCCATCGAGTGAAAACAGCACGCAGATACGATCCTGTTTTCGAAGCCCTATATTTACATCATATTTCACCTGCGACACTTCCAATTGAAGTGGGTGTTCCCGTCAGAGGGATGCTGTTGATCGAAACTGCCTCGATCGAATGGCAGGCATGGTTATACATGGATGTGTTTCAAGGGAAAAGAACAGGGGAAAAGATTTATATGGCTGATATTATCCGCATTTTTAGAAAGCGTTCAAAAAAAGGGGAAATTAAGTTCCGACCGTTGCCATTGCTTCATGAAAAAACCATCGAGTATCCTATAGATCAATATATCATGCTTTTGGAGCAATTGGGTTATCTAACAAAGCTGGAAGAAGGGGTTTTTAAAGTTGAAAAGGAATTTACCCTTCCCTTCACCAGTGATCAAGCTCAAATTTTGGAAAAAGATTTCTATGATAAGCATAAATTGATGATGGAAAAGGGGAATATCCAGTATAATCAGTGATAACATCTCAATTTATCTTGAATTCAGATGAAATGGCAGGATTATTTTTGTAAATGGAGAAATAGTAATAAGAACTGGGAATTAAACAAAATGAAGCATTGCAGTTTCAATCCGGTTTAATGAGTTAGCCCAATGGCAAGTTTCTATAGAATGGGGAGGAATTTTTATGGCACAGGAAACAAAAACGAATACATTACCTTCAAGAAGTGAAATAGCTCCTGAAGATACGTGGAGACTGGAAGATATCTTCGCAACCGAGGAAGATTGGGAAGCTGCCTTCAAAGCGGTAAAGGAAGACCTCAAGAAAGCGGAGGCACATAAAGGGACATTGGGAGAAAGCGCAGAAAAGTTATTTGCGGCCCTCCAACTTCAAGATGAGGTTTTCGAGAAGCTAGGGAAAGTTTATTCTTATTCACATATGCGCAATGATCAAGATACAACCAATCCATTTTATCAAGGGATGGAGGATCGGGCAAAAGCTTTATACGCACAGGCAGCGGCTGCGTTTTCATATATGGTTCCTGAACTATTGAGTATTGACGAAAGTAAAGTGGAAGGGTTTTTGGAAGAAAAAGAAGAATTGAAATTATATAAACATTCTTTAGAGGAAATTAATCTTCAGAGACCCCATATCCTATCAGCAGAGCAGGAAGAACTATTGGCGCAGGCATCAGAAGTACTCGATGCATCGGGCAATACTTTCGGTATGCTTAACAATGCCGATCTGAAATTCCCGACCATCAAGGATGAAGAGGGAAATGAAGTGGAAATTACTCACGGAAGGTATATCAGATTTCTTGAGAGTGAAGATCGCCGTGTACGTGAGGAGGCATTTAAAGGGGTATACAGCAAGTATGGGGAGTTCCGTAATACATTTGCTTCAACCCTGTCAGGTGAGGTGAAAAACCACAACTTCAACGCCACGGTTCGAAAATATGATTCAGCACGCCAAGCGGCGTTAAGTAATAATAACATTCCGGAGACCGTATACGATAATCTCGTTAAAACGGTCAACGACAACTTGCCATTACTGCACCGTTATCTTGATTTACGTAAAAAGGTACTGGAATTAGATGAACTTCATATGTATGATCTATTCACTCCTCTTGTTAAAGAAGTGAAGATGGAAGTGACATATGACGAGGCCAAAGATTATGTCCTTAAAGGTCTTGCTCCGCTAGGGGAGGACTATTTGAACGTTTTGAAAGAGGGATTTGAAAACCGTTGGGTCGATGTGCATGAGAACAAAGGGAAACGAAGCGGTGCCTATTCTTCGGGTACATACGGGACGAACCCTTATATTCTAATGAACTGGCAAAATAACGTCAATAACTTATTCACGCTCGTTCATGAGTTTGGGCATTCGGTCCATAGCTACTATACACGTAAACATCAGCCATATCCATACGGGAATTATTCAATATTTGTAGCGGAAGTTGCATCGACTTGTAATGAAAACCTGTTGAATGATTATTTACTGAATTCGATCGAAGATGAAAAGAAACGCATCTATTTACTGAACCATTACCTGGAAGGTTTCCGTGGCACATTGTTCCGACAAACTATGTTTGCAGAGTTTGAACATACCATTCATTTAAAAGCTCAAAATGGGGAAGCCGTGACGGCGGATATGCTTACTAAGGAATATTATGAGCTGAACAAGAAATACTTTGGCGATAACGTAACCATTGATGAAGAAATCGGTTTGGAATGGGCTCGTATTCCACACTTCTACTATAATTACTATGTTTATCAATATGCAACTGGAATCAGTGCAGCAACAGCATTGAGCAAGCAAATCCTTGAAGAAGGAGAGCCTGCTGTCAAAAGGTATCTGGAGTTCTTGAAATCAGGAAGTTCCGATTATCCGATTGAAGTACTCAAAAAGGCTGGCGTCGATATGACAAAAGCCGAGCCTGTACAAGAAGCCATGAATGTATTCGAAGAAAAATTAAATGAGTTGGAAGAACTTTTGAATAAATAGGATGTGGAAAGGACCCGAACACTTCGGGTCCTTTTCATCTTTATCTGGATGTCCGTCATAATCCTTTAAAACGGTTTCTCTGATTGAAGCTATGAAGAATTATGAACAAAACAAAAAATAAAATAGGGGAGGTAAAATACAGAGGAATGAGGTCCATGATACCGAGTAGCTGGACAAATAGCGACCCTATCAAGAGTATGAGTAGAATAAAGCCTTTCAATTTGGTCACCTCCAACCTGGCAGCAGTAAAAACTCATCTGCTCATTATTAGATAGTATGTTTTAGAATAAGCAGTATTCTAAGAATATGACAATAATGTGAAGTCGCGCACAAAGTTCTTGCAAATAAGGTGTGTCATCTGCTATAGTACAGATATAGAAGTTATCACATCCCAAACATATACCCCTTTGTTTGTTCGTCGTGAAATTTCTCCCATCCCCTTAATCGTATAAATAGGTGAAAACCCCAGCAAATTTCGTGATTTGCTGGGGTTTTTCATGTGCATGAAATATAATGGTACCGGTAGTAATAAAAGTTGAACGTAAGCTGAATTAATAAAAAGAAATGTTTAGTTATTATTGTGACATATTTCACAAATAGACTCAATCCTATACTAAATCAGCTATCAAAACACGTATTGCCTAAAAATTAAAACCGTCTCTTATTTAGCTATATAGACCAGAAAGGATAATAAAAGACGAAAAATATATATTGTGAACAATTTGTGAAAAGTTACACATATGGTTGAAACATAAATGGGTTATCTGTTATATTATATATTGTGAAGTGAATCACAAACAAACTTATACCCCTTTGTTTGATCGTGAAAAATTTCTCCCATCCCCTTATTTCTTATAATAAAAAAACCATGCAATCTTTTGATTTGCATGGTTTTTCCTTTTTAATATATAACAAACAAAGAAGCAGTCAAATTCATGACTGCTTCTTTGTGTATCTCCAGAACGTTCCGTATTTAGCAGGAATTTTCTCTGCCAACTGTTTTAAAACAAGCTTTTTCATTTCCAACTCGACGGCATTCTTACTCATATTATAAACCGTTTCAATCTCCTTTGTGGCCACTAGTTTGAAACAGCTGAGAAATTCTTCGAGAGAGGGAGGGGGTGCGGGGGCTGGAAGACCATTCAGCATATCTTCTAAAATTTGAACATATACCTCGTAGGAATAGACACCTGAAACCTTTATTCCCTCTTCTTCAATATTTTGATTGAAAAAGACAAGGGAAGGTATTTCAGTCACTTCCATTTCACTTGTGATTTTCATGTCACATTGAAAGCCTTTGGCTGCACTGGATGAATTGATGTCATAAAGGAATTCCTCCACATCCAAACCGACCATTTTGGCACATTCGGTCAAGACCTCGATATTGGATATATCCTTTTTATCTATGAATACATATTCTTGAAGCTGCCTTAAAAAGCGAATGGCCAATTTACGGCCCTGCAATTCCGCTGCCTTTATTGCGATGGAAGCTGTATATGGAGAAGAGATTGGGTTTTCAGACCAAAGGCTCCCGTCGCAGGACATTCCCGAGCGGCTGGCTGTCTTTTCCCAAACTTGAGCAAGGTTTTCATAATTTTTATTTTTCCCCATATTAAGAGAATCGATTTTACCGCTTAAAACATGGCGTAAACTGAACAATTGGCCATATTCTATCTGTAATTTCCTAATAATTGGTTCTAAGCCCCAGCACTCGGGACAAAGCGGATCAACAAAAACATAAATTTCAATTGGCTTTTTTCCTATATCATAGCAATGCTGCGTCTTGATCCAATCGGAAATATTGAAAACTGGTTTTTGTGCGCTCAACTGTCTTCTCCTTTCCCGTCAGTTCCGGATGTATTGATCATATGCTGTGCCGTCAAATAGAGGCGGTGATAGAAAAACTCCCTAATCTCACCTTCAAGGCCAACTTCGTCCATGGCTTGATACATGCATGAGAGCCATGCTTTCGCACGTTCTGGTGTGATTTCAAAAGGTATATGTCGAGCCCGCAACATAGGATGGCCATGCTCTTCGGTATATAAAGAGGGACCGCCTAAATATTGAGTCATAAATTGTTTTTGCTTACGGACCGTTTCAGTTAAATCGTCAGGGAATATTGGCTGCAGATCCGGGTGTTGACTAACGTTGGAGTAAAACACATCAATTAATTTGTGTAATTGCCCTTCTCCAATTAATTCATATGGTGTAGGGTTCCCTTGCATCATGTTGATTACTCCTTTTAAAGAAAGATGGTTGATATTTATTCATATTTTATCAATGACGTACTGATATAACAAATATATAGCTTAAAGAAAATTTTACATCTGTAGTATGACACAGGGAAATGAACGAAGATGACAGCATTTGAGGAGCTTTACCATTTGTTCAGGGTGCGTGGAAGAAGCATATATAGACATGAAAAAACTGACCCATCATAAATAAACAGGGTCAGCTTGCTTTAGCTTGAAAATGTGCCATAAACTTTTTGGACATAGTTCTGAGTTTCTTTAAAAGGAGGGATGCCGTTATATTTATCGACATTTCCTGGCCCGGCATTATAAGCAGCAAGGGCAACCTGAATGTCCCCGTCATAACGTGCCATCATTTGACTTAAATATTTACTCCCGCCCATGATGTTTTGTTCTGGGTCGGTTGCATCATCCACCCCAAGGCTTTTTGCAGTTGCTGGCATTAAGTAGAGTAAGAACCCGGCGCCTTTCCATATTTCTATGGTAGGTTTCCAAGAACTCCTCCCCGAACCGTACGTACACCTCTCGACGTATACGGCTCTCCATTTATCAATCTAGCTTCCCGTTATGCAAGTTGAGGTGACATTCTTTACAGAGTGCCATGGTTTTGCGATTACGTTCTATCATTCGCTTTTCCCATCTCTTCTTGCCTTTAAGGTCTTTTAGCTTTTTAACGTGGTGTATTTCTAATGGTTGATTAGTCTTTCCACACCATTCGCATTTATCTGCTAAAAGTCTGTCAATTAAACTCGTGCGATTGTATATAATATTTCTTCCAGAAGGGATAGAGTCTATTTTTTCTTCTTTTGATATATGTTCTTGTTTTTTAAGTCCATCATCAAAGAAGAAAGAAACCTTTTTTCCTTTGGCAGTTTCATATCTAACGCCAAAATGACCATTTATGTTGTATTTATTTATTATCTTTTTAACGCTTGTTTTGTATTTGCTGGCGAATGTTTTATACATGCTGTATTCCATGATGTATTTGAAATCACTAAGTTTATGGACATCATTCGCTAATCTATAATAATTATACAATCCTCTTATTTCAGCGTTATAAATTGAAAGTATCTCTAAATCGTCATTTTGAAGTAGGTGTGCTCGGTGAGCTGACTTCCACTTTTTAGTGTTTGAGTCTATTTTTAACGCTTTGTATTCAATCAGTTTGTTTCTCCAAACTTCATGGGGGAGTAAAAGTTCGCAACACATGGTTCTAGTACGTTGTTTGTGACCACTTGCGGTAAATTTAGTAGTCAAATTATCATGACTAATTTTCACATCGTATCCTAGGAATCTCGCTCTATTCTTAGAATGAGTAATTAGCGTTTTCTCTTGAGACAGTTCAATCTTTAATTCATTCTCAAGAAATAGAGTGATGTCGCGCTTAATCTTTCTACAATCTTCTTTACTCCCAATGACCCCTATAAGGAAATCATCAGCGTATCTAACGTATTGAATTCTTTTATAGTTATCGTCCATTGGTTCCTTGTAAGGAAGTTCCATCATGTGTTCTTTTAATTTCTTAACATGTAGTTGTGCTTCAACTTTTTCTTCTGCACTCATTTCGTCCCATTTCTCTTTGTATCTTGCTCTTGCTCTGAAAAGTCTGGATTCTCGAGTTCGATATTCTTTTAACCTTTTACGACTTTTTCCTTTATCAAAGTTTGATTTATAAACTTTCATAAAGGAGTCTAGTTCATTTAGGTAGATGTTAGAAAGAATCGGACTGATGATTCCGCCTTGTGGTGTTCCACTGTATGTTTTATAAAATTGCCAATCTTCTAGGTACCCTGCTCTTAGGAATTTCCAAATCAAGTTGATGAAGTGTTCATCATCAATTTTTCTTTTTAATATTCCAATGAGAGTGTGATGGTCAATATTATCAAAAAAGCCTTTAATATCGCCTTCGATGAACCATTTGGCTCCTGAAAATCTATCTTTCACTTGAGCCAATGCAGTATGACAACTTCTTTCAGGGCGGAATCCATGAGACATTTCGGAAAATTTTTTCTCATAGATACTTGCTAATATCATTCGCACAACTTCTTGTATTAACTTATCTTCAAATGATGGAATGCCTAAAGGTCTTTTATCTCCATTCTTTTTTGGGATATAGACTCGTTTGGACGGTTTGGGTTGATAACTAAAATCTTTAATTTTTTCAATAAGTTTCTCAATACGTTCAAGACTCATACCATCAATGGTTTGTCCATCTACACCTTTTGCCATGTTGCCTTCTTTAGAGTAGATCCTCGCATATGCGATAAGATAAAACTCCATGTTGTAAAGGTTTCTATAGAGCCTTTGAAATTTGTAATCTTCACGAGTTGTCTGCTTCGCTAGATTGTCTAACACTACTCTTGGACTTCTCATAGAGCCTCACGCTCCTTTCCAATTTAAGTTAGACTAGATAAACTGTTCCCCTTCGCCATGTGATAAGCTTTCCTTATCTCGGACTACTACGGGAACTCCGTTACCATATTGGATATTCAGACACTATTGTCATAGCTATTAAATAGCTTTCCAACTTAGGTAATCACCATTTAGTACACATAAGAACAAGCACGTTGTAATGTCGGATGTGACGTTCGTCCTTTTCTTCTTATTGAAGCTGGTTAGCCTTAGACCACTTCACAATTGACATGCAATTAGTCAATTTTGTAATAAGAAAATGAGCCTACAGTTATCTCATTTCCTATGGCTATATGACGTTCATAAATACCTTCCGTCATAGATGGGCCTTAAATCCCCTTGGACTGTCATTAAGGCAGTTTAGCTTTCATCCTCGTTTACAACTTTTCGTCTTGCCATTCAGTCGTATCGTGGTATTTCGATAACTTATGGCTTTCCCAACATGCTACACTCCCCGATATTTGGTTTTCCTCACGGATAAGTTGGGTGACGACAGGTCGTTGTGGTCTGACCTGATCCTTGCTAAAGGAGATTTCTTACGTGACCTTATGGTCGCACCTGCATAAGGCCTGTTGCACCCGCATAACTGGTGGCTTCAGGGTTGAAGTTCGATTCTTGTTTAATGACAGACTTAATCAGTTTTTCCGGGAGATTATATAAACTTGCCGCCTGGCTGATGATATGATCATAGTTTGTTGCGTTTTCCCTGCTCTGATTGTTAGCGTGGGCAGTGGAAATCGGGTTGATGTTCATGGATGTCAGGCCGATGGGTTGAAGAAAGGACTTCTTCGCTTCCGTTTCCACATTGGATAATAAGGAACCCAATGTCTGCGAAGTGCCTTCTAGAGCATCACCCGAAACCAATGCCGAGAGCATGTCCTGGAAAACGGATCGAGATGAATTTGTATTTTTGATGTTGCCGTTCGTAAATTGCTGGATTGCCTGCAATTCCATAAACGTTTTGAAATCTTGGATTTTCAAACTCTCCACCTCCGAATGGGTTCAAACAGGATTATTTTTGGAATTTGGCACGATAAAACCTCTTAACCTTATTTTCGGTTTCCCTTACCGGAATTTGAAGGGTTTCAAGGAGGGTCAGGAAGTTTTTTTTCCCGGCTTTTGCATCCGACACTTCATATTCAAGCTCAAAGTCTTCTTGGTTCAAATACGAACTATGGTCTAAAACGAGCAGGCCCTCTTTGTAAGGAAATTCAAAACGGTCTGTCTGTAGTGTCCCAAAGCAGGTAAAATCTTTTGGATCAATTCCGCACTCGAGGATAAGATGTCGGATCTCGCCATCAGGGAATATGTTATGTTTCAGGAAGCCATATGCGGTTTCTTCAGGAATATCTTGATTCGTTTCCAATAATCCTTCTGTAGCGGGCTGTTTTAAAGTCAGCTCGTATCGCCCATTTTTCTCCCTGATCCTAAGTGCAGAGTCTTGCTGTTTCAAAGAGAATCCAAGTGTATCGAAGTAATGGTTTTTCTGTGTTTTAAAGTTCGATGCCCCGACATGAAAGTATTCGATCAGTTGACGAAATTCTTTTTCGCTTAAGAGGTTTTTAAATTCAATTTCAATATGCTGGTTCATGTGTCCCATCCTTTCTCGCTGATTCTTAGGTTAATCATATAAGAACCATTCCAGCTGTCAAATTGAATTCAATAATTTTTTGCTATTGTACTTGAATTTTTAGGAATCAATTGCAGGATATGATAAAATATAAACGTTGAGCACGAGAATGGGTCAATCGTATATATAGAAATTTAATACATATTCTTTGCTAGAGAAAGATTTAATAGGATCCAGTGGTGAATTGGCATAAAGTCATTTGGCTGCTGGGTTTAGGAGAGCGTTCTGCCCATACCAGAGTTGAACAGGCGCTTTTTAGATAGATATAGGTGGTGTGGCAATGGAGAGTTGGGACGATTTCTTGGCGCCTTATACTCAGGCTGTCGAAGAATTGAAGGTTAAGCTAAAGGGTTTACGGAAACAGTTTGAGAGAGAGAATATTCACTCACCTATCGAATTTGTAACAGGCAGGGTAAAGCCGATTGTCAGCATATTGGATAAGGCGAGCCTAAAGGACATTCCCATTGATAAATTGGGAACTGAGATCCAGGATATTGCAGGGCTTCGCATGATGTGCCAGTTCGTGGATGATATCGAACAGGTGGTTGAACTTTTACGAGGTCGAAATGACTTCGAGATAGTCGAGGAGAGGAATTATATTTCCCATAAAAAAGCTAGCGGCTATCGTTCTTATCATGTTGTAATCCGCTATCCGGTCCAGACGATCCATGGTGAAAAGAATATCCTTGCCGAAATTCAAATCAGGACTCTTGCGATGAATTTTTGGGCGACGATTGAACATTCTTTAAATTATAAATATAAAGGCATTTTCCCGGAAGATATTCAACTGCGACTCAAACGTGCAGCTGAAGCGGCCTTCCTGCTTGATGCAGAGATGTCGCAAATCCGTACGGAAATCCAGGAAGCACAGCGTCTTTTTTCCCGGAAGAAAGATTCTTGAACAAATAAATGGGTAAACGAGAAGAAATCTAAATTGAAGGTGGGATTACATGAAATTTGCGATTACGTCAAAAGGAGATGCGAAATCGAATACTTTAATGCAAAGGATGCGAACGTATCTTCAGGACTTTCATTTGGAATATGACGAAGATCAGCCGGATATTGTCATTTCTGTCGGTGGTGATGGCACTTTATTATATGCTTTTCACCGTTATAAGAATCGATTGGATAAAACCGCCTTTGTTGGAGTACATACAGGACATCTTGGGTTTTATGCAGATTGGACCCCTGATGAAATTGAAAAATTGGTGATAGCTTTAGCCAAAACCCCATTTCAAATAGTGGAATATCCACTGCTCGAAACGATTGTCCGTTATCAGCATGGAGGACGGGAAAACAGATTTTTGGCTTTGAATGAATCGACAGTCAAAAGTGTTGAAGGGACGCTCGTAATGGACGTTGAAATACGCGGCCAGCATTTCGAGACGTTCCGTGGAGATGGTTTATGCATTGCGACGCCATCTGGAAGCACGGCGTATAATAAGGCGCTTGGCGGGGCCATCGTCCATCCATCAATCGATGCCATCCAGATTACCGAATTGGCATCCATTAATAACCGGGTGTTTAGAACGGTAGGATCTCCACTTCTGCTGCCGGCACATCATACATGTATGTTCAGGCCGGTCAATGCGGTCAATTTTCAAATTACGGTCGACCATTTGTCCTTGCTTCAGGAAAATGTAAAGTCGATACAGTGCCGGGTGGCAGATGAAAAGATCCGATTTGCCAGATTCCGCCCTTTTCCTTTCTGGAAAAGAGTGCATGATTCATTTATTGCTAATTAAGGAGATAGACTCACCTCATGTCAAATCAAAACTTTTCTTTGACCTGGTCGGTTTCTGAAGAGGATTCTGGCTCTTTATTGCGAGAGTTTCTCAGCAAATGCGATATTTCAAAACGAGCATTAACGGATATTAAGTTTAAAGGTGGATATATCCGGTTGAACGGCGAAGAAGTAACCGTAAGGGAACGGATTGAAACAGGTGACACCGTCACCGTCATATTCCCGCCGGAGCAGGCAAGCGAAGGCCTTTTACCGGAACCGATCCCCCTGAATATCAGGTATGAAGATGAGTTTGTATTGGTGGTGGCCAAGCCCCCTTTCATGAATACCATTCCTTCCCGCGAGCATCCCAACGGCAGTCTGGCGAATGGCTTGGCGGGTTATTATAGGAAGACGGGAGTACAGGCGACGATCCATATAGTTACACGTCTTGACCGGGACACATCAGGTCTGGTTTTAATTGCCAAGCACCGGCATATCCATCACCTATTAAGTGAACAGCAAAAATCAGGACAGGTTAAACGGAGATACCAAGCCATAGCTGAGGGGATCGTTGAAGGACCTGTAGGAGAGATAGTGGCGCCAATCGGACGAAAATCGACCAGCATCATTGAACGGGAAGTTAGGGAGGATGGCCGGTATGCCTGTACCCTATTTAAGGTATTGGCACACACAGAGTCCCATACATTCCTTGATTTGGAACTCCAAACAGGGCGTACACATCAAATCAGGGTCCATATGGCGCATATTGGTCACCCGCTTGCTGGTGATGATTTATATGGAGGGAACAGGAGAGGTATACCTCGCCAAGCCCTGCATTGTTTTGAGTTGAAGTTTTTACATCCTTTCACAAAGAAGATGATGTTGTTTCAAGAAGAGCTGCCAGAAGATATGTCCCGTTTGCTCGATGGAAGTAAAGAATGGGATTCCTGATTTTTATAACGGGGCACATTAAAACGAATGATTCAAGATTTTGTAAAAAATCATAGACGCAAAAAAACTCACCAAGATGGCGAGTTTTTTTGGTTAATCAAAAGATGTCCTGAATTTTTCCGCTATATATGGCATGGTTGAAGGCACCTCTTGAAGATCCAGTTCGGGATAACGGACAGCCGTCAGTTTTCCACCGAAGACGCAGCCTGTATCAATATTGTATGTATGATTGACTTGTCTAGCTTCAGGGACAGGTGTGTGGCCATATACGATCCAAGATTCCCCTTTGTATGATTTGGCCCAGTCTTTCCTGACGGGAGACCCATCCGGATGTTTGGAGCCATTTATATCACCATAGAGGACAAAGGTTTTTACTTTACTGCTATATTGACCAATATAGTCACTGCGAATTCCTGCATGGGCAATGATCAATCGCCCTTCATCCATGATTTGATAAAGTGGGGAACGTTCATATAGATCCATGAATTTTTTTCGGATTTTCTTCTGCTCCCGACTGTTCAGTGATTCATATTCAGCTACAGTAGTTTCTAAACCGTGTGATATTTGTACTTTATTGCCTGAAAAATAACGATACAATTTATTGCAGTGGTTACCTGGGGCATACCTTGCTATATTTTGGTTAATGACTAATTCATGGACAACCTCGATTACCTGAAGGGAATTGGGGCCGCGATCGGTTAAATCCCCTACAAAGCCGAGAATCCTTCCAGAGGGATGTACAGGAACCCCAGTCTCCCATGTATAGCCCATTTTTTCGGTCAGCTGCCTGAATTCAGCGAAACATCCATGAATGTCCCCTATGATATCGATGTTCATTTGACACATCCTTTGTTTGTTTTGTATATGTTTATGGTATTAGTATAGTATTATTTAAAAAATAAAATATAAACGAGGAAATGAAAAAATATGTTTTAGGAGGTGTATGGTTATGGAGGAGATGAAGGACCGGGAGAAGGAACGGGAGAGTAGTCAAGTGAATAACGAGTTTTTGCTTGAAGCGCTTAAAACGGAAAATCTAGATCAGTTTCGTACGGAGTTCCTTGAAATGCACCCTTATGATCAGGCTCAATTTTATACAAGCTTGTCAGATGAATTCAGATCCGTCATTTACACATATTTGTCACCGGAAGAAATGGCGGACCTTTTTGAGAATATAGAAATAGATGAAGAGGATTACGAAAGCCTGTTGGCTGAAATGAATCCTTCTTACGCAGCTGATATGCTTTCCCATATGTATGCGGATGATGCTGCTGACGTCCTGAATGAAATCAATGATGAGCAGGCCGTCAGCTATTTGACCATCATGGATGATGAAGCGGCAAGCGAAATCCAGGAACTTCTGAATTATGAGGAATCTACGGCAGGAAGTATCATGACGACAGAGTTCATTGCCATTGAAGCAAATGAAACGGCTCGATCAGCCATGCAGATCTTAAAAAGGGAAGCTCCGGATGCGGAAACGATATATTATGTGTTCGTTACCGATCAGGATAAGAAGCTGCTTGGTGTTTTATCGCTCAGGACTTTGATCATAGCAGATGAAGATGCTTTAATTGGTGATTTAATGGATGACAGGGTAGTTTCCGTACCTGTATCTGAAGACCAGGAAGAGGTGGCACGAAAAATAAGGGACTATAACTTCCTTGCCGTGCCGGTCGTCGATTTCCAAAACCATTTGTTAGGGATTATTACGGTTGATGATATCATTGATGTCATGGATGAAGAGGCATCGGATGATTATTCAAAACTCGCCGGTATATCTGATCTGGATCATGTTGATAAGAGTCCATTTTCAGCTGCAAAAAAACGGCTGCCATGGTTGGTCATCCTCTTGTTCTTAGGCTTGCTGACTGCGAGTTTGATCGGGCGATTCGAAGAGACACTAAGCCAAAAAGCGATTCTGGCTGTATTTATTCCATTGATTGGCGGCATGGCTGGAAATACAGGAACACAAGCATTGGCAGTAGCGGTCAGAGGAATCGCAACAGGTGAATTAGAACAGGAAAGCAAGTGGAAACTAGTCCTTCGAGAGGCTGGAACTGGTCTTATTATTGGTCTGACATGCGGAATTGCCATCATTTTCATCGTCTATTTTTGGCAAAAAGATTTAATGCTGGGTTTATTGGTCGGTATTTCGATTTTCATAACTCTGATCGTTGCCACACTTGCCGGTTCAATCGTCCCGCTTCTCATGCATAAAATGAAAATCGATCCAGCAGTAGCTTCAGGTCCTTTCATTACAACTATAAATGACCTTATCAGTATTCTTATTTATTTCGGATTAGCAACATTATTAATGGGCTATTTACTATAAGTCAAAGAATGCCCTCCTGGAGGGTCATTCCCAGAGGACTTTAGAAAACGGTGTTTTTATCAAAGGAAATTTGATATACTGTCATTAGTAGCAGGTACTAATAACTTGTATTAAAAATAGGAGGTCACATACGATGACTTTTTCATTAGAGGGAAAAACGTTTGTCATAATGGGTGTTGCGAATAAAAGAAGTATTGCTTGGGGAGTTGCCCGTTCCTTACATAAAGCAGGTGCAAAGATGATTTTCACTTACGGAAAAGACCGTACGGAAAAAAGCGTTAGGGAACTATCTTCTACATTGGAAGGGGAGCCCTCCATCATTTTACAATGTGATGTAACGAAGGATGAAAGCATTGAAAATTGTTTTGCGACGATTAAGGAAGAAACAGGTATCATTCATGGCGTGGTACACAGTGTCGCATTCGCTAACAAGGAAGAACTGGACGGTGAGTTCGTCAACACGAGCCGTGAAGGGTTCTTGCTTGCCCATAATATCAGTTCATTTTCTTTAACGGCTGTAGCTAAAGCGGCGAAAGAAATCATGCCGGAAGGCGGCAGCATCGTCACAATGACGTATCTTGGCGGTGAGCGGGTCATGCCTAATTATAATGTAATGGGAGTGGCTAAGGCTTCACTTGAAGCCAATGTCCGTTACCTGTCAAGTGATCTTGGCAAAGATAACATTCGAGTGAATGCTATTTCAGCGGGACCTATCCGCACCCTATCCGCAAAAGGTGTTCGCGACTTCAATACCATTTTAAAGAAGATTGAAGAAGAAGCACCGCTTCGTCGTACAACGACTCCAGAAGAAGTAGGGGATACGGCAGTATTTTTATTAAGTGACATGTCCCGCGGGATTACCGGGGAAAATATCCATGTGGATTCTGGTTACCATATAATCGGATGACAGTAAAAGAAGGGGACCGATATCGGTCCCCTTTTTTATTGATTTTCCACTCATCAGGAACCTTTAATTGCTGCATCCTCATTTGAAATCTATCCGATTTTTTTCATCTTCAAATGTTTTAGTTTTCTCCATAAATGCCCAGCATATCCAAGCTTGGTTTGATGTCCTTTTTTGAAGGAGTGTCACATCTCCAGCATAAAGAAGGGTGAGTTTCATATAAATGATACATAGAGCGGATATTCATTGTTTGCGAGAATCGGCATAAAGCTGCTTTCAACCCTATTCGAGAAAAAGAAGGAGGGGTATCATGGACGTGGAAAAAGTTGGTGTGCCTTGTGCTGGAAAACAAACCATACAAAATACGCTGAAGAGACATATCAATTTACATGAAAAAAATATCAGCACTTCATATACCGCCGAGGAATTGGTGGAGCTATTGTCCCGACTTCCAGCCTTTGCACCTAAGCCTGTTTGTAAGTTCATCATCAATGACCGTACACTATTCGGGAAATTGGAACAAAAAAAAGAATCCAGTTTGTTCATAAGGCATAAATTCGGGAAAAAAGTTGTCCAATACCAAATGGAACAGCTGCAGTCCGTGGATATTCTGAAATATTAAGGAGGGTTTTCATGTCAGAGAAAAATGGCGATAAGGAATCCAAACCACTTATATATGTCGATCAAGCAAAAATATCAGATCTGCGTGGAAATATGCAAAGTGATTTTCGGACGAAAAAGGCTAAACCTCAAGACAGCGCTGAGCCGGAACTTCAGGAAGAAGCCGAGCATAAAGAAGAAAAAATCGAACAGGTCAAACGCGAATTTGGTGTTTATGATGCCATGATGGAAATTGAAAAAGAGATTACGGGATTAAGGAAAATCACGGAAGAATATGTCCCTGAGCAAGCTCCGGTTGAAAAAATGGAACATCCTGAACAAATAGAACAGGAAAATGAAAAGCCAGTTAAGAGAAAAAGGAAAAAGGTGGAGAAGAAAGAATCTTCCCGTGAAATCATTTCCCGCCTATCCAATCATCAAGGTTTTCCAAAACCATTATGTGAGGCGGTAATTAACGGAGAAAAGCTTCGGTTTCATGTGTTGGGCATGAGAGGGGAATCAGTGAAAATTAAAAGAGGGAACCATATCCGTTTCGTGGGTCTGCCGGATATTATCGATGCCAAAATAATTGAAGAATCCAAGTGAAGGAGCAATATTAAATGTTTCCCCCACAAAGTGAATTTACCTTATTTATCATATTAGGCTTGGCTTCCTTCAGGCTGACACGCTTGATCGTTTTCGATAAAATCATGGAGCCGCTGCGCAGCCCCTTTTTTAAAGAGATAGAAGAAAAAAATGAAGAAGGAATTGTGGAAATATTTTTAATGCCCAAAGAAAAGGGTCTGCTGGGGTGGATTGGTCAATTGCTAAGTTGTTTTTGGTGCGTGGGTGTCTGGGTCAGCCTTTTTCTGGTTTTCCTTTATATCCAACATTGGTTTATAGGCGACGTACTGATATTAATCCTTGCCGTTGCAGCAGTAGGAGCGATAATTGAGGTCATAATCAGCAAAATTATGGACATTTGATTGGAAACAACTTGTCTAATCATTCATATAGTATGATATAGATCTTAAAGGAGGAGTCATGAATTGAATCAGAAACAGAATAATCCATGGGCATATGCAAAACCGATAAAAAAAGATCAGCCAATCAAAATCAAGAAAGATTGTGGCTGTAATAATAACAATAAAAATAAAGGCTATTGAGTGAAAAAACCTTTCCATTTTGGAAGGGTTTTTTTATTTCCTAATCCTACCATTCATAAAAAAACCGTTAAACAAGAAAATAACAATAGAACGATAAATTAGGATGTGATTCTATGTTCAGACAAGGAAGATATTTTAAGGGAAGCTGGCTGATTTTTATAGTTGTTTTTTGTGTGATTACGGCGTGCAGCAATCAGAATGATGGAAAAACGGAGAATTTCGCAATGATTAAACGTACGAATCCTGAACCGATGGATATCATTAATGGAATGGATGAGAAGGATGAAAAGGGACTGATCTCAAAGGTAAAGGAAACAGTTGCAAATGAAGACACCATCTATGACGTGATCGTCGTGAAAAACGGGAAAAAGATTATCGTCGCTTATAAAGTTAAGCACTTACAACGTTTTCATATGAAGAAAATTGAAAAGACTGTGACTGAACATCTGGAAGAAAGATTTCCCGAGAATGATTTTATTGTTTCAAGCGATTATAAAATCTTTTTGGAATCGGTAAGATTGAACGAGTTACTTAAGGAAAAGGATGTACCCGAGAAAAAGGCAAGGAAGAAGTTCAAGGAAATTGAAGAACTTCAAAAAGAATTAATTTAGAAGAGAGGTTCAACACATGAGCGGCAAGGATAAAACGACCCCAATACAGGATGCGTATCAAGAGCTTCAAGAGAAGCATGAAATTAAAAGACCGATAGTGAAGAATTGTTTGAAGGCCTTTTTAGTAGGTGGCATATTCTGCACAGTGGGACAAGCCATTTCCTACTTCTATATTTATTTTTTCAACTTTACGGAGCAGACAGCTGGAGGTCCGACAACGGCCACCATGGTGTTTCTGGCCCTTTTGATGACCGGTTTCGGATTTTACGACCGCATTGGCCAGTTTGGGGGGGCAGGGAGCGCCGTCCCTGTTACGGGGTTCGGTAACGCAGTCATTTCTGCAGCAATCGAACATCGGACGGAAGGTTTTGTACTTGGAGTTGGATCCAATATGTTTAAATTGGCCGGATCGGTCATTTTATTCGGAGTATTTTCAGCCTTTGTCGTGGCGTTGATAAAAACGATTTACCTAATGATTGGGGGCTAAGCGGTGTTAAAGGGAAAACAAACATGGATGTTCACCAATAAGCCGGTCATCTTGGAAACAGGGGTAACAGGAGGGCCATTTGAATCTAATGGAGAAATCGCGGGTGATTTCGATATTCTATACGACGATTTATGGATGGAGCAGGATTCCTATGAGAAGGCTCATCGCCATTTAATGGAGAAAGCGGTAGAGCTTGCATTGGAGAAAGGCAAGATTGACAAGGAGCAGGTACAATTTTTCTTGGCGGGTGATTTAATCAATCAGGTTACACCGACAAGCTTTGCGGCCAGAACCAATGGGATTCCATATTTCGGCTTGTTTGGAGCCTGTTCCACATCGATGGAAGGGCTTGCTCTAGCTGCCTTCATCACTAATTATGGCGGGGCTAACTATGTGTTGACAGGAGCATCGAGCCACAATGCAGCTGTTGAAAAACAATTTCGCTATCCAACTGAATATGGCGGGCAAAAACCACCTACAGCTCAATGGACGATAACAGGAGCGGGGGTGGCGCTGGTTGCTCCTGGTGGAAGCAAGCAAGGGGAATATCCACATATTGTCTCGGCCACTATTGGAAAAGTCATTGACATGGGATTGAAAGATCCTTTCAACATGGGGGGAGCGATGGCCCCGGCGGCCGTCGATACGATTCTTTCCCATTTTAATGATACTGGTTTGACCCCGGATGATTATGATTTCATCATAACTGGTGATTTAGGTCAAATAGGGAGGGAGACAGCTCTTGACTTATTGAAGCAAAAGGGCTGTGATGTCAATCAGGAAAAATTCAAGGATTGCGGATTGATGATTTTTAAAAAGGACCAGCCTGTTTTGGCTGGCGGGAGCGGTGCGGGATGTTCGGCAGTCGTTTTATACGGTCATATATTAAATGAAATGATTTCCGGTAAATATAAAAAAATCCTCCTTGTCGCAACAGGAGCGTTATTGTCGCCGCTTTCGGTCCAGCAAAAAGATACGATTCCGTGCATTGCCCATGCAGTGGCCATTGAATATGGGATGAATTCATGAAAAAGGAGGGATTTCAATGTTAGCAATGTTTTTTTGGGCCTTTGTCATCGGTGGCTTGATTTGTGTAGTCGGCCAGCTTCTTTTCGATGTTGCAAAGCTGACACCGGCACATACGTTAAGCTTGTTCGTTGTAATAGGAGCTGTTCTTGCCGGATTTGACTTATATGAGCCGCTTGTTGACTTTGCCGGTGCCGGAGCAACCATACCGATCGTTTCGTTCGGGAACTCGCTGGTGAATGGGGCTATGATGGAATCGGAAAAACATGGTCTCGTCGGCGTACTGACAGGTATGTTTGAAATTACGAGTTCCGGTATCTCTGCAGCAATCGTCTTTGGATTCATCGGAGCTTTGGTTTTCAGGCCAAAAGGATGAAACCAGCGGAAATAGGCAGCCTGGACTAGGACATGGCCTATACATATTTGTCCAGACCTACATATGTTATCAGTAAGCTTTAGCGAGAGCGAGGTGATATGTATGTTTGGTTTTGGTGGCTACGGTTGTTGTGGCGGCAGCGGTTATGGATACGGCGGCGGTTATGGCGGAGGATACGGTGGCGGCGCTTCCACTTTCGCGATAATCGTTGTATTGTTTATCCTATTGATCATTGTAGGGGCTTCTTTCTGCTAAGGCGTAAAAGGAATGGGCAGAAGAAGCCTATTCCTTTTATTTTTTTTGTATGGGCCTAGCACTTTTTTCTGATAATGCCATAGGATAGGTACAGAAAAGGGAGGGGCTTAAGTATGGATAATAACTTTTTTAAAAACATAGAAGGTAAAACCGGCGTAAATATGAAAGATGTATTAGAATTGGCAAACTCGCTGCAAGGAGCCAACTTCAAAGATGAAACAACGGTTAGAAACGTCATTAAGCGCGTTTCAAAAATAGCGAATAAGCCGGTCAATAAGGAAACGGAAGATAAAATCGTACATTCCATCGTAGCTGAAGGGAATAAACTTGATTTCGGGACGATATCCAATATGATTAATAAAAAATGAAAAAGGGCCTGCTATCATGCAGGCCTTCAGACTGCAGACAAACTTGAAAAAAAGCTAGTTTGCCTGCAGTTTTTTAATTTTAAAAAGTCCATTTGCAAGATTTATAGCGTCGGCTTTTGGTCAAAGCTTCAGGAAACGTGATGGATGGGCAGTCCGTCCGCGTCTAGTTTGCAGGATGGAAAGGTAAAGATCCTTTTTAGCCCTGGTTGCCGCTACATAGAGCAATCGTCTTTCCTCTTCAAGAGGGGATAGTTCCCCTTTTCGGTAAGATTCAAGTGCGAAATCATGAGGAATGCTGCCATCGACAGCAGCAAGGACATATACGGTTTGATATTCAAGCCCTTTGGAACGATGTATGGTGGTAAGCTGTATGGCATCCTTAAAGTGTTTCGATAGCTGTTTAATCTCTTGGACCATCGCAGTCATATGATCGACATGTTCAATGAAAGCGGCAACGGTTGGAAAACGATTTGCCGCCACCTTTAAGTCACGGATGTCATCGGACCCTTTTTCCAGGTTCGCATCATTACCGCGTTTTTTTACATATTCCTGGTATCCTAAATCTTTCTCGATGATCTCTAATGCTACGAGTGGCGACATAATTTTTAAAGACCGAATCTGTCCCGGAATCGTTTTTAATTTTCGTTCTTGAAAAGCATGTCCAGTCTTAACAAAAGCAAATGCATCGATGAAATCACAATCCTGCAATATTGTCATTGCTTTTAACTCTTGTAATATACTTTGCTTTAAGAATAGGGAGGAAAGGACATCTGATGCTGCCTTGCTGTCATGCGGGAACAAACTCAAGCGCATAAAGGCAAGCATGCCGCGAATAACCTTGCGCTGATAAAACGAATCCGCATCCTTTTCAATGACGAATGGCAGATTCGAAGCGGCTAGCCGTTCAAAAATGGCCCTGGACATCGTGTGTGTCCTATACAATACTGCAAAGTCCCCAGGGTTTGCTCCCTTGGATATTTTCTCTTGGATATCGGATACGATCATCGTCGCTTCCAATTCTTCATCATAAGGATAAAATAAAACAGGTGGATTTCCTGAATCATGCTGTGCCCTCATCTTTTTCTCCATCCGGTTCTGGTTTCGCTTGATCAAGCGGTTCGCCGTAGCGACAATTTCATGGGAAGAGCGGTAATTCTCCGTCAGCTTCACCACTTGGGATCGAGGGAAGTCATGATTGAAATTCAAAATATACTTCGGATCGCTTCCACGGAATGAATAGATGGATTGGTCATCATCTCCAACCGCACATACATTTTTTGAATCAGCAGATAGGAGTTTTATCAATTCATATTGAACTTTATTAATATCCTGAAACTCATCGACCAAAAAATAGTTAAACCTTTGCTGATATTTCTTTAAAAATTCCGGATTATTTTTAAAAAATACATAACAGCCTACAAGCATATCATCGAAATCATACTTCCCTGTTTGCTGTTTATATTCTTCATATTTCTTATATAAATGTAAACAGGATTTCTCCCAATCGTCCTTAGGCTGGATATCTTCCGGAAAAGCCAATGAGTTTTTCCATAGTCCAATTTGTTGAAGGGCCTGATCATATGCAAATTCCTTATCATCAAGTTCCAATTCCCTGCCAGCCTGTTTCAATACCTTTTCTTTTTCCCACTCCCACTTCAATAGGAAATCACGCTGCCATTTGGCTGGTTCATGGAAAATCAGGATTTTATAAAAGATGCTATGAAATGTCCCGCTAACGATTTGAGAAACAAGGGAAGGAGTCATATTGGGATAGCCGAGCAGACGCTGCTGCATTTCCTTTGCGGATTTCGCCGTAAATGTTACAAGCATGATACTTTTTGGATCAATCTTTTTCACTGAGAGCATATAGGCAGTACGTACTGTCAATACGCGGGTTTTCCCGCTGCCTGCTCCTGAAAGGACAAGGATGGGTCCATCGATCGACATTGCCGCCTTGAGTTGCTCTGCATCGAGAACAGCCCCTGAAGAGGATAATTCTTGAAAGTATGGTTCCTCTGATTGTGCCAGGTCATATGTTTTATCTGAATATTTCGGATTGCCGGTTATGGGACGGCTTTTAAGGAAAGGTTCAGTAATGGTTTTCGTTTCAGTAATGGTTCGTGATGTAGGAATTCTAAAACCATTCTGTTCCATATATTCTAATGGCTTATCTTTATTTATTGATTCTGAAATTGGCATTTCACAGGGTCCCTGCGATGGGTCGCTATGATAAAAATAAGGTGTCTCATGGATTCCAATAAATAATTTCACTGGTTTATGACAAATGATACAAGAAAGCTGATCACGTTTTCCCTTTTCAAAAAGTGTCTGCAGCTCACCAGCTGAAACGGTATGTAAATGTACGATTTCATTGCCAGATTTTGCTTGATTCATATAAATGGATACCTCTAATCTATTAAAAATATCGGCAATACTCATCATACCAGAAGATTAGGAAAAAAGAATGTGGAAATCATGTTTAAATATTGTTTAGGCAGGGTAATTAAATGACAACATAACTATTTCATATAAGGAGGGGTTACTATGGGATATATAGCACCTGTCACACAATTTGATTATATTCAATATGCCAACCGGACGGTCGAAGCTGCAGGGAAAGTAAGAATTGTTAAAGGAGCGGCACCCATTCAACCCATCCGTTTTGATCAGGTGTTGGAAAGGGAAAGGGAAAGCGTTGAAGGATTACACCAAATTCAAGATAATGATCGGGTAGGTACATATGGAGCAGGCTCATATAAACATGAAATAGGCAGGAGCGTCAGGAAAGATTTAACGCCTGGAATGACAGGAAAAGGCAGGTTCATCAACGAAATTGTCTAGTACCTCCAGAAAGACAAAAGAGGACACGTGAAGTGTCCTTTTTGTGTTGATTTCTTAAAGAATGTCTATTTCCACGATTAGGGCTAACAATAGTTGCAATAAAAGTTGGATGTTAAGAGCGATTTGTGCATCAGTTGTTGTAATGTCGATATCACGGCTGTTTTCAACAATTGTTTTTTGGCGCGTGATTTGTTTAACATTAGAAGATTGGATTAATTGTTGAGTGATCTTGTCAGCATTATCAGCATCTGCAACGGAAATGCTTACGATGACCGCAATTGCAGCTTGTAGAGCAGCTTGTAGTGAGAGGGCCGCTTTAACATCCGTTGAAGTGATATTTACATTACAAGAATCTTTAATGTAAATAAGTTCTTCAGAAAGCTGAACTTGATTATTATCCTGTCTTGCATCTTGGTCAATCTTTGTGTCATCGTCGTTACAGAATCCTGAAAGGGGATGTCTGGAAGCGGAATCTAGAGCCGACCATGACCTTTCAGAGTCATCATGTGTGTTACAATTGCTACGATATACATTTTGGTTCATGTTGTTTTTTCCTCCTTAGGTTTTATTCCCTATTAAAATATGCTTTGATGGTTAATCGGGTTGGACGAATAAATCAGTTCATTCGTCTATTTTTTAAAATACTTAGAGAAAGTATTAGTGTGTGGGGGATGAATAATAAAGAAGCTGGAGCTTTAGGAATGAAATGTAAGTGCTGCTATGTCTCGGTTTACTTATTTCTCGCCAGCAAGTAAGGTGATTAGGTGATATGGTGCGTCATTTATCTTTGGAATCCGTGAATTTGTTGTGAATGGAATTGGTAACTGGATTAACATCATGTTCCGTGATGTTCTTTTCTTGGTTTATGATTTTTAGTGATTGCTCTTGTAAATAACGAACGGTTTCTTTAAGGTTGTTTCTCTCTTTTTCAGTTAGATCGACCTTTTCCTTTTTGAAACCATGCTTTCTCAAAGTCCTCGAAACCAGCAGTTCCATCAGTCTTTTTTGAGACTCATCCAGGTTAAAATCATTGTTACCCATAAAATTTTCCCTCCTTCTTGCTTTCTATATATAGACTATGTATTTTTGATGAGATTGCCATTGAACGGAAATGGTTTTTTTCATAAAACGATAATTTAAGTCCATGAACGAACAAAAAAAGCTGTCCAATCAGAAGACTGAAAGGACAGCTTTTTTATATCATAAAATGGTTTTCTTCATCGTTTTATGAGGAATGCCAGCATCCATGAATTCGTCGGAAACGATCTCATACCCTAATTTTGAATAAAAAGGGATGGCATGCACTTGGGAATCAAGCTTCAATTGTGGCACTTCCTGCTGGATTGCGTATTCCTCAATAGCATTCATGATCATGGCGCCGGCACCATTCTTACGGCCCGATGATAGTACACAAATGCGCTGTACTTTACCGATGTTGTCAATGACCCTGAAGCGGCCGGCACCGATTGGCTGATGCTGCTCATCATATAAAACGAAATGTGTGGACTCTTTTTCATATTCATCGATCTCTTCTTCAAGAGGGACGTTTTGTTCTTGGACGAACACTTTTCTTCGAATCATATATGCGTTTTCAAGCTCTTGGCTGTTCTCTGCGATTTTTACAAACACGAAATCATTCAGCTCCCAATCTAAATGTTTCATAAACGGTCCATGCCCCGTCTTCAAGTTGATACAGCAAGTGAACTCGTTTCACCTCTTCTTCATGGCTGATGTCAAGCATGCTTAATTGGCCTAAAACATCAGAATGCTCATTATCGGATAAATCTTGAGCGATCGTAATATGCGGGACAAATGCATGTTCACTTTCACTTTTTATGAAATCCTCATTGTTAAGTGCATCATGCAGCTCTTGAAGCCCTTCGGATAATTCTACTTTGAAATAAATAGTATTGCTTACGGGTTGGAAAGACTTCGTTTTGGTTACGCTCATCGTAAAAGGCCTGCATTTTTGAGCAATGACTTTTAATTGTTCCGCGATTGTTGAAATTTCCATATCCGTCGCTTCGAACGTTGGTTTAAGCGTTAGATGCGGTGGTATGAAAGCATATTTCGTATCATACCGTTTGCGATAGGAGTTAGCTAAATCTTGAAGTTTTTTTGAAGGGAAAATTGCAACACCATATTTCATAAATAAAACCTCCTGATATTTTTTATTGTTGTATTATAGTTGGACATGTTTTTTCTTGAAACCATCCCAAACAGATGATTTCGAGTAATTAGAACATTTCCAATAGTGCTCGTTTCAAATCTGCCTGCCAGTATTTCCAGGTATGATTACCTTCAAATTCTTCATAGAAGCAAGGAAATCCTTTTTGGTTTATTAATTTATGCAATTCCCTATTTGGTTCTATGAAGTTTGCCTTATTGCCATCCGTCGTCGGTACATCTGTTTCACCCGTCCCGATCACATGGTAAAGTTCGAGGAGATGCGGATCCTCAAAATTACGTACAGCATCCATTACTGCTTCATTGGCAAGCGGGGACTGCATGATGCATTTCCCGAATGTATGCGGATACTGCAAAGCGGCCAATAAAGAAACTGTACCGCCTAGAGAGTCACCGATCAAAGTTCGACCATGTCCCATTTGATAGGTTGGGAATTCATCATCTAAAAACGGGACTAGTTCATGGGCAAGAAAACGTATGTATGCAATGTGCTGTTCCCCGTCCGGATGATATTTGCGCCTGCGGTCAAAGCGGTCTTTATAAGGAATTCCGACAATGATGATATTCTCGATCTCATCATTCCCTAACAGTTCATCTGCTACCCGACCGATTCGGCCCATTTGAAAATAATCACGGCCATCCTGAGCAATCACAAGCGAATATTTATACAATGGCGAATAATTAGCAGGCAAGTAGACAAGCAATTCCAATTCTTCTGCTAAAGCTTCGCTTTTAAACATGTACTCTTTAATTGTGCCTTTGCGTAAACTCATTCTCCCGCACCTCAATGATAATTAATAATGAAAAACAACTTACTTGATTATTTTAGCATAGCCTTGCAACTTTTTCCCGCGACAAGAATTTGGAATATAAAATTTTCGTTATATTTTCTAAAAATTTAAATTATAAGGTGCTATAATACAAGGATATAGAAAAATAATACAAAAAAAGGTGGCGAATAAAATGGCAGATGTACACGTGCACAGCAGGGAAGTGACAAAGGCGGCTAAACGAACATTATTGGAGCGTGGTGTCAGTGTGGAGGCAATTGCAAAAATCGTTTATGAATTGCAGTTCCCGTACAAAGCTGATCTTAAGCTGGAGGAATGCATCCACAGCGTTGAGCGTGTCCTGTTGAAAAGGGAAATTCAACATGCCATTTTAGTCGGTGTGGAGCTGGATAAACTGGCAGAGCAAAAAAAACTATCAGAACCCCTGCAATCGATTGTTGAATCAGATGAAGGGCTATTCGGAGTGGATGAAACGATTGCCTTTGGTGCAGTACTCGGTTACGGAAGCATTGCTGTAACGACCTTTGGCCATTTGGATAAAAATAAAATAGGCGTCATACACGAACTTGATAAGAAGCAAGAAGGAATCGTGCATACCTTCCTGGATGATATCGTTGCAAGCATTGCCGCGAGTGCCGCCTCAAGGTTAGCTCATCGTCTGAGAGATGAAGAAGAATCGTTAACTGAAGAGGAAAAGGACATCCAGGAAGAAGAAGAGTTAATAGGTTGAACCTTGAAGAGCAATCTTCAGCCAGACCTGTAAAACCTGGCCTTAATGAGGCGGGCAGAAAGGATGTTGGCTACTTTAAATGTCCGTTTTGTCTGCCTTAGAAAACAGAATGCGTGAATATGGCCTGGATAAATTTCAAGCACCTGGATTTTCCGTTGCGTAATCTTACCTTGTTCGGAGAGATAAATTATTTCTAATGGAGCATTTTCTTCCATATGTTTACGAAGTATATATTTCATTCCCAGTCACTCCTTTGCTGACTTGCTTGCTAACATTATATGCGAACATATGTTTTGTATGCAAGTGAAAAGGGAACCTTGGTTCTGTTTTGTTGTGAGGGTAAATGGAAGAAGATGAAATTATAACTTTTTTAATAAAATATGTATACTAACAAAAAAACAAAAAACATCAACCAAAACTGAAGTGCGATTATACCTCACCTCATTTTCAGATTGAGAATAAAGAATCTGTTTCCCCGATTATATCCACAAAAATCCCTTCCTTATTGTTAACGACCACCTTCTTAATAAGATATAAAATCCAGTAGATTTTTGCTGTTTGAGTTGGATTTATTTTCAAATTTGTAACATATGTACAAACATCTTTTCTTTTAATGAATAAAATAACCTGAAAATAAAAAAAGAAAAAGGTGATTATAATTAAAAATCATTATTCCATTTCACATTGTAATTCCTTTATAGACACCACATATCTTAATAAGAAATGTGTGCAAAAGAAACCGGATGATTGTCATAGCTGTCATAAGAAACACAATGACTGTATTTGTCATCAAAAGAAACAGGATGATTGTCATAGCTGCCATAAGAAACACAATGTCTGTATTTGTCACCAAAAGAAACCGGATGATTGTAATAGCTGCCATAAGAAACACAATGTCTGTATTTGCCACCAAAAGAAACCGGATGATTGTCATTGCTGTCATAAGAAACACAATGACTGTATTTGTCATCAAAAGAAACCGGATGATTGTCACTGCTGTCATAAGAAACACAATGACTGTATTTGTGAGCAAAAGAAAGATGATGACTGTCATTTGTGCCATAAGAAACATAATGACTGTATTTGTCATCAAAAGAAACCAGATGATTGTCATTGTTGTCATAAAAAACACAGTGACTGTATTTGTGAGCAAAAGAAAACCGATGACTGTCATTTGTGCCATAAGAAACATAATGACTGTCACTGTGACAATAAGAAACATAATCTAGTAAGAGCCTCTGCGTTCAGGGCTAATAAGAACACACCACAACTTTACGAAGCAGCGTTAACTCCCTCTGTAAAAGTTTTATTCCAAACTGAACAGTTTGATTTAGCAGATGAATATAATCCGCACATATCAACATTTATTCCAACTAAGGATGGAATTTATGAGATAACAGCAAAAGTCTCGTTTTGTCCGTCAAAAAGGAAAAGCGATGATTCCTCAAAAAACAAAAAAGATAATTGCAAATGTGATTATTGCAGTAAAAATAGTTGCAACTGTGATTATTGCAGAAAACATCATTCTTCAAAAGACAAAAAAAAGAATTCTTCAAAAGAAGGATATGTCGCATCCATTTCCATTAACGTAAATGGAGATAATTTAGATATTGTTAATGACTTCTTGAAGAAATCAAGACCTATTGGACTATCGGTTACTACAATCCTTCAGTTACAAGCAGGAGATCGGGTACAAGTATTATTTAGCGCAGATGCAAACGGAGAAATTTTAGCAGAAGCATCTTTAACAAACTTTCAGGCTGCTAGATTCCCTTCTCCAATGTAAAGATCTTTCTGCTTTAGCCTTAGATTGAGTAAATGGACATCATATTTGTTAATTAAAGTTGAGTAAATGTATGATTAGGAGCCTTGGATTCTATTCCGAGAAATTTTTGGGGTAAAATCGAACTTTCAGGGATTAACTCCTAAGACCACACTTTACGGAAAAAAACTTTTTTAGCAAAACTACTTGTTTTATTTTGAATACCACTATATAATAAATATTGTTCAGAAAAGAAGTCAGCAACTAAGTAAGTTTTAAACCAAGCTCTAAAGAGCTTGATTTACATACGACTTGTTAGCTCAGTGGGAGAGCACTTCCTTGACAGGGAAGGGGTCGTGGGTTCGAATCCCTCACAGGTCATCAACTTCCAAAGGCTCAAATCCTTGATATCACAAGGGTTTGGGTCTTTTTTGTTTTTAAAGATATAGTTCATTTTGTATTATTTACTCAATTGGTGGCGTAATGGTGGCGGATTGAGAAGGATTTAAACGTACTACAGGTCAATTATTTGTAATAATCGTGTGCTTTACTTTAAAAAGGGAGGTTGCTGAGGCAGCCTTTTTCTTATTGCACCACCGGGGCAGTTTAGTTCTATAAGAAACCTAATTACATTTATGGTATTATATGTAATAACAATATATAGAGCCTGGGGGAGTTATTAATGTTTCCAATATTAGAGACAGAAAGACTTATACTAAAAGAAATAACAAAAGAGGATGCAAAAGGTATTTTTGCTTGTTTTTCTAATAACGATGTAACACGTTATTATGGACAAGAAACATTACATAGTATAGAACAAGCAGAGAAGTTCGTTGACTTCTTTTCAAAAAACTACAATGAAAAAAGAGGCATACGCTGGGGGATTGAAAGAAAAGAGACAAAAGGCATAATTGGAACAATTGGCTTTAATGCTTGGTTACCTAAACATAAAAGAGCAGAAATAGGGTACGAAATCCATCCAGAGCAGTGGAGAAAAGGATATGTTTCAGAAGCAATATCTAAAGTTCTTTCATATGGTTTTGATGTTATGGATTTAACTCGTATAGGTGCTGTTGTATTTATTGATAATGAAGCATCTAATAGTTTACTAACTAAAATTGGTTTTCAAAAAGAGGGAGTTTTGAAGAAATATATGTATCAAAATGGTGAAGCACACGATACCTATGTCTATTCATTATTTGAAAGTAATAAGTAATTAAAGTTCTTCAGCCAATGGGTGCGTTAGCTGAAAATCAGAGCTGTCTTTATGGCAGCTTTTTCTTTATGCACCTATCTGGGCAGGTTAGTGAAGGATTAAGACTTAAATTTACTTTTGAAATGGAGGAATATTATAATGGACCAAATAAAAGGGAAAATTGCAATTATTACGGGCGTAAGCCGTCTGAAAGGGATTGGAGCTGCTATTTGTAATGAGTTAGCTGAATCGGGTTATCATATATTTTTTACTTATTGGACGGAATATGATAAAAAAATGCCTTGGAGCATTGAATTAGATGAGCCCATGAAATTAAAAGAAGAATTACTAAAAAAAGGTATTGAGGTATCATGTATGGAGTTGGATTTAACTCAACATGATGCACCTGAACAACTTATAAATAAAGTTTCTGAACAACTTGGTAAACCTGATATCTTGATTAATAACGCAGCATACTCAACTAACAACGATTTTTCTAATATAACTGCCGAAGAATTAGATAAACATTACATGGTAAATGTTCGTGCAACGACACTATTAAGTAGTAAATTTGCTCAAAGGTTTGATAAGAAATCAGGTGGAAGAATAGTCAATATTACTTCAGGTCAGTTTCAGGGACCAATGCCTGGTGAATTAGCATATGCAACAACAAAAGGAGCTGTTGATGCTCTAACTATTACATTGTCGGCTGAACTAGCCCCTTTAGGAATAACGGTTAATGCATTAAATCCAGGTCCAACTGATACAGGTTGGATGACAGAGGAAATAAAAAATGAATTAAAACCGATGTTTCCTTTCGGTAGGATAGGAAAACCGAGAGATGTTGCAAAAACTATTAAATTTCTAGTGAGCGATGAAGCAGATTGGATTACAGGTCAGATTATTCATTCAGAGGGTGGATTTAAAAGGTAAATTAAAAAAAGGCTTTGGTTTTAGAACCATTTGGTTGTATTGAATTCTAGGATAGATATTAATTTGTGAAGGAGTGTACTTAAACTAACGGGTGCATTGCTTCAATAATGAGGTTCTGCGGCAACCTTTTTCTTAAGGAGGCATTAACGGGGCAGGTTAGCTAAACAAGCGATGTAGACACCAGCTGACTATGTAATGAAAAAAGGGATTTTTGACGGTTATGTGAACAGGTAGGATTAGCAACTAGACATAGAGAATACCTATTTATCAAAAAGGGGGATTCTTTAGTGGTAAAAGAAAACTTACTACCTGTAAAATGTTCTTGGTGCAAAAAAGAATTGGGTGCAATAGACTTGGTCATAATCAATAAATCACTTCAGCTGACGCATGTTCAATGCCCAAATAAAGGAGAAAAAGCATCAATTATTGATGTAGGATATTTTAATGCTGTTTCCCGAAAATACTTGACCTATACTCATGAAAAAGCCTATTAAGTAGGGGCTTGTAAAGTCCACAGTAAACTAAGAGGTTTGTCTACAAAATTACAAAAATTAATGTATAAAATGGTTCCATGAATGAGAAATCCATTTCGAAATATAAAATGTTCTACAGGAGAAATAGCAGCCGATTATAATGCTTATTTAAGAACAAATCATTGGAAACGGATGAGAATAGACGTAGCAAAACATCACAAATACACCTGTTTAAGATGTTATGGTGTTTTTCCAACTGGTTTCAATATTCATCATAATACTTATAAACGAGTAGGACATGAAAAACTTGAAGACTTAGGTTTTTATTGCAGAAAGTGCCACGCAGTTATTCACAATGACAGGAAAAACAAACGTGCATTTAATAGACAATTTAACAACCTAATTACGCAAAAAATGGTTAACTTTAGCGAGGAACAAATTTATAAAGTTTTATAATATATAGATAAGGTTGGGGAAGAACCTATCAATGAAGACCCTGAACCTATAGATTGGGATAAGTATATTAAACGGAGTAAAAAACGACAGAAACATAAAAATAAAAAACAGATAGTACAGCTAAAAATGCAAAGTCAAAAACAAATCCGCCAGCCGTGTAACATTAGATATATATAAGGAAATACACAAAGAGAAACATCTATTTTTTAGGCTCTGAATGCTTTTTTAAAGGGAAGCCACATGTAACCTTTCTCACTTGAAGCCCGAATCAATAAAATAGACAGCAATCTGCTGTCTATTTACCCCATAAATAATTTAATGATTCCGCTGCTTCCGATTGTAGTGAAGGAATTAAGTGAGAATATCTGTCCATAGTAGTTGATATTTTTTGTATGTCCTAATCTTTAAGAAACAACTTTCATGTGAATGTTTTGTTGAAGAAGAAGAGAAGCATGAATATGACGCAAGTCATGAAATGTTATATTAGGTACTTCTGCTTTTTTTATTAATATTTTCATATTACGTAGAAGGTTTCTAGGGTTTACAGTTGTACCAATTTCGTTAGGTACAACCAAGTTAAGTTCTCTGGATATATGGTCTTTTTTCTCTTGCTCATTTTTTATTCTATTAAGTTCCATTAAGATATCAGCAGGAATATCAACATTCCTTCGAGAGCCTTTTGTCTTAGGTTTCATAATGATTGTTTTTCCATCCGTACTTAAAACTTTCAGAACAACTAGTTTCTTTTTGGTAAAGTCAATTTCATTCCAAGTTATACCAAGAATCTCACCACGCCTAAGACCACAAAAAATTCCTAAAAGATATGCGGGGTAGTACACTGTATCTTTTGCGACATCTAAAAATCTCCTGATATCTTCTTCTGTCCATTCAATAGTAGTTTTAAGAATTTCAGATGGTTTTTTAATCTTACTAGCAGGGTTTACTGAAAGATATTCTTGTTCTACAGCATAATTTAAACTGTTTTTTAGTACAGAAATAATCTTACTAATGGAGTTATTGGAGAATTTTTTTTCATGTAAACCGGTTTTAAAATTATTTAGTAGTCTAATATTTAAATTTTCGATTAAATAATGACCAATCACCGGTTTTAAATAATTACTTACAATACTAGAATATGTAGAAAAAGTAGAACTAGCAACTGAATGTTCAATCTGTTCCATCCAAATGTCTAAAAAGTCACTATAAGTATACTTTGCAGCCTGTATAAATTTCCCTTTATTGATTTCGTTTAACACTTCATTCAAGGAATTTTGTGCTTCTTTCTGAGTTTTGAATCCTCTTTTTTTCTTTTTAATTCTCCGACCATCAGCTGTTTTACCAATGTCAACTGTATAACACCAAGTTCTTCCCTCTTTCTTTACACTGCCTCTCATATTAAACTCTCCTTTATCGTTAATAGTCTTATAGATACATTATGTTTAACTTTTTGATATCTTATACATCTGTTTAGTTAACTTTTTAACCATTCTATAAAAGTTGGTTTATATATTATAATTCTCTTCCCAACTCTTCTAACAGGAAAAGAATTGCTGTTAGCTAATATATAAGCTTGTTCACGCCCTATTTCGGTAACAGTTATAACATCTGGATATGAATCAAGCGTACTTATATTTGTCATGTCTATTTCCCCTTTCCCTCTAAACATTTAATAAAGTGCTCTTTAGAATAGAGATGTCTATTACCAAGTCGTATTGTCTTGAAATCCTCAGTTTTAACTAATTCATATGTTTGTCTTTGTCCGATTCTTAATATATTTTGTAAATCCTTAACTGTTAATATAGAAGGGTATTCGGTGGTTATCACGTTTATTTTCCTCCTTTCAAAACTCTACACGCTGATATTAACAAATTGATTTTATTAAATGTGAAAATATCTGTAAGATAAAAAATAGTTCTTTGTAACTACTTTTAATTTTGGAGTTCAGTTAGTAAGACAAATCAGGCAACATGAGTAAAAGCAAAACGGTAAAAGTGAGTTAGTTTTTTATATAGTGTTGGAGCATCCATCTAGATGTTTTACTTTTGAGTTAATGCTTGTATGAGTATTAACTCTTTTTTTGTTTTGTTTTAAATCTAGTAATACTACCTTGGCTGTGTCTTTCGTTTCAAGTCTTCATTCTATTATTTAAATAACATTGGAGAATCTATTAATAAAAACTAATTATGGTAAAATATAGCTAGATTGTTAACTAAGTAGAATGGAGAATGGAATAATGAAATCTATCTTATTGAGAACAGGATTATTAACATGTTTATTACTTGGTTTGGTCATTGAAGAAACCTCCGCCGCGTCAGATTGGGCATCCAATTGCGACGTAATTGAGCAAAATGTCAATCCCGATTTTCAGCATATTAACTGCTTACTGACGAATGCAGCTTTGGATGCAGAAATTCCTCCTGAAGTTGTAAAGGCTGTGGCTTGGAAAGAAAGTGATTGGGTGCAATTCATAGCGCCGAACAAACCTAATATTTCCTCTGATGATGGAATCGGTATCATGCAGGTTACAGATATTCCAGAGGAGTACGGCAAGGAAGAGAAATTAAAATACGTAGAGAAATTATCATACGATATTACTTTCAATATCGAGGAGGGCGTCAAAATCCTCAACGAAAAGTACGATTATCTCGATAACAATGCTCTTCCAAAAATACAAGGTGCAGGAAGACAGGAAATAGAAAATTGGTATTTCCCTATAATGGCGTACAATGGAACAAAGTCTATTAATGGTCCTGTATACCAGAGCGATGGGACGAAAAATACAAAAGCTTATCAAGAAATAGTCTTTTCTTATATTGAAAGAGATAGTTTCTTAACAAAAACTCAGGTTTTAGCACAATTTCCTTTTAAGAAAGAGCACTTCTCATACGACTCTAAAACCAACAAAATTAATTTTTTACAGAAAACCTTTACACTAGTGGACCCATTGCATACTTCTGTCTACTTTGTAAAAAACGGGCAAGATGTAGTCGTAACAGGAGGGAATAGGTATTTAAGAGCAAAGCCTGCTGCTTCCAGTGAGATAAATTATATAGCTCCAAAAAATACTTTATTGGAAATCACAGGAGAATTGGCATATACCTTAAAAACAGAGAAAACAGCAAATGCAAATCAGTTTGTCTGGTTTCATGTTAAAACGAAAGATGGGAAATCAACTGGTTATATTTCCTCTGCTTATATTAAAAAGCGAGATTCGTCTTGGACACCACCTGTAGATAACGCAGCTCCTGCATTACCAAAAGTGAATGAAGTAACAGATAAAACGACGAATATTATAGGGGAAAGCGAACCTGGTTCCATCCTTATGGTTAAAGCCGGTACACCAGTAATAGGGTCTACTACAACAAGTACCGATGGTAAATTCACCGTCCGAATATCCAAACAAAAAGCTGGAACAAAACTAACCGTCACAGCTACTGATAAAGCAGGAAACACAAGTGAGGCAAAAGATTTAACGGTTAAGGATGCAACAGCGCCGTCAATTCCAAGCGTTAATGCTATCTATGATTATTCGACTACTATTACTGGTAAAGCTGAAACCAATGCAAAAGTATATGCAATGGTGGGAAGCAAGAAAATCGGAGAAGCAACCGCGAAAAACAGTGCTTATTCCATGAAGATTGCTAAGCAAAAAGCCGGTACAACGATTCTAATCTATGCCGTTGATGTAGCAAAAAACAAGAGCGCAAGTAAATCGGTTAAAGTAATCGATAAAACAGCTCCAACCATCCCAAGTGTCAATACCGTCTATGATTATTCGACTTCTATTACTGGTAAAGCCGAAACCAATGCAAAAGTATATGCAGTGGTGGGAACCAAGACAATTGGAGAAGCCACATCAAAAAGCGGTTCGTATACCATGAAGATTTCAAAGCAAAAAGCTGGCACTTCCATTGTTGTTTATGCGAAAGATGCTTCAGGAAATAAGAGCTCCAGCAGAATTGTTAAGGTCATTGATAAAACAGCTCCACCTGTCCCAACCGTTAATAAAATAACGAGCAAGACTGTAACCGTTACTGGGAAGAGTGAAAAAGGCGCATCCATATATATTTACAATGGAAGCAAGAAAATCGGACAAGGTGTAGTAGATAGCCGAGGCAATTATAAAGTGAAAATCAAGGCACAAAAGAAGGGTTCTACTATAAAGGTATACGCTCAAGATAAATCAGGTAACAAGAGTAAAAGTAAAACAACGAAGGTAAGCTAATATTAACCAAAGACAATATTAAAGGCGATAATACTTTTCCAAGTATTATCGTTTCTTTTTTGTATATTCTATTAAACAATAATGTTGGTACGCTAGATTATTAGAACTGATTCAACGCTTAACACAAAAAAGAGCTGCTATTCTAATCATTCATCTGTAAGGATATATAAATTAGAACGACGTCTATTCCTCCATTTGGTAGACGACACTTTTTATTATTTCCTTTTCCTAAAAAGCAGGTCCCATATCTTGTGACCAAACCATATCGCCATCCATTTTCTTTTCAATTTCTGAACCAAATATCGTTTTTATTGAAATGTCTACGTTTACTTAAATTCATCCACCAAATAATCTACTATTTGATTCTTGAAAAACTTTTATTTACCTTTCATGTTTCCTTTTGTAAAACAACTATTGATTATAATATTGTTACAAGAGATAATAAACCGTGCTAAAAGAGACACCATACAGGGGGAAAATGATTAATGAGGTGTTTAAAAGTATTAATAATAGGTTTATTGTCTGTCATTCTTTTATCGGCATGTTCAGACAGTTCAAACGGAGATGTCAAAAAGGTTGAAGAACCGAAGAAAGAGCAAAAAGAATTCTCGACATTGGAAGATTTCTCCAAAATAGATTTTGAGAATCCAGATAAAGAAGCATGGGCTAAAATTTATATGCCAAAAAAAGATTTCAAAACAATTTTAAAACAGATGTCTGGTCCTGATGACGAAGGCACTATCGCCTATAAAAGCATGGAGTTAAAAGATTCCAAAACAATTGAAATGAAAGTAAACAATTCAGACGGCGGAAGCTTTGAAAACAGCATGCAAGCAGCAATTATGGATGCCTACATACGAGAACTATATAAACACTCTGAGCTCTATGATGATAAAAAAGAACCAACTATCCGTACCGTTGATTTGAGTAACACAGTTATTGCGGAAAACAAGAAGCCTATTGAATTCGATGAAGATGGTGAGGATTCCGAACAAAAACCTAAAGAGCTTGGAACCTTCAAACTAGGTGAAAAGGTAAATGTAGAAGGTCATATCATTACATTAACAAATGCACATTATACAAAGGAAAGAAACGAATTTGAAGAAACACAGCCCAAAGAAGTATTGGGATTTGATATTGAATACCAAAATGGGACAAAAGAGGAACAAGTAGTTAGCGCGGGAGATTTTGAAGTGTATGACAGCAAAGGTGAAAAGATGGAGGTATATGCTCTCGATACATTAACTGAGAGTGTTCAAGCAGGTAAGCATGTTAACGGACCTGCTACTTTCGGAGTAACCGGTAATGCACCTTATGAAATCTTCTACACAGATTATATTACGGGTAGCAAAGCAAAATGGATTATGGAAGTGAAATAATCGTTTTCATTTTTTGAAGCAAAAATTTTAGGCAAAAAGGTACTCACAAAAAGGTACTCACTACAATGGTGAGTACCTTTTTTTGTTATGCCTTTTATGTTTCAATCTTCTATATAAAAATATCAATGCATTGTTCTACAGTTGTTGCAGAGGCTAACTGTTTAGCTTTTGTAGCCAATACATCTGCCGGTTCTGTATCGAGAATAACTCCAAATAAGTTTTCTATTTCATCCAAGCTTTTTTCTAAACGGGTAGAGATGATTGAAATCGCTATTTCTTTGACAAGTCTGTGTTCAGTCATGTTAATACTCACTTGAATCACCCCTTCTAATAAACTTAAATACCTATATTCGCTTATCCAAGTGTTAATTCCTTTTAAGAAAAGAATATGTCGAAAAATAAATCGACACCATTTACTTACTAATTGGCTATGTTTGCGCTGGTTTGGTTTTTAACTTTTTTGTTCTATTGAGGATTTGAAGTAATATAATTAATGTAAGATTTTAATTGTCGTGTTGAAAATAATGAAAAAAGAAGAAATAAAACAAATTATTCGGGATACCGGCGACAAAGGAAACAGGTCATAAGCAATTTTTAAATTACCTAGTGCTCGAATAAAGAGGTATTAGCTGTTGAGTCTTTAACACATAATTAATTTTTTACCAAGTAAAAAGGACCCTTGCATGGTCCTTTTCTTATGTATTGTCCGTTCAAAATAAGCAATGTTCTGCAGCCTTTAATCCATCCTCCTTTAAACCATCTACCATATTTTCCATATCCCATTCTGAATATCATTTTTTTAAAAAAACTATCTAGTATAGCAAATTAAGTCTCCTATTTGTTGTTTTTTCTAATTAGATTTTTTTTTAGAAAAATAAATCCTGAATTAGAAAAAAATTTCGATTTTCCATCCATTCGATTTTTTTATTTGCTACTATGACCTTAATGAAATGATGCTTACTAAATGGATTCAGCTAACGATGGATGTTAAAAATAAGACCGTAGCTTTTCTATAAAAGGTACATAATTATATTCTTCGGTAAAACCCACTTTACTATAATGTGTTGGATTACTCACTACTAAATACCATGCACGGGAATTTTTAAATGTGTGATTTTAATACCTCAACAGTTTATTATATTGATAAAGGATGAAGAATTTAATCTACTACTATAATTTGGTAAGTCTTTAAAAGGGAAGTGATTGTTAAATGCTTTATATAAGCGATATCGAAAAGATAATTAATAACACATTAAATGAGCACAATTTGGATATTATTTATGAATTTGACAATAATCTAAGTGCACCTATGAGTTATAACGTATCGACCAATACTATAAAATTCAATTACCTTCAAGTTAACGGTTATAAAGGGAAAATTAGAATTAAAGAGACAGAGGAAGACTTTGTTAAAATTATTCTTTATCGTATGATTGGTTATTATTTAGATTTTAAGAAAAACAAACATGATTTAAGGATTTTAATGTATGGTCACGAGGAAGAAAAAGAAAAGCTAAAATCTGAAATAGAAACTAATGCTTGGGATTATGGGAGAACATTAATACCTGAACAACTATTGGAGTCATATGATAAAGTTCGTGAATTGGATAAAATGCTAATAAATTAATGTGCTCTAAGAAAATGGTGACCCGACTTTAAACTAAAATAAGAAAAGAAAAAGAAGCCTCCTTGGAGAATCTCTCTGGGCTGAATTTTGAGTGAGAAATTAAACTGATAACCAATAAGACAAGACCCAGAGAAAGAGGAGTTGACTTACATAATTAACATTAATGTTTCACAAGCCTAAATAAATGGACTGTCAAAGGGGACCTTCATAAATTGAGGTCCCCTTTCATAATGTATTACGGTAATAAAGTTTTATATTGTTCCATTAAATCACCTGCATATAAGCTTGTTATCATTAAGAAAATGGCAAGCCCAATATATAATGAGAACCAGATGACTTTTGTTTTGAGATTCGATGAGTAATAGGATTTCTCTTTATCCCTAATTTCAGTTTGTTCTTGCACTTCTTTAAAGAACTTTGCTGCTATTCGTTCATACGTGCCTATATTTTCAAAATCGGTCGGTCCGTTCTGGTATTCATTCGAATTAGCAGCATCCATTAAGGATCTATAAATATTCAATTTTACCTCGGTCAGCTGTTTTTCTTTTAGCTTATTATCATCAAATAGCGGGATATGCCAACTCTTCATGTTGTTAAACTTTTCATATTGTTGGCTTGATTCCATATTCCAAATATTAACCAGGCGAATTTTTTCTTCATCTGTTGCAGCTGCATATTGTTCTAGTTGCCTTAATCCAAATTGATTCAATTCAATGATGATGTCTCTTTGATTTCTGGTTGTCTCGCTACGAATTTCTTTCCACCACTTAGAAATACCCAATAATAAGAAAAGAATTAAGAATGGATTTGGATGGAGAAATAAATATACAACCATCCCGATAATCCCTACTACCCAAAGCTTTGTGGAGATGACTCCCACTATACGTCCTCCATCAAGAGGATGCACAGGCATTAGATTAAATAGGTTAATCATGGCTCCAAGTGTAATAACTAAAAGCCAAAATGGATTTTCCGTCATCATAAATAGGGGGATGGCTGGTAGAAATGCTAATGTACCTAATAAAGGACCACCGAAGGCAAGATAAGCTTCTTGGTTAGCATTCTTGGGTTCTTCTTTAAGGGCAATTAATGCTCCGACAAAAGGGATGAAAATGGCATTGGATGTTTTGATGCCTTTTCTCTTTGCAGCAAGTAAATGCCCCATTTCATGGATGTAAATTAGATAGACTAGGGCTACGGCAAATTTCCAACCGTAAACCAAGGCATACGCACCTAATGAAACGAAAATAGAAATCAGGGAACCTACTTTTGCTATTTTCAATAGCGCAAACAACCATTTCATTTTCCCCAGGAAAAATAACCCGATGGCCCCCAAACTTAACCATCCTTTTTTCGATATAGATTCTTTCAAAATGTACCTCCTAGAATAAATGGGAAAACAGATGACCCCAGTGACACTATGTCTATCTGAGCTCCTTCTTGATTTATCATCTTGCTAATATCCTTATTATATCGTATTAGATCATACATTTCTTATCATATTAGTAATATTTTTCTAGAATATTAACTTTCAAGCATTACATTTTTTTATAATTAAAATAGAGTTCTGTCCTTAATATTCAGGGCCCTCACAGGTCATCAACTAACAAAGGCTCAAATCCTTGATATCACAGCATATCCAAATATCATTCCTGTGTGTTTTTACGCAGTGCACAGAAACGGCATGTGAAGATGAATCGTTCGTTGCATGACGCTAGCCACTTTGGTACACTATGCAGAAGTGCATTTCAGCTAGGATTGACTATCGAATGATAGATAAGATGCTATCACCTTTACATAATTCATGGTCTTTGTAAGCGATGGGGTGCTACCGAACGAAATATGGTACAAAACTTTAACAATATAAATGTTTTTCTAGGAAGACCATCTGTCCCCTCATACAGCAGGAGTTGTATGGGGGCTTGTATTTTATTGAGAATTTTCTGTTTAGATGAAATAAGGAGGAAGCAATGAACAATTATAAATTGACCATTCAATATGATGGCGGGCGCTATAAAGGCTGGCAGCGACTTGGTAATAGTGATGATACGATTCAAGGGAAAATAGAAAATGTATTAACGGAAATGGCAGGGGAAAAAATCGAGATCATCGGATGCAGCAGAACGGATGCCGGTGTTCATGCCCTTGCTCAAATCGCCAATTTTAAGATCGGTGAAAATCTGACTGAAGTTGAAATCATGAATTATTTGAATAGATATTTACCAAGAGATATCAGCATTGTCGAGGTTACGCTAGTCCCTGAACGTTTTCATGCCCGTTATAACGCTAAGGATAAAACCTATTTGTATAAAATCTGGAACGAGCCATATACAAATCCTTTCATGCGAAAGTACAGTATGCATGTAGAGAAAAAGCTGGATATCACTAGAATGAAAAAAGGATGTCAATATTTTGTAGGTGAACATGATTTCACTGCTTTTTCAAATGCAAAATCCAAGAAAAAATCCATGGTACGTGAAATATATTCCATTGATATAGAAGAAGATGCCGGTTTCATCGAAATTACAGTACGAGGCGATGGATTTCTTTATAATATGGTTAGAAAGATTGTCGGGACGTTGATAGAAGTTGGGTTGGGTGAAATAGATGCTGAAAATATACCAAGTATTATAGAGTCAAAAGAAAGAATCCAAACGGGCCGTATGGCGGAGGCAGCTGGGTTATACTTGGTAAAGGTTGATTTTTAGACCGGATATTGATGCATGTGTTAATGAATGTAATGTGTACAGGCAGTAGAAAAAGGGAAGTAATAGGGAAGAATGGTAAAGCGGAAAGTACGAATGAAGGAGAGATTTTCATGAGATTAGCAGGAAAGAAAATAATCAGTCTTGTGCACCATGATTTTGAAGATTTAGAACTCTGGTATCCGATTTTACGTTTAAAAGAAGAAGGGGCGATTGTTCATCTCGCCGGAGAAAAGGCGAATGAAACATACATTGGAAAATATGGTGTACCAGCCATATCTGATTATGAGTATGGCAGTATCAAAGCTGAAGAATATGATGCCATTCTTGTACCAGGCGGTTGGGCACCCGACAAAATTCGCCGGTTTCCTGAAGTGATATCACTTATCCAAAGTATGGAAGAAAATAAAAAACCCATTGGGCAAATTTGTCACGCTGGTTGGGTGTTGATATCCGCAAAAATTTTACAGGGGAAGAATGTAACGAGTACACCTGGCATTAAAGATGATATGGAAAACGCAGGGGCAACTTGGATAGATGAGCCCGTCGTCGTAGATGGAAACCTTGTGTCTAGCAGACGTCCACCTGATCTGCCGGATTATTTAAGAGAATTGATAAACGTGATTGAAAAGGGTTAAATCCATAGTACGGTGAAAAAGTGGTTTTTCCTTCTGGAAAAACCACTTTTTCTATCCATACCCGAATTTATTTTTTAATGCTGATTTTGAAATGCTAAAGATCATACCCTTGTTTACTCCTTAATCAAATCAATATACAAATTACCTTTTGTCCCTACGACAGCATACGAGATTTCAAAAACAGCAAGGTTTCTTTTTTTGAGCTCAGCCATCTTAAGGTGTGTGTGGATAGGTTATCATATAAGATTTCTCCGTCATAGACCAGTTCAATCGGTACAGAACTTGCTGGGGGCAGTATTGGTAAATCCTGCTTGGCGGCATTTTGGTATTGTTCTTTTTTTAATACAGAGAGTGAACCATTTATCTCTAAAATGGCACATTCAACTTCATCTATGTTGAAAATATCTTTTCCCCGCAAAGCCTGTTTAAGAGAATCCAGAGAATACCCCATCCGTTTCATTGACTCTACGAGAATTCTTCCTTTTTGAATTAAAGTAGCAGGTTCTCCGGCAATCCATTTCCCGAAACGCGGATTTCGAACCGCTAGAAGATTGAGCATGAAAACGACGGTACCCATAATAATGATTGCAATGATAAAAAACAGGAATTTAATTTTAATATTGAATGCTAGATTTCCTGCAATTGTCCCCATCGTAATGGAAGCGATATAAAGGAGATAGGTCCTCTGGGCAATTGTCTGTTTACCGAGGAGTTGGACAAATATCCATAATAAAATAAAAGAGGTAAATGTTCGAAAGATGATTTCAACAGATTCCGACATGGTGATTTCTCCCTTACAAAACTCCCGATAGTTCATTTGTGATAGTATGTTCTTGTATCTTGCCGTTTATTCTGTAAAGGAAAATGACAAGGTAACCGTCTTTGATAAGGGAACCAGTATTACAATTGGTATATTTAATTTAACGGTTACGATAAACAACTTTCTTATAAAACAGGCATTCATATAAGTGTAATATCAGGAAGCAAGTCGCTCATACTTGCTTCTTTTTTATTTGGTTTGATGAATCCATGGATATGATTACTTAGTATCGATTAAGAAATTTCTTCGAATAATAGTATCAAAATACATTTGCACGGGGGTATGTTTTGAGAAATATTCAGGAAATTTTCATTGACGATTTAAAAAGCATTTATAAAAATTTCTTTGTTTGTATCGTAATAGTCTTTCTCATGTTCATCCCTTCCATTTATGCTTGGTTTAATATTGTCGCATCATGGGACCCGTATGCAAACACGGAAGGAATTCTTGTCGGTGTTGCCAATAATGATAAAGGAGCGGAGTTAATTGGCGAAGCCGTGAACATAGGAAAGGAAGTCCTAGAGGGATTAAAGGAGAATAAGGATCTGGGCTGGAGGTTCACTTCGGAAAAAGAGGCGATAGCAAAGGTGGAAAAGGGTGATTTTTATGCATCCATCATCATTCCGGAGAACTTTTCCGAACATATTGCGACGATCATGACCGATGACCCTAAGAAGGCGGAGATTGATTACTATGTTAATGAAAAAATCAATTCCATTGCTCCTAAAATTACGGCAGCGGGTGCGAACAGCATAGTGGACAATGTGAGCAAAACCTTTATCAAATCAGCCAGTGGGAGCATCCTTGCAATCTTTAATGAACTGGGAATCACTTTGCAAAACGAGTTGCCCACGATTCAAAAAATGAAGAATATGGTTTATTTATTAGAGGCTGAACTGCCTGAGCTTGAAGAAAATATCAAAACCGTTCAAACACATGTCAAAAAGGCTGAAGATATCATTAAGAGGGTCAATGATGGCCTGAATTCGATAGAAGGAATAACGTCACAGAAGGACAAATTGGTATCGGACGTTTCTACTTATGTAGATTCAACAAGGCAGGCATTCGAAGGAATCAGTCCCCTTTTGAAAAAGGATATTGCGAACATCAGGAGCGATAATGAATCCGTTTTAGTGCTGGCAAACCGGTTATCGGGTCAGGATTTAACTGGCAATGATCAGCTAGTGGAACAAGGGATAACGAGGATAAATAAAGAGCTGTACCTTTTGGACAGTATGTATAATTTATTGGTGAGAGTCAATCAGTTTAATGAGAATAACTTGCTTCAGCCAGAAATAAAGCTGGTTGATGAACTAAGGGATAATGCTTCGAACCAACTTCAAGCGCTGAATAACCGAGCCTTTGGCAATCTTATCGAACTTGGCAGGAACAATGATCAAGTCTTGGCAAGATTCCAGGAGAGCTATTCAAAGGAAACGGGGCCAAAATTCAATGAAATCTGGACTGAAACAGAAGCAATATTGAATAATGTCCAGCTTACGATGGAGGAGGGAACCGAGGTTCTTCCTGAGGTGAGGGCGCTGTTGAATGAGACCAATCGAACATTGGAAACACGTACAGGGGATATCGATAAGTTACAGAATAAGTTTCCGGAAATCGAAACGAAAATAAAAGCTTTAGCTTCTAAAATGAGGGAAATTGATAAGTCTTATAATATGGAAGAAGTGATTGATTTCCTAAGGAATGATATTGAACAAGAAAGTGAATTTTTTTCAGAACCAGTGCTGCTCAATAAACACAGTCTCTTTCCGATTCCGAACTATGGATCCGCCATGTCTCCTTTCTTTACGGCACTTTCCCTTTGGGTCGGCGGTACAATATTGATTTCCATGCTTAGCGTTGGTGTTTCTCAAAAAGTCTACAGCCCGTATCAAATTTATATCGGGCGGTATCTTATATTTTTCATCATTGGGGTAATGCAGGCTCTTAGTGTTTCCATTGGGAATATCGTCCTTATCGGTGTTTATGTAGCTGATAAATTTGAGTACATCCTGTTTTCCGTTCTGATAAGTACGGTATTTACACTCATTGTCTACACCTTCGTTTCCGTTCTTGGAAATGTTGGAAAAGGGATAAGCGTCGTCTTGATGGTCCTTCAAATATCTAGTTCAGGAGGCACCTTCCCCATTCAAGTCACACCGCCCTTTTTTCAACATATTAACCCTTTCTTGCCATTCACCTATGCTGTGGGTTTACTTCGTGAATCTGTTGGGGGAATAACCTGGAGTGTAGCTGGCAAGGACATTTTTATCTTGATTCTCTTTTTACTAATCACGTTCATCTTAGGTGTCATTTTGAAAAAGCCTCTGCATGCAAGGACACAAAAGATGAAGGATAAATTGTATGGAAGCAGGATTTTTTAAGGTAATCGAAAGAGTACTGGTGAACGCGGTTAACTTAAGTTCAAAATTATGGATATAATCAGCCTGAACCCTTAAAAGGGGCTCAGGTTTTTTTATTTGCTGAATGGTATTTATAGATATGTATTTTTATGTAGGTTTGGAATATTTATCAATACATTGACAGTTGAATAGAAAGATACTGATAAATTTAGAATTTTTGCATTTTTATAGTTGACAAAAACCATTGGATTAATCATTATTAAGAAATAATGTTTAGTAAATCGATGCGATATAAAAGTGGGGTGACTTTATGTATTTAACAATAGATGGCATTGAAAAAAGTTTTAAGAATGAAAAGAAAGAAAGCATAAAGGTGCTCGATAAGATAAACATAGAGGTCGAGAAAGGAAGCTTCGTTTCGATCGTCGGACCCTCAGGTTGTGGTAAGTCCACGCTCCTTTATCTGATTGCCGGCCTTGATAAAGCAGATGTGGGTGAAATACGTGTAGCTGGGAAAAAAGTGGTGAAGCCAGGTCCGGAACGGGTTGTCGTGTTTCAGGAGGCGGGGTTATTTCCTTGGCTGACAGTACTTGAAAATGTTACATACGGATTGAAGTTAAAGAAAATGCCCAAAGAAGAGGCAAAAGCCAAGGCATTGGACATTTTAAAGATGGTTCACCTCAGCCGATATGTTGACTCCTATCCACATCAACTCTCAGGAGGAATGAAACAGAGGGTAGCCATCGCAAGAGCGTTGGTGATGGAACCGGATATCCTGTTGATGGATGAGCCATTCTCCGCGCTTGATGAGCAAACGAGGATGGTTTTGCATAAAGAGCTGCTCGAAATCTGGAGAAAAACTAAAGTGACGATCTTTTTCGTTACCCATAATATTCGTGAGGCCGTTCAGCTTTCCGAAAAAATTATCGTCTTTGCTACCCGTCCCGGGAAAATCAAAGAGACGATTTCCGTCCCTTCCATGAAAGATGGAGTTATGCCGGATAGTGTAACTTTGCATACAGAACAAAGGGTTCTATCGATTTTGCAGGAGGAAATTGAAAAAGTGCTGAAGGAGGAAATGGGGAATGATTACAGCTTTAAGACGAATCATATTCATCGCGATGATAGCGGGGATATGGGAAGTCACATCTAGACTTTCCAGTCTTCCGGATTTCATGTTTCCGAGCCTGACTCAGGTTTTGGAAACTCTGTTTAAGGGACTGATGAGCGGGCAAATAACCGAAGCCATCGGAAAAAGCCTTGGCCGTATCCTGATCGGCTTTATGATTGCCATTATAGTAGGTCTGATATTAGGATATTTCATTTGGCGCTTTAAATTGGTTGAAGACACTTTAGGATTCGTCGTGACGGCATTGCAGTCCATCCCGAGTATCGTGTGGTTCCCTTTGGCGATCATTTGGTTTGGATTGAATGATTTTTCGATCCTTTTCATCGTCACCATCGGCGCAACTTGGACGATGACGGTTAATGCAACCAGTGGCTTCCGGAATGTACCCCAGTTGTATCAGCGGGTTGCCAAAACATATGGATCGACCGGATTTCATTTTCTTCGCACCGTGATTTTACCAGCATCCGTCCCGCAAATAATATCCGGTCTCCGAATTGCGTGGGCCTTTTCCTGGCGTGCATTGATGGCAGGTGAATTACTTGGCGGGGGAGGCGGTCTTGGCCAATTGCTGGAAATGGGAAGATCACTGGGACAAATGGATTTGGTCATCTCCGTGATGATCATCATCGCAATCATCGGAACAATCGTGGATAATGTTGTCTTCTCCCGTCTTGAACGTAATGTTCAACTGAAATGGGGAGTGAAGTAACGGTAGTTTAATAAAATAATAGTTATAAAGGAGAGAAAAATATGCTGAAAAAATCATTCTTTGCCCTTATTCTGTCTGTTTTGTTAATCGGAATAGTAAGCGGATGCACTCAATCCAGCAGTAATGATGAAGAAGGGGAAGGGTCCAGGGGGAAATCCGTGAAAATTGGTTATTTTCCTAACCTAACCCACAGTGCAACGATCATTGCACTTGAAAAAGGCTTTTTCGAAGAAGAGTTCGGTAAAGATGTCAAGATTGAAACCAAAACAGTGGCCAATGGTGGATTATTCATGGAAGCAATGGCCACAAACGCCATTGATGTCGGAACAGTCGGGCCTGGTCCATTGCTTAACTTTTACGTGAAAAACCCTGAATACCACCTGATCTCCGGGGCTGTTAATGGAGGTGCCGTACTTGTAGCTAGCGAAGGCAGCAAGGTCACGGATTTAAAAGATTTGGCCGGTAAAAAGGTAGCGATTCCCGTCATTGGAAGCACACAGGATGTCATGCTTAGGAAGGCCCTTCAAGTTGTAGATTTAAAACCGACTACAAATGGGGGCACAGTTGAACTGTATGCGGCAGCACCTGCTGACACAACCGCCCTTTTTGTTCAAAAGTCTGTCGATGCAGCAGCGACCCAGGAACCATGGGGGTATGTATTGGAAAACCAGGCAAAAGGAAAGCTGGTGCTTGACTGGGATCAATTTGCATGGGGAAAAGATTCACCTAACACGGTAGTGGCTGCAAGCCAGAAGTTCTTGGATAAAAAGGGGCTCGCTGCTTCCTATTTGAAAGCGCATGAAAAAGCGGTGAAGTTCATACAGGAAAACCCTGAAGAAAGCCAAGAACTGGTTATTAAGCATTTGAAGGAACTGACTGGAAAAGAATTAAGCAAAGAAGAAGTGGCTTCAGCATTTTCACGTCTTGAAGTGACAACAGAAGTTAATGAGCAAGTCATTCAAGAAATGGCCGACATAAGCAAAGAAGCCGGTTATATCCCTAGCAGTGATATAAAAGGCATGATCGATTTATCAATTCTTGAAGAAGTGTCCAAATAAATTGAAACAAGCAAGCGCCTCAGCCATCCTGGCTTTGGCGCTTTTTTTAAAAGGCCGGATTTATCCATTTTAATTAAGCGGGGAAAATAATCCTCCATATAAACACCTCAGGTCATGAACTCCCTGTTATGGACAGACTTGATCCAATGCTTGGATAACATGATCAACCTCCTCCCAGGAATGGATGGTAGCGCCTGAAGCCAGTGAATGTCCTCCACCATTGAATTGACGTGCGACCGATGCGATGGGAATATTCCGTGAACGTATCCTGACACGGATATCAGAAGGGTATTCGATGAAGAAAGCCCAGATTTTATTGTCCCTGACACTTGATAGCGTATTGACTAAATTCGAAGCTTCAAGTCGATCCACACCATACATATTTAAAAGCTCGTCCGTAATAATGAAGTAAGCTACCCCTTTATCAGTTACCTTGAAGCTCATGAGAATGTCTTTTTGAAGTCGGGAAGCGTTTTTCGCCTTAACATTAAGGCTGTTATGGATTCTTTCTGGCTGAATATTATAGGTTCTTAAGTGCGAAACCATTTTTAATGTCCTGGGAGTGGTATTCCCATTCGTGAAATTCCCTGTATCACTAAGTATTCCTGCATAAAAAGATTTAGCCGCTTCTTTATTCATGATGAAGCCTTCTGGAAATTCCAAGAATAAATCAACAAGCATTTCACTTGCAGAGCTATAAGTAGGGTCGACCCAAGAAATGTCACCGAATTGTTCGTATTCGGGGTGGTGGTCAATTTTGATCAGCATGTCTCCATGATCATATCGGGAATCACTGATTCGTGAAATGTTGGCAGTATCACAAACAATCACTAAGGCATCTTTGTATTTGTTATCGGAAATGACATCCATATCACCTATGAATAGAAGCTTATCCACTTCCTCGCCTACCGCATAGACTTCTTTAGAAGGGCAGGAGTGCTTCAATAGCTGCTTTAAACCGAGTTGTGATCCCAATGCATCCGGGTCCGGATTTACATGACGATGAATGATGATTGTGTGGTATTTCTTGATCGCTTCGATTATTTCCATTTTTTTATTGTCCATAGTGCCATCCCCTTTTTAACCTTTCCTTGTCTGCCGAGTGACAATTGATAATATGTAAAATTCATATATTGACAGTTATACCTATTCAATCATCACATGCCAAACGAATAAAGGCAATTCCGATTACTTTGGATGGGGGGGAGTCCTGGAAGTATACGGGAAGTATGCGAAAGAGTATTCCGGGAAATGTAATAAAACACTCAAACAAAATTATTGAAAAATTCAAAAAATTCAACTATACTTAATTTACCAAACCGATGACAACAAGTTACCTTGTTGCATGGCCGGCTTGACATAAAAAACTGGAATCCATAAAAATTGACTTGGTTCACTTGATCTTCCTTTGCAGGAAGACGGTTCGTGGATAAGGGTCAGTGAAACATTCAATGTAATGACATTGTTGGTTTTGCTGGCTCTTTTTTGTGTATCCATGACAGTTTGAAAGGGGTGATGATATGAATGGAGCTTTGGAGGGAGTCAGGATTATCGATGTATCCCGTGTTTTGGCGGGGCCGTTTTGTTCAATGATTCTCGGCGATTTGGGTGCCGATGTCATTAAAATCGAGCATCATGAGTCAGGTGATGAAACGAGAGGGTGGGGGCCGCCATTCGCCGAAGGAGAAAGCGCTTACTATTTATGTGCTAATCGAAATAAGCAAAGCATGACCTTGAATTTAAAATCTGAGGAAGGAAAAGAGATTTTCCGGAAGTTGGTGGCTTCAGGAGATATAGTGATTCAAAATTTCAAGACAGGCACATTGGGAAAACTGGGGTTGGGTTATGAGGATTTAAAGGAAATCAACCCCAAACTGATCATGGCCTCGATTACAGGATTTGGTTTAACCGGTCCTTATAAAGATTTGCCAGGCTATGATTATATCATTCAAGCGATGAGTGGTTTGATGAGCATCACCGGAGAGAAAGATGGGAGTCCCGTGAAGGTCGGAGTGGCCATAGCTGACATATTGACTGGCTTGTATACATGCATTGGCATTTTATCCGCTTTACATCATAGGGATAAATTGGGGGAAGGACAGGAAATTGATATTTCATTAATGGATTGTCAGGTTTCTTCATTGGTGAATGTCGCCAGCAACTATTTATTCAGTGGCTTGACCCCTGAAAGAATGGGGAACCAACATCCAAATATCGTTCCATACCAGACGTTCGGGACAAGCGATGGAGAGCTTGTCGTGGCTGTAGGAAATGATGATCAGTTCAGGAGATTTTCAACCGTTATAGGCAGACCTGATTTAGCGGAACAGGAACAGTTTAAACATAATGAAAAACGTTTGCAAAACAAGGAAGAATTAATACCGATAATAGAGGATTCGTTGAGAGGTAAGACAAAGAAGGAATGGAAAAGGCTGTTTGATGATGCAGGGATACCGAATGGTCCGATTAATGATATAGCAGAGATGTTCGAGGATCCGCAAATCATCGCAAGAGGCATGTTGGTGAGCATGGAACATCCCACAATCGAAGATCTTAAAGTGACGGGATCGCCCCTGAACCTTTCAAAAACACCGGTTACCATGAGAAAGCATCCGCCTCTCTATGGGGAACATACCGATTCCATTTTGGCTGAAATAGGATATAGTCCAGATCAAATACGCAAATTCAAGGAAAATAAAATTATTTAGGAGGAATTTTAATGATGAATTTCGAATTAACAGAAGAGCAGCAAAGTGTGAAGAAAGTGGTAAGGAAATTTGTGGATAAGGAAATTATTCCATATATTCAAGAGTGGGATAGGCAAGGTCAATTCCAGCCGCATATTTTAAAAAGGTTAGCGGAATTGCAGTTGATGGGCGTGTGTATACCCGAAGAGTATGGCGGGGTCGGAATGGATTATAATACCCTAGCCATCGTTTGTGAAGAGCTGGAGCGAGGCGATACGGCTTACCGAACTGCAGTTTCTGTACATACAGGGTTGAATAGCATGACCCTGCTTCAATGGGGGACGGAAGAACAAAAACAGAAATATTTAGTACCCCAGGCAAAAGGAATCAAGATTGGTGCTTTTGGGCTAACTGAACCGAATGCAGGGTCTGATGTAGCGGCAATGAAATCAACGGCAAAACGTGTTGGGGACCATTATATATTGAACGGGTCAAAAACATGGATTTCGCTCTGTGACTATGCGGATCATTTCCTCATTTTCGCCAAGACGGATCATGATGCCGGTTCAAGGGGAATCACTGCCTTTATTGTGGAACGGACTTTCGAGGGAGTGGAGTCGAAAGCCATTAAAGGGAAATTAGGAATTCGTGCTGGGAATACAGGCGAGATCTTTTTAACGGATGTAAAAGTTCCGGTGGAGAATAGGCTTGGTGAAGAAGGTGAGGGCTTTAAAATTTCCATGTCGGCATTGGACAGCGGCCGGTTTACAGTGGCCGCAGGTGCTGTAGGGTTAATAGAAGCAAGCCTGGAAGCAAGCTTGAAGTATTGCCATGAACGAAGCACATTCGGAAAAGAGATTGGCAGGCATCAGCTCGTTCAACAGATGATTGCCAAGATGACCGCAAATTTAGAGATTTCCAGATTGCTGGTCTTTAAAGCGGGCACCTTGAAAAATCAAGGAAAAAGGAATACGAAGGAAACATCACTTGCCAAGTGGATATCATGTAATGCTGCTAATGAAGCGGCCAATGATGCCGTTCAAATTCATGGTGCCTATGGCTACTCGGATGAATATCCAGTCGAACGTTTTCTGCGGAATTCAAAAGCTCCGGTCATTTACGAAGGAACCCGTGAGATTCATACTGTAATGCAGGGTGAATACGCACTTGGCTACAGACAAGATAAAGAGCTTCGCAAGCAATTGCCTGCATGGCCCTTCGAGCAAGTTTCCGTACATTAACTATAGATAGAGGAGATCAGATGATGAACACATACTTTATTGCAGGGCATGCAAAACTTCCACAAGGGATGGCAGCGAGAAATATATATGATTCGATCACGATCACGGTGGAGCTTGACTTTAAATATGGAGTAATAGTCGAGGCTTCCTGTACGCTTGCTACAGAGCATGGCAGGGAATTCATCCGTCAACTGCTGCGCGGTTATTGCCTGAAAGATGGTATCGAAGAATTGATTGATCGTGTGCAAATGCATTATCGTGGGAAGGCTGGTCAAGCCATTCAAGCAGGGCTGAAGGATGTGTATGCACAGTTCGAATTGGTCTCCGTTAAATAAGTAACCGGAAGGGTCCTACCGTATGTAAGAGGGTAGGATCCTTTTATTATAGGTACAGGTTCTAAACAGGATTATGCTAGAGTTGGAATAACCGTTGCAGGTAAGGAGAGACATTTAGATGGTTATAACTGAACGTGATAATTATAAAACACAAAAACTCGTCATTATACGACGAGTTTTGTGTATTTAAAATGTTAAGGTAAAGCTTAATGACCAGTGAAAAATATTGATTGTGCATTAAAACGGATTCGAGAAGCTAGAAGCACCATTTCCGTTTATTGCGAAAGTTATTGCAGCAGAGCCACCTGCAGTTGTTGGAGGAGCACCGGTTTCTGCTTGTGCGCCTTTGTCTGCTGCATGAAGATCTCCTTTTCCAGCACGAGCCCCTTTGCGTTCTGGAAGTTGATCGTTTCCAGCAAGAACCCCTATGAGTATTCCTGCTTGTGCGCCTTTGCGTGCGGCAAGTGGAACTGCTCGTGCGCCTTTGAGTGCCACGAGTGGACCGATTCCTGCCCATGCAACGTTTAGTGCTGCAAGAAGAGCACCCTTTATTGTTACTTGTACGTGAATGTCTGCCTATTGGATGTGGGTCATTAAACATGAAATCGCTTAACCCCATGGAATTGGCTCTATCCACCGCATTTTGTATGTCACGAATGATGTCTGACATATATAATCCCCCTTTCTATACATTAAACTATGTTGCTTGTACGTGATGTGCTAAAGATAATCCCGAATCTTTTTAAAAATAGTGTTTTTAGGGTGACACCCTTCGCTTTTTTTCCATAATTTAATAGGAAAGTGAAGGGAAGGGTTATATGAATTCTGACAAGAAGGTGCCTGTGTACCAGCTTTATATACCACCAGTTCATTTAATGGAGCTTCGCAGAGATATATGGTGCAATGATCCTTTACCGGCAAAGTTAACAATTAACCGAAAAAAACTTGAGATTGATATTGTTTACCGTGGCTCACATATCCGCGGTTTTCGCAAAAAATCCTATAATGTAGTCTTTTATAAACCTAATACTTTCAAGCATGCCAAGGAAGTCCATTTAAATGCCGAATATAAAGATATATCTTTACTAAGAAATAAATTATCTTTAGACTTTTTTGCGGATATAGGCACCTTGTCACCGAACTCCCAGTTCGTTTTCCTGAATATGAACGGAAAGGACGAAGGGATATACCTCGAATTGGAATCGGTGGATGAATATTATTTGAAGAAAAGGGGGCTCCCCAAGGGGTCCATTTTCTATGCAGTGGATGGTGATGCCAATTTCTCATTGATGAGCGATTTGGATAAAGGGATCAAAAAATCATTGGAGATGGGCTATCAAAAAAAATGCGGGACAGAAAAGGAGGAATTATATTTACAAGAGCTGATCCTCCAAATCAATACAATTTCAAGAGTGGATTTTGAAAAGGAAATCGTAAAATATGTCGATGTGGAAAAGTACCTGCGCTGGCTGGCCGGTGTCATATTCACGCAAAACTATGATGGGTTCGTTCATAACTATGCTTTGTATCGAAATGGAGATACCGGTCTATTTGAAATGATTCCATGGGATTATGATGCGACATGGGGCAGGGATGTTAACGGGAAAGTGATGGAAGAGGATTATGTGGGAATCGGGGGGTTCAATACATTGACTGCTAGAATCCTTGATGTAAGTGGATTTCGTGTCAGGTACCAAGAACTTCTTAAGGAGATTTTGATCAATCATTATACCGTGGCCTATATGAAACCTATCATTCAGGAAATGCATGATCAATTAAGACCTTATGTATCAAAAGATCCATATATCAAGGGGAATATTGAGAAATTTGATGATGAGCCCGAATTCATCCTGAAATTCATTGAGGCCCGTGCGAAGTATATAAATAGCCACCTGTATAAATTGGATTAATAATTCCTTTTGTTTAGAGATGGAACAATGAAAAATATAGTGGCAGGAATGCTGAATAAAAAGCATTCCTGCTTTTTTCTGCACGATTCCATTTGCTTTTCTATACTATTACAGCTATGTTTGATAGAAAGGTATAATCTAATGTAATGAAGGATGGGAATGGATTGACTAATCATAGCCGCAAACCGGCATATATATATACATTTACATGCAGCCCTGACGAACGCTCATTATCTAAAATGGAGATGCGCTCGTTCTTTGGCTTTGAGACTTCCGGAAATATTTTGAAAAGTGACGTAGCCATTGAACCGAGCAGGAGTCCTTTTATAAAAGGGCGGGTCGATATCATGTTTGAAGGGGAAAGCATATCCGAAATCGTTGAGCAAGTTAAGGATATTCATTTGCCAGATTCGACGTTCAAAGTATTATTCGTGAAAATTAATGATTTGAATAAAGAAGAAAAAATAGATTATGATGGACAGCGTGAAATTGAACGGGAGATTGGCTGGCACATTCAGGGAAATGCCGATGTACGTAATCCAGATCAGGTCTTTGGAATCGTCACGCTTGGCGGTCGTTGGTATTTTGGGAAGTATGCCAAACCTGAAGCGGTTTGGTTAAAACATATGAAGAAGCCCCGTGAATATTCAACTGCGCTTAGCACGAGAGTGGCGAGGGCCATTGCCAACATTGCCGTTCCACATCCGGATGGGGTGAAGGCAATTGATCCATGCTGCGGAATTGGAACGGTATTGGTGGAAGCCCTTTCGATGGGGATCAATATTGATGGCCGGGATATCAACCCGCTTGTTACCGACGGTTCAAGGGAGAACATTGCCTATTTCGGACTCGAAGGTGATGTAACTACAGGTCCGATTTCGGAGGTCACCAGTAAATATGATGTAGCGATTATCGATATGCCTTATAATCTATATACACATGCGACGCCGGAGGATCAGCTATCAATCCTTAAACAAGCAAGGGGCTTTGCTGATAAGGTCGTCGTCGTAACGATCGATACGATGGATCATATGATTGAAGAAGCTGGATTTGAGATTGCTGATCGCTGTGTTGCCAGGAAAGGCATTTTTTCCAGAGAGATTGTCGTGTGCGTGTAAGTATCTTCAGCAAGAAAAGGCTGGAATTTTAGTGTCAATTAGACAAATAAAAAGGGCTTTGCTGCCATCTGGCTTCGATATTCAACCGATGCCAGATGGCGGACAAGTCCCCTTTACAATTAAGTTTCAAAATTGACTAGATTCCGGGTGTAGATGAACTTTCAGGGATTTTTTCATAGTCTGATGGATTAAGATTATGAACCGATCCATCTGTTACACCATTGATAATACCCATTAGCCCCGTTTCAACCGTTTTTACGAGCTGGCCATTCTTTTTTTGCCCAAAGTTTTGTGTTTGACCACTAACTTCAAATAGAACCGTCCCACTTCCGTTTAAAGCAAACGTCCCTAAAGCAGTCCCTGGCAGGTCAATAGATTGATCATATAATGAAATATTTGTAAAAACTGAATTCCCTTTTGCTTGCAGTGCATTATACGCAGTAAGTGTTAACTGACGAGAGAAATCATATTTGAAATTATCTGCATACTCTGCATATTTAGCACCTTCTGGAGTGCTTGGGTTAGGAACGAATTTTCCTGATATTGACATAGTTGCACGCTCATCAGTTCCTTCGATATATGGGAATCCCTGATGATGAAGATCGATAAAAACATCCACTTTCCCGAATTTAGATTTTAACCCTTTATATGTGTCACGTAGCGTTTGCGCTTCGGGGGTAATAAACCAGCCTGGCTTTTCAGATGCCCCCGGGAAGTCTTGAGGTTTTGGTACATAATTTAGGTCTGGATTGAAGTCACGATTAACATCAAATCCCGGTTTGCTAGCATAGTCGTCTCCTGATCTGGGAGTAGTGTAATAGTTCCAAGTAGGTTTTGCATTAGAAAGTTGGGGGAATTTACCTACAACTTCAGACCATTTCATCTCATTTCCACGACGATCAAGCTCTGAGCCGTCTACGTTCATCATTGGAATGGCAACAATTGTTAGTTCATCAAGAACTTTCTTTACCTCAGGCGAGTTACTTTGACCAAGGTTTTTAAGAATGTTCAATAACGCGACAGTTCCTGTTTTTTCATTTCCATGAATTTCACTTTGAATAAGAACGACTTTGTCACCATGACCGACAGTCACTTTTTGAATGGAACGACCCTGATTCGTTTTTCCGGCCACTTCTACATTGACTATCCCTGCACTCGCTTGCTCAAGTTGATTTAATTCTTTTACAAGTTCGTCATAATTTAGGAATGCTTCGGTAGAAAGATTCGTTCCGCCTGTCGGATTTGGTCCTCTTTCAGCTAAGCTGACATTTGGGCCAAGTAATGTTGCGGCTACTACTGTTGAACTTAAAACCTTTAAAAATTTTCTTTTCACATCAAATCCCCTATTCTGAAAATATTTAATATTCAGATAATAAATTCTTCACTTTCTAAGCGATTTCCTGTTAGATTCATTAAAACACCCAAAAAGGCCTATGTATTTCAGATTCAATTATTTTGTACATTTTTCCATAAAAAAGTCCCTGCTAAGTGGGACGATTTCAATTCAGCCTTTTTTGATGTCATTTAGCTTGATAATGAACTACATTTTCAACGAGTTGTTTCGTGACCTTCCCCTGATATTCCAAATAATCCAAATGGCCGATGATTTCTGACATGACGAGCGGGAATTCTGCTATATACTTTTGTTTGTAAAACTCCTTTGCCAGTTCATTGCCTGTAGAAATTCCGGATTCTATCAAGGCCAGGATCTTTTGTGATTTCCTCTCTATGCTGTTGAGTCTTTTTTCAATCAGATGACCGGGTTGTTCAATCACGTTACCATGACCAGGAAAGAGGAGATTCACCTGTAATGCTGAACATCGTTTTAATGAGTCGATATGATCTACAAGAGTCAGCATTCTATTACCGTTTTCATCAGGTTCGATCAAGGCATTGCTTGAGATATGTTCAATCAATAAATCACCGGCAAGAAGCCGTTTCCCTTCTCGGTCAAGGAAAGCAATTTGATCCGGGGCATGCCCGGGAAATTCGATCACCTCAAAATTCAGCCAGTGTTTTTCCGTGATTGCGATGATGTCACCATTCAGTTTTTGATCTTTATTATTATCGACCGCGTTGAATAGGTAAGCAACTTGTTTATCTCCAAGTTCACCACAGCCCATCTCAAGGTATAGCTGTTTATAAAATTCAATTCTCATACTTAAGAAGTCAGGGTCCCTTTTTAAACGGGGAATGGATTTAGAATGGGCATAAACGGGAATCGGATGGAGTTCGGTAATCCGGTTGACCAAACCAACATGGTCTCCATGGTGATGGGTTAACAAAATTTCCGTGATGTCCCCAACTGTAAATCCATTTTCGTTTAATGTTTGCTGCAGTGCATTCCAGCAAACGTCATCATTCATACCTGCATCAACTAATGTTAAAGATTCATCCTGTTTAACTAAATAAAAGTTTATACTTTTTAAAGATAAAGCGCTTGGAGCTATAATTGGATAAATTTTAAATGTTGTATTCGTTTTCATGAACGTCCCATATCCTCCTAAATCGAGATAAACTTCATCTGGAAAATTGCGATATTACTAATGACCGAATAGATGTAAAGGGTTATTATTCTATGATTGGTTAAATGAACTGAAACTGTCAAGCGGAAGCTTCCAGGCAATCAAGAAATTTAATAGTAAGATTGATTGGAAATGGATGGTCTATTTATCTAGTTTATTTTAAAATTGAATAAACAAGCTAGTCATTTAGCCAATATTCTTTAAATTCAATTATTGTGTAATGAAAACTGAATGTGTTCAATGGAAAGAAACGGTATAGGAGGTTATGGTTTGAAGCCAAAAATTTATATTACAAGGAAATTGCCAGAACAAATCATCGAGGGTCTTAGTCGGAATTATGATGTCAGGATGTGGGATCAAGAGGATATACCGGTCCCTAGAGAAGTCCTTGTAGAAGAAATGAAAGAAGTCGAGGGGCTGCTTTGCTTATTGACGGAACAAATCGATGAGTCACTGATTGAACAGGCACCCAATCTGAAAATCATCGCGAATATGGCAGTGGGCCATAATAATATTGACGTTCAAAGTGCAACAAAACGGGGCATCATGGTAACGAACACACCGGGGGTTTTAACGGAAACGACAGCTGATTTAACCTTCGGCTTACTGCTTGCAACGGCAAGGAGGATGATCGAGGCAGAAGATTATTTAAGGAGTGGAAAGTGGGAAACATGGTCGCCGATGCAGCTGACAGGACAAGATGTACACGGTGCAACGCTGGGTATCATCGGGTTAGGCAGAATTGGGGAAGCCCTTGCAAAAAGAGCTAAGGGATTTGATATGAACTTAGTTTATTTTAATCGAAGCCGTAAATATGAACAGGAAAAAGAGTTAGGAATCGAATATCAGCCCCTTGAAAAATTGCTCCAAATCTCAGATTTCGTTTGTGTCATGCTGCCGCTCACAGCGGAAACGGCTTATATGATTGGCAAGGAGCAGCTGGAATTGATGAAAGGGACGGCTGTGCTCATTAATACCGCAAGAGGCGGAATTATCGATGAAAAAGCGTTGTACCAGGCGCTGGAAAATCGAGAAATTTGGGCGGCTGGATTGGATGTATTCGAAGAAGAGCCCGTCCCTCTGGACCACCCGCTGCTAACATTGCCCAATGTGGTTACTTTACCGCATATCGGGAGTGCTAGCATTGCCACAAGAATGAAAATGGCAACTCTTGCTGTACAAAACTTGGTGGACGGATTATCTGGGGATACTCCCCGTAATTTAGTATTGTTGAATAAATCAAAATGACGCTAAAATGGGATTCGGAATGGTTTCATCCCGAACAAAGATTTTAAAACAAGAATAGATTATCCTTCATGTTTTTTTACTATAATCCTTATTGGATTGAAGAAATTTGCGACACTCCTGCCGAATAACTGGCTTGCCGAGACCCCACAGACGCTTGCGTCAAGGAGGCTTGGCAGACAGTCGGCGGAAAGGGAGCGGATTTCTGAAATCACCGGCAACCTTTTTTAAATAAAAAAACTGCAGGCAAGCTCTCTTCACTTCAAGTTTGTCTACAATCTGAAATGACCCCAAAAATGGGGTCATTTTTTATGGGGAATGTTGGACCTTTAATAGTTTTTCTTTGGTTCGCAGTATTCTCAAATGATATTTCCTGAAATATGATTTGTCCTTTTTAGAAGATTTCGGAGTTTTGATGCACCTGTGCTTATCTGAGTGCCGAAAGGAAGAATCCCATTCAAGTGGAGCATACTTATCGTAAATTGTTGCGATCTTTTGTAAAATAAAGAAAGTCGAGTTTTATTTAGGAAGAACAATTAGTTGAAAGGGATAGGGTTAATAATGATTGAAATGAAGGAAACGATATCATCAGGCAACGAAATGACTAAATCCAAAAGGCTGTTGATGGCTCTTATGCTAGGGTCTTTTGCAGCGATTGGACCACTGTCACTTGATATGTATTTACCAGGTCTCCCCACACTGGCAGAGGATCTGAAAAGCAGTACGTCATTAGCGCAGCTAAGCTTGACTGCCTGCTTGTTAGGATTGGCTTTGGGCCAAATTTATTTAGGGCCTCTAAGTGATGCAATAGGAAGGCGTTCACCGTTAATCATATCTTTATCCATTTATTGCATTTCATCTCTGTTATGCGCTTTTGCCCCAACCATTGAATTGCTTTTATTATTACGTTTTATCCAAGGTATTGCGGGAGCGGGAGGCATTGTCATTTCAAGGGCCATAGTTCGTGACCTTTTTTCAGGAACGGATTTGACCAAGTTCTTCTCCATGTTAATGCTGGTGAATGGGGCGGCACCGATATTGGCTCCGGTTTTTGGCGGTCAACTTTTGCAGTTCACTTCTTGGCGGGGAGTTTTCATTGTCATTTCAGTATTAAGTATCATTATGGTTGCGGCTGCATTTTTTGGGATAAAGGAAACTTTATCGTCCAAACACAGGAGTGCTGGCGGGGTAAATGATACGATCAGGACTTTTGGGAACTTATTGAAGGATCGTGTGTTTATGGGCTATGCTTTTGCACAAGGATTCATAAGTGCTGCAATGTTCGCTTATATTTCCGGATCGCCTTTTGTTCTCCAGAACATTTATGGGGTTTCCCCACAGACCTTCAGCCTGATTTTTGCAATAAACGGGGTTGGGATCATCATCGCTTCACAAGTTGCCGGGAAGCTGGCAGGCAAGGTTAAAGAAGAAAGATTGCTTCAAATGGGGTTATGCCTAGCTTTGTTTGGGGGAATATTACTTCTTGCCTCAGTCCTTCTCGAAATGGGCTTGGCCGGAATCTTGGCCGCTTTATTCCTCTCCGTCTCCAGCGTCGGTATTGTCGGTACAACGAGTTTTTCTTTAGCGATGCAAAATCAGAAAAAAACGGCAGGCAGTGCTTCGGCTTTAATTGGCTTGCTTCCCTTCATATTAGGATCGCTAATGGCTCCCCTGGTGGGGTTAGGTTCAGGTGAGTCGCCCTTGCCGATGGGACTTGTGATGGTAAGTTGTCATGTCATCGCCATGTGCGCTTATTTACTCCTTGCCCGTCGCGGGTTAAGGCGAGTTGCTTAAAAAGAAAAGCTGAAATCCTGATGTGGATTTCAGCTTTTTGCCTTTTTGATTCATAATAGTGATTCCGCTCCATCGATATAAACTTCCGTGCCCGTAACATGGGAGGACATGTCTGATGCTAGGAACAATACGAGATCACCAGCTTGTTCGGCAGTCCCCGCTTTCCTTGCCAGGGGCTGGGAGCCTTCGGGATATTCAATGGGAATCGTGATTTTTTTTAAGTTTTCATCTTCCGGGAATGTGTTATCGTGAATGTTCGTATCGATGGAGCCGGGACAAATGGTATTTACCCTGATTTTATATCTTGCCAATTCGAGTGCAGCCATTTTTCCGAAAGCGACTTGACCAGCTTTGGATGAACTATAAGCGGAAAAACCAAAATTCTTGAAATATCGGTTTCCATTGATGGAGCTGTTGATCACGATGCTGCCGCCTGTTTCCTTCATGTAGGGAATGGCGTATTTGATGGTGAGAAAGGTGCCTTTGAGGTTGATGGTATGTGTCTGATCCCAATCTTCTGGCTTTATGTCTTCTATAGGGGCAATCACTCCGTTGATGCCTGCGTTTGCAAATACAAAATCAATTTTCCCAAAATGTTCATAGGCCGTCTTGTAGGCATGTTCAACTTGCTCAGCTTTGGAAACATCCGTTTTAATGATTAAAGCCTCTCGGCCAAGGTTCTCCACTTCTTCCTTCACTTTTTCGGCATTTTCGACTGTACGGTCAAAAAAGATGATGTTCGCGCCGTTTTCAGCTAGTTTCAGTGCGGCACCCCGGCCAATTCCTGATCCCCCACCGGTAATGATGGCAACTTTGTTTTTCATTAATTCTGTCATACACTTCACACGCTCCTTTTAAGTTTTCTTTCCCATTTTGGGAGTATGTAGAAACATCATGGCAGTTGTAATATAGAAAAATTATAAACGAATATTGCCTGAAAAATCCAATTTAAGCAATTGCGAGTGTTCAATATACTTTGTTTTTCAGTGAAATGTCTGTATATTGAGGACATGATAAAGTTAGCTTGAAAGGGGATAGGATGTTGATAAGATTAGGAGTAATAGGTACAAATTGGATCACGGAACGATTTTTGGAGGCTGCAAAGCATGTAGAGGGTTTATCGTTAACCGCCGTGTATTCACGTACAGAGGAGAAAGCGAAGGAATTTGCCAATAAATACGAAGTACATACGACTTTTACGAATTTAGAAGCAATGGCCAGCAGCGATGAAATCGACGCTGTGTATATAGCAAGCCCTAACTCTCATCATTGCAGGCAAGCCGTGTTATTTTTGCAAAATAAAAAACATGTATTATGTGAAAAACCAATGGCCTCGAATGCGGCTGAAGTAAGGGAAATGATTGAGGCTGCAAAACAAAATGATGTGCTATTGATGGAAGCGATGAAATCGACCATCATGCCGAATTTCGAAAGTATAAAGGGCAATCTGGATAAAATCGGGAAGATACGGCGTTTCTCGGGAAGCTTTTGCCAATACTCATCACGCTATGATTCATATAAACAAGGAACTGTGCTGAATGCATTCAATCCTGAATTCTCCAGTGGCTCTTTAATGGATCTAGGCATTTACGTGCTCTATCCACTTGTTGTACTGTTCGGTAAACCGAATAAGGTGCAGGCATCAGGAACGATGCTCGAATCAGGAGTTGATGGGCAAGGTACGATTCTGCTTTCCTATGATGAAATGGAGGCAGTCGTCATGTTTTCCAAAATTACTGAGTCCAATTTGCCATCGGAAATTCAAGGTGAACATGGAAGCATCATCATTCAGAAAATTTCAGGACCGCAAGCGGTGGATATTCAGTATCGGGATGGAACCACTGAAAATATTTCCGTTAAACAGGATATGCCTACCATGTATTATGAAGCGAAGGAATTTGTTGATTTGATACAGCAGGGGAAAATGGAATCCGATATAAATACATATTCGAATTCACTGTTGACTATGGAAATCATGGATGAAGCAAGAAGGCAAATCGGCATCGTCTTTCCTTCAGACCTCGGACAAGGCCAATCATGAAGGGGAAAAATGGATGTTACTGATAACCCTTAATTGGGTAGAACTAGTACAGGGATAATTTTATTATTGGGGGAATGGAAATGAAGTGCAAAATAAATCGCAATGCAGCAAAGGTCTTACAAAAAATGCTCAGCACTGAAGAAGCCGAAGGGAAAATGATTCGTGTATATATCACCCATATGCATGGCGATCATGCCCATTATGACATGAAGCTTGATACACCGGCAGAATATGATGAAATCGTCAAAACAGATAAAGATATCGATATTTTGCTTGATTCACGTGAAGAATTTCTGGATGGTGTCTGGATTAAATATTTTTATGTTCCTGAAGAAGGCTTTGAGATCACGAATCCTTCTAAAGAACCGCATGGACATCATCACCACTAATAGTAAAGGGGGAGGATTGGCATGAATCAAAAATACGAAAAGATCTTTCAACCATATATATTTCCATCAGGGGTAGAAGTGAAAAACCGTATCATGATGGCTCCTATGACCACTTATTCTTCGGATGACCAAGGTGTTGTAACCGATGATGAACTGGCCTATTACGCTGAGCGCTCGGCTGGTGTGGGTGCGGTTGTCACGGCATGTGCCTATGTATCTGCTGGGGGCAAGGGATTCCCAGGCCAATTAGGTGCAGATGACGATTCCTTTATCCCATCCTTGAGAAAACTAGCTGAAACGATTCAGTCCAATGGGTCAAAAGCAATCCTGCAAATATATCATGGAGGCCGTCAAAGCCCGCCGGAATTATTGCCTGATAACCAACCTGTTTCTGCAAGTGCGATTGCTTCCAGCAAGGAAGCACCTGTACCGCGGGAAATGAATGAAGATGAAATACAAGACGTTATTAAGGCATTTGGCGAAGCAACAAGAAGGGCCATCGAAGCAGGTTTCGATGGTGTGGAAATCCATGGTGCCAATACTTACTTGCTTCAACAATTCTTCTCGCCACACTCGAACCGCCGTACAGATAAATGGGGTGGAACATTGGGAAAACGATTGATTTTCCCGCTAACCATTGTGAATGAAGTCGAGAGAACGGTTGCCGAGCATGCAGAAAAGCCGTTTATAATTGGCTACCGCCTTTCTCCTGAAGAAGGCAGCAATCCTGGAATCACTTTAGATGATACGATTCAATTCGTTGATAGATTAGCGAATCAAAACCTGGATTATCTACATATATCGGTAGGTCACTTCTGGAATGGCTCATTCCGTGAGAGTGATAGGACAAAGTCGCGCATCGTTAAAATTTACGATAAAGTAGGTAATCGTATCCCGGTGGTCGGTGTAGGTTCACTGCATACACCCGATGAAGTTGCAGAAGCCATGGAAACGGGGGTCCCTTTTATCGCCCTTGGCCGTGAACTTCTTATGGAACCGCATTGGATTGAAAAAATCAGGTCTGGAAAAGAAGCGGAAATACGGACTACCCTCTCAAAAAAAGATCAGCATGTACTGGTCATTCCAGATCCGCTTTGGGAAAAGTTGATCGGGATAAAAGGCTGGCTCCCGGTTGTGGAATGATTGCTAACATCTTTAATATGTGTAACCCGTCCCCAAAAGGTGGACGGGTTTTTGTATGTTCATATGCTACTAAGTATCGATCATCTTTTGCTAGAAAAAGAGAAATTGATTCAGCGGAATTCTGGATTTAATCATTCCGTGATAGTAAATACTATCTATAAGGCTTATGTTTTGCGTGAACTAAAAATAATATTTGTACCAATGAATAAAATATATTATTATCAATTTAATAAGCAGGTATGAAAAGGGAGGGTTTTTAATGAAATTTCCACATGATTTTTTATTCGGAGCAGCTTCTGCTTCTTTTCAAATAGAAGGAGCATGGGATGAAGATGGTAAAGGCATAACGAATTGGGATGTTTTTTCAAAGATTCCGGGGAAAACATTTGAAGGTACAAATGGGGATGTAGCGATAGACCATTATCATCGTTACAAAGAAGATATTAAATTAATGGCAGAGATGGGACTTGAATCATATCGCTTCTCCATTTCATGGGCCCGTATTTTGCCAACAGGTGATGGGGAAGTCAATGAAAAAGGCTTGGAATTTTATAATAATGTGATTAATGAATGCTTAAAATATGGGATTGTCCCATTTGTTACGCTGTATCATTGGGATTTGCCTTTGACGCTTGAACAAGATGGGGGATGGACGAATAAGCGAACAGCTGAAGCATTCGTCAAGTATGCGGAGATTTGTTTTCGCGCATTCGGAGACCGCGTCAAACATTGGATCACGTTTAATGAAACGGTTATGTTTTGCGGTTTAGGGTATTTAAAAGGAGCGCACCCTCCTGGAATCCAAAACGATGAAAATAAATACTTTCAAGCGACACATTATGTTTTTTATGCACATGCCAAAGCGGTAGAGGTATACAAGGCACTGAATTATTACGGTGAAATTGGGATTACCCATGTTTTCCTGCCAGCTTATAGTACTGATGACAAACATGAGAATGTATTGGCTGCTCGGCATGCCAATGAATATGAAACCTTTTGGTATTATGACCCAATTTTAAAAGGTGAATATCCAGCTTATGTGGTTGAGCAATTGAAGGAGAGAGGCTGGACACCAAGTTGGACAGAAGAGGAACTGGATACGTTAAAAAGGAATGCGGAGAAAAATGATTTTATTGGACTCAATTATTACCAGCCCATTCGGGTGGAAAAAAACCTGGAAGCCGTTTCAAACCTGGAGCATTCAAGAGAAACATCTACTCTGGCTCCAGGGAACCCGTCTTTTGATGGCTTTTATCGGACTGTGAAAATGGAAGATAAAATCTATACAAAATGGGGCTGGGAAATCTCACCTCAAGGGTTTTTAGATGGCTTGCATATGTTAAAAGAACGTTACGGTGATATTAAAATGTATGTTACAGAAAACGGACTTGGTGATGAGGATCCGATTATCGATGGTGAAATAGTAGATGTTCCGCGCATTAAGTATATTGAGGAACACTTAAAAGTGATTAAACGTGCAATCAAAGAAGGCATCCATTTAAAAGGGTATTACGCATGGTCTGTCATTGACCTTTTAAGTTGGTTAAACGGGTATAAGAAGCAGTACGGATTTATTTACGTGGATCATCATGATCAGTTAAAACGGAAAAAGAAGCTGTCGTTTCATTGGTATAAGCATATTATCGAGACGAGAGGAGAAGAGCTGTAAACTGAAAGTGTGTATTAGGGCAGAGCATGTTTTGAGCAATCTTTCTCAAAACATGCTTTTTCCATTGTTCACTGATCAAGTTTCCGGTATGGGGAATTAGTCCAAAGTTCAAACCTCCTGATTCGTAGTCTGAATCTCCGACTTCAAATTAACTAGACTGGAAAAATGGTCCTGTATTGTAATATTAATGTAAAAATATGCAAAAAAGTTGTAAACAAATGTTAACATTTCTAGCAATGTACAGTTTTACGTTTTACTGTATAATGTTGAAGCGTGGTCGAGACCATGTCAAATAACCTTACAAAAGGAGATTATATATGACAATGATTTCTTAGTTTTGAAAAGTCCCCCGCTTGGTTTGTCCCGTTGAAAAAATCCTACAATTATTAGATTAATTTCGAACAAGTAACTCCCTCTAAAATGAAAGAATGTCATTTTCGTGATGATGCTAGATTCCAATCTTAAAAAACGACTAAGGATGTGAGTTTGAAAAAGATGATAAAAGATTCTAGATTTCAAGGATATAACATGAAGGGTTTTCAAAAAGACGTGACGGCAGGATTGGTCGTAGGGGTTGTAGCCATTCCTTTAGGGCTGGCTTTTGCAATTGCTTCAGGCGTCGAACCGATATATGGGTTATATACGACCATCATCGCTGGTATTCTCATTTCGATTTTGGGTGGCTCCAAATATCAAATTGGAGGGCCGACCGGGGCGTTCGTTCCTTTATTATTTGGAATCGTTATGCAATATGGGTATGAAAGCCTGCTTATTGCCGGGTTTTTAGCGGGGATAATGTTAGTCCTGATGGGTCTTCTTAAGTTAGGCAATTTGATGAAGTTCATTCCCCGTCCCGTCATCATTGGATTTACAACAGGAATTGCGATAATAATCTTTTCAGGGCAAATTGCCAATTTCTTTGGTATGAAAGTGGAAAAACATGAAGCGTTCATGGATAACATGAAGGAGCTGGTGATTAAAGCAGACACGATCAATCTATACAGTGTGATAGTTGCGATCATATGCTTTGTCGTCATACTGCTGGCACCTAGGTTTGTGCCACGAGTGCCAGGACCGCTTCTGGGTCTGCTAATATCAACAATGGCAGCTTACCTTTTATTTCCCGATAAGGTGGCTACGATTGGTTCCACGTATGGAGCGATTCCGAGAGGTTTTCCGGAATTCCAAGCACCGGAGCTTTCAGTGGAAGTCATTATCACACTCCTTCCCGTTGCTTTTACAATTGCCTTGTTAGGCGGTGTCGAGTCATTGTTATCCGCTACCGTGGCGGATAACATGGGCGGTACCAAGCATGATAGTAACAAAGAGTTGGTTGGGCAAGGAATTGCGAACATCGCGACCCCATTCTTTGGCGGGATACCTGCAACAGGAGCAATCGCCAGGACCGCTACCAATATAAAAAGCGGGGCAGCCTCCCCGATGTCCGGAGTCATTCACGGAATTGTCGTTTTACTGGTTTTGCTGGTGCTTTCCCCATATGCAGCGCATATACCGTTGGCTAGCATGGCACCCATATTGATGTTTGTTGCCTGGAATATGAGTGAAAGAAAGGAATTCGCTCATGTATTGAAAACGAAGACGGCGGATTCTGCGGTTTTGCTAGTCACCTTCCTCATCACTGTCTTCACTGATTTAATCATGGGAGTGGGAATCGGCTTATTGATTGCATTCATCACCTTCATTGCAAAAATGAGCCACACGTTAAAGGTTAGGGAAAGAAGTCATGAGATTACCGAGATTGTTCCAATTGATAATTCGGATTCAAAGATCAATGTGTATAACTTGGAAGGACCTCTTTTCTTTGGTTCGATAGACGTCCTGGAGTCATCGATATTGGCTAACTTGGATAATAAGACGAAAGTGTTGGTATTAAGCATGCGCCGGGTAACATATATGGACACTTCAGCAGAGGCAGCACTATTGGCGATCGTTAATCGCATTCGAAAATATAAGGGGAAATTGATCATTTCCGGAATTCAGCAACAACCAAAGGAATTGTTACTCAGCACTGGGTTGTATCATAAAATAGAAAAACAGCACTTTTTTAAATCGAAGGAAGATGCCCTGTATTTTGCTAAGAACCAGCTGAAGGGCAATTCGGATAAAGTAGTCTAATAGTTTCATCTTGAAGTCACCTTTTTGGATAGATGTGTTATAGTATCGTTAACAGTAGATTTTTTAAAGAAGGTGACTATCTGGGTGAATGTATATCGGATTGGCCAGCTTGCTGAACTTGCGAATGTTTCGAGAAGAACCATTGACTATTACACACAATTAGGAATGCTGAACTATGAAAAAACTGGGTCAAGATATCGGTATTACACAGAAGATGCTTTAAATCGACTTCAAATGATTAATCGGTATAAAGAACAGAATATGCCTTTGACTGAAATCAAGGAACGGTTACAAGTCTTGTCTGAAACCACTGTTGATTCTGAGCAAGTGCTCTTGATGGTGGACAAGCTATCTACAGACCTTAGAGGCCTGGAGAATGAATTGCTGGAATTAAAGCCTTTATTGGAACAGCTCGATGAACAGCAATTAACATATGCTGCACAGCAGCTTTCCGTTCGGGGCAGCTCTTTATTGAGTATCCTTGCCATGCTTGCCTAAGATTTTTGCCGAGTTCAACAAAAAAAGACCTGATTGGGTCTTTTTTTGTTGAACGGGTCATTTGAAAACCATTATTTAAAATAACAATTCAAACTCCTGAGGATAACCGGAGCTTTATATACAATGGCATTCCTTTATTTCGGATGAACGGACTCCATAGATCTTTTTTCGATAAAGATGAAGGATATAAGGGAATGGAAAAAGAAGAACTTACATATCTACTACTATATGAAGAGGTGAGTGGGAATGATTGGATCAATAGTTACGACGGTAAAAGGACATCTTCAAGGTACTATGGAAAACGATATATGCGTTTGGCGTGGAGTCAGGTATGCGAAAGCGCCGATTGATGGGCTGCGTTTCCGTTCTCCGGAGCCAGTTGATAATTGGAGCGGTGTCATGGATGCAGTGGATTTTGGTCCCGTTCCCCCGCAGCCGATGGATCGTGCGGTAAGAACAGGAATGAGCACAAATGAAAAAATGGATGAGGATTGCTTGTTCCTGAATATTTGGTCGCCTAGAGCTGATGATAAAAAACGCCCGGTCATGGTGTGGATTCCTGGGGGAGCATATATAACGGGAGCTGGATCCCTTGATATGTACAATGGACACTTACTGGCTAAAAATGGAGATGTAGTCGTGGTAAGCATCAACTATAGGCTGGGGGCACTGGGATATCTGGATTTTACCGAGTTGGCAGGTGAAGGGGAAATATTTGAAAACAATTTAGGTTTACGTGATCAAGTTGCGTCTTTGAAATGGGTTAAAGAAAATATAGAAGCTTTTGGCGGCGACCCTGATAATGTTACGATATTTGGTGAATCAGCTGGTGGTAATGCGGTGACGACTTTACTTACTGTACCTTCAGCGAGGGGTCTTTTTAAGCAGGCCATTGCAGAAAGTCCTGCTCCGACATCTGTTTACGGAAAAGGATTTGCGCGCCAATTCAGTGAAAAGTTCCTTGAGATATTGGGCATTGGAAAGGGTGAAATCCACCGGTTAAAAACACTTCCGGTTCAAGAGATTGTCGCTGCCTCCCACCAACTCTTACAGGAAAATTCACAGGAAATGCCGGGCTCCCTAGCATTTGGTCCAGTCGTAGATGGTGACTTCCTGCCCGATTATCCACTAGAATCGATTCGATCCGGAAGAGCAGAGGGAATACCCTTGCTTATAGGAACAAATAGGGACGAAGCGACATTATTCGATCAGATGGACCCCCCGCTAATCCCAACTAATACGGCGATGATTCATAAAATGTTCGAAAATACTGATCCGAAGGCGAAAGAGCGAATTACGAATGCTTATACAAACTACCCAGAAAAGGAAGCTGTACTAGGCATTGGCCGTGATGCGACATTCCATATTCCCTCGGTTTGGTATGCAGAGGCATACAGCCGCTTTGAAAAAACATGGATGTATCGTTTTGATTATAAAACGGCGGCCATGCGCATAAGTAAATTAGGGGCGACACATGGTATGGAAATCCCTTTTGCTTTCCAGACCTTCGACTCGGCATTCGGGAAACGGATTGTTTCATATGGTTCAAGGTCAGCTGCCCTAAAGGTTTCCCATAGAATGCAGGGCCATTGGCTCAACTTTGCGAAATATGGAAACCCCAACCCCCCGGAAGGTGAAATTTGGCCGAAATATGATGAAACCAACCACTACACAATGATTTTTGATAAAAAGGATTATATTGAAAAAGATCCTGACAGAATGATAAGGTTGGCATGGGAAGGGGTAGGGATTTACAAGTGAAAAAAAGTGGATTGGAAGGAAGCGGGGAGAACATGGATATCAATAATTTCATGTCAACGAAAGAGTATGCGAAAACGTTGGATCAGGAAGATCCATTAGTTTCTTACAGAGAGGAGTTCTATTTAAACCCCGGGATGATTTATATGGATGGCAACTCATTGGGACTTTTATCGAAGCGGGCTGAGAAAAGTTTAATGAAGTCATTGGAAGATTGGAAAAAGTATGGGATCGATGGCTGGACGGAGGGTGCAGAGCCCTGGTTTTACTTTTCTGAGAGATTGGGTGAATTGAGTGCCCCGTTGGTAGGAGCTTTAGAGGATGAAGTGATAATGGGAGGGTCGACTACGGCTAATCTGCATCAGCTTGCAGCCACTTTTTTTGAACCGAGAGCTGGCAGGAATAAGATTTTGGCGGATGAACTAACCTTCCCAAGTGATATCTATGCACTTCAAAGCCATCTACGATTGCATGGGCTTGACCCTTCGGCACACTTGGTTCAGGTGAAAAGCCAAGATGGTAAATTCCTTGAAGAAGATGACATCATTGCAGAGATGAACGAGGAAATAGCGTTGATTGTACTTCCGACGGTTTTATATCGAAGCGGTCAGATCCTTGATATGGAAAGGTTAACGAAGGAAGCGCATGCGCGTGGAATCATGATAGGATTCGATGCCTGTCATTCTGTGGGTGCCATCCCGCATTTGTTTGACAATTGGGAAGTGGATTTCGCTTTTTGGTGTAATTATAAGCATTTGAATGGCGGACCAGGATGTGTAGCGGGGTTATATGTGAATCGGAAGCATTTCGCAAGGAAGCCTGGATTGGCTGGATGGTTTGGCTCGCGGAAAGATAAGCAGTTCGCTATGGAACATACCTTTACCCAGGCCAATTCGGCAGGTGCCTTTCAAATTGGAACTCCCCATATATTAAGCATGGCTCCCCTTTTAGGCTCCCTTGAAATGTTTGCGGAAGCGGGGATAGAACAAGTTCGGAAGAAATCCTTGAGGCTGACTCAATATCTTATGGATTTAATACAATCGGAATTAACGGGATATGGATTTGAAATTGGGAGCCCAAGGCATGAATCAAAAAGGGGCGGTCATATCATCCTTGAACATCCAGAAGCTGCGAGAATATGTAAAGCATTGAAACAAGAGGCCATCATACCCGATTATCGTGAACCGAATATGATTCGTTTAGCACCTGTCGCTCTTTATACCTCTTTTCAGGAAGTCTATGAAACTGTACAGGTACTTAAGAAGATCATGGACGGCAGATTATATGAAAACTATGTAAATAAAAGGGGAATCATTGCCTAGAATGGGAGCAACATATGGAGAAAAATAAGCTGCAACGTGAATTATCATCGAATCAAATCACTATGATAGCCATGGGGTGTGCAATTGGAACCGGGTTATTTTTGGGCAGCGGCCTTGCGATTTCAACGGCTGGTCCAAGTGTACTTATCAGCTATGCAATAGGTGCATTCATTGTCCTTCTGCTGATGGGATGTTTGGCGGAAATGACTGTAGCCTATCCAACATCGGGATCCTTTGGAACCATTGCGGAAAAATATATAAGTCCATTTGCGGGTTTTGTTGTGAGGTATTCCTATTGGATAGCGAATGTTCTTGCCATTGGTGTCGAAGTGAGTGCCATCGCTGTTTATATGAAATATTGGTTTCCGGATATACCTGGAAGCATTTGGATTTTTCTTTTTGCTGCACTGCTAATCTATGTAAATGCGACGAGTGTCAATACATTCGGCAATTTTGAGTATGTATTTTCAATGATCAAGATAAGCGCCATTGTCATATTCATTCTACTGGGGGCCTATGTGGTGATTGGCGCCGAACCTTCAAGCGGGATCGGTGTAGAGAACTATGCCAATGATGGAGGTTTTATGCCTTTCGGATTTTGGGGGCTCTGGGTCGCCATATTCATTTCGCTCTTCAGCTTTTTAGGAACTGAGCTGATTGCGGTGACGGCGGGGGAAGCAAAGGACCCGGATATAGCCGTACCTAAAGCTTTGAAGGCAACTGTCTTCAGGCTTGCCACTTTTTATGTACTGACTATCGGAATCATGTTAATGATTGTTCCCTGGCAAGCTGCCGGTATTGATAAGAGCCCATTTGTCAAGGTAATGGAAATCCTGAATGTTCCCGGGGCATCTGGGATAATGAATTTCATTATTTTAACCGCTGCTTTATCTGCAATGAATAGTCAATTATATGCCTCCACCAGAATGATATTTTCATTATCCGAGCAACATCAGGCTCCTGCCCTATTTCAAAAAGTGAGCAGGAAAGGTGTCCCGCTAAGGGCCCTTCTCATATCCACTTTAGGAATATTTCTTGCTGCAGGAGTAAAAGTTCTGCTTCCGGATACTTCATATGCATTCATGATGGGGATATCGATGTTCGGAGCCATTCTAACCTGGTTCATGGTGTTCATTTCCCATTTATATTTCAGGAAGAGGTGGGAGAAATCAGGGGGCCGCAAATTACCGGTTAAAATGTATGGATTTCCATATCTAACGATTCTTGGTGCATTTCTTTTGTTTGCATTGACGGTATCCACCTGGTTCACTGGCCCATTTAAAATCGTGCTCCAGTTCGGGGTTCCTTGGCTGATCTTTCTTTGCATCGTTTATTTATTGATGTCGAAATTCAAAAGAAAGTAAAGGGAAAGAGGGATGGTATGGATAAGGGTCCAAGAGATGAACATCGTTTGGAAGAAAGTATGGTAACTGATTTTGAAAAAGATATGTCCTATGGAGACTATCTGCATTTAAATCAAATTTTATCAAGTCAGCATCGACTTTCCGGCCATCACGATGAAATGCTGTTCATCATCATTCATCAAACAAGTGAATTATGGATGAAATTGATCATCCATGAATTGACTGCGGCAACTGATCATATTGTGGCAGGACATTTGGAGCCGTCCTTTAAGATGCTATCCAGAGTGGCCAGGATCCAACAGCAACTAGTTCAATCTTGGAATGTGCTTTCGACCTTGACGCCATCCGATTATATGGAATTCCGGGAGAAACTAGGAAACTCTTCAGGGTTTCAATCATTTCAGAACAGGTTGATAGAATTTGCGATGGGTCAAAAGAATTCGCAAATATTGGCCGTTTTCCGTCATCAGCCCGAGCTTTATGAGTCGATGATGGCAGCCTTGAATAAACCTAGTATTTATGATGCGGCTATAGGGGCTTTGGCTGCAAGGGGGCTTCCCATTGATCAATCGGTATTGAACAGGGACTGGTCTGTCATTTATCAGGAAAATGCAAGTGTTGAAAGTGCGTGGCTGACCGTTTACCGTGATGTGCATAACTACTGGGATTTGTATGAGCTGGCCGAAAAACTCGTTGATATTGGAAGTCAACAACAATTCTGGAGATTCAATCATATGAGCACCGTAGAACGTATCATCGGCAATAAAAAGGGAACTGGCGGATCGTCCGGTGTAAGTTATCTGAAGAAAGTGGTCGAACAGCCATTTTTTCCTGAGCTATGGACATTAAGGACCAAACTGTAAGGAGGGGTGAACACATGAATCAATGGTTAGATATTTCTCAGCGCCTGAATGAAAATACGCCATATTGGCCAGGAGATACGCAATATTCATATCGGCTGAATTCATCAATGGCTGAAGGGTCTTCCGTCAATGTAGGGGAAATCCGGATGAGTACACATTTAGGAACTCATATTGATGCTCCCTATCATTTTGATGAGAATGGAAAAAAAATCATCGAACTCGATCTTGATTTATATATTGGCACTGCTACCGTAGTAAAGGTGGATGCAGCTGAAAGCATTGGCATTAAAGCTTTTGAAGGCATCGAATTGACAGGGGTCCGGCGGTTGTTGGTGGCAACAGGTCAATGGAAGGACCTTAGCCGTTTTCCGGAATGGATTCCACCGGTTGAACCAGATTTAGCTCCCTTCCTTGCAAATAAAGGGGTTAGGATCCTTGGGCTTGATTTACCTTCAGTCGACTGTCTCGACAGCAAAGAATTGCCTGCCCACAATAAACTGTCAGGCTGTGGAATTCATATCCTCGAAGGGCTGGTCCTTGATGGACTGGAGCCTGGGCTGTACGATTTGGCTGCATTGCCGCTGGCATTGGAAGCAGGGGACGGGAGCCCGGTCAGGGCCGTGGTGAAAAAGAAAGGCTGATGAGGGGGAAAATAGGATGGGTAAAATTGGGATTTATGGATCTTCCTTTGATCCGGTCACGAATGTGCATTTATGGACAGCATCCACCATTGCGCATCGTGCTAAGCTGGACAAGGTGATTTTTTTACCTTGCGCAAATGGCCGTATCGATAAACAGATGAAAACAAGCAATGAACACCGTTGGCAAATGCTCGAGCTGGCAATAGGGGGTAACCCGATATTCGAAGTCAGTGATTATGAAATTTATGAACGTGCCGGAACGAGTAAACAATATACTTGGTATACGATGGAATATTTTAAATCACAATTTCCAAAAGACGAAGTTTACTTCATAATGGGTGCAGATTTACTTGAAGATATTGATAATCAGGAGTTGCCGGTACACTTACGATGGAAATTCAGGGAAAAATTGATTGCCAATCATAAATTCATCGTCATGGCTCGGGATGGTATCGATATGCTGAAAATCATATCCAAAAGTCCATTGCTAAGGAATTATGATGATGGCAATACATTTCACCTTATTGATAAAGGCCTTTCCATGGAAATCAGTTCTACATATATAAGGGATGAATTCGCAATGGGCGGGGAACCAAGATATTTACTGCCTGATCAGTGTTATCAGTATATCGTGGAAAATAAGCTTTATCAAAAATCATCCAATTCATAATTGTTGGCAAGGTATTAAAAAGGGCTCGATCTCCCCGGTGGATCGAGCCCTTCTCGTTTAGGGGATTTTTCAACCTGCAAAACGTGAATGAATTTAATTAAAGGGACATGTAATACCTAGTTGACAACTTGGTGAACTTTGTTTTATGGTAAGGATATACAAAAAATAAAATAATTGCTGATCAGAGAACTGAAGGCATACTATCTCCCGAAAAATAATTGAAGGGAAATAGAATGCCTTTTTTGCTGTAAAAAAAGGGGGAAGCTCATGAAAAAGTTGATGTTATTGACAAGTTTGATTTTAGCCTTCGGTGTACTTGCTGGATGCAACTCGGAAAAAACGAAAGGGGACGGAACATCGGAGTCAGTAGAGCTTTTGAATGTGTCATATGATCCGACAAGGGAATTGTACCAGGAATTCAATGAAGCGTTCGTGAAGCACTGGAAAGAAGAATCAGGTCAGGATGTAACGATTCAACAATCACATGGCGGATCTGGTAAACAGGGCAGGGCTGTCATTGACGGATTGGAGGCGGATGTCGTTACATTGGCATTGGCTTATGATATTGATGCCATTTATGAAGCTAGTAATCTATTAGCGAAGGATTGGCAAAAACGTTTACCGGAGAACTCGACACCATATACATCAACGATTGTGTTTTTGGTGAAAAAAGATAACCCTAAAGGCATTAGAGATTGGGATGATCTGACTAAAAAGGATGTATCCGTCATTACACCAAACCCAAAGACAAGCGGAGGGGCAAGGTGGAATTACCTGGCTGCCTGGGCTTATGCGGAGAAAAATTTCGATAATGACGAAACAAAAGTGAAGGATTTCATGAAAAAACTTTATCAGAATGTTGAAGTCCTGGATTCAGGGGCCCGCGGTGCAACGACCACTTTTGTGGAAAGGGGAATCGGTGACGTACTGATCGCTTGGGAGAATGAAGCCTATTTAACACTGGAAGAATTCGGTGATGACAAATATGAAATCGTCAACCCTTCAATCAGTATATTAGCAGAGCCACCGGTAGCTGTTATCGATGAAGTGGTCGAGAAAAAAGGAACAAAGGAAGTGGCCGAAGCCTACCTGGAATATCTGTATACGGATGCCGGTCAGGAAATTGCCGCGAAAAATTTCTATCGTCCAAGGGATGAGAAGGTTCTCGCTGAATATGGAGACCAATTTGCCAATATCGATATGGTGACTGTTGATGATACATTTGGCGGTTGGAAAAGTGCCCAGGAAACACATTTTAATGATGGTGGCACATTTGACGAGATTTACCAACAGCAATAAGCATGAAGGAGAAGGTGTGACTTTAACATCTTCTCCTTCATAAATCAGAAAAAGGGTTGAGGCGAAGCGATGAATATAGTGACTGAAGGTAAACAGACGAAAAAGAGGACCATACCCGGTTTTGGATTGACGATGGGTTTTACGCTGCTGTATCTCACCATCATCGTTTTGATCCCGTTATCGATGGTTTTTCTAAACACATTTTCAATGGGGTTCCAAGATTTTTGGGCGACCATAACTGAACCGAGGGTTCTCGCTTCTTATAAATTGAGTTTCTTGACAGCGTTAACTGCGGCCATTGTTAACGCAGTTTTTGGTGTATTGATTGCCTGGGTGCTTACTCGTTATGAGTTTCCCGGCAAAAGGATCATCGATGGACTGGTTGATTTGCCTTTTGCCCTCCCGACTGCCGTTGCAGGGATTACGTTGACCACCTTGTATTCACCGAACGGATGGATCGGGCAATTTTTCAGCTTTAAAGTCGCTTTCACTCCCGCAGGGATCATCATCGCCCTTATATTTATCGGTCTGCCATTCGTGGTGCGGATGGTTCAACCGGTGCTTGAAAATATCGAAAAAGGGATGGAAGAAGCATCTGCCTCTTTAGGGGCGAATCGAATGCAGACATTCATTAAAATCATCTTCCCGGAATTGATCCCAGCGATATTAACGGGTTTTGCCCTTTCTTTTGCGAGGGCACTTGGAGAGTATGGATCCGTTGTCTTCATTGCCGGAAATATGCCATTTAAAACGGAAATTTCCCCGCTGATCATCATGACAAAGCTTGAACAGTATGATTATGAAGGTGCAACAGCTGTTGCAGCCGTCATGCTCATTATTACATTTATAATTTTGTTCACCATCAATATCTTACAATGGTGGACCGGCAAAAGATATTCAGGGAAGTAGGGGGGATATGATGGAACATGATAATTCAGTGGTTGCAAAAGCGAATCACCCAGTCATTATTACGAGAAACGCAACTAAAGAGCCTAAATCCATACAGTGGATCCTCATTTCCATTGTATTGCTATTTCTCACTTTGTTTTTAGTAGTCCCATTAATCGCAATCTTTGTAAAAGCCTTTGAAAAAGGTGCCGAAGCTTATTTTGCGGCCATCGCCCATCCTGATGCCGTGGCTGCGATTAAGTTAACATTGATCGTTGTCCTCATCACCTTGCCACTCAATGCCATATTTGGAGTGGTTGCTGCGTGGACCATAACAAAATATGATTTCAAGGGAAAAAACTTCTTAATAACATTGATAGATTTGCCTTTTTCCGTATCACCGGTCATTGCCGGGTTGATTTTTGTCCTTCTGTTCGGCTTACATGGAACACTTGGTCCACTGCTGCAATCACTTGACATTAAAGTGATCTTTTCAATACCAGGGATTGTCATCGCCTCCATTTTCATTACCTTCCCATTCATTGCACGCGAATTGATCCCGCTCATGCAAAGTCAGGGGACTTCTGAAGAAGAGGCCTCACTCACGCTGGGTGCGGGAGGGTTCAAGACATTTTGGTATGTGACGCTTCCCAATATAAAATGGGGACTTCTATATGGAATCATCCTTTGCAATGCCAGAATAATTGGGGAGTTTGGAGCTGTATCGGTCGTATCTGGACATATACGGGGCATGACCAATACGATGCCGCTTCATATTGAAATCTTATACAATGAATATCAATTTTCGGCCGCTTTTGCGGTTGCATCCCTGATGTCCATCTTTGCAATCATAACGTTGATCATTAAAAGCTTCATAGAGTGGAAAACGGACTTTAAATCAACCAAAGCGAGATAGGAGGAATGAAATGAGTATCATCATTGAAAATGTTACAAAATATTACGGGTCCTATCAAGCACTCCGGAACATCGATCTGGAAATAAAGAGCGGTGAACTCGTAGCCCTGCTTGGCCCTTCCGGATCGGGAAAAACGTCATTACTGCGTATCATCGCAGGCCTTGAACAGGCTGAGAACGGAAAAATCCTTTTTAATGAAGAGAATTACACGCATAAGCATGTAAAAGATCGAAATGTGGGTTTCGTCTTTCAGCATTATGCCCTTTTTCGTAATATGACCATTTTTGATAATATCGCCTATGGATTAAAGGTTCGCCCAAGAAAAACAAGGCCCAGTAAAGAAGTTATCGAACAAAAGGTTACCGAATTGCTTCAGCTCGTCAAGCTGGAAGGATATAAAGATCGTTATCCATCGCAATTATCAGGCGGCCAGCGCCAGCGTGTCGCATTGGCAAGGGCACTTGCCGTTGAACCGAATATCCTCTTGCTTGATGAACCATTCGGGGCATTGGATGCCAAGGTGCGCAAAGAACTTCGTCGTTGGCTAAGAAGACTTCATGATGAATTCAATGTTACGAGCGTGTTCGTGACTCATGATCAAGAAGAGGCGATGGATGTTGCTGATCGGGTCGTAATCATGAATGAAGGGAAAATTGAACAGATTGGAACCCCGGAAGAAGTATATGATCACCCTGAAAATCCCTTTGTTTATGATTTTCTAGGCAGTGTCAATCTATTCAAGGGCAACGTGCATAAAGGGAAATTGGTTACTGGCAATGTAGAAATGAATGCCCCGGGCAGTGAAGATGGAGCGGGCACTGGTTATGTAAGGGCCCATAACTTTATCATAGAAAGAGAACCAGCGGAAAAGGATTCGATCGCATCCATAATTGACCACATCCATACAATTGGCCCCATCGTCCGGATAGAAGTCATTCGTCAGGATACAAACGAACCGCTGGAAATCGAACTGACGAAGGAACAATATTTGAATCTGGAAATAAGCAAAGGGGAAAGGGTATTCGTCCGACCGAAAGAATTGAAAGTTTTTGTCGACTTTATGGCTGGAATTTAAGAGTGGGTCGAATCTTGACGAAAAAACCGCTGAAAGCGGTTTTTTTTAATAGGCTGTCAGTAAACCTTCCTCTATGATTGGTAAATGAGCTGAAATCTGTACCAAAAGGGCTACCGTGCATTCACAGGTGGTGAGTTTTTGCCTGCCAATAGTCCATGGTCCCTTGGTGCTAAACACTAGATAGAAAGTCTTGCATCAAAATGCGAAGGTGATTATGTAAGATATTGGATGTTTTATCACGTGAAAAAGTCGAATCTTTATGTTTAATGTTAAAATTGAAATATAATTGTAATATTGTTATTACGTATTTGACAAAATCTGATGATATACTACGACTTAGATGAAAACATAGTAGAGTTTAAGAAATGTATTTAATATTATCTCAACCTTAGAAGATTACATAAAGAGTAAAAAAAATAGAGAAGAGTTCCCAGCAATTTATTTTGACTAATCATTTTTCATAGAGAAAAAGAAGTGGGTCGATGGAAATGCAAGGGGAGGAAAGCAGGGGAAATGAGTTTGAAGAAAAAACTTATCGTATTGAACACGACAATTATGCTTGGATTAGGAAGCGCTTTTGCCATACCGTCTGTAAAAGCTGAATCTATCACGGATATTCAAGCGCAACGTACAGGAATACAATCAGATATTTCAGAGGCAGAACAAGTTATTCAGCAATTGAAAAAAGAACAATCGAAAATGAATGCCCAAATTGCCCAGATCGAATCGGCAATGAAAGAAAATGACCAAAAAATCAAAGATACTAAACAAGAAATTAAAGACACCGAAAAAGACATAGAATCTTTAAAGAAAGAAATTAAAGCGTTGGAAGAAAGAATCGCAAAACGCGAGGAAGTATTGAAAGAGCGCGCACTTTCTTTCCAAGAGAGCGGCGGGGACGTTGAGTACCTGGAAGTTGTTTTAGGTTCTAAAAGCTTTGGTGAATTCGTTAATCGTGTTGGAGCGGTAGCCACTATCGTGGAAGCTGACCAACAGATTCTTAGCGAGCAGGAAGCGGATAAAGCTGACTTAGAGAAAAAACAAGCGACCGTTGAGAAGAAATTGCAAAGCCTTAAGGATATGGAAGTAGAGCTTAAAGGCATGCAATCGCAAATTGAAGATCAAAAAGCTGAAACTGTCAATATGAAGGCTAAGATCGAAAAGAAAGAATCGGAAACAGAAGCGCTTAAACAATCTTTAGAGAATAAAGATGCTGGTCTAGAAGCGCAAATAGCTTCCATTCGTGAAAATATCAAAAAAGAGGAAGAACGTAAAGCATCGGAAAAAGCAGATCTTGACCGTGCTGCTGAAGAAGTGAATTCTTCAAATGCTTCCAGTGAAGAATCATCAAGTTCTTCCAGTGAAGGATCATCAAGTTCTTCTAGCGAAGAATCATCAAGTTCGTCTAAAGGAGAGGCTTCGGCAAAAAGTTCGTCTAAAGCTGAATCATCTTCAAATTCATCTAAAAACAGTTCTGCAGCTAAACCTGCAGCAAGTAAAACCGAAACATCAAGTAATCCAAGCAGTGCAAATACAGGCTCTGCCATTACAGCAGGTTATAAATATATCGGTAACTCCACGTATAAATTTGGTGGCGGAAGAACGGCATCCGATATCGCTAACGGTCTTTTCGATTGTTCAGGATTCGTTGCATGGGCTTATAAACAAGCTGGCGTGAACCTTCCAGCCAGTACGGATGCATTGAAAGGTGCAGGACGTCAAGTATCTAGCAGTCAAAAACAACCTGGAGATTTAGTGTTCTTCAATACCTATAAAACTGATGGTCATGTCGGTATTTATGTCGGCGGCGGCAAATTTATCGGTTCCCAAAGTTCAACAGGTGTTGCAATTGCCAATATGGATAGCGGATATTGGGCAAGTAAGTTCAACGGCCGTGTCGTTCGTGTAAACTAATAGTTCAATAATAAGCAGGGGAGAAAATGCCCCTGCTTATTTTTTTGAAAAAAATCAAAAAAAAATGAAACTTATTTTGAATTTCAACGTAAATACTATAAGATAAAACAAGGATAGGTGATGTGGACTTTCAGTTAATCTGGGAAAAGATATAATGAAACAACATTCCATACTATTAAACGGAGGCAAAAAAACATGATGAAAAAATTTATGGCTGCATTACTTACAATTACACTAGCATTCTCGCCAGTCGGCACTTATGTATTCCAGGATCATACGGAGTCAGTCGATGCAAGGGGTTACAAGTCCGGAAAAAGAAGCTTTAATAGCAACAACAATAATAATTCGAATTTCCAAAATAAAGAAACGAAGAAATCCGATGCCACTACTGCCAATAAAGCCAAGAGTGGAAACACATTCGCCAAAGGCGGCTTAATGAAAGGACTTATGCTAGGAGGATTGGCAGGTTTACTTTTTGGTAGCCTATTTGCCAATATGGGAATGCTTGGTTCTATACTTGGTCTATTAATCAACGTGATGGCGGTTGTAGTATTAATCGTTGTAATCCGTAAAATATTCACATATTTCAAAGATAAGAAGAAGAAGGAAGATCCAAACCCATGGAGAGGCTAAAGATTTCCGAACAAGATATCATCAATGCGGTTTGTGTTTACATTGCCCGTAAAAAGCAGGTACAACCTAATGAGGTGGAAGTGGAGTTAATGTATGATGATGATTATGGCTTTTCGGCGGAAGCGTTTGTCGATGGCCGGAAACAAGTGTTAATCACCATCAACTTGATAGAAGCGCTTCGTTTATGGCTGGATGAATATATGAATAAAGATCCATACTCAGGTATTGAACTTGTTTTGGATGATGATGAAGGTATAGTGGCTTTGGTAAGTGAAAGTAATAGATAAGTAAAAAAGGATGCCGTAACGGCATTCTTTTTTTATTTAAAAAGTTACAAGTCGTCCGGGAGAAGGAAAAGGATAAAAGAAAAATAGAAAAATAGCAAAGCAAATTAAGCAAAATCCTCGATTACACATACTATTTCAAACTTAGAAAGATTAAGGACGAAATATATTTTCCATTTGTTGCAAAAAATGGTCCGTGGAAGTAGGATGGATATATGTTCAAGTCAAAGGAGGATAAAAAGTGAAAGGGTATATAGAAGATATCACTTTTTTAAATGAAAAGGCCATAAAGTTCGGCAATGAAAAAGTGGAAGCGATACTTGTGCCATCTTTAGGAAGCAATCTGCTTTCATTGAAATACAAGCATAAGGATATTGAGTTGCTGCGAACTCCGGATAGTGTGGAGGAGTATAAAAAAGCTTCCATTTTATACGGAATGCCAATCCTGTTTCCTCCTAATAGAATTGAAGATGGTCAATTTACATATAAGGGGACTTCGTATAAGTTCCCAATCAATGAAATGGAAAAATACAATCATATTCATGGTTTTTTGCATGACATGCCGTGGCAAGTCCGCAAAAAGGAAGTAAACGGGAAAGAAATCGTGATTAATACTGAATTCTCAAGCAGTGATTTTGATCTAAGAGGTAGCTTTCCACAAGATATCACTGTGAATATGTCTTTATCTTTAAGGGCTGAAACATTGGAAATACAATTGGAAATCGCCAACAAGGGCATTGAACCTTTTCCGTGGGGAGCAGGTTATCATACTGTATTCAATTTTCCATTTGGAGCAGTGAGTAAATGGGAGGATTGCAGAATATCCCTTCCCGTCAATAAACATTGGGAGTTGAATGAAAGATCATTGCCCACAGGTGTAATTCATGAAACGGCCAATACATTGGAAATCCAAAACGGTATTAGCTTGGACGGCCGGCAATTTGATGACTTATTTGGCTATGATAAGGAAAGAAATCCGGAAAACGAGTGCATTCTCACTGATCAAGAGGCTGGCATACAAGTCATCTATCAAGGCGATCAACATTTTAAGTTTTGGGTATTGTTCAATCAGGAGGGGTTCGTTTGTCCTGAACCATATACTTGGGTAACGAATGCTCCTAATTTGGATTTGCCTGCAAAATTGACTGGATTGAGGGAGTTATGCTCAGGGGAAACGGTAAAGCTGAAAACCAGATTGATTGTGAAAGAAATATAAAAAACACCTAGGCATTTAAAAATGCCTAGGCGTTTAAGGTTATGCTTTTTTTCTCATCCAGAGTGGGTATAGGATGATTCCGAATACATATAAGGCAATGCCAAGTATGAATGTATTCATATCGGCTGTACCTGTCTTGATGACCCAGATCGAGTAGATTAACGCCAAGATTGTAATAATGCCATCACGTATCCTTGAGCCTTTCATGATGTCATAGGTTTCCCCGGTCATCACCAGTTTCAATTGATACAGAACGGATGCAAGGTACGGGATCAAGTAAGCAAGTGTAGCGACGATCATCGAAAATTTATAAGCCTCCAAAATCGTACCTGAAATAGTGGAGAATAAGAATATCTGTGTCATGATATTTGTTATAGTCATAGAACGGACAGGTGTGCCATTTTTGTTTGCTTTCGCAAAATAGGCCGGGAACAAGTCCGATTTCGCTGCCTGGTAAGGAACTTCCGAGGCAACGACAATCCATCCGATCGTCGATCCCAATAAGGAAATGACGGCAAGAGCAGCCATTATATACGTGCCGCTTGAACCAACTACTGCTTGTAGTGCGTCAACAAGCGGTTTTTGTGATATTTTCAACTCGTCTTGTGATATGGCACCCATCGTCAATAAAGTAATGCCGATATAAATGGCAACAGCGATAAGTAAACCAAGAATCGTCGCTTTCTTTACATCATTTTGTGACTTGGCACGGTTTGAAAGCATGACGGCAGCTTCGATACCGATGAAGGCCCATAATGTTGAAATGGCAGCAGCGTTCACTTGATCACCTAAAGAGATTGCAGTTCCCGCCTTATCATAAAATTCAGCTCCGTTGCCTAGATTGGAAGTATCGAAGATGAATATCGTGATAATGATGAAAAATAAGAATCCAAGCACTTTGGTAACTGTAGCAAAAAGATTCATTTTCCCAGCACTGTTAAAACTTCTTACCAAGATTGCCTGAATCCCCCAAAGGGCAGCGGAACATACCGCAAACGTTAATGCTTTACCTAGTTCAAGTTGAAACGAACCCGCTGTATAAATCACTTTTGGACTATGCATCACAGGGAAAAACGTTGATAGATAACCAGCAAATGAAATGATGACAGAAGCTGTCGCAGCCCAATTCGCAGCCCAATACCCCCAAGCCATGCTATACCCTGAAACTCTTCCTTTAACAGGAGATTTAAATAATGATTGAGCATAACTTTGCGGTCCAGCCTTCAAATCAGGTTTCCGGACTGCCAGGTTACCAAACACCAAAGCTATTAGAAAAACTCCAAGTCCAGTAACGATCCATGCCAATGTGGACCCTAACGGACTGGATACCTGTGCTAATTGAGCAGGGAGCATGAAAATTCCGCCGCCGACCATATTTCCAATTACGAAAGTGGTCAAAATCAATAAACCCCATTTTTTATTTACCATTTATATCGAACCTTTCTTAAATACAAAGTGTGTGTTAATACCGACAACTTATACTAAAATAGTATATCTCAAATAGTTTAGTTTGGTAAAGTGGTAAATAAGTAAAATGTAAAAGGCGGACTAATCAGAAAATTTAAACACAGGATTGACAAAAGGATAAAATTGGATTATATTAGTAATACCAAGTTAGTTGGTAAGAATAATGCGGTTTAACAAATTAAATCGTATTTTTCTATAACATTTGCCATTCCCGAATATTGCCGATTAGTCAACTAAAGGCACCCTTACATCTAATCTGTTAGATGGCGGGTGCCTTTTATTTTTTATAGGGAAGGGAGGGAATATGGAGTTCCTATTAACTGGTTATTCTTATACGGAAAGTTAAGTGATGAGGATATGATAGGTAAACCAAGTTCCCAAGAAAACATTGAAAGTGGGAAGCGCACATGTGCTTGTCGTGCGAACCTTTTTAACATTAGGCATGAAACGAAGCTTTATTACCAGTAGTGAAGGGGAGATATTATGGAAAAGAAAGAAGAATTGAAAATCAGGCATATCATTTCAAGCTTGGAAGATCTGCAATATGGATCGGTTTTAATAACCGTACATGATGGTGAAATCACACAGGTCGATACCACGGAGAAGAAACGATTCCCATTAGTGAAGGGCCGTGCCGTTAAAGCTAGATGAATGACAGGTATTAAGGGAGCCTTCAATATGAAGGCTCCAGTTTGTAGACTAAAGGGGTTCGGAATCATTTAACTAAAATAACTGGATCAATACTTGGGCGTCCTACCTCTGAATACATATCTTTCATCAAGTCATAAATGAAAGTGAAGTCAATGGAAGCCTCCATTTTACGAACCAAATGGTTCGCCGGCACCAGTTGATCTAAAGTAATCAATTGTTCTATCTGAATTTTTAACATAGTTGATTGGAGCGGGTGTGCGAGACTCCTGCGGGAATAGCGAGTCCAAGGGAGACCCCACAGGCGCAAGTGCGCCGAGGAGGCTCCCGGACCGCCCGCGGAAAGCGAGTGCCTGAAGTGGAAATCAACGTCCAAATTTGTACAAGCAAAAAAACTGTAGACTTCAAATATGAAGGCTCTTTTTTCATACAAAAATTTATTCAATTTGGAATTTCTAATAAGATTGTACTGCTTTTAACATGGTAGTATAAGTTAGGGTATAAGGGAGTTTTTTATAGGGGTTTAAATGATATCTAAGGGAGGAACAGGGAATAGATGACCTTACAAACTATAGAACATGATATCTTGGCATTAGTTGAAACATTTAATGGGAGAATCGCATATAAAATTGAAAATGGTCTTGGGGACACGATTGGATATCACGATAATGAATCCTTTCAATCAGCGAGTTTGATCAAAATACCAATGATCATCGAAGGTTATCGTCAAAGTGAACAAAAGAAAATCTATTTGAACCAACCAGTGACCATCCCTTCTAGTGAAGTGACTGGGGGATCTGGGGTCCTGCATGTCTTATCGAATAAGGTATTTTTGACCGTAGAGGATTTATTGACATTGATGATAACTGTTTCCGACAATACATCCACGAATATGATGATGAACCTCTTGGGCTTTGAAGAAATCAATCAATGCATCAAGGAACTTGGTTTGAAAAATACTGTCCTTGAACGAAAAATGCAGGATTTTAAGGCATTAAAAGAAGGGCGCGACAATACCATATCGGCAGAAGATACGATTACCTGCTTAAAAGCCATACATACAGGCAACTTTTTAACGAAAGAAAGCCGGGAAAAAATATTGCATGTATTTGACAACCAACAATTAAGGGATAAACTTCCATCGCTGATGGGCAGAGGAGTCAAGGTCGCAAGCAAAACGGGCGGAATTCGGGGAGTTGCCCATGATTGTGCAATCATTCGGTCAGAAACACAAACAGTTTATGCTGCTGTTCTTACTGAAGATATGAAATCAGAGGAAGAAAGCCGTCAAGTAATCAGTAAAATTGGGAAATTGATATATGATGATATGGTCGCAGAATAAACTGTCCGATTGAAAAGAGCGGGAAGTCTTTCATGATTTCCCGCTCTTCGATCTTAGTTATATAGGAGTTAGTGGAAATGAAAGTTATATATGATAAGAATATGAAGCGGCGAAAAATTTTGAAAAGGACGATGAAACTTTTTTGTGTAATAAGTGTCATTGCGGTACTGGGGTATTTTGGATTTTGCACATGAAAATTCAGGAAAGCATTCGCCAGCAAATTCCGGAGAATGCCGATTACCTCATGATTCTTGGAGCAAGGGTCAAAGGTTCGGTTCCATCATTATCCTTACAATACAGGATTGATAAAGCTGCAGAATATTTATCGGCGAATAAACATACAGTGGTCATTGTATCTGGCGGCAAAGGACCGGGTGAAGATATATCGGAAGCAAAAGCAATGCAACAGGGGCTAATCGCCCAAGGAATTGAAGAAGCACGCATCATGATGGAAGACAAATCTACAACAACTCACGAAAATATTGTTTTCTCAAAAGAACTCATTCCTGATACAGCAACTTCAGGGTTAATCGTTAGCAATGACTTTCATATCTACCGGGCAGTCGAAATAGCAAAAAAAGAAGGCTTGGATATGAAGGGATTGCCGGCAAAGACACCAAAAGTGTCACTGTTGAAATCATATACCCGTGAATATCTGGCAATTACCAAATACTATTTGACCGGGTTGATTGGGAGGTAACTTCGAATTCTCCTAAAAGGTGGGGGCTTTCATTATTCGACTTCCACGACAACATTAGGAACTTGCCAAAAATCTTTCTCTTGATATAGCTCCTTAAGTGTCTTATAAACGGGATAACCGGTATAGGAAATCTCGACTCGTTCATCAGCATCCACTTCTTCTACATCTATATCATCAACAAAACCAAGTTGATCATCAATTTCCATTAAATAATACCCGAGTGCCTCATACCCGCTATAGGCTACAATAACCTTACTGTCAAAACCGCTATTAGAAACTTTGTAATATTTCATTGAGTGACCTCCTTGTTGATAATTCTTTAAGTGAAAATCGTACTGTTTCTTATTACTCTGATATACCCATTAATTACTATCTGAATCATTAAATTGGATAAATAAAGAAAATAAGAAGGCAAAAAGAATGTGGACCATCTTTAAATTATCACTGGAAAATTTGCTATCTGCATCAATTCATGTTAATCTAATAAAGAATTGTTTTTGGTTGTGGAAGAGGATACTCGTTATTTTCCAAATGATTAAAAATAGTAATACAATGTGTGTTATGCACTAGGAGGCAACAACAATGGAACAAGGTACAGTTAAATGGTTTAATGCAGAAAAAGGTTTTGGATTTATCGAACGCGAAAACGGAGACGATGTATTCGTACATTTCTCAGCTATCCAAAGCGAAGGCTTCAAATCTTTAGACGAAGGTCAAAAAGTAACTTTCGAAGTTGAGCAAGGTGCACGTGGAGCTCAAGCTGCTAACGTTCAAAAAGCTTAATTTTAAAATTAAATCGTAACCTATATGAACAGACTTCCTCGATGGGAGTCTGTTTTTTATTGTGCTATAAAATGAAAGCAAAAAAAAATCCCACTCTGACTGAGTAGGTTTTTAGTGACTTGTCATTAAGCTTTTTTTAATTCTTCTTCAAAGAAAAAAGTAGTCGGATGTTCTTTAACAGTATAAGAATATCTCTTCATGTTTTTTACATATGCCCATTTATTAATGGTTACTGATTCATTAGTATCCTGAATGGTTACTGTTTCACCAGTATTATACTTATTGCTTTTCAATTTAGCCACCCTCTTTACTAATAGTATAACATATTTGGCAATGAAAGATGTGTTCAACATATTCCAATGATATATTGCGTATAAAAAACAGACTAAGCATATGGCAATGAGCCTAATTATATTGAATGTTGTATAGAGAAAGTTAATGGGTCATGTTTTAGGATGAACAAGGAGTGGATGTCACAATATGGGATTAAGCGGGGGCAGGCCAAGTTATAGTGAATGAACTTACTCGAAAGCAAGGAGTCGATATTACTACGGGCTTGTCTCCTTTTTTGGGCATGAAAAAACAGCCACATGTTCCCAAGTAATGCAGAAATCACGTGGCTGAAGGTTTTCAAGTGATGGACGGGCTTAAAGCCGGTTAATTAAAACGCCCAATCCCCATTACGGAACACGGGTTCCGAAGTGCCGTCCTGTTTGATGCCGTCGATGTTCATTTTCTCCGATCCAATCATGAAATCGACATGTGTAAGGCTTTCATTCAGTCCATTTTCTGCAAGTTCTTCTGGACTCATGTTTTTTCCGCCTTCAATACAGAAAGCATAGGAGCTGCCGATAGCGAGATGGTTTGATGCATTTTCATCAAATAATGTGTTGAAGAATAAAACATTCGATTGGGAAATCGGTGAGTTGAATGGAACAAGCGCGACTTCACCAAGGTAGTGTGAACCTTCATCCGTTTCAACCAATTGCTTTAGGATTTCTTCCCCTTCTTCTGCTTTTACTTCAATGATCCGTCCTTCCTTAAACGTCACGGAAAAATTATTGATGATGTTTCCGCCGTAACTAAGTGGTTTCGTACTGGAAACCGTACCGTTAACGCCTGTTTTCAATGGAACTGTAAACACTTCTTCGGTTGGCATATTAGCCATGAATTCATGACCCTGTACGTTAACGCTTCCTGCCCCTACCCAAAGATGTTTGTCGGGTAATTCGATTGTCAGGTTGGTTCCGGGAGCCGTATAATGCAATTTTTGGTAATGCTTATCATTTAAATAATCAACCTTTTCATGCAGGGTATCATCGTGTTTTTTCCAGGCTTCCACAGGATCTTTCACATCAACACGAACTGCTTTGAAAATGGCTTCCCATAGCAGATCAACACGTTTTCCTTCTGCTTCTTCAGGGAATACTTTATCAGCCCAAGCCTTTGAAGGGACGGCAACTATGGACCAGCTCACTTTATCGGATTGCATATACTGACGCCACTTCTTCAGTGCTGTCCCGGATGCTTTTTGGTAGTTGGCAATCCTTTCAGGCTTTACACCTTTTAATAAGTCAGGGCTGGAGGAGATGACGGATAGATAAGCAGCTCCGTTTTCTGCGAGTTCAATCGTTTCTTCTGCGCGCCACTTTGGATATTCGTGGAACACCTCATCCGGAGCCAATTCATATTTGGTACGTGAAACGATATCGTCATTCCAATTAACGATGACATTGCGCGCACCGTTTTCATATGCCTTTTTTACAATGAGACGCACAAGGTCAGCACCCTCTAATGTTGTGTTTACGACCAAGGTTTGATCTTTTTGGATGTTTACGCCGACTTTTACGGCAAGTTCTGCATATTTTTCTAAATTCGTTTGAAAATCACTCATCATTTAAAACTCCTTTTCCATTTTCTACATTTTCAATTGTACTTTTTGTCATATAAAAAAGAAACTTTTTACATCGTTTGTGAAAACTACTCGAATACGAAGGAGTTCATTATAACCGGCAGGGAGCTGCTCCAGCAGCTATTTTGTCTATCTTGCATTTTACCAAAACTAAAGAAGGAAAGACTATTGAAAAGGTTTGAATAGTTGAATAATTTGATGATTTGGTGCAGTGAATCAATGGACTGAAAGAAAGAGGGCCTCTTTGAGACCCTCTTTCTTAATAGTCAGTAAATCATTTACCCAAATTAATCCAGACGCTTTTCACTTCAGAATAGTTGTCCAGTGCATAAGATCCCATTTCACGTCCGATTCCAGATTGTTTGTAGCCGCCGAACGGAGAAGCTGCGTCGAACGCGTTATAACAGTTCACCCATACGGTACCGGCACGGAGTTTTCCTGCAACATAATGGGCATTGGCTATATCGCTTGTCCATAAGCCGGCAGCCAAACCATATTCACTGGCATTTGCACGGTTAATGACATCATCTAAATCCTCGAATGGCATTGCCGCTATGACCGGTCCGAAAATCTCTTCTTTAGCAATCGTCATATCCTCTTCAACACCAGCGAATATAGTAGGAGAAACAAAGTAGCCTTGCTCACCCGGTTTATTTCCGCCGACAAGAACTTCCGCACCCTCGTTTTTCCCTTTTTCAATATAGCCCATTACCCGATTTTGCTGCTCCTCGGAAACAAGCGGTCCAATTTGTGTACTTGGATCTAGGCCTATCCCTTGTTTGATGTTTTTTGCATGGCTGGCCATATCGGCAACAACATTATCATAATGTTTCTTTTGGATATAAACCCTTGAACCGGCACAGCATACCTGGCCTTGGTTAAACATGACCCCATTCAAAGCTCCAGGGATGGCTTTTGAGAAATCCGCATCAGGCAGGATGATGTTTGGCGATTTCCCTCCAAGTTCCAATGTGACCCGTTTCAATGAATATGAAGCGGAACGCATGATCAATTTTCCAACTTCGGTCGAACCGGTAAATGCAATTTTATTTACTTGCGGATGGTCGACAAGCGCTTGTCCAGCGGTTTCACCAAAACCGGGAACGATATTGACGACCCCATCAGGGAAACCGGCTTCATCCAATAATTCAGCAAGGTAAAGTGCTGAAAGCGGTGTTTGCTCAGCGGGCTTTAATATGACCGTACAACCTGTAGCAAGTGCAGCTCCCAGTTTCCACATCGCCATAAGAAGCGGAAAGTTCCATGGGATGATTTGGCCGACAACACCAACAGCCTCGTGTTTTGTGTAGTTAAAGTAATTTCCGCTTACCGGGATGGTCTGTCCAACAATCTTGGTGGACCAGCCAGCAAAGTATCTCATATGTTCTATTGCTAAAGGAATGTCGGCATTGGTAGTTTCACTGATTGGTTTCCCATTATCCAACGTTTCCAATTGAGCAAGTTCAGTTTTATTTTCTTCCATTAAATCGGCTAGTTTATACATCAGTCTACTGCGTGCAGCTGCGCTCATTCTTGACCAAGGACCTTCATCGAATGCTTTGCGTGCAGCTTTGACGGCTAAGTCGATATCTTCTTTATCAGCTTCATAAACATCGGCAAGTTTTTGTCCTGTAGCAGGATTAGGAGTGGAGAAGGTTTTTTTTGAAGCACTTTCTACAAACTGACCATTAATATAGAGCTTTTTTGGTCCTGTTAAAAATTTTTGCAGCTTTCCACTTACTTCTAACGTTAGATTTGTCATTAATTACCCTCCTGAATAAAATGATTATCTTGGGCAAAACATGATGACTTATTGTTAACGCTTTGATTGCCAATTTTTATGATAAATGAAAAAAAGGGAATATTCAATCTATAACATTCGACAGAATATCCAAGATTTCTTCATCTATTATAAAAATGTAGTATTTTTTTGTCATGACATGTGTAATTACTATAGCAAAAATGAAAGTTAATAGTTAAAATGAATAAGGATAAAATAACAAGAAGGTCTAAAGTTCTTCAGGAGGAATATATGGGAAATAATGCGAAAATGATATCGCAGCGTAAGTTACTTGGTGTTGCGGGTCTTGGATGGATGTTCGATGCACTTGATGTCGGTATGCTTTCTTTCATCATTGTTGCATTAAAGCAGGATTGGAACTTAACCAGTGAGCAAGTTGGCTGGATTGGGAGCATAAACTCCATAGGAATGGCCGTTGGCGCCGTATTCTTTGGTGCGATGGCCGACAGGGTCGGACGAAAGAATGTCTTTATCATTACATTATTATTGTTTTCGATCGCAAGTGGCCTGTCTGCAGCAGTCAGTACACTCAGCCTGTTCTTGATATTGCGTTTTTTGATTGGAATGGGACTTGGGGGAGAACTCCCGGTTGCCTCGACATTGGTCTCTGAAAGTGTTGAAGCGAGTAAAAGGGGAAGGGTCGTCGTCCTTCTTGAAAGCTTTTGGGCGGTTGGCTGGATTTTGGCAGCACTCATATCCTATTTCATCATACCGGCTTATGGTTGGCGGGTAGCATTATTATTGAGTGCAGTTCCAGCTTTATATGCGCTGTATCTGCGCTTGAAACTGCCGGATTCACCAAAGTATACGGAACTTGAAAAAAAGCAAAGACCATCTGTATTAAGCAATATGAAAAGTGTCTGGAAAAAGGAATACTCCCGTCAGACCCTTGTATTGTGGATTCTATGGTTTTGCGTGGTCTTTTCCTATTATGGGATGTTTTTATGGCTGCCAAGCGTGATGGTCCTAAAAGGCTTCAGCATGATTCAAAGCTTTGAATATGTTTTGATCATGACGCTTGCACAGCTTCCGGGTTATTTTTCAGCTGCATGGCTGATAGAGAAGATGGGACGTAAATTCGTTTTGATCACATACTTAATTGGAACGGCCGTCAGTGCCTTTTTCTTTGGATCGGCAGAGGGGCTGGCACTGCTGATAGTTTCCGGAATGTTCCTCTCTTTCTTCAACCTAGGGGCATGGGGTGCACTTTATGCGTATACACCTGAGCAGTATCCAACATCAGTTCGCGGTACAGGGGCTGGGTTAGCTGCAGGGATCGGGAGAATTGGCGGTGTTCTGGGACCTTTGCTTGTAGGGTATCTAGTTGCCGCAGACACCCCGATTTCATCGATTTTCACCATTTTTACAATTGCTATTTTAGTGGGGGCAGTTGCCGTGGCTTTTGGGAAGGAAACAAAGAATACCGTTTTGACATAAACAAAGGATGGGGACTGCATGCAGTCTCCATCCTTTTGTTATTTAAAGTCTTTTATTATTTTTAAAAGGGATTCGGATGCAGTCTTCGGATTATTTGCATTCATGATGGCCGATACGACTGCGGTACCTGATAGTCCGCTATCAGAAAGAGCGGAAATGTTATCGGCAGTGATACCCCCGATGGCTACTGCGGGAATGGATACGCCGCGGCAAATTCCCCCCAGATCCTCAAGTGCCATTAGAGTTGCATCTTGTTTGGTCTTGGTGGGGAAAACGGAACCTACTCCGATATAATCGGCTCCATTTCGTTCGGCTTCGAGAGCTTCTTCAAGAGTGGAGACAGATACACCGACAATCATATCTTCAGGAACCATTTTTTTGACGACAGGCAGTGGAAGGTCATCTTGTCCAATATGAATTCCGTGCGCTCCAACCGCAAGTGCTATATCCACCCGGTCATTGATGATAAGGGGAATGGAAAGCTCATTCAATAACTGTTTTAATGCAGATGCTTTTTTATAAAAGGAGAGGGAGGAATTGTTTTTCTCTCTAAGTTGTACGATCGAGACTCCTCCTGAAACCGATTCTGCAATGATTTTGGTCAATTCTTCTATTGCTATGGACTCTTCCGTAACTAAATACAGGCTTAAATCAAATTGCGACTTCTTCACTTAGTTTCACCTCATGCATCCAGATTTCCTTATCCATTCTTGATATGGCATCGATTAATCGCACACGGAAAGTACCTGTTCCTTCATCCTTTTGAAGGGTTGAGGCTGCCAGTTCCCCTGATATGCTCATTGTTGATATACCGGCAATTGCGGCAGAATAGAAATCATCGGTGACTCCGGAAAAAGTTCCGATAAGAGCAGTGGACATGCAACCGGTACCTGTAACATTAGTTAAAAGGAGGTTCCCGTTATCGATGATGGACGTATGTTTTCCATCGCTGACCGCATCCTTAGCTCCGCTGACCACGATGATGCTATTCAATTCATTTGCCGCTTGTGCAGCCAGCTCGGCATTGCTAATCGCAAGTTCCCCCGAATCCACCCCGCGTGTAACGGTATCCCCACCCATCATTGACAGGATTTCACTCGCATTTCCGCGAATGATTTGGAAAGTAACCTTTCTTAGGAGCTCTTTGACTTGCTCTGTACGATAGGAGGTGGCACCAACTCCCACCGGGTCCAAAATCACCGGGATGTCCAGGGCATTTGCCGTTTTACCGGCAATCTCCATTGCTTCCAAGGCTTTATCATCGATCGTACCGAAATTCAGGACCAATGCATTTGCTAATTTGACCATATCCGCCACTTCTCTTGGGCTCGATGTCATTACTGGTGAACCTCCGATGGCAAGGGTGGCATTTGCACAGTCATTGACCGTAACAAAGTTGGTGATTTGGTGAACGAGTGGTTTCCTTTCTCTTACCTTCATAAATAAATCGGCTGAAGAAATCTTCATAACAAGTCACTCCGTTCTTTTTTTGAATATGAATGAAAATGATGGACAGGTCCATGACCTTTACCGATTGAAAAGCTATTGCGTATCGCTTCGGAAATATAGGTCTTGGCTTGTTCGATCGAGACTTGCAATGGCAGTCCATTTGCCAGGTTAGATGTAATGGCGGATGATAGGGTGCAGCCCGTACCATGAGTGTTTTTGGTATGAATGCGCTCTCCCTTGATCCAGTGGAAGTCAGTACCATCATAAAAAAGATCATTTGGATTTCCTGCTGCATGGCCGCCTTTAAGTAAAACGGCTTTGGGACCCATTTCTTGTATCGTAATGCATGCCCTGTAGAAATCTTGTTTCGTCCGAATCGGGAAGCCAGTAAGTACTTCCGCTTCTGGTACATTGGGTGTTACAAGAGTTGCAAGCGGAAGCAATTCCATTTTTAAGGCAGAGACGGCCTTTTCGTCGAGCAAATGGTGGCCGCTTTTGGAAACCATGACAGGGTCAAGGATAACGATGGCAGGCATGAAGGTTTTAAGGGACGCAGCGACCGTTTCCACGATTTCTTTTGATCCAAGCATGCCTATTTTTACTGCATCGACAGGAATATCTTCAAAGATAGCTGCAATTTGATCCGATATGATAGCTGTTTCAATGGGCTGTACAGAACGGACTTCCATTGTGTTTTGGGCGGTTACGGCTGTGATGGCAGACATTCCAAATACACCATGTGCAGAAAATGTTTTTAAATCCGCTTGTATTCCAGCACCGCCCCCTGAATCAGAGCCTGCGATCGTTAATGCTGTTTTCATAAAAAAACCCCTTCATATAATTATTTTTTAGCAGTATTTTAAGTAATATGAAAGCTAAAATCGCCCCTGCGAATGAACTGAACATAAAAGCCGGTAAAAAACCAAAAAGAGCAGCTTTTTCTCCCAATAGGAGGGTTGCAAGCGGATAACAGGCCAGGGAACCGAGAATGCCGGTCCCGATCACTTCCCCTAAACAGGCGAATTTTAAGCTTTGTGTTTTTCGATAAAGGATGGCGGCCAAAAGTGCACCAATCATGCTGCCGGGAAAGGCGAAAATTGAACCGGTACCAGACATGTTTCTAATGATGGAAACTAAAAAAGCTTGTGTCACAGCATATGCAGGCCCCAATAGAACCGCCGTCAGGACATTTGCCAGATGTTGAATAGGAAAGATTTTTGCAAATCCTGCAGGGATGAAAATAAATGAACTGGTCAGCGTCGTTAAAGCCGTGATCATGGCAGTCAATGTCAGTTTCTTGATAGGATTCATCCTCATGTCAACCACCTACAGAGGCCAATCCTGCTCATTTTGAACCATGTCCCAGAATAAATATTCATATCGGGAAGTAACCAAAAAGTGCTTTTCTAATCTAAGAAGTTCCTTTTCAGGCATGCCTTCCGTCAATTCTTCCAACAAAGTGATCAGCCACTTGTGTGCTTCCCCGAATTCAGGAGATGAATAGGACCTTATCCAATCTGCGTAGCGATTGTTTTCCAGTGCTGCTCCATTTTGTTCTTTTAATAGCAAACCGATTTCATAATAATCCCAAGCGCAGGGCAGGAGACAGGCGATCAAGTCTGCCAAAGTCCCATGCTGAGCTGCATTTAGCATGTAACCTGTATAGGCTAGAGTGGTTGGAGTAGGTTCTGTATTTTCCAATTCCTTGGAGCTGATCCCGAATTCGGAAGCATAATGCCGATGAATATCCATTTCCACTTGAAGGGTTTCATTTAAAATGCTCGCAAATTTTGCCATGGTTTCGATGTTATGGGCTTTGATGACACCTAAAGCAAAGAGCTTGGAATAATCCATGAGATAGACATAGTCCTGCTTCAGGTAATAGGCAAATTTCTTTTCAGGAAGTGTACCGTTTCCAATTGCCTGGACAAAGGGATGTGAATGGTTCCTTTTCCAAATCTCTTTTGCCCGTGCGTGCAGTCTATCACTGAATGTTTCTAATTTTGTATTCTCCATTGTTCATCCTCCTATAGAATGGCTCCCTTTGTTGAATAAAAAACCCCGTTCCTGAATACGGAACGGGGTAGATGGATATAGTCTGTAAAATGGACGATATCATCCACTTCCCTCCGCCGGTATGAGCCGGTTCAGGTTCAAAGGGTCCGGAACTAATTCCATCTCAGTCTTAAAAAAGACTCCCCTAGTGGTGTGAATTGTATGTAATTACTGACATCATATCAGAAAGACAAGAAAATGCAACCCGTATTTGAAAGAGGTATCACTTTATGTCCAGGAAAAAAGGGAGAACCAGGTAATTGACTTTTGAAGATTATTAGGATAGAATCATTTCTACATCATTATATATCGAATTCTTATCCAGAGAGGTGGAGGGACTTGGCCCTAAGAAACCTCGGCAGCGGACCCGTTTAGGGAACTGTGCTAAATCCAACAAGCATATGCTTGGAAGATAAGAAGAGCCGTACGGACACTGTCAGCCTCTTCTTAAATTAGAAGGGGCTTTTATTTTTGGGAAATAACGTTTAGTGACATACTAGAAAAGGTATATATAATTTGGTGAAATCAAACAAGTTGATAAAGTTTAGCTAACTAGAAGCAGGCACTAGGACGACTGGGAAAGGAGCCATTTACATGGCAGAATTATTTAAGAGGATTGAACAGAGGAAGGCAAAACTCATTGAAGAGCTATTGGCCAATGGAGTATACAAAACCTCTGATGAAAGGCACCTTTATGATGCCCCATTAAAAGTACTTGAAGATGAATATAAGATTGTTATAAATAGACCTAATAACGAGTCACCTTCTGAATGGATGACATAGTAAACGGAATACAATATTTGGATTTTTGGATAAGGGATATGATGTAAGCATTCGCAGTCTACACTAGTGGATGCTTTTTTTGCGTTTATTAGAAAACGACACAAATTATACATAATTAAATAACAAAATAGGTGTTTTGTCACATTTTACCTATAAAATAACACATTTAATTTCTGAAAAATAGTTGATTTTAACTAGTGGTTTCATTATGATGAAAGTGTAAAAATATTGAATAAATGGGAGGTGACTATGATGCCTTGCCGTAAGGTAACTATAGAAAAAGTAGAAGAGAAGAGACAGGAAATGATAAAGTTGGGAGCGATATACGGCTTAACAAATCTGCTGACTGTACAAGCCAGTCAAGAATTGGATACGCTATTGAATGCCTTAGCAAGTAAAAGAGATTCTGAATATTTTTCCCTTCAAGAAGCATATAGGTATTTTTAAATTAGCAATTCGACCTGTATTAATCTGAAAAAGCTACTGCTCAAGGCAATAGCTCTAAAGAATTATATATTAAATATCGACACGTTTACCTAGAATGATCAAATCCCGCTCAATGCCATCCATCTCGGCAACTTGAGGTAAATGTGCCCATTCTTCAAACCCGAATTTGGAAAAAAGCTTAAGGCTTGGTGTATTATGGGCAAAAATGAAACCCAATAAAGTCTTAACACCTAATTTTGGACTCAATTCAATTGCCTTTCGAATCGAAATTTGTCCAATTCCTTTTCCCCGGAAATAATCATCAATGTAAATACTGATTTCGGCAGTGGAATTATATGCCGGTCGGCCATAAAAGGATTGAAAGCTCATCCATCCAGCGGTTTTCCCTTCTATAGTAATGATATATAGCGGTCTACTTTCTGAATGATGTTCCTCAAACCATTTAACCCTCGATTGGACGGATACAGGTTCCGTATCTGCCGTGACCATTCTTGAAGCAATTGTCGAATTATATATTTCAACAATTCTGGGTAGATCAGATAGTTCTGCCTCTCTAAACTCTATGTGTTCTTTCATGATTTAAACTCCTAACTATCATTTATTCAATCTCCAGAATGAAGGGTAATCCCGTTTCCATTGAAAGTTTTATATTATCATACACTCTTTATTCTTTATCTGACAATTCTTTTTTATGTTAGTACTGCAGATTTTTTGGGTATGAAAAAGATTAAATACTTCTAGTAAAAAGACAAGAGGAGAACCAAATGAAAAAATTGACAGGTATATTGATTATCGTACTGGTTATATGTTTTGCTGCATATGAATTTCAGGCCTCGGAGTCGGAAGATGTGCAAAGGGTCATGGCTTTTGGAGATTCATTAACCTATGGAAAAGGGGATAAGAACGGGGAAGGATATATAGAAGGCCTTGAGGATGAATTGAATAATCCGCAATCGGAGCAAAAAGTGAGTTTTTGGAATTACGGTATTAAAGGCCAGGAAACGGATGGGGTGATGAAACAGCTAGATGATTACCGCATTAAAACGAAACTTGATGAAGCCGATACTTTCATTGTTTTTATTGGAACGAATGACTTGATCAATAGTAATGGCGGGAACTTGGAGAAAATAAGTGACCGAAAAATCAATGAGGGTAAACGGGAATATATCAACCATCTGAAAAAGATTACATCAACACTGATAGAGGCAAACGATAAAGCGGATATTCTGGTAGTAGGACTATATAACCCAATTAAAGACAATCAAAAACTTGAAAAGCACATTCGCGATTATAACGAGTCAATAAAGGGATTAGCCGATAAAGGTGAACGGATGTTATTCATTCCTACAAATGATCTTTTTGAAGATGAAAAGAAAACAAAGTATTTCAGTGATAAGTTACATCCGAATGAAAAAGGGTATCAGCTCATTGCGAATCGGGTTTTGGAAAGTTATGACTTCAAATGAAACCAAACATGCACAGAAAGGCTTTCTGTGCATGTTTGCCTGCTAAGTTGCTAGGTATTTGATATCGCTTAGTTGAGGGAACTGTAAGTCATGGAGCTGCTTGTATCGGCCGTTGTTTTGCATTAACTGGTCATGTGTTCCTTTTTCAAGAACCTGCCCTTTTTCCAGAACGATGATTTGATCGGCGTCATGAATGGTCGATAAACGATGTGCAATGACTATTGAAGTCCGTTTTTTCATTAAACGTGACAAGGCTTGCTGTATCAAATGTTCAGATTCTGTATCCAAGGCCGCCGTTGCTTCATCGAGAATGATGATTTGCGGATTTTTCAAAAGTGCCCTGGCAATGGCAATGCGCTGTTTTTGTCCGCCTGAAAGCTTGACTCCGCGCTCCCCGATCTGAGAATCATAACCATCAGGAAAGGCACTGATAAAGTCATGCGCATTTGCAGCTTTGGCGGATTCGATGATTTCATCATCTGTAGCATTAAGTTTGCCATATACGATGTTATCACGGATAGAACCATTGAATAGAATGATATCCTGAGAAACAATTCCCATTTGTCCCCGTAATGATTTCAGTGACACATCTTTGATATTATGTCCATCCATTTTAATCGTTCCATTTTGCGGATCATAAAATCGGATCAGTAGGCTCGTGATGGTCGATTTTCCTGCGCCGGAGGAGCCGACCAAAGCGGTTACTTGACCAGCTTTCATGGTCAGGTTTAGATTGCCGAGAACAGGAACAGTCTCATCATAAGCAAAATCAACACTTTTAAACTCAATTTTCTTTTTTATGGCAGGGAGTTCAATGGCATTTCCCTTGTCACTTATTTCAGGTTGGGTTTCCAATATTTCAGTTATCCGCTCAAAGGCGGCGGCTGATTGCTGGACAATGCTGATTACCCGGCTAAAATTGCGAACGGGACTCTGCAGCAACCTCAAATATGCTAGAAAGGCCACGATTAATCCTATTGTGAATTCACCTTCCATCACTTGCCAAGCACCGAACACAATGACTGCTACAAGACCGATATTGTTCAATAAATCAATAATCGGCCCGAACATGGAACGCAGCCGAACGGACTTAAGGTTTGCAGTCATATTTTCCTGATTACGCTCCGCAAACCGTCTTGATTCGAATTCTTCATTTGTAAAAGATTGAATGAGCCGCATTCCTGAAATCGAATCCTTGCTGACATCTCCTGCGGAACTTTGCACAGACCTAAATGACATCCTGATGCGTTTCCCGAATACCCTTGTGATATAGAACATGAAAGGGAATGTAATTAGAAGGACAATGGTAAGCTTCCAGTTAATGAAAAGCATATATAACGCTACGGCAATGAAGGTCACCGTGTCAGTCAACACTTGAAGCATGCTCGAAGAGATAAGCTGCTGCAGTAAATTGACATCATTGGTCAACCGCGACATTAAGTCACCAGTCCGGTTTTTATCAAAGAATTTCATATCCAGTGTTTGAATATGTTCATACATGCTATTACGTATATCCATGATGGCCTTTTGACCGACCTTGGAAACGATATAGCTGTTAAAGTAGTTCAGTATAGCCAATAAGATTGCAGCACAAAGAATTCCTGCACCAATCCAGATCAACGAGTCATATCTTTTTTCGGGAATGATTTTATCAATCGTAAACTGTGTCAATTGGGGGATGGAGAACTCAAGCAATGAAATGAAAAGCATGATACATAAAACCAAAGAGCAAAACTTCCATTTCGATGGGACCCGATTGAACATTTGTTTAAGCATCAACCATATGCTTCCTTTTGAGGGTAATGCATGTATTGCACTGCGCCCTTTGTGGCTGAATGGAATATGTCCTCCACTCATAACGATCACTCCTATTTTACTGTCCTAGATGATTTTTGCCTTTATGACTATCATAGAGCTTTTGGAAAAATAGACAACTTTTAATCGGTTCGTTTTGTCAAAAAGTATTATTATTTTACACTTTCCTATAGGACATGGAATAATTAAAGGAGATTAGCGAGGCTGATAAGAGGAAGTGCTAAAATGAATGAACATGAAAAAATCAGGGAAGAACTTTTAAATGCGGTCAACGGACTATCGGATGAACAGCTGAACGCCCAACCTGAAACAGGAAGATGAAGCATCATCCAGGTTTTGGATCATTTATATTTAATGGAGAGCGCCATAACAAAGAGCATTTCCGATAAATTGAAGAGCTATGAAAGCATTGCTGCAGTGGATAAACCGATAGAACTTACGTTAAATCGTGAAGTGAAGGTCGAGGCCCCGCCATTTGTCACTCCGTCGGAATCATACCAAACTTTGAGTGAAGTTAAGGAGAAGTTGTCCGAATCCCGAAAAGCTTTTGTACATGTCGTTGACCATGCAAAGGAAATTGATCTCGAACAAAAGTCTTTTCCGCATCCTTTGTTCAAAGATTTAAGCCTGAAGCAATGGATTCCGTTCGTGGGACTGCATGAAAAACGGCATTTATTGCAAATTGAAGAATTAAAAGCAAAGTTATAATAGAAGAAAAACTCATCCGTCTTTGGTTGAGTTTTTCATTTTAGACAGATATTTTCGTAAAGGGAAGGATTTTTTAAGTGAAAGCCACTTGGGTAAGGACATATTTGGTATTGGGCTTTTTCGGATTGCTGCTGTGGCTCTTGTTCAAGTATATGCTTCCGCCTGATCTAGACGAAATCGAACTGACTGACGAGCTGAATCCGATTGTCGCCGAAAAAAAAGACGAGCTCATTCAACTGGCTAAGGACAAAGGCATCCCGGTAATCATTACGGCCGGATTCCGGTCTTTAGCCGAACAAAATGAACTCTATGAAAAGGGCCGATCAGACCCGGGCAACATCGTAACGAATGCAAGAGGTGGCGAGTCGCTGCATAATTTCGGTTTGGCGATAGATTTTGCCCTCCTTAACAAACAAGGCGAGGCCATTTGGGATATGAGTTATGACGGTAACGGTAATGGAAAGTCGGATTGGATGGAAGTCGTTACAATCGCTAAAGGGTTAGGTTTCGATTGGGGAGGGGATTGGGCAGGGTTCAAGGATTATCCGCATTTACAAATGACATTTGGCTTAAGTCTGCGTGAGCTGCAGCAAGGCAAGCAGCCAAAAGGGCAGTGAAAGTGGTTGGCTTCATTATAAGCCGCATAATTTTGACTAATAGCAGGAAAATAAGCATGTGAATTGCTTTACAGGTAAGAATTCGATAAAGTGAACTAGTGAGAAATCAGACATAAAGGAGTGCAGTCACCATGGAAGAAACAAAAAATTGCCGGGACTCTTTGGTCATAAAAACAAGCCTTGTCCTCCCGCCGGATACAAATAATATTGGTACGATGTTCGGAGGCAAATTAATGGCATACATTGATGATGTAGCGGCTATATCAGCCATGCGTCATGCGCGAAGCAACGTCGTTACGGCATCAACTGATTCCGTAGATTTCCTGCACCCTATTCACGAAGGAAATGCAGTTTGCCTTGAAAGCTTCGTGACTTATACGGGCAGAACATCAATGGAAATCATCGTAAAGGTGATTGCAGAGGATTTAGTTACAGGAGCCCGAAATTTATGCGTCATTTCCTTCCTGACATTTGTTGCCATTAATGAAGAAGGTAAACCAATTCCTGTTCCGCGTTTGGTTCCGGAAACGGAGATGGAAATGAATTTAAATGAATCAGCAAAACAACGGGCCCAAATAAGGAAAAAAAGAAGGGAAGATACACAGTTCATTGCAAGTACTTTCGGTGTGAAACTGCCATGGACCGATCAATCAAATCCAGGATTATATAAATAAGATAGGCATCCCTTCAGCCGTTCTTATTGATGATCGAGACATTAAGTGAAAAGACGCTTGGATAAATCCAAGCGTCTTTTTTATGGTACCTTGTTAGGTCTTTTAGTCATCGCTTGCTAAAATACCAAAGAAGCGCAAGATGTTAATGAATAGGTTAATGAAATCAAGATATAGATTCAAAGCCATGAGCGGTACTTCTTCGGCTGTTACCCCGTAATGCTTCATTCGATTGAAATCATATAAAATATAACCGCTGAAAACTAAAATCCCTATAAATGAAAAGACCAGCATGGCTGTAGAGCTTAATGGAAAGAAAATGTTGAAAATGCTAATGACGACTAAAGCTAGCAAGGCCGCAAATAACATTCCCCTCAAGAATGAAAGGTCCCTTTTGGTGGTTGTGGCATAAACCGCCAGTCCTCCAAATACGACTGTTGTCGTAACACCTGCCAGGATCACCACATTTGCCCCTGCAGCGGCTAGGTAGTGGGCAATGATCGGATAGGTCGTAATTCCAGAAATCAACGTGAAAATATACAAAAATGTGTAACCGATGGCTTTTTTCCTTCGCAATATGAATGCTCCAATCAACATGGAGATCTCAAGTATCGCCAAGGGAAGAAACAAGGATGGCGGAACAAGAGTGCCGAGAGCCATACCTAAAACGGAAACGGCAAGAGATAAAGCGAACGTCCGCATGACGGACGGCATATATGTTTGTACAGTTTGTGAATACATTCAATCACCCCATCATTTATTTTCTACCGTTTTCTACGAATCTGTTTTAAAAAGGTTTCATTGCATACAATGAAAATTTAGTGTTTTTTTAAAAGTATTGAAATATATATGAAGTAATTACCTTTTCTATGATATTCTTACAAATATACTAATTTTTCTGAAATATTAAAATACTTTAAACGGAACCATTCCGCGGTAAGTAAAACGATAAGCTCAATAAATAGGCATAAACTTCAAAAAAAGCTATCTCGAAATAATAAATTTGAAATTATTGAATCTATATATTTAATAGGACTTCAAAACTTTACTGTATAACAGTTATAAAGGAAACGTTTTTATGTTGCAGAAAATTATTCCTAAAGTTATAAAATATGAAAAAAATGTGATTATTTTCTATAAAAACTATTGTATAATTGTAAAAAAATGATTAAAATTTTAAATAATTATCAGAAGATTAATTATTTTCCCGATAAAATAGTTTAGGGGGAGCAAGGATGAAGAAAGCTATTTTGCAAATAGAAAACCTAACTACCTCATTTCGAATCGGTAACAAATATCATGCAGCGGTTGATGATGTTTCGTTTACAGTGAATGAAAATGAAATTGTAGCAGTTGTTGGAGAATCAGGATGTGGAAAGAGTGCATTGGCCTTATCCATCATGCAATTACATAATAAGCAGAGAACGAAATCCGAAGGAAACATCAATTATAAAGGCCAAAATCTCCTAAAGTTGAATGATGTGCAAATGAATAAAGTCCGTGGTAAGGAATTGGGTATGATATTCCAGGAACCTTTAACAGCTTTGAACCCGCTCATGACCATTGGAAAACAGATCGAGGAGAATCTTGATTACCATACTGAACTCTCCAGTGCTGAAAAAAAGAACAGGACGATCGAACTTTTGACACAAGTGGGAATTCCATACCCTGAACGGACGTACAAGCAATATCCGCATGAGCTCTCGGGCGGAATGCGGCAAAGGGCAATGATCTCGATTGCCATTGCTTGCAACCCTGCACTGGTCATCGCCGATGAACCCACGACGGCATTGGATGTTACGATCCAAGCGCAAATACTTGATCTGCTGAAGGATATCCAAAGCAGGACAAAAATGGGGATCATATTAATTACTCATGATCTGAGCGTAGTAGCAGAGGTCGCTGACAGGATCGTTGTCATGTATGCAGGTCAGGTAGTGGAAACGGGAAGTGTTAAAGAGATATTCAACAATCCGCTGCATCCATATACAAGGTCGTTATTGAATTCGATTCCTTCGGCCGCAAACGAGAAAAACCGTTTGCATGTCATCGAGGGAATCGTTCCATCGATAGCCAAAATGGATCGGATCGGATGCCGCTTCCAAGATAGGATTCCTTGGATACCAAAACATGCGCATGAAGAGACACCCCGGCTTCACGAAGTGGGCAACGGTCATTTTGTCCGCTGTACCTGCTATAAAGCATTCTATTTTCAAGTAGAAGGAGATGCATCGGCTCATGACATTACTAAAATTAGATAATTTAAAAGTGCATTTTCCAATAAGGGGCGGTTTTTTTCGAAGGGTGGTCGATCACGTAAAGGCCGTGGACGGTGTTTCCTTTGAGTTGCAGCAAGGGGAAACATATGGTTTGGTCGGAGAATCCGGAAGCGGCAAGTCCACGACAGGCAAGGCAGTGGTCAAACTGAATGAGGTGACATCCGGACAAATCCTGTTTGAAGGCAGGGATTTGGCATCTTTAAGTAGAAGAGAAATTAAACCGTTCAGAAAAGATATCCAAATGATTTTCCAAGACCCGTATTCATCATTGAATCCCAAGAAGAGGGTACTTGACATAATTGCCGAACCGCTGAGGAACTTTGAACGGTTATCCCCTTCAGAGGAAAAGAAAATCGTACAGGACTTCTTGGACAAAGTCGGACTGAGTCCGGAATCGATCCACAAGTATCCTCATGAATTTTCTGGGGGGCAGCGCCAGCGAATCGGGATTGCCCGATCATTGACATTGAAGCCTAAACTGATCATTGCGGATGAACCGGTGTCAGCACTGGATGTTTCCGTTCAGGCACAAGTGTTGAATTTTCTTCAGGATCTCCAACAGGAGTTCAATTTGACTTATTTATTTGTCGGGCATGATTTAGGTGTAATCCGGCATATGTGTGACCGGATGGGTGTTATGTATCGCGGTAGATTGGTAGAGGAAGGAAAAAGCGAGGAAATCTATGAAAATCCCCAACATATATACACGAAGCGCCTGATTGCCGCCATTCCTGATTTAGAGCCGGAAGTTCGTGAAGATAAAGTGCAGCTTAGAAAAAAACTCACCTCGGAATATGAGTCTACCTACTCAAAATATTTCGATGAGAATGGACGTGCTTACGATTTGAAGCCGATCTCATCGACACATAGAGTCGCATTACAATAAGGAGGTGGAAGGAATATGTGGAAATTTATCCTAAGACGATTATTAGTTATGATCCCGCAGCTCTTTTTATTGAGCATCATCGTTTTCATGATGGCAAAGGCAATGCCAGGGGATGCCCTGTCCGGCCAGGAAATAAACCCTAGGGCCAATCCGGCAGAGCTTGATAGGATCAGGGAAGAACTTGGTTTGAATGACCCTTGGTACCAACAATATATAAGGTGGGCATCCAATGCAGTACAGGGTGATTTCGGTGTTTCCTATACACATAAGACGCCCGTTATGGATGTAATCGAAGACAGGCTTTGGAACACGGTGTTCCTGGCGTTGGTCACGCTGATCTTTACATATATGCTTGCGATACCATTAGGCATACTTAGCGGAAGGTATAACGATACCTGGGTGGATAAAACCGTTACGGGTTATAGCTATGTAGGGTTCGGCACCCCGATTTTCATTTTTGCTTTAATCATGTTATTCGTTTTCGGATTTGCCCTGGATTGGTTCCCGTCTGGCGGCAGTGTCGATTCAAAGGTGGACGAAGGAACTTTCGCCTATGTTGTAAGCAAGATCAATCATTTGATTTTACCAGCTTTAAGTACAGCTTTAATTGCAACAACAAGTACGATCCAATATTTGCGAAATGAAATCATCGATAATAAAATCAAGGATTTTGTAAGGACAGCGCGTTCGAAGGGTGTGCCTGAATCAAAAGTGTATTCACGGCATATCCTGAGAAATTCCTTTTTACCGATAGCAGCATTCTTAGGTTATGAAATTACTGGATTGATCGGCGGCGCGGTCATAATCGAGACCATTTTCAGTTATCCGGGACTGGGGCAGCTTTTCCTTAGTTCAGTAAGTCTGCGGGATTTCAGTGTTGTCACGGCCATCGTCATGATGACGGGATTTGCCACTCTGCTTGGCACTCTTCTTTCGGACATCATACTTAGTGCGGTCGATCCGCGTATACGGATAGAATAGGAGCGGGGTGAGTCGTATGGAAATGAAAGTGGAAACCGGAAAGAACATACAAGTTAACGATGTGAGCCCTTCAGGAATGAAAATCATCTGGCAGGAAATCAAAAAAGATAAACTTGCCATGGGCTCATTGATTATATTAGCAGCCATATTGCTTTTTGTTTACGGTGCGTCGTTCTTCATGGACGCCAAGGAAATAGCCAAAGTCGATTTTCTCTCCATTTATATGGAACCATCTTCAGACTATTGGCTTGGAACCGATTATGGCGGCCGGGATGTATTCGGACAACTGATAATAGGTACCAGAAATTCATTCACGATCAGTTTATTCATTACATTATTCACGGCCATCATCGGTTTATCTTTAGGACTTCTTGCCGGTTACTTTGGCGGGGCAACCGATAATGTGATCATGCGTGTTATCGATTTCGTGATTGCCCTGCCGCAATTGATGTTCATCATCGTTGTGGTCACGATTGTACCGATCTTCAATGTATATGTTTTCATTTTAATCATGACGATGTTTTTATGGACAGGAAAGGCACGGCTGATTCGTTCAAAGGCTTTGTCTGAGCGAGAGCTGGATTATATTCATGCCTCACAGACTCTCGGGACGCCACATTGGAAAATCATCCTGTTTCAGCTTCTGCCCAATGTCAGTTCATTGATCATCGTTAACTTCATTTTGAACCTTGCTGGCAATATTGGCTTAGAATCCAGTTTGACTTTCTTAGGGTTCGGCCTTCCGGAGAGCACCCCGAGTTTAGGGACGCTCATCAGTTATGCTCGAAATCCAGATGTTCTGGAAAACAAGTGGTGGATATGGGTACCCGCATCACTCATGATTTTAGTGTTGATGCTGAGTATAAATTTCGTTGGTCAAGCGTTAAAACGCGCAGCCGATGCAAGACAAAGAAGAGGATAAAAAAAGGGGAGTGTATGATATGAAAATCAAAAGCTACAGTAAGGTATTAAGTGCATTGGCCATTTCGTCTCTACTGCTTGCTGCATGTTCGAATGATACGGAGAAATCGTCAACGAAAGAGAAAAAAGGGAAAGATGTAGAACAGGTCGATACCTCTAAATTCCCGACAAAGACGACGAATCAAGGAGAGCCGATTGAAGGCGGCCATTTGACATATGGTTTGGTATCAGATACCCCGTTTGAAGGGATATTAAACAAAGTTTTTTATCAAGGCGAACCCGATAACCAAGTTATCACATTCTTTGATGAAGATTTATTGGATACAGACGAAAACTATGTATATACGAATGAAGGTGCCGCTTCCTATGAGATTTCAGACGATCATAAAACGGTCACGCTGACGATTAAGGATAATGTAAATTGGCATGATGGAAAGCCTGTGACAGGCGCCGATTTGGAATATGCATATCTTGTCATGGGAAGCAAAGATTACAAAGGTGTCCGCTATGATGAGCAAATGGCTTTAATCGAGGGTATGGAAGAGTATCATGAAGGGAAAGCGGATAAGATTTCAGGCATTAAAGTCGATGACAAGAAAATCACTTTCACTTTCAAAAAAGCGAACCCGTCCGTCACGACCGGATTATGGACATACCCGCTTCATAAAGAATACTTAAAAGATGTTCCGATTGCGGATTTGGAATCTTCTGATAAAATCCGTAAAAATCCGATTGGTTTTGGACCATTCAAAGTGAAGAAAATCGTTCAAGGGGAAGCGGTCGAATTCGAAGCGAATAAAGATTATTACCGCGGTGAACCAAAATTGGACAGTGTCACATTAAAAGTCGTGAATCCGTCTGTTGTCGTCAAGTCACTTGAAAATGGTGACCTCGATGTAGCGGAGGTCCTGGCGGAGCAATATGAGCAAGCCAAGGAATTGGATAATGTCGAATTATTGGGGAAAGTTGAATTGGCTTATACCTATATTGGTTTCAACTTCGGTCATTATGATAAGGAAAAAGAAGAAAATGTTATGGATGAAAATCCTAAATTCGGTGACAAACGCCTTCGTCAGGCGATGGCATATGCCATCAATAATGAAGAAGTTGGCGAAAAGATGTTCAAGGGCCTTCGCTTCCCTGCCAACTCTGTCATTACCCCGAACTTTAAATATAACAATAAAGATTTAAAAGCATATGAATATAATCCTGAAAAAGCTAAGGAACTTTTGGATGAAGCAGGATTTGTAGATACGAATAACGATGGCATTCGTGAGGATGCTGATGGAAAAGAGTTCAAAATCAACTTTGCTTCCATGAGCGGTTCCGATGTTTCTGAGCCACTGGCAAGATATTATATCCAGCAATGGGAACAAGTAGGGTTGGACGTCGAATTGCAGGATGGAAGGCTGCATGAGTTCAATTCTTTCTACGACCTGCTGAAAAAGGATAATGATAAAGTTGATATTTATCAAGCTGCATGGGGTGTCGCTTCCGATCCGGATCCATCAGGCATTTGGTCCAGGTCTGCAGAATTTAACTATACCCGCTGGGTGAGTGAAAAAAATGATGAGCTTCTTGCTAAAGGGATTTCAGAGGAAGCCTTCGATGATCAATATCGAATCGATACGTATAATGAGTGGCAAGAATTGATTCATGAAGAGGTTCCGGTCATTCCGACATTATTCCGTTATCAATTGGCTGGAGTGAATGAACGCGTTACAGGTTACGATTATCTCGCAGGCCGTCAATATCAATGGCATAATGTCGGGGTAACGAAATAATTTAAGAAGACTATCGGCTGCCTTTATGGCGGTCGATTTTTTTTGCGTTTCAATGGAGTGGATAAAGGTTATATAGATAATAGTAAGTAATTGGAAGGGTGATATTGATGGAAGTGAGAAATCCTAATGAAACAAAGAGAGAGTTAGAAATATTGTTTACTGAATCGGTTGGTCGTTTACTGAAACCTCTCGAAGAGGAAATCATTGCAGACATTGTAGCCTATCCAGAAGAAAAGAGAATTGCCTTCTTGGAATATATGAAGGAAATGTCCAACAAACAAAGACAATTGAAGTAAGTTGAACTTTCATCATGAAGGAGGTTTTTTTATGAGAAACGAAGATATGGACAGATACAAGGTATGGCGCGATAAGTGGAAAAGAAGAGTGAATATGGAGAATTTAGCGTTATATGGAATTGCAACATTAGCTATGGCCATCTTGCCTGTAATGGCTTTTATGAGTTAAATCTATTAAAGGGCCGCCTTTTGGCGGTCTTTTAATATGTTAAAAGTTGCCATGAAAAGATATAATGAACAAAGAGGAAAGGAGAGATATGCATGAGCGTGATCGAAGAAAAAGAAATCGTATCTTACATAAAAGAATTGGTGTCCATACCCAGCCCCTCCGGCTATACTGAACAAGCCATTAAATACGCGGCCGATTTCATGGAGCAGAGGAAGGTTTCTTATAACATCACGAATAAAGGGGCATTGCTTGCTACATTAAAAGGCGAAGATGATGACAAACAACGCTTGCTGACTGCCCATGTCGATACCCTGGGAGCCATGGTAAAGGAAATCAAGGCGAATGGCCGCCTTAAATTGACGATGATCGGCGGTTTCCGCTGGAACTCAGTGGAAGGGGAGTATTGTAAAATCCATACAGCTGACGGAGCCATCATCACCGGGACCATTTTAATCAATCAGACCTCTGTCCACGTATATAAAAATGCCGGCGATGCGAAGCGTGATGATGAGACAATAGAGGTCCGGATAGATGCTATCGTGAAAACTAAAGCGGAAACCGAGGCCATTGGCATTTCTGTTGGAGATTTTGTCTCCTTTGAACCGAGAGTGGAAGTGACGGATACAGGCTTTTTGAAATCAAGGCATTTGGATGATAAAGCTAGTGTGGGTATCCTCCTTCATATCATTGACCTCATTTCCGCAGGAAAGATAAAATTGGCATATACGACCCATTTCCTGATTTCCAACAATGAAGAAATCGGCTATGGCGGAAATTCCAATATCCCTGAGAAAACAGTCGAATATCTAGCTGTCGATATGGGCGCGATCGGTGATGGACAAACGACGGATGAATTCAGCGTTTCCATTTGCGCAAAAGACTCCTCGGGTCCTTATCATTATAAACTGCGTCAGCATCTGGTCTCACTTGCCCAAGCAAATGCTGTCGACTACCGCGTCGATATTTATCCATATTACGGATCGGACGCTTCCGCTGCCATCCGGGCAGGATATGATGTCGTCCATGGCCTGATCGGACCGGGAATCGATGCATCACATGCCTTCGAGCGGACACATGTCTCTTCATTAAAGCATACAGCCAATCTGATTTTACATTATATCCAATCAGAGTTGGTATAATCGTGAGAAAAGCCCGCACTCATGTGCGGGCTTTTAACTGTTTTATAGCGCTATTTTTAGTATAGTACTGAGTTAGTGAAATGCACGTGAATTTCGGTCATTACTCGTGATTTGGAGTAATACTCGTGAATTTCGATCAAATACTCGTGAGTTTTGGTGTTTTACTCGTGAATTTTGGCCATTTACTCGTGAGTTTGAGCGTAATACTCGTCAATTGGCGTAAGTACAAAAAATAAAGATTTATAATGATAATTCTTGTGGAGGTTCACCATTGTTGTTCATCAACCGGATGCTTTCCGGCTTAATTTGCAGAATTAAATAATTTGGATCTTTCGGACCTTCGAACCACTGTTCAAATGATTCATTCCATAATTTATCTTTCAGTTCCTGTGAATCGTTTATTTTCGAGGTACCTGAGATTGCCAGGTAAGAATCGCCCAATCCTTCATTATCATAGCCGATCAGGATATGAACATTAGGGTTCTTTTCAATTTCATCGATTTTTTCCGTCTTTCCGCTCGTTGGTGTGTATAAAGTTAAATCATCGTTAAAAAATGTCATATAGCGTGAATGTGGTTTGTTGTTTTCAACAGAAGATAAAACTCCTATTTTATGATCACGGATGATGTTCAATACTTTTTCTTTTATTTGGTTTTGGCTCATTTTTTACACACTCCTTTTATTTTTTACTCTATTACTTTTCCTCTTTTTTCATTAAGTTAAACAAAATTATGCAGTTTGCCATTTTTATGAATGAATACTGAAAGAAGTTGCCATACTAGTCATTATGTGTTCTGTTTAGAGCAATTTCATGATGTGAATCCATTTGTAAAGGTGAGTATGATGAATGAATTGTGGTGAATTACTTATCATTGGCGGGGCAGAGGATAAGTGCCTTGAAGGTGAAGTATTAAATAAATTTGTCGAGCTTGCAGCCCATAGCGATGGCGGAATAGGAATATTGCCTACAGCGAGTGAAATTCCTGAGGAAGTGAGTACAGAGTATATTAAGATTTTCAGGGATTTAGGTGTGGACAGGGTGGAAGTGATCAAGCTGGATTCAAGGCGGGATGCAGACGATCCGGCAATTTGTGAACAGCTTGCATCCTTTTCCGCCATCTTCATTTCAGGGGGAAACCAAAGCCGATTGTCTGAACTGATTGGAAAAACAAAGTTTCACGATGCCCTTTCTAAAGCATGGCATGAAGGAATGGTGATAGCAGGGACAAGTGCTGGTGCTTCGATTTTAGGTAAGTATATGATCGTTGCGGCTGACACGATGCTGAATGACAATAAGTTAAAGGTTGAAATTGGCTTAGGTTTCGGCTTCCTGGACGGACTGATAATCGATCAACATTTTTCCCAGCGTGGCCGATTTGACCGTCTGTTAAGTGCAATAGCAGGGAAAAAAGAAATTATGGGTATTGGCATTGATGAAAATACAGCAATTTTAGTTAAAGACGGTCATTTTGAAGTAGTCGGCCAACATCAAGTATTGGTTCTTGATGGCAGCACCAGTGATTATATCAATATCACATCTTCTGATAATGGCAGTGAAGAGTTGACTCTTTCGGGATTTAACCTTCATGCACTAACCAGGGGATACCGTTTTGACCTGCTTACCAGGAAATTGTTGATGAAAAAGGGGATCCAACAATGAAGATCAATCGAGTCCGTTATTTAAAAGGACCTAATTATTTTGCTTATACACCTACGATTTGCATTGAATTGGATATAGGGGAACTGGAACAGAAACCATCTGATTCAATCCCTGGATTCAATGAAAAATTGTTAAAGGCTCTCCCGAACTTGGGAAGCCATACATGTTCAAAAGGGTATCGAGGCGGTTTCGCTGAAAGGCTGAGAAAAGGAACATGGATGGGACATATATTGGAGCATATGACGATTGAGCTTCAAAACTTGGCCGGAATCGAAGCCATTCGCGGAAAAACGATAATGATGGAAAAGAAGGGTTTTTATTATGTTACCTTTGACTATCAGGAGCCTCACTCAGGTCTTCAAGCTTTTTTAGCAGCGAAAGATATCGCGGAAGCCATCCTGAATGGTGAAAAACTTATAAATGTACAATCTTATGTAAAACAAATAGAGCAGTTATATTATAAAAATAAACTGGGGCCAAGTACCGAAGCCATTTTTAAGGCAGCACAAGCAAAAGATATCCCTGTCGAGCGAATGGGTGATGAAAGCTTACTGCGTTTAGGAACAGGTGCAAGGCAGAAGTATGTCCAGGCGACAATCTCTAGCCAGACTTCGAATATTGCGGTTGAGAATTCCTGTGACAAAGCATTGACCAAATCCATTTTAAGAGGCTGTGGCCTCCCTGTACCTGAAGGGGAAGTTGCCCATTCCATTGAAGATATCTTTGCCTCGGCGGACAGGCTGGGTTTTCCACTGGTCATAAAACCGTATAATGGGAGACAGGGTCAGGGTGTCATCACCCATATCAAAAATAAGGATGAGCTATTCAATGTAATCAATTGTTTGGAGTTGCATGTGGAGAAGTACATTGTCGAACGGCATATTGAAGGACATGATTATCGGTTACTGATAGTTAATGGAGAACTTATCGCCGCCAGTTTGAGGCTTCCTCCCTATGTTATTGGCAATGGCAAGGAAACGATACGCAGTTTAATAGAAAAGGAAAATGGTAATGATTTGCGGGGAGATGGTCATGAAAAGCCGATGTCAAAAATCCCACTTACACATACCGTGACGTGTTACTTGGAAAAGTCGAATCGGACGCTCGATACGATTCCGAATCAAGGGGAATTGGTTCAAGTTGTCGGCAATGCAAATCTTTCGACTGGCGGAAAGGCAATCGATGTAACGGACCAGGTTCATCCGACCATTAATAATATGGCTGTTGCTGCTGCGAAAGCGATCGGTTTGGATATCGCCGGAATAGATTTTATTTGTGAGGATATATCAAAACCGATCGAACATTCAAGGACTGCAATTATTGAAGTGAATGCTGCACCGGGAATTCGAATGCATCATTATCCAAGTGAAGGGAAAAAAAGGGATGTAGGCAAAGCCATTGTCGATTATTTATTTCCGACCAGGGAAGAGGCGGCTATACCGATCATCGCAGTGACCGGAACAAATGGAAAGACGACAACAACCCGTTTGATTCATTATTTTCTTACTAATGAAAAAACAAAAGTTGGTATGACAAATTCTGATGGAGTATATATCGGCGATGAGGTATTGGATCACGGTGACTGCAGTGGCCCCGTCAGTGCAAGAATGGTATTGGCCCATCCTGAAGTCGATATTGCCGTTTTGGAAACGGCCCGGGGCGGGATTCTGCGTGAAGGTCTGGCTTTTCGTAAATGTGATGTGGGGATCATCACCAATGTAAGTGAGGATCACCTCGGCCGAGATGGAATCGATACATTGGATGATCTCATTAAATTAAAGAGGCTGGTAGCCGAAGTCGTAATGAAAACAGGCTATTGTGTACTGAATGCAGATGATCCGAATGTAGCTGCCATGAACGCTTATACAGATGGGGAGGTCATTTACACCTCTACAGATGCCACCCAGCCTCACGTGAAAGCTGCGATAGATAAGGGATGTAAAGTTTGGTACGTCAATGAAAAAGGCGTCATTTGTCATTCAGCTGATGGAGACATCCATCCATTTATGGATTGCACCATGGTTCCAATAACGATTTCCGGCATGGCACGTCATAATATCGCCAATTTACTTCAGGCGTTAGCCGCAGCCGAAACACAAGGCATTACCATGGAAGAACTAAGAAGGAAGGCTGCCACATTTATGCCTGATACGAATTTGTCCAAAGGACGGTTCAATTTGAAAAAGTTGAAAGAGCGCACGATCATCATCGACTATGCCCATAATGAAGCGGGATTGAAGGCCATATTCGAAACGGTCAGTGCCTATAACAAAAATCATCTTATCACTGTTTTGGCAGGGCCGGGGGACCGTATTGATGAAGAACTTATCAGACTCTCCAAGGTAGCGGCCATTAATTCCGATCTGTTCATCATTAAAGAAGACGATGATTTGCGGGGAAGGGAGCCGTTAGAAGTAGCCGGGCTCCTTCAGGATGCTGCGGTAGAAGCTGGGTTACATAAAGATCGGACATTCATCGAACCTAATGAATTGGACGCATTCATAAAAGCCTGGGAGAAATCACAACCGGGTGACCTATTATTGTTCTTTTACACGGATTTTGAATATGTAGAGAGATTTTTCGAAAAAGTTTCAACAAATCCATTGCCGAAGAAATAAAACAAAGTGATCTCACCCTGTAAATCCCATCAATTTCCAGCGCAAGTGGAAAATGAAAGTATGAAAAAAGCTAATCCAAGTGGATTAGCTTTTTTTCATGACCGTTTCATTTGCAGCCGGGACAGCGGCATGGTCTTTTTTATATATTCGCTGAAGCACGATTGACTGAACAATCATGAATATACCTCCGATTGACCAGTATAGTGGCAATGCAGCAGGAGCGGAGAAAGAAATGAATAAAATCATTGCTGGTGAGAGTAAGCTCATCATCTTCATTTGTTTCTGCTGTTCTTCCGGCATTTGTCTCACGGAAATGACCGATTGGAAATAATAAATGACACCGGCGATAATCGCCATGGCAATATTCGGCTGGCCTAGGCTGTACCAAAGGAAACTATGGGTTGCAATTTCATGGGACCCTTGTATCGCGTAATAAAAGCCCATTAGGATCGGCATTTGAATCAAGAGCGGCAGACAGCCCATGTTTAAAGGATTGACTCCATGTTTTTGGTAAAGCTGCATCATTTCCTGCTGGAGGGCCTTTTGTTTAGCTGGATCTTTCGTCTCTTTGATTTTCTGCTGGATTGCTGTCATTTCCGGTTTCAGCCCATTCATCTTCGTCTTCATGCTAAGCTGTGTTTTATATTGCTTGGCAGTCAGTGGAAGCAAAACAAGGCGAATCAAAAATGTCATCATGATGATGCTTAAACCATAGTTGCCATTAAATAAATCAGCATTGAATTCTAGCATTTTTGTCATGGGGTTAACCAATGCTGTATGAAATGGACCGCTCGTTGCTGCTGAGCAACCAGTCAAAAGGGTCGTTGCCAAAAATAGGACGGCAATTAAAAACGTATTTTTCTTCTTCAATATAATTTCCTCCTCGAATTGTTAATGTTTAAACAACTAGAAGGAGGCTTGGCTCATCGGAATCATCTGGTGAATCCTTTTGCCGGATAAAGGTGAAAAAGCGCTGTGCACCGCGCCAGTCGAAAATGCTGCCTGCATGAACAGGGGATTTACTTTTATCTGTATGAACGGAAGCTTGATATTTGTCATTCAAGAGTGATTGCTTTTTATTTAAGAAGTAAAACGCGGCCAGTGGAAAGACAAAGGTAAATAAGTAACCTGCCCATACCGCATGGCGAACGGTTTGATAATCGAATTCTAATAATAATTCCCACATAGGAATCCCTCGTTTTTTCCAAGATAATTAAATTTGTCCAAAAATGATTTAGGGCCTAAATGACTTTTGACCATATTGAGTTTAAATCATTAACAACACTATATCAATTCTAGGGCAAGAAAGCTAAAAAATATAGGGATTTATTCAAAAAATAAACAGGGAATATTTTCTGATGAATCATTTTCAGGAATAGATCAAATAGAAACCAATTTCGAGACTGTTCAGAGCAAAGAATGCACAAATGGTCATTCGACTACATACGGATAAAAGGAAGTTCAATTATGAGGTGAAAAGGTATGAAACCATACGATTCATTGAATCAACAGAACGACCATAACGGTAATGATCAAAATGCACATCTCCGAAATATGGGCATAGATTTCTTGGCAACGCCATATCCATTAGAAAATCAGATGATGGATGTAAGGACTCCTCCTGGCCCGCCTGGTCCGTCCTATGGAGGGGGCCAGCCGCCGCCACCACGGCCGCCGCACGGAGGAGGACCGCCTCATATAGCTCCGCCATTATTCACTCCACAACTTCATGAAGGAATGTATAAGGCAATGGACACTGGGTCAATGAAAGGGTGCTTATACAAACATACCTATATTTGGCTTAAGAATGGCCGTTCATTTTGGTTTTACCCAACATATGTCGGATATAATTCAGTGGCAGGTTATCGATGGAGACGAAGTCAACAGCGATGGGCTTATTATGGAACGGACGCGCATGAAATACAGTTCTTTCATTGTTATTAAAAAACAATCCGCATTTGCGGATTGTTCAGAATGTAGACAAACTCGATGAAAATCGAGTTTGTCTACATTTTTTTTGCTTGTGCAAATTTGGAAGTTGATTGGAACGTAGGGCACTCGCTTTCTGCGGGCGGTCCGCCCTCGGCGCACTTGCGCCTGTGGGGTCTCCCTTGGATTCGCTATTCCCGCAGGAGTCTCGCACACCCGCTCCAATCAACTATGTTTTTGCCTACAGTCTTTTGTTCTTAACCTTTAATCGAAATTTCAAAGGGAATTTTAAAAGGGATTCGGAATGGTCTCACCCTGAATAGTGTAAAGAACTAGTTATCTTCATTTTTTCACTTATCATTCAAAGTTTCAATCCAAAAAATAATCCGGAAAATCGGAAATGATACCATCTACCTGCATCATTTTGAACATGTGTATTTGTTTTTTATTGTTGACGGTCCATGTGAATACTTTCATCCCGTGCTTTTGGATTCGCATTTGCAGCTTCGTACTCAAAATCGTTTGTTTTGGATTCAAAAATGATGCAAACTCGGCAATCTCTTTTAATTTTTGGTCATTGATTCGCCGTTTTATCAAAACGCCCACTTGTATGTCCGGCATTAATTGATGAAACCTTTTCATGGATTCTATATCGAACGAATGAACCATTATCTTATTTTTACTCGTTGAACATTCTTGGAATTCACCTAATTCTTCTGCAAGTTTCTCTTCTATGCCGGGATAAGCAGAGGGATGTTTCAATTCGATTAAAATGCCGACTTCAGACCCGAAATTCTCCAATACCTCCCTTAGTAAAGGAATCCTTTCGTTTTTATAGCGAGAATGATACCAGCTTCCTGCATCCAGTTCCTTTAATTCGGCTGCCGTGTAATCACGGAGGTTCCCTTTGCCGTTTGTGGTTCGATCCAAGGTGGGATCATGATGAACCACAAGGACATCATCTTTACTGAGGTGGATATCCACTTCCAGGAAATCAGCTCCCAATTCAATTGCTTTTTTATAAGATGCCATTGTATTCTCGGGGCAGTATCCAGATGCACCTCGATGTCCAATTTTAATGGGGGAATGCTGCATTATTAAGCTTTTAGGGAAATCACTTTTTGATCTTTTAGCGTAGAGAGCGAACAGGACAAGCATGGTTATCACGATAATAAGAAAAAATGCGGTCATCTTTCACACTCCTATCAGGCACAATGATTAAAAGTTAGCAGGACAGTCTCATTTCATAATATTACATGTTAGGCAGGAAAAAATCATGTTTTACACAATGTTATAATCCGACTTAAAGGATTTATTGGAAAGGTATGGAATACATATAATTTAAGTATCAATAAGGAGGGAAAGCAGATGGAATTGCAGGTGAAACCGAAGTCTAAAAAATGGAAAGGGAATTTTGGTTTATATTTTTCCCTACCCATTCTCTCTTGGGCGTTTTACGATTTTGCCAATACGATTTTTTCTTCTAATATCAATACGATTTTCTTTCCATTCTTCCTCCAGGAACAGATTGGGGAAAATGCCGTTCTTGATCAGATTGCGAGTACCTTCATCTCCTACGCTAATGCGATTGCCAGTTTGTTTCTTGTTTTGTTTTCCCCGCTGTTCGGTGTCATGATCGATCGAACGGGAAAAATGAAAAAATACATTATGATTTTCACACTTATTTCCGTTGTATGTACATTTTTAATGGGGGTATTCGGAGGGATGCCGTTGGATGGAAAGATTCTGGGGATTCCCGTTTCCTTGGCGATCGTCATTCTTTTATTTGTGATAGCAAAGTTTTTCTATCATTCGAGTCTTGTCTTCTATGATACGATGATGAGTGATTTAGGCACGAAACAGCAATTGCCGCTTATATCAGGGTTTGGCGTGGCGGTAGGCTACCTTGGAACGTTGGTGGGACTGTCAATCTATCCATTCATTAGTAAAGGGAGTTCACATGAAGCCTTCATTCCCACGGCCATTTTATTTCTGGTTTTTTCCCTTCCCTTATTCTTTTTTTTAAAAGAGTCTCCAAAACAGCAAAAAGCGAAAGAACCTTTTTTATCTGGTTATAAGGAAATTAAATCAACATTTAAAGAGATGCGATCCTATCGATCGGTTTTCACATTCATGATTGCTTATTTCTTTTTAAATGATGCAATTGCGACCACTATCGGCATGATGGCCGTTTATGCCAAGACTGTTGTTGGATTTTCCTCCAGCGGATTCATTTTGCTTTACTTGGTATCGACAGTATCGAGCATTGCCGGAGCGTTTCTGTTTGGATACGTCACGCAGTCGAAGGGACCGCGGCTGGCTGTGACATATGTGGGAGTTCTGCTCTTGGTCGCATTATTTATAGCGGTCTTCGCACAAACCGCCCTTTGGTTCTGGGTTGCAGGGAGTATGTTCGGCATTTCGCTAGGTTCGATGTGGGTGACATCACGGATGTATATCATTGAATTGACTCCAGATGAGAAGAGGGGGCAATTTTTTGGACTATTTGCATTCTCTGGAAAAGTCTCTTCAATAATCGGTCCGTTATTATATGGAACGATAACGTTGATATTCCATGACCTCGGTACATTGGCGAGCCGGATGGCATTAGGGTCATTGATCATCATGGCGATAATAGGTCTTGGCTTTCTTTTGAAACTGAAGGGATTGGAAGAAGTGAAATAAGAAAAAGGGACTGGAGCCGGCCTTAATGCCGTATCCAGTCCCTTGCTTAAACGTTATACCAAAATCAAGGTGACATCGACGTTTCCACGTGTTGCTTTTGAATAGGGGCAGGTCATGTGTGCTTTTTTGGCGAAGTCTTCGGCTTCTTCCCTGCTTAGGTCGGGAATCGAAACATCCAACCTTACAGCCAATTTAAAACCGCCGTCTTCCTCATCTTTACCGATCGTTACATTTGCCGTCACGGACGTATCGACCTTTTTCTTTTCTTTTTGCAGTACAAGATTCAAGGCACTGTCAAAACATGCCGCGTAACCGGCTGCGAATAACTGTTCAGGGTTTGTGGCGCGCTCACCGGAACCACCTAATTCCTTCGGTGACCTCACATCGAAATCCAGAATCCCGTCCTCTGATTTAATATGTCCTTCACGACCACCGTGTACGGTAACTGTAGCTGTATATAATGGTTTCAATGAAAACAACTCCTTTATTCATTCTTACTATCATTACTTCCCTGCTGTAAGTCTTGTTAAACAAAATGAAAGCGAGTATTGTTTGAAAATGGTATTAAATTGGTTTTAAATTGGAAGATATTGTTTTATAATGTACTGTATTAGGAGATGTAATACACCCATTGCAAGGAGGGTTTATGATGATTGAGTTGGATGTTCAAAGTGGAAAGCCGGTATATGAGCAATTGATGGATAAGTTAAAGGAACTAATGATCAATGAAGTTTTACAGGAACATAATCAGCTCCCATCCATACGAATATTGGCTCAGGAGTTGACCATCAATCCAAATACGATCCAGAAAGCGTACAAGCAGCTTGAGTCTGACGGGTTTATATATACCTTACCAGGCAAAGGGAATTTCGTGGCACCTCCTAAATCCTTCAAAAATTCATTGAAAGAAGAAGAAATCAGAAACGAGCTTTCAAAGGTACTCGCTGAAGCTCTGTATATCGGAATCGATAAACATGAAATTTATAGAATAATAAAGGAAATCAGTCCATTGGCAAAGGGGGGGGGGATTCATGATTGAAATAAAACAGGTGAGTAAATTATATGAAGGAAAAGAAGCAATCAAAAACGTCACCTTGGTTATACCAAAAGGCTCCATATTCGGGTTATTAGGTTCAAATGGGGCGGGGAAAACGACTCTATTAAAAATGCTTTCAGGCAACCTGATACAGGATGCAGGTGAAGTTCTTATTGATGGATCATATGTGTTTGAAAACCGTGAAGTGAAAAATCGTTGTTTCTTCCTTCCTGATACGCCTTATTTCCTGGCTAACTATACGATCACGCAAATGGCAGGTTTTTATAGCCATATTTATAGCGAGTGGAATCAAGAACGTTTCTATCAATTACAGGAAGTATTCCCGATACCCGTCCAAAATAAAATACATAAACTATCGAAGGGGATGCAGAGACAGGTTGCTTTTTGGCTAGCACTCTCGACGATGCCGGAAGTTCTAATATTGGATGAACCGTTTGATGGATTAGATCCGGTCATGCGAAAAAATGTGAGACAGTTGTTGATTCAGGATGTTTCGGAAAGGGATATGACGATTTTACTATCGTCCCATAATCTCCTGGAAATTGAAGATTTAGCCGATCATGTAGGGATTTTGCATAAGGGTGAGCTTGTTATCCAAAAGGTTTTGAATGACTTGAAAGCTGATGTACATAAAGTGCAAATTGCCTTTAAGCATAAAATTCCCCATGGTTTATACCGTGGAATTCAAATCCTTAACAAGGAAAGACGCGGCAGCGTGATCGTTTGTATCGTTAAAGGTAGTGAAGCCATGATTAAATCGCATTTTAACCAGTTTCAGCCAGAAATATTAGATATTCTCCCCCTTACTCTTGAGGAGATATTCATTTATGAAATGGGGGATATCGGTTATGTCATCCAGAATAACCTGGTTTAATAGGGAACTGATTATCTATATTTTCAGAAGCACTGGCTGGATTGGTTTCCTATATCTTGTAGGCCTCATATTTGCGCTGCCTCTGGAAATGTTAGCGATTATCTTGAATGGGAACAATGAATATGTGGAATTCGAAAACCTTTTTTCCTGTCAGCAGATGATACAGTTTGTTTTGGTCATCGTTATTCCAGTATTACTTGCCATCTTCCTTTTTCGGTTTTTACAAATGAAACAAGCCTCAGTCTTCATTCATAGTTTACCGATTACGAGACGCAGCATCTACGCTCATATGATTGGAACGGGAATTGGCTTCATGGGTTTGCCGATTTTACTTACAGGTTCAATATTGATATTATTTCACTCGGCAATTGATATAGAACGGCTATATACCATGACGGATATATGGTCTTGGATGGGGACTACATTTATTTTGGAAGCTTTGATCTTTTCTGTTGCCGTTTTACTTGGAATGGTTACGGGATTATCAGCCTTTCAAGGAGTGCTGACCTATATTTTTCTTACTTTGCCGGTGGGGCTTTTTGTTTTGTTTGCAGCTAATGTGAAATTTTTGATAGCAGGATTTTCTGCAGATTATTATCTAAGTGCCAATATGAATGGCATCTCCCCATTATTAGCAGCAACGGAGATGGAAAAAATCACTTTCTTCTCTATTAATACATTAATTTATAGTATATTAACCTTTCTTTTTCTGATCAGCTCTCTTTTTCTCTATGAGAGGAGAAAGCTGGAGCATGTGTCGCAGGCATTTGTTTACCCGAAGATTAAGCCAGTGTTTAAATTCGGCCTGACATTATGCATGATGCTGTTTACAGGGCTTTATTTTAGCGAAACGACAGGCGAACCTGGGTGGATTTTTTTCGGATATACCGTCGGTTCTTTGCTTGGATATTATTTAGGGGAAATCGTCCTGCAAAAGACTTGGCGAATACGGGTCAACCTGAAAGGTTATGTAGCGTTTATAGCGGCTGTCATTGTGCTGGCACTCATTATAAAAATAGATCCCCTTCAGTATAAGACCAAGATTCCTGATGAAAAGATGATTAGCCAAATTTATATTGGTGATTCTCCTATATTTTTTGAAGGCGATGACACGTCGAATAATGCTTCCAATTATCTTAAAGAGAAGGAAAATATTGAAGCGATCAGGTTATTGCATCAGGAAATCATCGATAAGGGTAAAAAGGTTTCCATTGGTGAATGGAATGATGGTCAATCCGTATTTCTGATGTATAAACTCAAGAATGGGAAACGGTTAGCAAGAGAGTATCATTTGCAGAATTACGACTCATACATGCCATTATTGGCGAAAATATATGAGTCTAATGAATATAAAAAAATGGTTAATCAGGTATTGAATGTTTCCGCTCAAGACGTTTCTAAAATCAAGATAACGGCGAGCGGCCAAGTTGACAAATCCATAACGATCACGGACCTTCAACAGCTGGAAGCTGCAGTGAAGGCATTGTCGGAGGACCTGAATAATCAATCGTTCGCACAAATGACTTCTTCTTTTGGTGATTACGCCTCCATAGAGATTCTTTTGAATAATAACAAAACCATTTATATGAATTGGGACTCTTCATATCCTCAGTTTTCAGAATGGATGGTAAGTACCGGACAATCGGAACAAGCACGGTTAATGGCTGATGATATTTCTTATATCCTGGTTGCGAAGTCCGATTCGAAAATTTATCACACGAATTCTGAAAGTGAACTTGCACAGCAGATTGAACAACAGCCAAATCGCTTGAAAATTAAGACCGCTTCTGAAATCGAGACAGCGATTGATAATGCCCAAATTGATTGGAGCGGGGAGTATTCAGCTGCCTTTTATTATAAAGAAAGCAGAGATGTGGACATCAAGAGTTTTTCTGGCGAACATGTTCCCGATTTCATTTTGGATCATTTTAATGAAAAATAACGTGAATATTTCGCATGTACACATAAAGGAAAGGATGCCGCCCGATATGGGCGGCATCCTTTTGCATTGCCTATCAATTATGTTTGTGTATCTATGCTTTAGAGTTTTACGACGTTTTTAGCTTGAGGTCCGCGGTTTCCTTCTTCGATCTCAAATTCAACCTCTTGACCTTCATCAAGGCTTTTGAAACCTTCTCCTTGAATGGCGGAAAAATGTACGAAAACATCATCTCCGTTTGGTACTTCGATGAAACCAAATCCTTTGTCACTATTGAACCATTTCACTTTACCTGTTACTGTCATTCGATGAATCCTCCTAAAAAGTTAAAAAATATTAATGGTGATGATTTTACCTAGATGGAAAAATCAATTTCACACATTATCCAGCACCCTCATTCAAGTTAAAATTATCATACGACGATGCTTGATAATATGTGAAAGCCTACTGGAAAAATTACCACAATAACCTCTGGAGCAATTTCCAGTTTTTTAGTATATACCCACCTTTATAAAGGATAAAACAAATGGAAGTAATTTATACATTCCCATTTGGGGAAAATAATATTAGACAGGTTTTATACGGGGAAATATAACGGTATTGTCGCGCGGGATTTTCCTTGATTGAAATTTGACGGGGGATTCCATGTCCAATATGAAATGCCTTTATGGTTGAAATCAGGAAAACAATTTGGCATTAAAGTTTTCTGCGAAAATAATCGGGTATAGGATAAGAAAGAAAGGACTGATGAAAAATGAAGAAATTATTAAAAAGGGCTCTCATTTTTGCTGCTCCAATCATATTCAAGGAAGTAAAAAAACGCTGGAAGAACAAGCGGAATCAAAAATCGTTTAAAACTGCAAGGTAAATAAATAAACCATGAATAAATGAACGGTAATCATATGGATCAAGATAAGGGGCGCTGATTAAGCGTCTTTTGTTTTGCCATCTGAACAAATCCCCTAATGGGTGTTTCATTCACCTCTACATCTTTCCTTCATATCGTGTTAAAATAGAAAGGTTGATTGAAATGAATGCTGAGTAGCCAATGCTTAAGCCTTATGATATATTTTTTCTTACATATATTGTGTATGATCAGGATTTTTGCATAAAAAGAAAGGTTGCCATTCCAATGTAAAAAATACAGTAAACCTCCTATAAATTTTTTTATTGATGACTCCAATAATGAAAGGAACATATTATGACTAATTTAAAAGACGAGGTTCAATCCCGACGGACCTTCGCAATCATCTCTCACCCGGATGCCGGGAAAACGACTTTGACAGAAAAATTATTGCTGTTTGGCGGCGCGATCCGCGATGCCGGAACAGTTAAAGCTAGAAAAACAGGGAAGTATGCAACCAGTGACTGGATGGAAATTGAAAAGCAACGGGGAATTTCCGTTACATCTTCAGTCATGCAATTCGATTATGATGACTTCCGTGTCAATATTCTCGATACACCGGGCCACCAAGATTTCAGTGAAGACACATATCGTACACTGATGGCTGTTGATAGCGCCGTGATGATCATCGACTCGGCAAAAGGTATCGAGGATCAAACGGTTAAATTATTCAAAGTATGCCGGATGAGGGGTATACCGATTTTCACTTTTATCAATAAAATGGACCGACAAGGTAAAACACCGCTAGAATTGCTTGCCGAACTTGAAGAGGTATTAGGAATAGAAACATATCCAATGAACTGGCCGATCGGGATGGGAAAAGACTTCGTGGGCATTTACGACAGGTTCAACAATCGGATTGAACAGTTCAAAACTGAAGGGGAAGAGCGTTTCCTTCCGTTGAATGAAGATGGTGAACTCGAAGTGGATCATAAACTTAAGGATTCCCAGTTATATGAGCAAACTTTGGAAGAAATCATGCTGTTGACGGAAGCGGGTAACCAATTCTCTGAAGAAAATATCGCGAATGGTAAACTTAGTCCTGTATTTTTCGGAAGTGCTTTAACGACATTCGGTGTTCAGACGTTTTTGGATGCTTATCTGAAGTTTGCACCAGCTCCACAAGCACGGATGACAACGTCAGGTGAAATGGATCCTGTCAGCAATGATTTTTCCGGTTTCATTTTCAAGATCCAGGCGAACATGAACCCAAAACACCGTGACCGAATCGCTTTCCTTCGCATTTGCTCCGGTAAATTCGAGCGTGGAATGAGCGTCAACTTGAGCAGGACAGGGAAACCGATCAACCTTTCTTCCTCTACTCAATTCATGGCTGATGATCGAAACACCGTAAATGAAGCGGTAAGCGGAGATATCATCGGTTTATATGATACTGGTAATTACCAAATTGGCGATACGATTACCACAAGCAAAGACATGTTTCAGTTTGAAAGGCTGCCTCAGTTTACGCCGGAACTATTCATGAGGGTAACAGCTAAAAACGTCATGAAACAGAAACATTTCCATAAAGGTATTAACCAACTTGTACAAGAAGGGGCAATTCAGCTCTTCAAAACGGTTAGGATGGAAGAATATCTGCTTGGTGCGGTTGGGCAGCTTCAATTTGAAGTATTCGAGCATCGAATGAGGAACGAGTACAATGTTGAAGTCGTGATGGAGCGCATGGGCAGCAAGATTACACGCTGGGCTGAGGATGAAAAGCTTGATGAAAATCTTCATAGCTCAAGAAGCATCCTTGTTAAGGACCGGTTTGATAAATATGCATTCTTATTTGAAAATGAGTTTGCACTTCGTTGGTTCCAAGATAAAAATCCTGACGTGGAATTATATAATCCAATGGATTTAAAATAATGAAGAAAGCCCGTGTTATATACACGGGCTTTTAGTTTATAGTCAAAAAGGGTTTCGGAATGGTTACATTCCGAAACCCTTTTGATTTTATTGGATTTGAAGCAGTTATTGAGAATGGTTGTACATCTTTACGGTCATCATTTAGCCATTTCTGCCCTTCGCCAAGTATATTTGGCCAACTTTTTTAAATTCATGGCAGCGAAAGTAAGTATCGTCTGCATGAGTGAACTTTTCTCGTGGGAATGTGGGGTAATTTCTTCAGTCAAAGAAGAGTCCCTGCCCTTTTTCCGAAAGACAGGCTACATGGTCCTGATCGATCAATGAAAAAACTGTTTGATCAATGAGACAACAAAGACATTGCAATTTGCCCAAATAATTATACAATCACATAAAAGTCATTATGATGGAATGAATTGAACATGAAGATACTGATCAAAATCAATGTCTACTAAATTATTCCTTTGACAATCTCCTGAAACTCCTTTATATTTAGCTAGTACTTTAGTGCTTAAAAGCGTTTCAGTAATTGTGAGGAGTGAAAAGGTCCGATCCTTACCTCAGAGAATATACAACATTGAAAGCGGGGAAATACATCATGCGTCTTGAAGATGCAAAGCTAAAACTCTCCTTACCTGAAGCAATTGGGGTTTTGGCCATTCTTTTCTTAATTATTGCAACTGGTATCATTCATTATGGACTTGCCCCCCATATTCCAATTATAGCGGCACTCCTTTTTCTATTTGTTTATGGAAAGTTCAAGAAGCTGCCATTTTCAATTATGGAGGCGGCTATCGTCAAAGGTGCAGGCACTGGTATGGGAGCCATCTATATATTCTTTTTCATTGGAATGCTAATTTCGATCTGGATGGCAAGCGGGACAATCCCTACCATCATGTTCTATGGGTTTGACTGGATTTCCGGTGAATATTTCTATGCAATCACATTTCTGGTGTGTTCGCTAATTGGGCTCTGTATCGGGAGTTCACTTACAACATCAGCCACAATCGGCGTTGCTTTGATAGGGATGGCGGCGGCGATGGATTTATCGTTGGCGATTACAGCCGGTGCAATCATTTCCGGTGCATTTCTTGGAGATAAAATGTCTCCATTATCCGACTCTACCAATCTTGCATCGGGAACGGTTGGAGCACCATTATTTGAACATATTAATAATATGCTTTGGACTACGATTCCAGGTTTTTTCATATCGCTTATCATCTTTTTCTTCCTTTCACCGAATGTCAAAGTTGCTCGCGTTGAGGAAATCGAAGCCATGACCAAAGCTCTGGAAATGGAAACGAATATAAGCATATGGAGTTTGATTCCGTTTGTCATCGTTCTAATCATGGCTTTGAAAAAGGTGTCAGCGATTCCGACATTGTCAGCAGGAATCATTTCGGCGGCTGTCATTGCTTTCATACAAACCCCAAGTTTGACGGTTGCAAAACTAGCGGATATCTTATACGGCGGTTTTGTACTGAAGAGTGGAATGGAACAACTTGACTCAATCCTATCGCGGGGCGGAATTGAAAGTATGATGTTCTCCGTTTCGATGGTGTTGTTGGCATTGGCGATGGGCGGACTATTGTTTGAATTGGGAGTCATTCCTTCTATTTTAAATGCAATCCAGGATTCATTGACGAGTGTAGCGAAAGTGATTTCCGCTACTGTATTTGCAGGAATCAGCGTGAATTTCCTAGTGGGTGAACAGTATTTGTCAGTTATACTGCCTGGGAAAGCCTTTCAGCAGAAATATGAAGATTTAGGCTTGCAGCCCAAAACGCTTGCGAGGGTGCTTGAAGATGCGGGAACAGTTGTGAATCCTCTGGTTCCATGGGGTGTCTGCGGTGTATTCCTGACACAGGTATTGGGTGTTTCAACCCTTGAATATGCTCCATTTGCATTTTTCTGCCTACTTTGTCCTTTGCTTAGCCTGATTTCTGGCTTTACTAAAATCGGTATCCATTATAAATGAAAAAAAACAGGCGGTCGGATTCGACTGCCTGTTTTTTCATGAGAACTTCCATAACCTTACAGAGAAAGGGAACCCCTGACATGAACAGAAATGCCAGGGGTATTTGATCGTTTATTTTGAAGACGCGATCTCATCTTTTGGGATGGATACGACTTTTTCTTTCTGTTCAAGTAAATTCATTCGCATGACGACATTTTGGAATATGCCCATTGAAAGCATGAGCAGCAGTAAGGAAGATCCTCCATAACTGATAAATGGAAGGGTGATCCCTGTAATTGGGATAAGTCCGGTCACTCCGCCGACGTTGATACCGACTTGAATGCCGATCATGGATGAGATGCCGATCAATAAAAGACTTCCAAATGGATCTTTGCATTTGGCTGAAAGTACAAATCCCCTCAGGACGATAAAACCTAGTGTCAATAGAACGAATCCCACTCCGAATATCCCGAGCTCTTCTGCAATGACGGCCATGATGAAATCAGTATGTGATTCAGGCAGATACCCGTATTTTTGTACACTGTCACCAAGTCCCACTCCAGTAAGGCCGCCGGAACCTATGGCGAATAAGGAATTCACGAGTTGATACCCGCTTTCTCCTGCCTTTCCGAAAGGGTCTGCAAACCCGGTAAAACGAGACATCTTATTTTCAGTAAGAACGGCTGAGAAATTTCCTGTCACGAGTACCCCCAATGCAAATATGGCAACGAATATCGCAGTGATCAAAGAGAGTTTGAATATACTCTTAAAAGACATCCCGGATGAAATGATCATGGTACTTGAAATCAGGAAAATGACCGCTGCCGTTCCATAGTCAGGCTGTATTCCGATTAAAAAGCAGATGAATACCAGAAAGAAAATCGGCGGGATGACGGCTTTATCAATACTATTGATTCGATCCTGTCTTTTTCCGTAAATGGCTGCCAGATAAATGATTATGGCTAACTTGGAAAATTCCGCAGGTTGTATCGATGCTGTCCCTAACTTGAACCAGCTTGTGGCATTCCCTGCTGTATGGCCGAAGATAAAGAGCAGCAAAAGGATACCGGCCATGCCAAACATCATAGACATCAAGAACATTTTGTTTTTGTACATCTTATAAGGAAGAACCATCGTGACAATCATTGCCAGGAAAGAGATGATAAAGGCCGTTTTTTGTTTCTCAAAAAAGAAATCCATGGGCCAGCCGTATCGAGCGACAGCAGTGATCATGCTCGAACTGTAAATCATGACTAAACCAAACAAACAGAGTAATACGACAGCGATGAAAATAGGGAAGTCGTATGCTTTAATTATTCTTTTCACTTGTGCGCTCACCTCAAATATGTATGCGCGAAAAAATCGCCTTCTTATATAGTAACGGAAAATCGGTTATATAGATAATAATTTTTATTCGATAATATGAATTTATCCTCCATTACCCAGTATTAAACACTAAAACCGATAAACTTGTCTGCCGGATTATCAGAATTTCGATTCTTATTATACTTACCTTCGATAACAAACGTGAATATTCCTTTTAATAACGAAAAAATTTTACTATATATTCCATTTTAAAGTGCTAACATGTCTGGGAGATTACTAGTTAATGGTATTTGCGTTGAGGATGGATTTCATGGAGCTTCACCAATTGAGTTGTAAAACGTGATGTGATGCAGTGGATACTGTAAACTGTAAACGAATTTGTTAGTGTAATTCATCTTAAGGGGAATACACCGATTAAGTGGCAGGGAATCGGTCAGGAACCTTATGAAGAGAGGGAACCGGTGGTGAAGTTGGTTCCAAGCGATTATATTATACAGGCTGCTGCGTCTCTGGCATTATATAAAGAGGGTTCAGGAAGAATTTTCGTACGTTTAGTGAAGTATATGAACATATAACTGTTCAAGAAAAGTGCTCAGGCTCTCTTATCAATTCTTCCTGGCAACCTAATTTCATTTGAAAAGGGCGTTTTGACAGCAGTGCTGCCGAGAAGTTTTGCTGCATTTCAGAGGAGGGGTTCCTCCTCGGTCGATCTTTATTAAAGCATAAAAAATGATATGGAGTAACGATAAAATAAGATAAAGCAAGGGGAGTAGTTATGGAAGAAATACATGACAAGTTGGAAGTGTTTTCTCCGGCAACAGGTGAGAAGATTGCGGAAATCGTCCCAACACCATTGAATTCGATTCCTCATATATATATGAAATCAAGACATGCGTTCCAATTATGGTCGAATCTTCCCATCAAGGAACGGCTGCACTATTTAAAACGGCTCCGTTTATTGATGGTTGAAAGGATGGATGAAATAGCAGAAGTCATTTCAAAAGATGCGGGAAAAGTGAAAATTGAAGCGCTGGTTGCTGACATCATGCCAACGATCGATGCAATCAAGCATATCGAGAAACATGCAGTGAAATCTCTTTCCGGACGGAAGGTCACCACTCCACTCATGTTAATTGGTAAAAAATCTTATGTCCATTATATGCCCCGTGGAACGGTTCTCGTCATTTCACCATGGAATTATCCGCTGCAGCTTTCCATGGTTCCCATTCTTAATGCCCTAGCAGCTGGAAATACTGTCATCGCCAAACCATCAGAGGTAACTCCTTTAGTTGGGGTGTGCATCGAAAATCTGTTTCTTGAAGCTGGTTTCCCAGAAGGAACTATACAGTTTGCCCATGGAGGGAAAGAATTGGGTGCGGCATTAACTGAGCAAAAACCAGATTATATATTTTTTACTGGATCTGTAAGGACCGGAAAAATGATTGGTGAGGTTGCAGCAAGAGACCTGATCCCAACGACTTTGGAGCTTGGCGGTAAGGATCCGATGATCGTTCTGCGTGATGCTAACCTGGAACGGGCTGTGAACGGGGCTCTTTGGGGGGCTTTCACAAATAGTGGGCAGGTGTGCATGAGTGTTGAAAGGGTTTATGTGGAACGTCCTGTTTATAAGGAATTCCTAATGCTTCTTAAAGAAAAAACGAAGTCCATGAGGCAGGGGGTGCAATCGCAGGATGATATCGGTTCAATGACTTTTCCTAAACAAGTCGATATTGTGGCTGACCAGCTGGAGGATGCACTGAATAAAGGGGCCGTACTTGAAACCGGAACACCTCCGAAAGAGTGGAAAACGGGGCAGACCCATTTCATTCCGCCGACGATTCTTTCCAATGTCGATCATTCCATGAAAATCATGAAAGAAGAAACGTTCGGACCCGTGTTGCCTGTTGTGCCTTTCGATACGGAGGAAGAAGTGATCGCCCTGGCAAATGAAAGTGAATATGGACTCAATTCCAGCGTTTGGACGATGGATAGGGAAAAAGCAAGTCGGATTGCGTCACGGTTAGTAACCGGTGCGGTGACGATCAATGATGTGCTGATTACGGTTGCTAATCATCATTTACCATTTGGCGGTGCCAAACAAAGTGGGGTTGGCCGCTATCATGGCGAGCATGGATTGAAGATTTTCTGCCATGAAAAAGCGATCATGATCGATAAAGGTAAAAACGATACAGAAATACAATGGTATCCATATGAAGGGAAATACACGAGTTTTTTATCGCTGTTTCAGAACTATTTTTCTGCCAAACCGAACTGGATTCGTTTCGGCAAAGAATATTTATCGTTGATAAAATTATCCAAAAGGAACAGAAAATGAGATCCATTTATAAAAAAAGATTGTTATTTTCATAACGAGCGCGTATACTATTAATATACTTAATAACTGATTTTCCTTTTCAAAGGGGAGTAGCGTTAGGGTTCGCCCTAAAACAAAGTCGTCATTACGTGAATGTTAAACATTCATCGGCTTTGTTGACATGATTTCATGTTCAGCAAGACCTTTGCCTATACGGCAGAGGTCTTTTTATTTTGCCAATGCCAATAGGAAGGAAATACTACTATTGGAGGTTGAATGGATGGAAGCATCAATGTTATTGGAATATGGCTGGGTCCTTCTTATCTTGGTTGGATTAGAAGGGATACTGGCTGCGGATAATGCAGTCGTCATGGCTGTCATGGTTAAGCATTTGCCAAAAGAACAACAGCGGAAAGCCTTGTTTTATGGTCTGATGGGAGCTTTTGTTTTCCGTTTTGCCAGTCTATTCCTTATTTCCTTTCTTGTCGAGGTGTGGCAAGTTCAAGCAATCGGTGCGATTTATTTACTTTTCATCGCTTTTCAGCACATTTACAAAAAATACGCTGGTAAAGGTGAGAAGGAAATCACGAAACCTAAAAAGCAATCCGGCTTCTGGATGACCGTGGTAAAGGTTGAAGCGGCTGATATCGCTTTCGCAATCGATTCCATGTTGGCTGCCGTCGCGCTGGCTGTTACACTTCCTGCAACAGGCTGGATGAAAGTCGGCGGTATTGACGGAGGGCAATTCGCTGTCATGTTCCTCGGCGGTATGATCGGGTTGATCATTATGCGATTTGCAGCAAATGCATTCGTTAAGCTGCTTCATCGCCGTCCTTCACTTGAAACGGCAGCATTTTTGATTGTGGGTTGGGTTGGCGTGAAATTGGCGGTACACACACTTGCACACCCTTCACTTGCTTTCATTGATCATCATTTCCCTGAATCAACTCTTTGGAAATCGATTTTCTGGACTGTATTGATTGGAATTGCAGCAGGTGCATGGATCATTTCAAGCAAAAAAGAAAAAAAAGAGAAAGAAGAGAAAAAAATACAGGAAGCGTAAAAAAACAGGCGTGCCGGTCACGCCTATTTTTTTTGCTTTTTAAAGTATTTAGGGAGATGACCCTCAAAAGCGCAGGTATGTTTACGAATGATATGTTAAAAGATGTGAATATTAAATTCCGGTTATAAAAATGACAATTGTCCCATTGTATTGGGCAAAAAAACGGAAAAAGATATTTTACTGTAATTGCACTGTAACAAACGAGAAAAAACTAAGTATTTTATCATGTTGATATATTGTGTGATTTCATTTTTATCGCAAAAATAGTTCTTTTGGTACTGTCTTTTAGACTCCCTCCGCTTAAGATAAGTATGTTGATGCGTATTTTATGTTCAACAGGAGCGAGGTGAGCAAATGCTTGGTTTGTTGTTTACAGCATTCAAAAAAAAGCGTTCTTTAGAAGAAACCGTATTGAAAATTCAACAAGGTGATAATAGCCTTCGTAATGATACTATAGAGTCATTCAAACCTTTTATTGCAAAAACAGTCTCATCGGTTTGCAAACGTTACATATACGAATCAGATGATGAATTCAGTATTGGAATGATTGCTTTTAACGAGGCAATTGAAAAATACTCCCCGGAAAAAGGCCGTTCTTTATTGGCATTTGCCGAAACCCTCGTTAAACGAAGGGTTATAGATTATTTAAGAAGCCAGTCCAAACAAAAAGAAATCCTATTGGATTTAACACTGAATGATGATAATGATCAAAGCCAAATATATATCGATAATGAAAATTCCATCAATGAATACGAAATGCAGAAGGAATCGGAAAGAAGAAAAGAAGAAATTCAGCTTTATATAAGCCATCTAGAGGATTTTGGTCTGTCATTTGAGGATTTAGTTGAAAACTCTCCCAAACATGCAGATGCCAGGAAGGGAGCTATTATGATCGCTAAATTGTTAATGGAAGATGACGAACTGAAGGAAATCCTGTTTGCAAAAAAGCGGCTGCCCGTAAAACAGCTTGAGGGAAAAGTGGAAGTAAGCAGAAAAACGATTGAACGGAACAGAAAATACATCATTGCCGTGGCAATCATAATAAACGGAGATTTTTTGTATTTGAATGATTATATAAAAGGGGCTATCGATGAATGAAAAAAGGAGTTATTCTTTCAGTTAATAAACGATTTGTAACCCTATTGACCCCCGAGGGTGAATTTCTGAAAACCAAAAGACAGGAAAGGGAATATGAAGTGGGTGAGGAAATCACTTTTTCACCTGCAAAACAAAAATTCACTTTAGCCTTTTCCAATATTCATTCATCTTTCAAAAAAACGGCCGTGCTAAGCATTGCCTCCACCTTCCTGATTCTCTTTTCAATTCTTCCTTCTTATTTCTCTGGTCCTGTGTCGGCATATATGACGATAGATGTGAATCCAAGCATTGAATTGGAGCTTGATGATGATTTAGAAGTTCTCAAGCTTACCGGATTAAATGAAGACGGAAAGCTTGTGATCGGTCAGCTGAAGGACTGGAAAGGCAAGGATATAAAAGCTGTTACAAACCGAATCGTTGAAACGACGAAGCGACTTGGTTATTTGAAAGGAAATAAACAAATAGTCGTTTCCACAACGTTAATGAAAAAAAATAAAGAACTGAATAAGAATTTAAAAGAGGAGATAAAAGAAATATCTGAGCAGGATAATGTTTCCAAAACAAAGATGAAAGTGATCCAGGCAACAAAAAGCGATCGGAAGCAAGCTAGGGAACAAGGTATATCCACGGGTAAGTATCTCGAAAAGAAGTTGAATGAAGATAAAGATAAGATAAAGGTCAATAAGAGGGAGCCTGCCCCGGCGCCAGTTAAAAAAGTCGAGGAAAACGTTGTTATTCCGAAAGAAAAGGGCGTAATACTAAGTACGGAAAACAAATCGGATGGAGAAAAGAAAAAAGAGAATAATGAAATTGAAATAAAACAAAAGCCGGCCAATGAAGCCAAACCGACTGAACGGAAAAACGCGGGTATTGAAGTTACCAAAATTAAGGAACAAACCGAACGGGAAAATACAAGTGGAAAACGGAATGCGATAAATGGATATAAGGAAAAAAGCAACGAGTCAAAAGGGAAATCGGATAGCCATCACAGCAACCAATCAAAGGACAAGCAGAAAAATGAACAGAATGAGAAAAAGTTCGATGTAAAAAAAGTTTCATCACTCAAAGAAAAGGATAGTGATGATTCTATAAAGCACGACAATAAAAATAAGCAAAATAAACAGGATAGGCATGATAGACAAGATAAACAGGTTGCACAGGATAGGCAGGAAATACAAGTTAAACAAGATAAACAGGATAAGCAATATAAACAAGATAAGAAAGATTGGGATAAGTCGAAAAGGGGTAAAGGCAATAATGGAAACGGAAATGGACATAATCATTAAAAAGAGTCCAGCATGCAGCTGGACTCTTAGCCATGGATATTTAATTGTGAATTATTGACCTTTAAGTTGAGATTGTGCTTGTTGTACAAGACGTTTCGTGATTTCTCCGCCAACTGAACCATTGGCACGTGCTGAAGTATCGGAACCTAATTGTACACCGAATTCAGATGCAATTTCATATTTGATTTGTTCTAATGCTTGTTCGATTCCTGGAACAAGAAGGTTGTTACTGCTGTTAGCCATTTGAATCTCCCCTTTACTTTTTCAACGGCTTTTGCCGCTGTAATGATAGTATAAGTAGAATGTGGAGTTTTACTTATACGAGCAGCATCAAACTTATTGGTAAACCTGCCTTTTTGTTGTAAGTAAGTCAGTTTTAAAAGAGAATGGAAAAAAGAATGAAAAAAGGGTAAACTAGATTTTTAATGGTTATGTGATTTGCATAACTATAAAGGAGCAAGAAAGGAAACTCTTTATGTTTGCTATCAAAAAAATATTATCAAAGTTAACACCAGCTCAGCTTATCGTCGGTTATTATGTTTTGGCAGTCAGCATCTCGACCGTACTGTTGAGTCTGCCGGTCGCTCTTAAGCCAGGCGTGGAATTTGGATTCATGGATGCTTTATTCACAGCCGTAAGTGCAGTTAGTGTAACAGGTCTAACAGTTGTAAGTTTGCCCGAAGTGTACAATGAGGTAGGCTATTTCATTCTCATGTTCGTTCTCCAATTTGGCGGTATTGGCATCATGACACTCGGAACCTTTTTCTGGCTTATAGTGGGCAAGAAAATCGGCTTGAAGGAAAGACAATTGATCATGACAGATCAAAACCAATCGAATCTTTCTGGGCTTGTTAAATTATTGATCCAAATCATTCAGATATTTGTCGTAATTGAAATGATTGGGGCTCTCGTTTTAGGCATTTACTTTCTGAATTATTTTCCAGACGGGAAAGAAGCCTTTTTAAATGGCTTATTTTTAGCCGTAAGTGCCACCACGAATGCTGGTTTTGATATTACCGGTATTTCGATGATTCCATTTAAAGACGATTATTTTGTACAGTTCATTACGATTATCCTGCTTACCCTTGGAGCCATTGGGTTTCCTGTCTTGATTGAGCTGAAGGAGTTTTTGTCCAATAAGGCCCGTACTTATAAGTTTCATTTTTCTTTGTTCACGAAGCTGACCTCAGTCACTTTCTTTTCCCTTATCGTTGGGGGAACGATCCTGATTTACCTTCTGGAAATTAATGGGTTCTTTAAAGGTAAGAACTGGCATGAATCGTTCTTTTACTCATTGTTTATGTCCTCCAATACGCGGAGCGGCGGGTTGGCAACCATGAATGTGAGTGACTTTTCGGAACCGACCCTTTTATTGTTGAGCATATTGATGTTCATTGGAGCTTCCCCAAGTTCAGTCGGGGGAGGAATCCGGACAACTACACTGGCCATCATGATTCTATTTTTATGGAATTTCATGAGAGGAAGGCGTTCCATAAAAGTTTTCAAACGGGAGATTCATCCCGATGATATCCGAAAAGCGACAGCGGTTATGATCATGGGATCGCTTCTTTGCATAATGGCGGTCTTCATATTATCCATTACCGAAAATTTCACTTTGATGCAAATCATTTTTGAAGTATGTTCGGCTTTCGGTTCAGTCGGCCTTTCGATGGGAATCACGCCTGACCTCAGCAATACCGGTAAAATTGTCATTATGATCATTATGTTCATTGGCCGTGTTGGGATAACCTCCCTCCTGTATATCATAGGCCATAAAGAAGTTACGGAAAATTTCCATTATCCAAAAGAACGCGTCATCATTGGGTAAATGATTTAAGTTGAACAGTGACCTTTCCACTCGTGGAAAGGTTTTTTGTGTTGTTTGCAGGAATCATGGATAAAATGTTGAAATTTACCTATAAGTGAGTGTCCTACCATTTCAAATATGCATAATTTGATCCCTTACTTGGAATTCGATCGGATGAAGTATAAATCATTTAGGTAAGGAGGTGGAGAATGTGAAGAAATATACTGGAAGGATCATTGTCCCTGCTCTTTTTTTTGTATTGATATTACCCTATATAGGGTGGCTGGGTCATGAAGAACGCAGGTTTTCCGCCTTTGCAGGAATATATTTAATCGTAATTTTAACCATAGCCTGGTGTTTGGGTGCCATCTATGATCATAAACGGAAAACGATAGCTTTATTGCAGGATAGCGAAGGGCGTTATCGCATTTTCTCCAATTACTCTAAAGAATTGGTCAATAGCTTCAATGAGGTTATTTTCCAAACGGATGATAAAGGAAAATGGTTGTACTTAAACCCGGCATGGAAATCGATGAGTGGTGCATCCGTGAATGAATCCCTGGGGCTTCACTTTTCTAAACATATGGATAACAATTCTTATCAAGACGTATTAAAGGCCTTTGCGGACTCCTTTCATCGAGGGGATAAATATTTTCGTGCGGACATTAAACTAAATGCGAAAAAGGGAACAAGCTGGGTTGAGGCATTCGTTAAACTTATTTACGATGACGCTGGGAAATTCATCGGGACAGCGGGCATATTATCGGAAATTAATGAACGTAAACATGCAGAGGAAAAGCTTGTGAGCCTAAACGAACATTTGGCAATCACATCAAGCAAGTTATCAACGGCTGCCCAACTTGCGGCTGGGATTGCACATGAGGTCAGGAATCCGATGACGGCGATAATGGGATTCGTGAAGCTGATTAAAGATGGCGGTGCCGAAAAGCAGGAATACTACGATATTATTTTTTCGGAAATAAATCGAATCGAGAAAGTGCTGAATGAACTCTTGCTGCTATCGAAACCCACTGGGGCGGTAATCCTTGAGAAGGATATAAAGGAAAGCTGTAACCATGCCGTAACGCTGTTGGAGACAAATGCCGTACTGAACAATATTCAAATACATAAAAATTATGATTCAGAACCAATTTTTATGTATTTTGATGAAAACCAAATCAAGCAAGTGCTAATAAACATGATAAAAAATTCCATAGAATCGATGCCGAATGGCGGAAATATTTTTGTGAGCATAAATGAAAAAAATGAGGAAGTTTTTTTGAGCATTTTGGATGAAGGGGATGGTATTCCGGAAAACTCCCTTCAAAAAGTAGGAGAACCATTTTTCACTACAAAAACATCAGGAACGGGTTTGGGTCTTTCCGTTTGTTTTAGAATCATCGAAAAGCATGGAGGAAAAGTTTTCATCACAAGTGAATTGAAAAAAGGTACGAAAATCGTTTGTATATTTCCAACCGTCCAACAAAAGCAATATAGTGAGAACGAAAAGGTCAAGATACGGGATCTTGAATGACAAGAAAACAAAGATTTAATTGTTGAAAAAATCAGAATCTTGTGTATATACTTTAAAAGTAATAACATACCAACCGGTTAGTAAGTTTAAAAGGAGGAATTCAATTTGAACTTTGAACATACTGAAAAGGTGAAAAATCTGGAAAAGAAACTAACGGAATTCATGGAGAAGCACGTTTACCCAAATGAATCAATATACAAAAAGCAGCTCGAAGCACAGGAAAGCCGCTGGAGCGAAATTCCCCCGATTTTATCTGAATTGACGGCAAAAGCAAAAGAAGAAGGATTATGGAATTTATTTTTACCTGATAGCGGTTATGGCGCGGGTTTAACAAATCTAGAATATGCCCCGCTTTGCGAGATCATGGGTAGGTCGACGATAGGACCTGAAATCTTCAACTGTAATGCGCCGGACACTGGTAATATGGAAGTGTTGGTGAGATATGGATCGGATGAACATAAAGAACGCTGGCTGAAGCCCTTGCTTGCTGGGGAAATCCGTTCATGCTTCTCGATGACGGAACCGGAAGTGGCGTCTTCCGATGCGACCAATATCGAATGCAGGATTGAAAGGACGGGTAATGAGTATGTCATCAACGGCCGAAAATGGTGGTCTTCAGGAGCAGGCGATCCCCGATGCAAGATTGCCATCGTCATGGGTAAGACAGATCCTGAGGCGGCCAAGCATGAACAACAGTCAATGATTCTTGTCCCGCTCGATACACCGGGTGTCAAAATCGAGAGAATGCTCCCTGTGTTTGGTTATGATCATGCCCCGCATGGCCATGCCGAAATCACGTTTGAAAATGTGAGGGTCCCGGCTACGAATATTCTATGGGGTGAAGGAAAAGGATTTGCGATTGCCCAAGGAAGGCTCGGACCGGGAAGGATACATCATTGCATGAGGCTGATCGGCGCTGCTGAAAGAGCACTTGAAGAATTATGTAAGCGCATTCAAGAACGTGTCGCTTTTGGTAAAACATTGGCGAGACAAGGTGTAATCATGGAGTGGGTTGCTGATTCACGGATTGAAATCGAACAAGCAAGACTTCTGACCTTAAAAGCTGCCTATATGATGGATACTGTCGGGAACAAGGAAGCGAAGGCGGAGATCGCGATGATAAAAGTGGTGGCACCAAATATGGCATTGAATGTGCTGGACAGGGCCATCCAAGGCTTTGGAGCTGCAGGGATTTCCGATGATTTCCCTTTTGCTGCTCATTGGGCCAATGCACGGACTTTAAGGCTTGCTGATGGTCCCGATGAAGTTCATCGCTCACAAGTTGCTAAAATAGAACTTCGAAAATACCAACAAAAGCATGAGGTGAAAATATGAAAGTTACCGACTTATTCGATCTAACTGGAAAGACGGCGATCATAACCGGTGGAGGGAGAGGGTTGGGAGCACAAATAGCGACAGGCTTTGCCGAAGCTGGGGCAAATGTCGTACTTTGTTCAAGGAAGAAGGAAGCATGTGACGAAGTTGCTTCGCAAATCCAAAAGCTTGGAGTCAGGGCGCTTTCCTTCAAGTGTGATATCACCAATCCGTCAGATGTACAGGAAGTCGTTAACGAAACTTACCGTGAATTTGGTGCCATCGACATATTAGTAAACAATAGCGGGGCATCCTGGGGGGCACCAGCCGTCGACATGCCTCTTGAAGCGTGGCAGAAGGTGATGAATGTAAATGTAACCGGAACCTTTATCATGAGCCAGACAACAGGCAGGGTAATGATTGAGCAGGGACATGGGAAAATCATAAACATCGCTTCCGTTGCCGGATTAGGGGGTACTGACCCGAGGGTGCTCGATACGGTCGGATATAATACGAGTAAAGGGGCGGTCATTACTTTAACGAAGGATTTAGCCGTTAAATGGGGTCAGCATAATATCAATGTTAATGCAATCGCACCCGGTTTCTTTCCGACAAAAATGACGAAAGGGGTTCTTGAGCAAGGAAAGAATCCTATCCTGGATTCCACGCCGTTAAAAAGGTTAGGGAGTGATGATGATTTGAAAGGGGCAGCGGTTTTCCTGGCCTCAAAGGCATCTGATTTTGTGACTGGAAATATTTTGATCGTCGATGGGGGTTCACATGCAAAGTAATGAAAGGTAAGTAAATATGGCTGGAGGGTATGAAATGATGAATGAAAAAAAATGGCTTTCCGTTTATCCTGATTCAATTTCAAAGGAAATAAAAGTCCCTGAGTTCCCGATGCAAAGAATCCTTCAAAATGCATGTGAGTCCCATCCAAACAATACAGCTATTACTTTTTATGACCGAAAGATATCTTATCAGGAACTTTTTCATGCGTCGCTAGCCTTTGCTTCAGCCTTGCAAAAAAAAGGTGTTCAAAAAGGTGATCGTGTCGCCATCATGCTGCCTAACTGTCCGCAGTACGTCATAGCTTATTATGGATCATTGACAACAGGGGCCATTATCACCCAAATCAACCCAATGCTGGTTGAAAGGGAGCTGCAGCATATTTTACAGGACTCCGGTGCAGAAACGATCGTTGTATTGGATGGATTATACCCGAAAGTGAAAAGTGTGCAGCAACATGCAAATTTGAAAAATATTATCGTCGTAAGCCTGCAGACTTCGGAAGCAGATTTTCAGCCTGATGCGTCTTTTGATCAATTCATGAAGACAGGAGACGGCAAAATCAATCCCGTATCAATCGATCCGGAAAATGATATAGCCGTTCTTCAGTATACAGGAGGAACGACTGGCCGTTCAAAAGGGGCGATGCTGACACACAGCAATATTCTGGCCAATGTCGTTCAAACGTATGAATTCTTCAAGCATGAATTAAAAATAGGTACTGAAAGAACGCTGTCGGTCATCCCGCTTTTTCATGTTTTTGGAATGTCGTCCGCAATGAATTTATCCGTGTATATCGCGGGTGACTCCATCATGCTGCCACGATTTGAAATAGAAGAAGTACTGGAAACGATTAAGCGTGAACAGCCGACCACTTTTCCTGGTGTACCGACCATGTATGTAGCGTTGACGAATCATCCGAAGGCAGAAGAATATGGAATGGGCTCCATTCAGGTCTGTAACAGCGGAAGTGCACCGATGCCCGTGGAACTGCTGCGTGAGTTCGAACGAAAATCAGGTGCGAAGATATTGGAAGGCTACGGTCTTACGGAAGCTTCGCCAACAACGCATTGTAACCCGGCATTTGCAAAAAGGAAACCTGGGAGCGTCGGGATTGGTGTCCCTTCGACTGAATATAAGGTGATGGACCTGGGAGACGGAACGAAAGAAGTGGCATCTGGCGAATTGGGGGAATTGGTCGTCAAAGGACCTCAAGTGATGAAAGGTTACTGGAATATGCCGGAGGAAACGGCGGTGACCCTAAGGGATGGTTGGCTTTATACGGGTGATATCGCCAAAGTTGATGAAGATGGGTACCTCTATATTGTCGACAGGAAAAAAGATTTGATCATCGCAAGTGGTTATAATATATATCCGCGAGATGTCGAGGAAGTTCTCTATGAACATCCAGCTGTCCAGGAAGCGGTTGTCATCGGAGTTCCAGATGCTTACCGAGGGGAGTCGGTAAAAGCGGTGCTTGTACTTAAAAATAATAAAACGGCCAATGAACGGGAAATCATCGATTACTGCCGTGAAAACCTATCGGCTTATAAAGTTCCGCATTTCGTTGAATTTCGTGAAGAGTTACCGAAAACAAATGTCGGAAAGATTTTAAGGCGGGCTTTAAGAGAAGAACTTTCCAGGAAGTAAGAGGGCTTTGATGGCACGAAAGCGTATGATATCAATTCAGCTGAAATTTTAACAGATTGCGAGGGTGCATACATGAAAGAAAAAATGACAGAACATAGCATACGCTTATTTGAAAAGAAGGGCTTTAGTGAAACGTCGATTTCTGATATCGTCGAATCGGTCGGGGTGACGAAGGGAACGTTTTATTATTACTTTACGAGCAAAGAGCAGTTGCTAATGGATATTCATCTAGCTTATATAGACGAGTTGCTTAGTGAGCAGGAAAGATTCATGTTGGAACCTGGGAAAAGCTGCAAGGATAAACTTTTCGATATGGTCTTGATGCTTTTAAAGAGCATTAAAACCAAAAAATCCAGCGCAACGGTCTTTTTCCGTGAAATGAAGAATCTAAGTGACGATAAGCTTGCACAAATCCTTCCTAAGCGGGATGAGTTCCGTAATAAAATCGAGCAAGTTCTGATTAGTGGCATCGAGAGCGGAGAACTGCGTTCCAATCTCGATGCATCCATCATCTCTTTTGCTATTTTGGGTGTTGCCAATTGGAGCTATCATTGGTTCGACCCAGAAGGTGAAAAAACCGAACAGGAAGTTGCAGCCATTTTTATGGGGATGATTCTGCAGGGAATTGAAGCGTGACCAGGTTACATACTAACCGGTTAGTAGAAGGGAGATAGAAGGCATGACCAACAAGCAAATTCAATCAATTACCGTTATTGGGGCTGGGCAGATGGGGCACCAAATTGCGATGCTTGCTGCACTAGGAGGTTACGAAACGATTCTTCAGGATGTTCATGAAAACGCGTTGAATGCAGCCCAAGAAAAATTGGACGTCATTTTGACTAAATGGGTTCAAAAAGGAAAATTGTCTGAAGATCGTAAATTGGCTGCTTTTAGCCGTCTTCAATATACCACCGATCTTGAGAAAGCGGCCAGTGGGGCTGATTTGATCATTGAAGCGGTAGTTGAAAAACTTGATGTGAAGCAGGAGGTTTTCGCCAAACTTGAAGAACTGGCCCCAGCAGAAACCATCTTTGCCACGAATAGTTCAACGATTGTCAATAGCCTGATTGCGAGTGTGACGAATCGTCCGGATAAGTTCATTAATATGCATTTCTTTTTCCCGCCTCTAGTAATGGATTGTGTTGAGGTTGTAATGAGTGACCAAACATCCGAGGAAACAGCGAAGCTTGCAATGGAAGTCACAGAGAATATGAATAGGACAGGAGTTTTGTTGAGGAAAGAGATATCGGGATTCGTAGCCAACCGAATTTTGGGAGCGTTGCAGCGTGAGGCCTTATATTTGTATGAAGAAGGAATTGTTGACTATAAGGATATCGATTTGATTTGCAGGAAAGCTTTAGGCCATCCCATTGGTCCTTTTGAACTGATGGATCTATCAGGTATTGATGTAGGGTATTTTGTTATGCAGCAGCGTTTCAATGAAACTGGAAATCCAGAAGACAAGCCAAATGCTTGTATAGAAGAAAAGGTGAATAAAGGACATTTAGGCAGGAAAACAGGAAAAGGCTGGTATGATTATCCAAACCAAGGAGTGAAGAATTGATGACAAAATTAATTAAAGTGGTTAAGGAAAATAAGCTTGCGGTCATCACCATCGATAATCCTCCATTAAATGTAATCAGCAAACAAGTATTCAGAGAATTGGGAGAAACTTTCGATGAACTTTCAAAAGATACTGAAACTGTTGCGGTACTCATAACCGGTGCAGGCAATATCGCATTTGCGGCCGGGGCTGATATAAAAGAATTCCCTAGCATGATGGGGAACCCGAATATGAAAGAAATGGTAAAGGAAAGTCATGCCGTCCTAACTAAAATCGAACAGTTTCCTAAACCTACGATGGCTGTATTAAATGGCCTGACCTTGGGCGGCGGATGCGAACTGGCACTGGCCTGTGATTTGCGAGTAGCTGAAACACAAGTTCAAATCGGACTGCCGGAAGTGAAATTAGGCTTATTCCCTGGAGGTGGCGGTACACAGCGTTTGTCAAGACTTGTAGGTAATGCAAAGGCAAAAGAGATTATATTTACCGGTGATCCGCTTGGTGCCGCGGAAGCGGAAAAGATCGGGCTTATCAATAAAGTCGTTGAGCAAGGCAGCGGCTTATCGGAGGCGAAAATCTTGGCCTCACGAATGACAAGGCACTCACTTCAGGCACTTTCGAGAATCAAGAAGGCGATTAATGAAGGAAGTGAGGCAACACTTGAAAAAGGTCTAGAGATTGAAACGAATCTTTTTGAAGAAATCTTCCAAACTGAAGATGTTAAAGAAGGGGTTTCCGCTTTCTTGGATAAACGTAAACCTGCTTTCGTACATCGTTAATCAAGGAGGTGTCTTATGCATGAATTGGAAGTCAGCGTCCGTTTTTCCGAAACGGATGCTTTGGGCCACATCAATAACACAAGCTATTTCGTATACCTCGAAGAAGCACGCATGAAATTTTTTGAAGCTTTAGGCCTAGCGACAAATGTAGAATCTTGGAATTTTTTGTTAGCCTCCACCAAATGCGACTTTATTGCTCAGGGATATTTCAATCAACTCTTGACCATTCGTACATCTTTGACAAAGGTAGGTACGAAAAGCTGTGATATGGTCCATGATATCCTCTGTTCACAAACTGGGGAAGTGATTGCTAAAGGAAGCGCAGTTTTAGTCTGTTTTAATTTTTTGAAACAAAAAAGTGAACCTATTCCTGAATTTATTAAAGAAAAGCTCATTTCACATCTTGTTCATAATTAGAATGACAAAGTCTAAAGGAGTGGAAGAACATGGTTGACGATACGATTCCTGTTCGGCCCGGCGAGGAATTGAATATTGCTGCATTAGAAGGTTTCCTAAGAAAAAATGTATTGGACCTTCCAAATGAACCGTTGGAATTACAACAATTTTCTATGGGCTATTCCAATTTGACCTATCAGCTGAAAGTTGGTGAGTGGGAGGCTGTTCTCAGAAGGCCGCCGCTTGGCCCTGTTGCTCCAAAGGCACATGATATGAAGCGTGAACATCATATCCTTTCCTCAATCAACCCATATTTCCAAGCAGCTCCCGAGCCTATTCTGTTCTCGGATGATGAATCGGTTGCGGGGGCCCCTTTTTTCCTAATGGAAAGGAAACATGGAATTGTAATAGATACTGAATTTCCCAAGGGAATCGAGCCTACTGTTGAAAAGTGCCGACAGCTTTCATATGTGATGGTGAATCGGCTTGCTGATCTTCACTCGATTCCCTATGAGAAAACGGGTTTGGTCGAAATATCCAAACCTGAAGGGTTCATTGAAAGACAAGTACACGGATGGATTTCCCGCTATGAGAGAGCAAAGACTGATGAAATCAAGGAAATTCGTCCGCTTATTAATTATTTTCAACAGAATATCCCGAAGTATAGCCAGACTTCAATAATCCATTATGACTATAAGATCAATAATGCCATGTTCAATCAGGACCTTACAGAGATGGTTGGTTTATTTGATTGGGAAATGTCCACCGTTGGTGATCCGCTAGCCGATCTAGGAGTGGCATTAAGCTACTGGACGGAAAGCGGTGACCCGGAACTTATCAAAATAGGTGTGGGTCAAGCGTCCGTCACGACTTTAACTGGTTTCCTGACTCGAAGGGAATTTATCGAGACGTATGCAGCAAGAAGTGGCAGAGATGTTACCAACGTCGATTTTTATTTAACCTTTGGTTATTTTAAGTTAGCTGTCATCCTTCAGCAAATCTATTATCGATATAAAAAAGGCCAGACTGATGATCCCCGTTTTTCCAATCTTGGAAAAACGGTTAAAAGCTTACTCACTCATGCTGCAAATGTAGCTGCGAAGGAAGTTTAATAAAATGGAATATATTCAAAACATTCATTTACTACTAAAAAAAGAAGAGATAGATGTGGAAAAGCTTCAAGAAGGGGAGAAAGTTGCGGTCATCCTGGATGTGTTATTAGCGACTACCACGATTATTTCAGCACTTCATGATGGAGCACGCCAGGTGATACCTGTCATGGATCCACTGGATGCCTTGGTGAAAAGCCAGGAATTGGACCATGGGGATTTTGTAGTGGCAGGAGAACTAAAAGCAAAGCCGGTTGATGATTTAATGTATCCAAGTCCAACGCTATTGAGTAAGTTGGTACGCGGCAAAACTTTAATATTGTCCACTACTAATGGAACGGTCGCGTTGAGGAATTCAGCTGCTGCCAAAAGGGTTTATATTGCTTCTTTGTTGAATAATCCGTCTGTTGCGGAAAAAATAAAAAAATATCATAAAACAGAAACGATCCTCATCGTTTGTTCGGGAAATTCAGGTGAATTCAGTCTGGAAGACTTTTACGGTGCAGGCCATTTGATAGATTGCCTGATTGCTGGATCACAAGGTACGTTCATACTCAACGATGCAGCAAAGGCTGCCAATGCGCTTTATCGCACGAATAGCGAAAATGCCTTTGATATCCTGAAATCATCGTATGTCGGACAGTTGTTTGACAAACATAGTTTGATCGCCGATTTGGAATTGGCGGCGCAAAAAGGTTCGTTGGATCTTGTCCCAGAGTTGGTGGATGGAAGGATCGAAGCGGAATTGAAAAGGCAGGAAACATAGTTCAAAAATACAGATAAGGAGTGAAGGGGATGAGGTTTTCGCAGTCAATAGCGGTGGTTACAGGTGCAGGCTCTGGTATTGGGAAAGCTACGGCGATGCGCTTGTCGGACGAAGGGGCAAAAGTGCTGTTGGTAGGGCGGACGAAAGGAAAGCTGGAGGAAGCATCTGCAGAAATCAATGCCAGGCACCCGATTCCGGTTGCTGATATTTTCCCTGCAGATGTTACCGTCGAGGAAGAGGTAATGGAGCTGGCCAAGTATGTGAAGGAAAAATATCGTGACCTTCACATTTTAATCAATAACGCAGGTGGTTCAAAGTCCTCAAAGCTCCTGAATACATCTGCAGCTGATTGGGATATGATTCAACATGTCAATTTGAAAAGTGTCTTTCTAGTTTCCAAGTATTTGGGGAAATTGATGGAAGAAGGAGCTAGTGGCGGAAATGAAGGTTCCAGCAATCGGGCAATCGTGAATGTGGCTTCACTGTCAGGACATCAGGCAGGAGCGTTCATCCCGCATTACAGCTCCGCTAAAGCCGGAGTCATCAGTTTAACGAAATCTTTGGCACTGGAACTCGCTGCAGTCGGCATTCGGGTCAATTCCGTATCACCGGGATTCATTGAAACGCCATTGACGGAGGATGGACTGCAAAATGAAAAATTCGTAAAGTCCATTCAACGGAACACGGCACTGGAAAGAGTGGGGAAAGCGGAGGAAATAAGTAATGTCATTACCTTTGCTGCTTCCCCGGAGGCTTCCTATATGACTGGGACGGATTTATTGGTGGATGGCGGCTGGTTGATCAAATAGAAAAAGGGGATGGGTAAATGTTAAAAGAACACTTATTGAAAGAAGTAATCGATAATGTAATGATCCTGACTTTGAATCGCCCTGAAAGCTTGAATGCATTTAGTCCGGATATGATTGCAAGCTTAACGAAAGCGATTAAGGATGTAAAACAAACACCGTATATAAGGGCAGTCATCATCAAAGGGGCGGGAAGGTCATTCACTGCAGGAGGCGACGTCAAGTCAATGGGGCAGGCCTCTGCAGGTCAATTGTATGATCATGTTGGCAGAATGAATGAATGCATATTGGCTCTGGATGCTTCCGAGGTTCCCGTAATCGCTGCCGTCCATGGATTTGCTGCTGGTGCCGGATTCAATTTGGCACTCGCCTGTGATCTGATCGTGGCTTCCGATGATAGTCAATTTGCCATGAGTTTTTCACAGGTAGGCCTGATCTCTGATGGAGGGGGTTCGTATTTTTTACCTAAATTAGTAGGGCCCCACCTTGCAAAGCAGCTCTTCTTTTCGGCCGAGCCAATTTCTGGGGACCGCTTATATCAGCTGGGTGTCATTAATTATTTATATCCACTCAATCAACTTGAAGAGGAATCATTGAAACTTGCGGTAAAACTGGCCAATGGACCGACAAAAGCATATGGGATGATGAAAAAGCTCGTCAGCCATTCATTTACGGCTACACTTGATGAAATACTGGAACAGGAACGTATTACGCAAACCTTGATGGCTTCCACGGAAGATCATCTGGAGGGGGTAGCAGCATTCAAAGAAAAAAGAAAGCCGGAATTTACAGGAAATTAATAAGGGAGGGATAAAGATGAAAGCTATTCATTTTGAAGAATACGGCGGACCGGAAGTACTGAAATTGACTGAAATGGAAAGACCTGTGCCAACAGGGCATGAAGTTCTGATTGAAATCGATTGTGTAGGCGTCAATTATGCAGATACAGCCAGAAGGGAAGGGCAATATGTAGTTCCTACGCCGCTTCCGTTCATTCCCGGTGCGGAAGTAGCTGGCGTAGTGGTGGAAGTTGGTGGAAAGGTGACCAAAATCAAACCTGGTACAAGGGTCGTCAGCTTAATTGAATCTGGTGGATATTCAGAATATGCCCTTTCTGATGAATTCTCGGCCATTCCGCTTCCTGATGCCATTCAGTTCCATGAAGCTGTTGCCTTGCCCCTCCAAGGTCTGAGCGCCTATCATATTCTTAAGACAATGGGACGCATGCAACAGGGGGAAACGGTATTGGTCCATGCTGCTGCTGGGGGAGTGGGAACGATTGCCGTACAGTTAGCCAAAATCTTCGGGGCTGGAAAAGTGATTGCCACCGCCAGTACAGTGGAAAAGTTGGAACTGGCTAAAGAGATGGGGGCAGATGAACTCATTGATTACACGCAAGAAGGATGGGAAATGAAAGTCCGTGAGGTCACGGGAGGAAAGGGAGTAGACGTCGCGCTGGAAATGGCTGGAGGGGATATTTTCAATAAAACATTGAAATGTTTGGCTCCCTTTGGACGTCTTGTTGTTTTTGGTAATGCAAGTCGTAAGCCTTATACGATGAACCCGCAGCAATTAATGAGGCGCAATCAATCCGTCGTGGGTTTTTTCCTGCCACAGATCATGAAACACCCGGATTTGCTGTTGCCTAGCATTCAAGACCTTTTTGCATACGTTGCGTCTGGGGAGCTTAAGTTAACTATCGGGGGCATCTACCCAATTGAAAAGGCAGCAGCCGTTCATGAGGAAATGAACGCCCGGCAAACGAAAGGGAAGTTGATTTTGCAGGTTAAATGAGAATAAGGGGTGTATGATGCACCCCTTCTAGGATTTCACTTGTTCCTTTGACCCTAAAGAAAGCACGCCTCAATCCGTATCAGTGCTAACATCTTTATCTGGATGCATGAAAGGCGGCTGCGGCGCTATTTTAGACTCTAATAGTTGGCGGTTTTCAGTTGAATTCCAGCCTATATCATTGGTGGGGTGTACCCATTCGTCTCCAGCCATGATTTCCGGGTCTGTATCTTTGCTCCAGTTTTCGAGTGGTGAGTTTTCAGAGGCATATTTACTGTCGCCAATGACGACTCCATAATCATTGACGAATGGAGCCTGTGGTTTTATGCCGGTCCCTTTAAAACTTGGTGCGTTAATTTGGTGTGGTTGTGTATCGTTGACAATTGGTGAATCCAATTTCTTTTTCATGTAGTGTCTCCCTTTTCTTTTTAAGGTTATTTTTCTCGTCTGTCCCTATATTATCCCTGAATAATTTCCGGCATTTTTACCCCATTCTAAAAGGTAAACTATATTAAAAAGGGTGGATGAAAATGAAACGGAAAGCCAATGTGGATGGAGCTGTCAAAGCAAGTAAAACGCCAAAAAGAAATCAAGCTGAAAATGAATTTTCCAATGAGTTCGCAATGGAGGAAAATGCAATGAAAGGTGCCAACCGCAATTCAAAGCAAGGCAGAAAAGGAAGAAGTAATGGATAAAGAAAAACGGAACAGCGGGGAAAAGATGGGTGAACATGTACGAACTGAATTTGGAATCGAATTCAGCGGCGATATGAACGCAACTAAAATTTATGAAATTTTGGCAAAAGAAAATAAAAAACGTGAAAGTGATAAGTAAAAAAGGACGGACCCAGCCTTGGGTCCGTCCTTATTATTAAAGCATGATGCTGCCGGATTTTGAAAGAGGGAAAATCGTTGATCCCTTACCACTCGGATCAAAATAGGCAAGCATGAATGAAGGTTTATCGACGATTGTTCCCTCTGCTAAATACGTTTCCAAATCAAAGGGAAGTGCCTCGAGCAACGTGTGTTTGTGTATTTCTTTTTCATTTAGGGCCAAAGCGGTGAAAGAGGAGCCAAGCTGTTCAGGCTTATTGAGAATATATTCATATATCTCTTTCCGACCACTTTTATCTAATGAAGCTTCCCACCAAGGTTTACGTGGTTTGTATTTTTGATTCATGAAATAATCCAATTTCATGAGTCCGATAATGTTTTTCAGTTCGGCAGATTCCCGGGAAGCCAAAAACTGCTGTAAACGTCTGAACAAGTCTTCAAGCTGATGGCCGATTCGTGACCACCCTTGTTCATCCCAATAGGTACCGAAATCTTGAAAGAAGTCGAACGGTGATTGAAATACCGTTTTGACAAGATATTCCGTAGTATGATCCATTCTATGATCGTTCCAGTATTTTTCAAGTACATCTTCAACTTGTTTAATGCGGACAATGTCATCGAAGGATAAAACATTATTCCCCAATATTTCATAAGGAGCATGTTCGCTGTATATATATTGGTGTTCATCGGCTCGTATCCGTAAGCCGGTTCCACGAAGCATCTTTAAGAAACCAAGCTGCATCTCTTCGGGTCTAAGCTCGAAAACATCATTGAAGGTCTTTCGGAAAGAATGATAATCTTCTTCCGGTAAACCGGCAATAAGGTCTAAATGCTGATCAATTTTCTGACCATCTTTTACCATGGTTACGGTCCTGGTCAGTTTTTCGAAATTCTGTCTTCTCATTACTAGATCATTCGTATGATCATTCGTCGATTGTACCCCTATTTCAAAGCGGAACAGTCCTGCAGGGGCATTGTCGTTCAAGAACTGGATAACTTCCGGACGCATGATGTCCGCCGTGATCTCGAACTGGAAAACCACACCGGGAAGATGCTCATCGATTAAGAATTGAAACATCTCCATGGCATAGCTTCGGCTGATATTGAAGGTTCGGTCAACGAACTTAATGGTCTTTGCACCATTAGCCATAAGGTACCTGATATCTTCTTTAATCTTTTCACGATCAAAATACCTGACACCCACTTCAATCGATGAAAGGCAAAATTGGCAGCTGAACGGGCAACCTCGGCTAGTTTCGATATAGGTGACACGTTTAGATAGGTCGCCGCGGTCTTCCTCCAAACGATATGGAGAAGGGAGGGATTTTAAATCAACCTTGCCGTTCTGAGGCTGGATGATTTTTTTTCCATCCTGTCGATACGCAATGCCGCCGATCTTCTTATAGTCATTCGAACCTTCAATTTCAGATAAAAGGGCCTTGAAGGTGACTTCACCTTCACCGATTACGATGAAATCAGCCCCGGGAATCTGATCAAGCCATTCCCCAACATCATAGGTGACTTCAGGTCCGCCGAGAATGATGACCAATTCCGGGTTGATTTTTTTTAGCATGGCTACGACTTTCATTGTTTCCTCGATGTTCCAAATATAGCAGCTGAACCCTATGACATCAGGTTTTTTGGAATGAAGGTCACCAACTATGTTCATAATTGGATCTTTTATCGTATATTCTGCCAGCTGTACATCATAATCAGGCTGGGCGTAAGCTTTTAAATATCGGATGGATAGCGATGTATGGATATATTTTGCGTTAAGAGTACTGATTATTATATTCATGTTAAGGGCGTAAAAGAAACGCCTGGCTCCTTTCGTGTACATGTCTTTTTAAGCCAACAAGCACTAACGAGTAATTTTACCATAGCGTGCTCCATTTGAAAAATGAGTTATGGTATTGAAGGGGAATCTTTTCTGCTTGAAAGTCGGATAAGAAATCGAATTTGAAAAAACGGATAAAGCAGGAAATGCTTCATCCGTTTTATTTAAAAAGCTTGTTTAATATAGTCTTTCGTTTTAGTCATGAATCGTTTTGTTTTGGTCGCCTTCAATTCGATGATCGGCTGTGCCATGGAAGCGATCATTTCACTTGATAATAACACGGTAATCAAGAAAGAGAGTCCGGCGAGCATGATAAAGCTCTCTGTATTGCTGAAGTATTCCTGTATGGTGCTTTCGCGGAAGAAACGAATGAAGAAACCATGCAGCAGATACACATAAAGGGTTTGTTTACCCCAATTCGTAAAGAAATATTGTCTGCGTGGGATGAACGAAAGGAAGCTGAACACTGAAATGATGCTCAATCCATAAAATCCCAGGCGTTTAAACATGGACACGATTGTCGCATCTTCAAGTTCGGCATATGGTTTCGAACCGAGCAGCCATTTATAATTAATATCGGTATTTAAATAAAAACCGATAAAAATCACTAACATGACAATAAGTGATGCCAAACGAACTTTGGGAGTGAATAGTTTTTTTAAATGTTCCTTGCTTAAATGGTACCCGATCAAAAACATCGGGAAAAAAACGAATGTCCTGGAGAGACTAAGGTAATTGGAAATATTGTCTATATAACCAATCAATAATGCGATTATTAAAGATAAACCTATGCCTACTGATGGCTTTAGCTTTGAGAAACCAAGCAGCATGATGTTCCAACAGAATAAACTGATCAAGAACCATAGCGACCATTGGGGGTCAAGCAGGTCTACAGTGATGGCAGAACGTTCATATAAGAAATAATAGTAAATGGTATATATCAATTGGAAAATGATGTAGGGTAAAATCAGTTTTTTGGTAATTTTACCCAAATACCCTTTTTGATAAAAACCTTTCGCAAAGAATCCTGAAACAAGGATAAAGGCAGGCATGTGAAAGGAATAAATGGTTTTATATAAAGCATATATCGTTTCACTGTCATGTATATACGTATTCAGCAAATGACCAAAGACGACAAATGCCATGAGAATGAACTTGGCGTTATCGAAGAAAAAATCACGTTGTTTCATTATTGCCTCCATTTAATAAATTTTAAGGTAGCTAGAAAGCATTGTTATTTCTTATTCCCTAAATACCTTGTACTAAATCATTATTTATTAAATTTATTATAAAAACCTTAAATTAAGCTTAACGCTAAGTTTTACAGCATTCAATATACTATCATTTGATATATAGGTTAATTTTGGATAAAGGTGTTTGCGCTGATTTTCGAAAAATACCGAGGAAAATCAAGATGGATGTCGAATAAAGTTGGGTAGGTATGGGTTTTGATGAGGGGGGTTAATATGAATATCGGTTATGAGAATGAAACGGAATATAAACAGGAAATTTTAAAATTGAATAAACAGATCGAAGGGTTTCTGAATATGTTCGATTCAATGTCAGAGCCTTATATCAGGGTTGATGAGGAACTGCGTCTCACTTATGCTAATGATGCCGCTTGTGCCCTGCTGGAAACACCTAAAGATCAACTGGAGTCCATGAGGATAACTGATTTTCTCGATGTCATCCCTTTAAATAACCAGGAAGTGTCAAGCACCCTAAAAACCTCGAATGAAAGTGAAAGGCAAATTATCCAGCTACATACCGGAGCCCTTAAGCAAATAGAGTTTATACGAATGGGATCACTTTCCGAAGGACAGCAGTTCTATCGTTTGGGGGATGTGACATTGGATGTTTCTTCGTCAAGGGAAACAGGGATGTCAAGACAGATGTTTTTGGACATTTTCGATACAGCCATAGAAAGCATCGTTCTATTCGACAGTTCAGGAATAATAATGGAAGTGAACCATGCCTTTATCCATGCCTTGGGCATTCCGAAAAAAAAGATTGTCGGTAAGAATATGAGGGACCTCATCTCCCCAGATTATAGGGGATATTGGGATGAGAGCATACAAAGAGCCTTTGATGAGTCGAACTATAAAGGGGAGGTAGAGATAAAGGTCGGGGATGAACTGCATCATTTTACTTTTTCTATAAGTTCAACGGTAGGAAATGAACTATATATGTCTGTGCTTCGAAGAATTACAGAATCAAATATAATAGAAAAAAAGTTAGAGACGAGCGAACGGATTTTTGCGGAATTATTCGACCAGTCCATGGATGCAATCATATTCTGGAATGATGACGGGATCATTTTTCGGGTCAATCATTCAGCATGTAAAATATTCGAATCCAGCAGGGAGAATTTGATTGGCAGTTATATCTGGAAATACGTCTACAGCAACAATCACCATTTTAGTCAGATGATGGAAACATTTGAAAGAGACACCCAGGTGCGGGGTGAGCTGATTTATAAAATGCCTAATAACCAAATTAAATTGCTAGAATTGACTGCAAAAAAACATGAAGGTGACGGATATAACGTAACGATCTTTCGAAATGTCAGTGAGCGCTGGCTGATTGAGAAGGAATTAAGGGATAGTGAGAAGAAGTTCAGGAAGATTTTTGAGGGAACATTAGACGGCCTGATTTTATGGAATCATGAAGGGTTCACGGATATTAATGAAGCGGGTCAGAAAATATTGGAGATTTCGAAGCGCAAACTGCTTTCTTTATCTGTAAAGGGATTCATCGAAAAAATTCCTGAAAATGCTCCAGTCTTGAATGCACATATTGAAAATGTTTATAAGCATGAGGTATACTCCTCCATCATTCCGATAACATTCGAAGATGGAAGAGTTAAGCATATTGAATTTTTGACGAGGAAAAATTTATATTCGAACCTGAATTTAAGCATTTTCCGTGATGTGAGTAAAAATCTCGAGATGCAGGAACAAATCCGTAAATCGGATACTTTAAATGTCGTTGGTGAATTGGCGGCAGGTATTGCTCACGAAATCAGGAACCCAATGACAGCCTTAAAAGGTTTTATCCAGTTGCTTGAGGACGGTGTTAAAGGGGAGTTTTCCACATATTTTCATGTGATTACATCCGAAATTAAGCGAATCGAAACCATTATCACGGAATTTTTGGTACTGGCAAAGCCACAGGCGCTAAAAATTTTCAAACAGGATGTTCATACCATATTGAGAGAGACACTGGAATTACTGGCCGCTCAGGCACTGTTGGAAAATATTCAATTCGAGACAAACTTTGAAGAAGATGAATGTAAGGTTTTATGTGAAGCGAACCAGTTAAAGCAAGTGTTCATTAATATCATCAAAAATGCATTGGAAGTCATGCCGGATGGCGGGTCTGTTCACATTAAAACAAGCCGATTTTCAGAGAAATACGTTTGCATTTCAATTACCGATAAAGGCATGGGGATTTCAACGGAAATGCTAAAAAAATTGGGTGAACCTTTTTATACGACGAAGGATAGGGGAACAGGGCTGGGGCTCATGGTCAGCTATAAAATCATTGAAGAACACAATGGCTATATAGAAGTGGAAAGCGAAGTGGGAAAAGGGACGAGCTTTCATATTTATTTGCCATTCGAGTAACGTAGAAGGGGATGCTCTATACCTTTTTAAGTTAACGGAAAGCATCAATATTTCACTAGGGATTCTTTATCGGATTCCTTTTTTTGTTCCATCATTATTAGCCTGGGATTACAAATGAGGGTTGTAACAATGATAAATATTTTTGCTTCACTTAAGGAGCTGTCCTGCTTTTTAAATCATTGAGAAATTATTTGCTCGAATTGAATAAGCGAAAACTAATAATAGCATCCAAATGGGGGGGATCTTTCAAAGCGATTTTCGGAGCTGTCTTCATATGAAATCTTCCTGATCAATAAATGATGCTTATGCTTAGGAATTTCCGTCATATCCTGTCTGCTGATGGACAAAGCCATATCGCAATTTAAGAAGTTTTGTCTTTTTTTGCGAATCTATTTACATATAAGGCATATTTTGTAATACTTCTTTATTATAATGTAACTTTAAAAGGGCAGGAGTAGTGAATGTAGTTATGAATTCTAGGTGTGCAACGGAAATTTGTTCTGAGATTCGAATGAAGCGTTGGGAAATGATGGAGTTGGCGAAAATGTATGGACTTGGCCATGAGTATACCCTTCGCCAAAGTGAGCAGCTTGACAAACTTATAAATGAGTACCTGATCCTTCAACATCATTCATCAGTGGAAGTGAGAAATAAGCGAGAAGAAATGGTTGTTATTGTACAGCAGCCCTTTAATGATGACATTTCCTTTTAGAAGGAAATGGAATGCCCATGACTTTTTATATTAACAGGCAAGAGACAATCAGCTTTGTGTGATTTCTGGTGAAATGAATAATATCTGAAAACAAATAAAGAAAGACTTATATAAACAAGAATATATCTTTGGAATTTCCTTTGGATTTGGGGTATATATCGAGGGGAGGCCACCAGAAGGTGTCCTTCATGCATCGGATTGGTTTAGAAGTCTTAATTTTTCTGAATGGATTACACTGATAAATAAAAAGTAAGAGCTGACTCACTTGTTGGAGCCAGCCATGGAAGTCCCGCAATTATAAAACTTCCAATAATATGACCATGAACAAAAGGCCGATAATAAAGGAATAGGTGGATGTGCGTTCATTACCATCCCCATGGCTTTCGGGAATCAGTTCCTTATAAACGATGAAAAGCATGGCCCCGGCGGCGAAAGCTAGGCCGTATGGAACCAGGAACCCAATGTAAGAGGTTAAATAATAACCCAGTAAGCCCGTAATTATTTCGATGGTGCCGGTTAAGGTTGCAATGAGGAATGCTGTGAGTTTACCGATTTTTTGATTAATTAAAAACAAGGCGACCAGTAAGCCTTCCGGAGCATTTTGCAGGCCGATGGCAAAAGCGATCAAGTTACCTGTATCAGCTGTATCAGAGGCGTAACTGACCCCGACAGAAAGCCCCTCAGGAATATTATGGAGTGTAATGGCAGTGATGATGAGCAAAGCCTTTTCATCGAACTGAATACCACTTTTCGTATGGCTGAGATCGATATGAGGAATGTTTTGTTCCATGATCGTTAATGTCATTACCCCGAGAAAAACCCCAATTACTAGCTGAATATACCCTCCGGTGGCCAGAGACTCCGGGATCAGGCTCAATAACGAAGCTGCCATCATGATTCCAGCGGTAAATGCCAGTAGCGTGTCTCTGAATCGATGTGTGATTGAACCTTGAATGAACAAGATCGGTAACGCACCAAACCCTGTAGACATAGCAGATAGGATGCTGCCTAATAAAACTCCACTCATAAATTTCTCCTTTGTAAGGTACTTATCGTTACTTCTTTGCGAATTTTTGGGTGAAACAATAATTCATTGTATTTAGACATAAAGAATATGTTCCTGGAAAAAACCATTTTGCATCAATCTTCTGCATACCATTTTTTCAATGTTAGATCAGACGGTAGCAATATGCTGATGATCCCCAGTAATGGCAGGAATCCCACTAGCTTAATCATGGATTCAATTCCAATTATATCTGCAATGGCTCCCAATGAAACGGATCCAATGGCACCCATTCCGAAGGCTAAACCTACTGTCAAGCCTGCCATCGTACCGACTTTTCCCGGAACCAATTCCTGTGCGTATATTACCGTGACGGAAAAACTGCTCATGATAATGAATCCCGCTATCAATAATAAGATAAAAGCGGCTGTAGGAGGTACGAATGGTAAAAGTGCGGTTATTGGCATGCTGGCAGCGAAAGAAAAGAAAATGATGTTTTTACGTCCGAATCTATCAGCAAGCGGGCCTCCGAAAAATGTACCTACAGCACCAGCTGCCAAAAAGGCAAATAGGAAAAATTGTGCGGCTTTTATCGTGAATGAATACTGATCGATCAAATAAAAACTATAAAAGTTCGTCATGCACGATACATACCAGGAACGGGCAAAGATAATGAATAAAATCAATACCAGGGCTTTGGCCACTTTATGGGACCGCTCTTTATTGATTATTTTTGCAGCAAGCTTCTTTGGCTGGAAGTGAATTAATTTTTGGGAATACCAATTGGCAATATACAGCAATAGGATAACGGCCATTAAGGCAACCAGGGCAAACCAGAGTGCGCCTTTCTGACCAAATGGAACAAGTACGATGGCTGTGATGAGTGGGGCAAGTGCCTGCCCGCTATTCCCGCCGACCTGATAAATGGATTGTGCCAGGCCCCTCTTTGGTCCGCCTGCCATGTAGGCAACCCTGGAGCCTTCAGGATGGAATATGGCCGACCCTAAGCCCATCAGGATGACTGCACCAAGGATAATGGTATAGTTTGGGGCAATTGCGAGAATGATGACCCCGATTAAAGTACTGGTCAACCCAATGGGCAATGCATATGGAAATGGTTTTTTATCCGTATAGAACCCAACTGCCGGTTGCAGGAGCGATGAGACGATATTCAGGCAGAATGCAATCATTCCAAGCTGTGTATACGAAAGCGACATTGATTTTTCGAGGATTGGGAACATGGCCGGTACGACGGCCTGAAGAGAATCATTCATTAAATGGCATATGCCTATGATGATCATGATTTTCAGAGTCATATCTTGTTTTTGCGGTTTTGTTTTAATGGCAGCGATACTTCCCATCTGTATATATCCTTCTTCCTGATTAAGATTTTTACCTATTCCATAAATAGTTTCAAGAAGCATGCACCGTATGCATGACACCTTAAATAAATCGGGATCGTTACTAGTCTTCATGAAAAAATCGAAAACTCTTCAAAGTATTGCTAAGTGCGGTCTTTTATAAGCGGCAAGCTGATTGTAACGGTTGTACCGACCAGAGGTTTACTTGAAAACTCGATGGTGCCGTTAAAAGATTCAATGATTCGTTTACACACAAATAGCCCTAATCCCGTTCCTTCTTTTTTCGATGTATAGAAGGGATCGAACACTTTCCCTATATCTTTTTCATTCAATCCTTGCCCGTTATCGATGATCATGATTTTAGCCCATTCATTTTCATGGTGAATACGAATCCTTAACTTTTTCCCAACTTCCATGGCCTCGAAACCGTTTTTGGCAATGTTGAGAATGACTTGTTTGAGTTGGTCCTTTGTACAATGAACCAGGATTGGCTCCTTTATGATATTCCATTCCACTTCAATATTGAAGTGACGTGCTTCTGATTCTATTATTGGTCTCAATTCAGCAATGATACTGCGAATATCATATAAGGATAAAGTTTGTACCATTGGCTTTCCTAAAATCAAAAATTCGCTGACGATGCTATTGATCCGTTCAATTTCCTTCATGATGACAGAGTAATAGAACTGATCTTGCTCCTCAGGGTGTTTTTCAACCAGTAACTGCACTAGCCCCTTTATGCCGGTAAGTGGGTTTTTTATTTCATGTGCAGTACTTGCAGCCAATGTACCGACAAAATCTATTTTTTGATTTTCATTTAGTAATTTTTGTTTTTTGGCATGCCTGCGAACGATCACTTCATCCATGATGATATAAATCATGTGAGTAATAAAGAAGGTGAAAAAAACAAACATTAAAAAAACATTCATGTTATTTGTGTTAATCTTGTCGGGCACTTTGACGGACAGTGTCCAATCGACTTCGGTCAAAGGAACATCCACCCATGTTGAATGTCCATTGAATCCCTCGGCATTTATATCTAAAATTCGGGTTTTGTCCTTTGTTTCCAATATAAAGGTATGACCTGGGCTGAGCATTTTTAATATTTTTTCCATATGATCCAGCCTGATATGTGCCAATAAAAACCCTTGCACTTTTTTATCTTGATCCAGTATGGGAGCAAAAATGGAAAAATAATTAAAATGAGCGTTATAAAGCTCCTTTGTTCCTGCAACAACTGCTTTTTGAGTTTTTACTGCACGTTCCATATCATTTTGTTCGATTAAATTGTAATGATGGAAATTCTTATTCGTACCCGAAATGGAAACACCGTCGCGATTTAGCCAATATACTCCGGCATACCTGGAATCTGTATCTTTGATCCAGTTCATAAGCAGTTCGGTTTTTTTGTCATCCATATAAAGCACGGAACTGCTAAGGCTAAGCAGCTCAAGGTTTTCCTTCGTTTCCCTTATAACTTGATCTATGTATTCTTGATAAACCGTTCCCGCCCATTCAGCTTGTTCCTGTCTTTCTTTTAGAAGGGAACGTTCTAAATGCATCCAATAAATGATAGAGAGAAAAATTAATGGTAAAATAACAATAAGTAGATATGTGGTGAATTTATGCCTCGTTTTCATGTTTGTCACTACTTTAGCTTTTTTTTCAAGTATATCAAAATGATTGATTAAACAATAGTGCATACTAACAGGGCAGATTGACAAAAAATCCTTTATGTCATATAATAACTTTTAATTCAAGATATTTTAATTAAAAATTTTTAAGGTTGTGAAGTTATGGAGAATAATAACATCCAACAGTCTTTGAAACTGTTCATTGTGATGTCTAGAGCTCATCGATCCATTAATGATGTGGTTAATAAACATATAGCTGAAGAGGGTTTGAATCCAACTGAGTTTGCAGTACTGGAATTGCTTTATCATAAAGGGGATCAGCCTCTTCAGCAAATAGGCGGAAAGATCCTGCTAGCTAGCGGCAGCATTACCTATGTCGTGGATAAACTTGAACAGAAGGAATATCTGCAGCGCATAGCATGTAAAGAGGATCGCCGTGTAACCTTTGCAAAGATAACCGATAAAGGAAAGGCCTTTATTGAAGGAGTTTTTCCTGAGCATGAAAAAAGAATCGATGATATCATGAGTGTACTTACGCAAGATGAAAAGGCGACCGTGATTGAATTGCTTAAAAAGATTGGGTATTCCGCTCAAAATTAGCTAAAGAACCAGCACCTTGATTTGACTACAGGTGCTGTTTTTTTATGTCTGATAAAACATGAATTTGTTTTAGCGACATAAAAAGGTTTTTAATAACGCAGTGGCGAATTAAATTACATTAAGATAATGGTGAATGTTTCTTGGAAACGAATCCGATTGGATAACGTCACTCTGGTTTATACAGAAAAAATGTTTTATATTCGAAAAGGAGCCTACATATGAAATTTAATGAGTATCAATATAAACGTCCTGAAATGGATGAAATTAAAACCCGGTTCATGAAAGCTTTGGAAAAGTTTACGGACGCTGCAAACGCCGATGCACAAATAAAAGCCATGGAAGAAATAAACGGAATTCGAAATTATGTAGGTACGATGTTTAATTTGGTCTATATCCGGCATTCCATAGATACCAATGATGTTTTTTATAAAGCGGAGAATGATTACTTAGATGACTTCTCCCCTGAAATGGAAGAATTGACCTCGAAATTTTACAATGAACTCGTTCGCTCGAAATTCCGTAAGGAGCTTGAGGAGAAATGGGGAACTCAACTATTTGACCTGGCAGAGGCCCAACTCAAAACCTTTTCGCCCGAAATCATACCACAAATGCAAAAAGAAAATAAATTATCAAGTGAGTATTCACAATTAATTGCCTCTGCAAAAATTCACTTTGATGGAAAAGAATTAACACTTGCGCAGCTTCAGCCTTTTATGGAGTCCTCGGACCGTGAGTTAAGGAAAAATGCAAGTGAGGCATATTACGGTTTCTTTGAAGAAAAGCAGGATGAATTGGATCGTATATTCGATGAACTTGTCAAGGTGAGGACTGGGATTTCGACAGCGCTGGGTTATGGGAATTTCGTGAAACTTGGGTATTATCGAATGACAAGGACTGATTATGATGCTGATATGGTTGCTGCATTCCGCAAGCAGGTGAAAGAGGAAGTGGTACCGCTTGTCACCCGGCTGAAGGAACGGCAGCGGGAACGTCTTGAATTGGAGAACCTGAACTATTATGATGAGAATTTTCATTTCAGAACGGGTAATGCCATTCCAAAAGGCGATGCTGAGTGGATCATCGATAATGGGAAAAGGATGTACCAGGAACTATCACCTGAAACGAATCAGTTTTTCAACTATATGATTGATAATGACCTGATGGACCTTGTGGCGAAAAAAGGAAAAGAAAGCGGTGGCTACTGTACTTTTATAGAAGACTATAAAGCTCCATTCATCTTTTCTAATTTCAACGGTACTTCAGGGGATATTGATGTTTTGACACATGAGGCAGGTCATGCATTCCAAGTGTATCGCAGCCGTGATCTTGACATTCCTGAGTATTATTGGCCTACATATGAAGCATGTGAAATCCATTCGATGAGCATGGAATTTTTAACTTGGCCATGGATGGAGCTATTTTTCAAGGAAGATACGGAAAAGTATAAGTTTTCCCATTTAAGCGGTGCCCTCATATTCCTCCCGTATGGGGTAGCTGTTGATGAATTTCAGCATTTTGTCTATGAAAATCCTAATGCCTCCCCCGTTGAAAGGAAGCAGGCTTGGCGTAAGATCGAGATGGAATATTTGCCGCATCGTGATTATGAAGGAAACGAATTCTTGGAGAATGGCGGGTATTGGCAGCGGCAAAGCCACATTTATCAATCACCTTTTTATTATATCGACTATACATTGGCCCAGATTTGTGCTTTCCAATTCTGGAAAAGGTCGACTGAAAAAGATGAAACGGCTTGGGAGGATTATTTGAATCTGTGCCAACTTGGAGGCAGCAAGTCCTTCCTTGATCTCGTTGAATCTGCGAATCTAAAATCCCCGTTTGTTGACGGTACTGTACAGTCCGTTGTGAAGGTGATAGACGAATGGCTCTCCACTGTTGATGATAAAGCATTATGAAATGATCTAACTCCGAACCATGATTATAAAAGAAGACTTGGTTATCCTTCATGAACACTTTTTTTATAGAAAGAAACATTATTGGATTGAAGAAATTTGCGATACTCCTGCCGAATCACTGACTAGCCGAGACCTCACAGGCGCTTGCAATTATGCGGCATGAAAGACAGTCAGCGGAAAGGGAGCTAATTTCTGGAATAAACTGGTGCGTTTATTAATTAGTTTACAGTCTGAACGCTTGGAGATTATTCCAAGCGTTTTTTTAAAATCTTTCATGCGTTCGGAATGATGCTTCACAGTGAAATGCATAGGGGGTTTCAGACTGCACGATGAGAGAATGTAACCCGGGAAAAAACAGCTGACGAAAGGAATATTGCTCGGCTTGTCTTAAATGTCTCTTCCTTACATATAAATGTAGGGAGGAGGGGAGAGTATGCTGTCAAGGTGGTCAGGGAGTTTTCAGATTGCAGCGGTTTATGTAGGCACAGTCGTCGGTGCAGGATTTGCAACTGGAAAAGAGATTGTCGAGTTTTTTACCCGTTATGGTTTTTATGGCTTTATCGGGATTTTAATAGCAGGTTATATTTTCATTTTCACCGGCACGAAAATCATGCTCATTTCCGCAAGGATCAGAGCATCTTCTTATGAGGAGTTCAATCAATTTCTTTTTGGCAAGAAAATAGCAGGAATCATCAACTTCTTTTTCCTTATCATGCTGTTAGGGGTGACGGCTGTCATGATTTCGGGTTCAGGAGCCGTTTTTGAAGAACAACTTGGCGTGCCTAAAAGTATTGGAAGTTGGTCTACGATCATACTGGCATCCTTGGTCCTGATGATGGGCATGCGCGGTGTTTTCACTGTGAACTCGTTTGTTGTACCAATCATGATCTGCTTTAGCGTGATTCTTTTTTTCTCGACTTTAGGTAATGTGGATTTCTTTAAGACCCTTACAAAAGTTCCGGATGAAGTGATCACCGTGAAAATGATTTTGTCCCCCTTTGCCTATACAGCCTTTAACCTGGCTTTGGCACAGGCTGTGCTGGTTCCGGTTGCGTATGAAGTTCGAGATGAGAAGGTCATTAAGCATGGAGCAATTCTTGGAGGGATATTCCTGACCATCATTTTATTGACGGGGCATTTTTCACTTATGACACTTCCTGACGTGAATCGTTATGAAATTCCTTCAGCAGTTATTATGAGAACGGCGGCCAGTCAGTTGTATTGGATGTTCATTTTGGTGATATACGGCGAGATATTCACTTCGGTCATCGGAAACATATATGGCTTACAGAGGCAAATCAGCAGTTATATTAAATTGCCAAGCATGCTGATCATAGCCGTGATCTTTTTAATAGCTTTAATCATTAGTGAATTCGGATATGGAAGGTTACTAGGATATATTTATCCGGTTTTTGGATACATAAGCCTCCTTTTTTTAGTGCTGGTCTGGAAGAGCAAGGCGGGCAAGGAGTAATGGAGAACGGGGGGCCTGACCCCTAGCCCTCCGTACCAGGGGGGAAATCAATGGTCACCCTTTCATCAGCGTCTTAGCCATCTCTAGAAAAGCATCCCGGTAATCTTTATCTTTTTTCGTGAACATAGTTAAGCGGACGGGTGCTTTTTCATCCTTGAGCAAAATGGAAGTGATGACATCATCCCCACTTTCCACTTCAAATCCTGTGCCGCTCTCGATATCGAGTGAAGGATCCCTAATCGTTTCTGAAATGCTTTTCAGCTGGGCTTGAACATTTTCTTCCACCTCATCCCAACTGACATCGGCCTTCAACAATTCGATTCTCATATAAATGGAGTCATCTTCAATCAGGAACACAATATCTTTTCCTGGTTCTTCGGCACTTAGCTTGAATTGTTGCAAAACATAGAGGCTGAACGGTTGATTATCGCTTTTTTTTAGGAATGCTGTTTTTTCTTTTGCTTCCCCGTTCATTGTATACTGCAGGTTTTGCTCCATCAGTCTTATTTTGTTATCGCTTCGGTTATTACGGTTGCCTCTTTGAGAAGTATTGCCTCCGTTCTCCTCTTTTATTGAATCTTCCTGTGGCTCATCTGCATTTTCGTCTGTGGCCGTACCGCAGCCAGTCAGCAGAAAAGCGGCGAATGCGACACTGCCAATATAACGTGTCCAACAAGTCATGTGTTTCCCTCATCTTTCTGATAGAAATTTCAAACTGGTTATTCCTGCATCACATACAGGTGCTTTGCCCTTTAATGAATTAGACGGCGTGAAATGGGAATGGTTACAAAAAGCGGGGGAATCGAATGGGAAGATTGCTAAAAAGTGAAAAACGGAATGGTCATCTAGTAACCATCCCGTTTGATAAATTGAATTATCCTATGATTTTATAATTTTTATGGTTTACGACTGTTTTTTGTTCAAGCTCCAAATCACGATAATTTTCCATATACGTGACGTCCACGATTACTGAGTTCTCGTTCACTTTCTCGACGATTCCTTTTAAGCCTTCTCTAAATTCAATGATATTTCCAACTTCCGCTTTCTTCATGGTAATCATCCTTTCCCATTTTGTTTCCAATGATCAAAAAGTAACAATGGAGTAATTGGATTATTCGAACATCTTGCCGTTTAGATTTTGACGTGGGAAGTGCTAGTAAGAGAATTAGTTATCTCTTATGTCGGTACAGTAAGCTAAACTTTTAAAAGGAGGTACGATTCTTGTAATGGAGCGTTGTGAAAATGTGGCATAATTTGGTATATCTTGCAAACGCAGTTATGCGTACCAGTATGTAATTATATGTACAAAAAATGCCAATCATTTTACATTATGATATTTTAATATACAGTTTGCACTATTTTAAAGCATTCGTAAAGAATAATGTAGTGAGTGGGCAACAAAAAATTCTAATTTATATTAAGTGGCAAGCTTATGTTAAAATGAAAACGGAATTTCTCCTGTCTGAAAATGATGGAACATTCGATAATTAAGGAGGATAATATATGAATGCAGAGGAAGCAAAAGAAGTACTCGATAAATTGGCAAATCGGGAAATGGAAGAGTTCCGGATAACAAAAGAAGAATTTTTAGCTTTTCGTGAGGTTCTTGTCAATAGGGATGACTTTAAACATTTTCGGGGGAATGCTCAACATAACGGTGTGATAATTTATACGTATTTAGAAGAAGCGAGAAGTTGATGGATGTATAATTTGGGGTGGCTCATGATTGAGCCACCCCAAATTATTTATATTGGAAAAATCAATTGTTTCCTTAATTTATTTAAGGCGGACTTTCTCCATGATTTGACGGCTGCAGCAGTAACTTGATATATCTCAGCGATTTCAGTCACGGTTTTATTTTCAAGGTATGTCTGTAAAAGCCAGCGTTGCTGATTCAGTGTCAATCCTTCCGTGTAGGTTAATACATTATCGATGGCAAAGGCCTCTTCATGCATTGAAAAAGGATCTTTAATCATCTCTAATAGGAAGGAATCAAAGGGTTCGGTACGGATTTCATATTTATGATGATGCTTTAATTCGTTCAGAATTTTGCCTTTGATTACCGTATAGGCATAGTTGGAGAATTGTCCGTATTCTTCATTGAAATTCCGTAATGACTCCCATAAAGCGATCAACCCTACTTGAAAATATTCTTCCTTATTTTTATAGATGGAAAGTGAGCGGATAATATGATGGATCATCGGGGTGAATTCTTCCGTTAGCGCTGAGAAATCTTTCATTAAGCAAGTCACCTTTAGAAAGTGCACTTTCCTGTATTCCCGGGTGCTTCTACCATAAATAAATCGATCGGATAAAGCCAAATGGCATAACCGAAAAATGGCTGTAATAACAAGTGAGTTTTAAAGGAGCTAAAGAGAACCTTTTTGATGAGAAAAGGATAATTAAGGAAATACTGAGTGTGTGGAAGCAAATGAAAAAACACATCCAAAGATGGATGTGCCGAAACATGATGTACCGTATGTCGAAAAGGGAGTTTGGAATGGCCTCATTTAAAACAAGGATATATTTTATAGTTCAACGTTGATTTCCACTTCAGGCACTCGCTTTCCGCGGGCGTTCCAGGTGCCCCTCGGCGCTCTTTGCGCCTGCGGGGTCTCCCCTTGCCACGCTTTTCCTGCAGGAGTCTCGTACCTTCCGTTCCAATCTACTTTGTTTTAAAAGATAGAAATCCTTTTGTCCAGAGTTTTTTTTGAGGCGGTGTAAAATTTAGATTTCCACTTCAGGCACTCGCTTTCCGCGGGCGGTCGGGGAGCCTCCTCGGCGGGCCTGCGGGGTCTCC
>NZ_JBWCCL010000010.1:0-223017 GCF_056279465.1 Peribacillus sp. TE19612 | reverse complement strand
GCTCGACTTGCATGTATTAGGCACGCCGCCAGCGTTCGTCCTGAGCCAGGATCAAACTCTCCGAAGAAATGTTTGACTTGCTCATTTGCTTTTTTGATAGTGTGTGCTCACTTAAAATTTAACGTTGGCGCTTTGTTCTGTTCAGTTTTCAAAGAGCGATTTATCGTCGTTACTTCGTAAGCGACTTTAATAATATATCATCTATATTATTTCTTGTCAACGACTTTATTCTTTCGCTGTCGACTTAGTTATTATATCTAGTATCAGGAATAAAAGCAATAGTTATTTTAAAATAAATAATATACATCCATTCATAGATTTCAAATACTATGACTTTACCCCTGATCAAGAAGAAAAAGCTTACATTTCAAGAGTGGAATTTTTCTTTAAACATTATAGTATTTCTTCTATATATAATTCACGATTAATCCCTAAATTGATATTTTTGCCCACTATCCATCACCTTTACGACCGGTCTTGTTTGACCCGGCTTCCTATGGAAAAATTAGCGTAGCTTGATAACAAGGTTTTAACTACCGCAATATCAAATTTACCAAAGTCATCATGGAAGATCATTTCCAATACCTTAAACGGTGACTGTTTCTTTCTATATGCCCTTTCGGAAGTCATGGCGTGAAATACATCTGCAACAGCAATGATTTTTGAAAATAAGTTCATGGGCTTTGTTGGGATAACCCGTTCCATCTAACCTTCCATGATGCTCTAGAACGGCTACCTTCACACTATCCTTAATGATGGAACTATCCTTTATCATCTTGTAGCTGAAAATGGGATGGGCATGTATCTCCTTATAATCATCTGCCGTCAGGCTTTCCCTTTTATTTAATAATCTTGGTGGCAGCTTTGCCATCCCGCAATCTGCCAGACATCCGCCAATTGCAGCTTGATAGACATCAGCCCTATTGCATTTCATTTTAAATGCAATATATCCTCCTATCAATCCAATGGAAATAGCATGATGAAATACATATTCTTCTTTATTGCAATAGTGGTGCAGCATCAAAATGTTTTCTGGTTCCTCTAAAGCCTTGTCCATAAGGGGGGATCATGATTAAACGGATCATGGCCACTTCGACTTTACTGCCCGCCTGCCAATTTTTAAATAATCGTTTATATGTTTGTACTGACTTAAGATACAAATCAGTAAAATCCGATGACTTTCCCCTTTCTTGCAATTCTGGATCGATTACTTCTTTCGGCAAAAATTTCTTTCCATCAATCAAAGTTTTTTCAACGCTTACCTCTGTTATTAAAAAAGCTTGCAATGCCTCAATTAATCGCGTGGTCAATATTGTTTTTTCATACATTATGGGGCGGTTCGAAAGACCTCTAATCTCTTTAGAGATGCTGCAGCCTTCAATTAAATAGTGAGTTTTCACTAGCAAAACGTTTCACCTCGGAAGTATTAATGAGTATCAGTTTACTTGAAAAACATGGTGAAAACTATTTTTTTATGATCGATCAAATACCTAAAAAAAAGCAATTTATCAGGAAATCCCTTCGAGGCAAACGAGTCTTTTTACCCAAACCCGAACACTCTGATATCACTTTGAAACCGAGCTAATGCAAAAAAAACCCAGCTTTATTGCTGGGTCTACAGTTTTTTTACGGTTTATACAATTTGAACGTTGCCTGCAGATACTCCCGCTTTCTCATTGTTTTAAAAATAATCAAAGGGAATTTCAAAAGGGGTTCGGAATTTTAATTCCGAACCCCTTTTTTAGGAAAAGATTATTCTTCCGTATCTTTTTCAGTTTCTTCATTTTCTTCATTTACAGTAGGTTCAGGATCAGAATCCGGATCTAGAGTTGTTACAGCCTCTATATCCATGTCTTTTTCTTCTTCTTCTTCCCTTCCTACGATGGCCACCGTAGAAACATATTCATTATCTGCGGATTCGAGTCGGATGAGCTTAACACCCTGTGTATTACGGCCCGTTTTAGAAATGCCTTCGACTTCCATTCGGATCAATACACCAGCTGCTGTAATCAGCATCAAATCTTCATCTTCACCCGTAACTGTTTTCACGGCTATAAGTTCACCATTTTTCTCAGTGACATTACATGTTTTTATTCCTTTGCCTCCACGGCTTTGAATACGGTATTCTTCCGCAGAGGTCCTTTTTCCATAACCGTTTTTCGTAACGATCAGGACTTCTTCATCATCTTCAAGAATTTCCATTCCGACAACTTCATCATTCGTCCCTAAGGAAATCCCTTTTACTCCTGCTGCAGTACGTCCCATTGTCCGTACATCCGTCTCAGGGAAACGAATCATCATTCCGGACTTCGTTCCAATTATGATCTGTTTCTCTCCATTCGTAAGTCGGACAGAGATCAATTCATCATCTTCACGTAAACCTAGGGCAATTAAACCGTTATTACGGATATTTGCAAAAGACGATAAAGGTGTACGCTTTGATATACCATGTCTGGTCGTGAAGAATAAATACCAATCGTCCGCAAATTCCTTCACAGGTATGATTGCGTTGACCCACTCGCCTTTATCGACTTCCAACAAGTTGATAAGCGGCAATCCTTTTGCCGTCCTGCCATATTCAGGTATTTCATATCCTTTTGAACGATAGACTTTACCTTTGTTGGTGAAGAATAATAGAGTGTCATGAGTCGAAGTGGTTAACAAGTGACCGACAAAGTCATCTGTATTCGTTCCCATACCCTGTATTCCGCGCCCCCCGCGTTTTTGACTGCGGTATGTGGTTGCAGGCAAGCGTTTAATATAACCGTTATGCGTAAGTGTCACGATTATATTTTCCTCTGGGATTAAATCTTCATCTTCCAGGCTTTCAAAGCCGGCTAATGTGATTTCAGTTCTCCGTTTATCATCAAAACGTTCTTTAATTTCAAGAAGCTCTTCACGGATAATTTCAAGAACCTTTTCCTCATCAGCAAGAATTGCTTTATATTCTGCAATTATAGCCATTAATGCCTGATATTCATCTTCGATTTTTTCACGTTCCAGACCTGTCAAGCGCTGTAAACGCATATCCAGGATAGCTTGCGCCTGTTTTTCGGAAAGTGAGAATTGTGTCATTAAGCCTTCACGGGCAATATCTGTCGTTTGGGAACTGCGGATCAACGAAATGACTGCATCCAAATTATCAAGTGCAATACGCAAACCTTCTAAAATATGGGCACGGGCCTCCGCTTTCCGCAGTTCAAATTCAGTCCTGCGCCGTATGACTACCTGCTGATGCTCCAAGTAGTAGCGCAGGCATTGTTTTAAATTCAGCACCTTTGGCTGACCGTCCACCAAAGCAAGCAGATTGATTCCGAAGGTGGTCTGCATCGCGGTATGCTTATACAGGTTGTTTAAAAGGACATTCGCATTAACATCCTTTCGAAGCTCCATGACAATACGCATGCCATTGCGATCCGATTCATCCCGTAAGTCGGTGATGCCTTCGATTTTCTTATCTCGGGCAAGTTCTGCTATTTTTTCAATCAATCTTGCTTTATTCACTTGATAAGGGATTTCCTTAACAAGGATTACCTGTTTACCATTCGGTTTCTCTTCAATCTCGACTTTCGCCCGTTGAATGATTGACCCTTTACCGGTTTCATAGGCCTTTCTGATTCCGCTTCTCCCTAAAATCAAACCAGCTGTCGGAAAGTCCGGACCAGGAATATATTCCATCAACTCTGGAATTGTAATCTCAGGATTCTTGCTTAAAGCCAATACGCCGTCAATTACCTCACCTAATTGATGGGGCGGAATATTGGTTGCCATTCCTACCGCTATTCCTGATGAACCATTCACCAACAAGTTCGGGAAACGGGCAGGCATGACGGCTGGTTCTCTTTCTGAACCATCGTAGTTATCCTGGAAATTGACCGTATCTTTATTTAAGTCCCGGAGTAACTCCATCGAGATTTTCGACATTCTCGCTTCGGTGTACCTCATTGCGGCAGCTTGGTCACCATCGACCGAACCGAAATTCCCATGTCCATCTACAAGCATATAGCGATAGTTAAAAGGTTGCGCCATCCGTACCATCGTTTCATATACTGCCGAATCACCATGCGGGTGATATTTACCGATAACTTCCCCGACAATACGGGCTGATTTCTTAAATGGTTTATCCGAAGTCATTCCAAGATCGTTCATTGCATAAAGAATTCTTCGGTGTACCGGTTTCAAACCGTCCCTTACATCAGGTAAAGCCCGCGACACGATAACGCTCATCGCATAATCCAAAAACGATGTCCGCATCTCGGTACTTATATTTATTTCTTTAACACCTGATCTTTCATTTTCTGACATGGAGCCAACCTCCTAATAAAAGCTTATATCTCATTTAATTTTAACTGTTCATGCACTATGTAAAGAACAGGATGTAAAAAGCATCCTGTCAAAAATCAGATATCAAGATTTTTTACATAAATTGCATTTTCTTCAATGAAGTTACGTCGCGGTTCCACCTTGTCGCCCATCAGCATCTCGAAAGTTTCATCTGCCTCGGCGGCATCTTTCAAACTGACTTGAAGCAGCGTTCTCGTTTCTGGGTTCATGGTCGTTTCCCACAATTGCTCCGGATTCATTTCCCCCAGCCCTTTATAACGCTGCAGGTTAGGCTTTGGAGTACTTGGCAAACTTGCCATGATTTCTTCAAGCTCGCGGTCATTATAAGCATAATCCACTTTTTTCCCTTGCTGAATCTTGAAAAGTGGCGGCTGAGCAATATATATATATCCATACTCGATGATTTTTCGCATATACCGGTAGAAGAATGTCAACATCAGTGTTCTGATATGGGCACCATCCACATCCGCATCGGTCATGATAACAATTTTATGGTATCTAGCTTTTTCAGTATTGAATTCATCACCAATCCCTGTTCCAAGTGCTGTGATGATCGTACCTATTTCTTCATTATGCAGGATTCTGTCCAATCGCGCTTTTTCAACATTAAGGATTTTACCCCTTAGCGGCAAGATAGCTTGGAAATGGCGGTCCCGCCCTTGTTTTGCCGATCCTCCCGCAGAGTTTCCTTCAACGATGTATAATTCGCTGATACTCGGGTCCTTAGAAGAACAATCTGCCAATTTACCTGGTAGATTCGATACTTCCAAAGCACTTTTCCTCCGGGTCAATTCACGTGCTTTCTTCGCTGCCAATCGGGCTCGCGCTGCCATTTGCCCTTTATCTACAATTTTTCGGGCCACGGCAGGATTTTCGTATAAGAAGGCATCAAGTCGTTCCGAAAGAATGGAATCAGTAACCGTTCTTACCTCAGAGTTTCCGAGTTTGGTTTTCGTCTGACCTTCAAATTGTGGATCAGGATGCTTAATCGAAATGATTGCCGTTAAACCTTCCCGGACATCTTCACCTGAGAAATTGGCATCAGCTTCTTTTAAAAGACCATTTTTCCGTGCATAATCATTGATGACACGGGTCAAAGCAGTCTTGAATCCTGATTCATGTGTACCGCCTTCATAGGTATGGATATTATTGGCAAAAGAAAAGACATTACTGATATAGCTGTCATTATATTGCAAAGCCAATTCAACGGAAATTCCATCTTTCTCGCCTTCCATGAAAATCGGTTCCTCATGCAATACCTCTTTAGAACGGTTCAAATGCTCAACATAAGATTTGATACCGCCCTCATAGTGGAACTCCCTGATTTTTTCTTCTTCTTCACGTTTATCTTCAATGATCAGCTTCAACCCTTTATTCAGGAATGCAAGCTCACGGATTCGTGTGGCTAATGTATCGAAGTCATATTCCAGGGTATCCGTGAAGATTTCACCATCAGGAATGAAGTGTACAGTCGTTCCGGTATGATCGGTTTCCCCGATGATTTTCAAATCTTCTTTTGGGATACCGCGGTTAAATTGCTGATAATGGATTTTACCTTCACGATGAACGTAAACTTCCAATACCGTGGATAAGGCATTAACTACTGATGCCCCCACACCATGCAGACCGCCGGAGACCTTATAACCTCCGCCGCCAAATTTACCGCCCGCATGAAGGACCGTCATGATTACTTCTACAGCTGGGCGTCCCATTTTTTCATGGATCCCCACAGGAATTCCCCGACCATTATCGACTACGGTTATGCTATTGTCTTCTTCGATCGTCACTTTGATTTCCGTACAGAAACCGGCTAGTGCCTCATCAATACTATTATCGACAATTTCCCAAACAAGATGGTGAAGTCCTTTTGCAGAGGTAGTGCCGATATACATCCCCGGACGTTTACGAACTGCTTCTAAGCCTTCTAAAACCTGTATCTGATTCTCATCGTATGCCTGAGCTTGTACTTCTTTTTGTTCCATTGTCATACGTATCACCTACACTTTTCTTTTGGCATTATCAATTTTAAGGAGTAATTATAACGTTTAGCTACAATTCAAAGAATATCTATATCATCGATTAAGAGCGATGGCTGCAGTGAACGCTTTTTCAAAGTGGACGACGCAAGCGGTGAATAATATACCTGTTTGTCCGTCACTACAATCGATTTAACCGAGTTTTTTGCTAAATGGGAAGTTACATCAGATTTTTTCTCCAAAAATTCACTCATGATTGGAGAGGCCTGGAGCAGCTTCTTATCTAAAATGGCTATGACATCGTCCGTTTTCACAAGAATGTCTTCACCAATATGGAGATACATACATTCACCTCATCATTTAACCTTTTTTATACTTCCTTGACTAACATAAAAGGTGGACGCTTCTCTTAGGGTTTGATGATCGATTCCATCAACGGAGGGTGTCGTCACGAATGTTTGCACTTTCCCTTGTATCGTATTCAGTAAATGGGATTGACGGAAATCGTCAAGTTCCGATAACACATCATCCAATAATAAAATGGGATACTCGCCGATTTCTTCATGGATCAGCTCAATTTCGGCAAGTTTCAAAGACAGGGCCGTTGTGCGCTGTTGTCCTTGTGAACCGTATGTCTGGACATCACGGTCATTCACAAAAAAAACCAGGTCGTCACGATGAGGACCTACCAGTGTTACACCCCGTTCAATTTCCCTTGTTTTTATTTTATCAAATTTTTCTGTGTATACTTCTATCATTTTCGTCAAATCCATAGATTCTGATACATCAAGCGACGGTTTATATTGGATTTTCAATACTTCTAGATTTCTGGAGATCCCCGAATGAATCGGCTCTGCCCATTGCTGGAGCTTTAAAAGAAACTCGTATCTTCTTTCGACAATTTTCGCTGCATACCGAATAAATTGGTCGGTCAGCACGTCAAGCATCGTCGTATCCGTTTGTTTCCGGGTCTGCAGAAGCTTTAAGTAATGATTTCTTTGTTGAAGTATTTTATGATATTGGCTCATATCATGAAGGTATACGGGAGAAACCTGGCCAATTTCCATATCTATAAAACGGCGTCTGACTAGAGGACTTCCCTTTACAAGGTTTAGATCCTCAGGCGCAAACATGACCACATTCATATTTCCGACATATTGACTCAACTTTCTTTGTTCAATATGGTTGCACTTCGCCTTTTTCCCTTTTTTTGAAATGGTCAGCTCAAGTGGTATTGAGGTATTTCTCTTTCTAACTCTTCCCTCTATTTTAGCATACTCTTCATCCCAGCGAATAAGTTCTTTATCATTTGAGGTGCGATGAGATTTTGCCATTGCTAAAACGAAAATAGATTCCATGACGTTTGTTTTTCCTTGAGCATTTTCGCCGAGGATTACATTGACTTTATTCTCAAAAGTCAGATTCAATTCGGTATAGTTGCGGTAATTTTTCAAACTTATATTTTCAATATACATATTCCGCTCTTCCCTTATGTTTTAGCTTGTAATTGTGTAGGTGCCAAATCCAGGAATCTCTATTTTATCACCTGATCTTAATTTTCTGCCTCTTCTCACGTCTAATTCGCCATTAATGTAAACCTCGTATTCACTTAAGAACCATTTCGCCATTCCGCCGCTTTGGATTAAATCGGCCAATTTCAGGAATTGTCCTAGCGTAATATATTCAGTATTGATTTTTATGGAGTCCATTTCATGCCTCACTCTTTTCTAAGTAGTCTTTAATATTTCATTTTACTAAATTAATCCCATTAAGACAAAGTATAGCTTTTTCAGTTCTTATTTTTAGCGATTCAGCGTTCCGTACAGCATTTAAAAAACGCCAAAAACCCTTTGGAAATCTATCTTTAAATATAAAAAAATTAAAGACCTGCTACACAAGCCTTTAATTTTTTTGAAATATTATTTTAGCTTAGTAAGTTCTTACCGGGAGAATTAATTGCAGCATGGAATCGTCATGTAGCGGACGAATGACAAACGGACGCATTGCACCTGTGAAATTAATTTTTATATCGAAACCTTCCAATGCCTTTAGAGCATCCATTACAAATTTGGCACTGAATGAGATCTTCAGGTCTTCACCTTCAATGGCTTCTGCCTGAACTTCCTCAATTACTTTACCAATTTCAGGAGTATTGGAAGAGACTTCGATTATACGGCCTTCCAGGGTTGTCAATTTAACGACATTATTTCTTCCTTCTCTCGCCAATAAAGAAGCCCTGTCGATCGCTTGAAGGAAATCCTTGGTGTGAACAGTCACATCGGTTTTGCTATCTGATGGAATCAATCGTGATGTATCGGGATAATTGCCTTCAAGAAGTCTTGAGAAGAATAATAAATTTTCAGCTTTGAAAAGTACTTGGTTTTCGGTAATGACGATTTCAATGAGTTCATTTGTATCATCAAGGATTTTACTTAACTCATTCAGACTTTTACCTGGGATGACAACGCTATAGGTCCCGTTAATTTTATTTTCTATTTTGGCTGTTCTCATTGCAAGCCTATGACTATCTGTTGCAATACAGGTCAATTCGTCATCTTGAACCTTCAAGTTTACACCTGTTAAGATGGGGCGTGTTTCTGACGTGGACACTGCAAAGCCAGTTTGGCGGATAAGGGTCTTTAAAAGGTCCGTTGGAAGTTTGAAAATATTTTCTTCTGCAATGATCGGAAGATGCGGATATTCCTCAGGATCCAGTCCATTAAGATTAAATTCAGCTTTTCCCGAGCGAATAATCGTTTGAAAGTTATTCTCCACTTCAATTTCTACAGTATCCATCGGCAGCTTTTTGACAATTTCACTGAAAAAACGGGCATTCAGGACAATACCGCCGCTGCTTTTAACTTCAACAATTTCATCTCCGTCAACCTCAGCGGGAATGAATGATTGGATGGAAATATCTGAATCACTACCTGTTAGAGTGACCCCCTCACTAGTAACGCTTATCTTTATCCCTGTTAGGATCGGAATTGTCGTTCTTGATGTGACTGCTTTCATTACTTCTTGGACACTATGAACTAATCGATCTCTTTGGATTATAAATCTCATGTTTCATCCTCCAATTTTTTTATTGCCGAATAGGCATATTTATTAATAATTTTTATTAAAAAAGATAGTAGTAATAGTAGTAGGCCCTGTTGATATGTGGATAAGTCCACTCAACCTAAGGAAAAACAGTCTATCCACATGTGGACAGACTGTGTGTAAGTAGTCGCCAGTTATTCACATTATCCAGAATCCATTATACCCTCAGCTGGTCCTGGATTTCTTTAACCTGACGTTGAAGCTGGGTGTCCGTTTGCATGAGCTTGGAGATTTTTTCATGCGCATGGATGACGGTCGTATGATCGCGGCCTCCAAATTCATCACCTATCTTGGGCAGGGATGAGTCCGTCAATTCCCTGGAAAGATACATGGCAATCTGTCTTGGAAAGGCCACGGATTTAGTCCGTTTTTTCGCCTTGAAATCCTCAAGTTTGACACTATAATGTTCACCGACCGTCTTCTGGATTTCCAAGATGGTGATTATTTTAGGTTTTGAGCTAGGAATGATGTCTTTTAATGCTTCAGCTGCCAAATCGGCATTTATATCTTTATTGATCAATGAAGAATAAGCGACGACACGAATAAGTGCACCCTCAAGCTCACGAATATTGGAATCGATTTGGTTGGCTATATAGAGCATGACTTCGTTCGGGATATCAAGACCCTCAGCTTTTGCCTTTTTACGCAATATGGCAATCCGCGTTTCCAGATCAGGCGGCGTGATATCCGTGATCAAGCCCCACTCAAACCTTGAACGGAGGCGATCCTCTAGTGTAGGTATCTCTTTTGGCGGGCGGTCACTCGAGATGACGATCTGTTTGCTTTCTTCATGTAGCGCATTGAATGTATGGAAAAACTCTTCTTGAGTTTGTTCTTTTCCCGCAAGAAATTGAATATCATCAATTAATAAAACATCCACGCTTCGGTATCTATCACGGAATTCCCCAGCTTTATTGTCCCGGATCGAGTTGATGAATTCATTCGTGAACTTTTCAGACGATAAATAAACGACCTTCGCATTCGGATTATGCTCTAGAACATAATGCCCGATTGCATGCATTAAATGAGTTTTTCCAAGGCCGACGCCCCCGTATATGAATAAGGGATTATAGGCTTTGGCCGGAGCTTCTGCGACAGCGAGAGACGCGGCATGGGCAAAACGATTGCCGGAGCCGATGACAAATGTATCGAATGTATTTTTCGCATTAAGCATATGCTGTGGAAATGCAGCATGCTCTTTATCCTGTTTTTTTATCTTTTTAGGCTGAACAGGAACGGCAAAATCATCATCTTCTTGATTGGGGGGAATGATGAATTTTGCTTCCAATTCCTCACCGGTAAGTTCAAACAATACATCGGAAATAAGATGGGAATAGCGTTCTTCAAGCCAATCCCTGGCAAATTCATTGGGAGCGGTGACTGTTAATGTATCACCTTGCAGTAAATAAGCCTTGGTTGATTTAAGCCAAGTTTCAAAGCTTGGTTTACTGATTTTCTTTTCGATTTTTCCGAGCGCCTGGTTCCAGAGGCTATCGATGTTATCCAAACTTATCCCTCCTTTGCAAAAAAAATTTTAATCATTTTATTTAAATGTATAGGCACAAATAAACTCATCGATTGCCGTCTTCATATTAATTTTGACAGCAAAGGTTCGGTGAGCTGTATTAAGGAATTTTTGTGTTGTGTAATGTGAAGTGCCCAAAACTATATCTTGCGCTGTACAACCTTTGTACAGACTACATCTGGTGAGCCAGTGTAGATTTGAATGTTTATTCATCAACAGGTATTTTAAGAAATATATAATAAAGAAGAAAAAAGGGTTTTCGACAATATCCACCATCTGTGGACAGATTAATATACACAGGTCGGATAAACTATCCACAAGTTATTCACAGTCTGTGGATAAACGTTACCTGTTGATAAAGTTATTCAGAGTGAAAACACAAATATAATATCAGAAATTCAGGCGTCTTGCAATGGGTTAGAAAACTTTATCCACAACTTACCGAGCTTGTGGGAAAAACTTTTCCACAGGCCATTGTTATGTGCAAAAGTCTCTAAAATGAGATGTGGATAGAAAAAAACATGTCGAATTTTATCCACAGACGGTGATTATAGGCTCGAATTAATTTGATATGAACCAGGTGTTCAAGCCGGAAGACCTCCATGGGGAAAGATCGAAAGTGATTCAGGTTCATTCTTATAATTTGTCGAATGTTGTGTCGGAAAGGAGGATTACTTGCGAATCTCATATTCGTGCTCATGGATAAAATGATGGAAATTTCCCTTTCCCCAAAAATTTCTATATCAGTTCGGGGCAAAATCATTTACAATAGGCTAGGTAGTAAAAAAAGGCCTACTGGACATTGAGCATTAAAAAAAGAAATTTTTTATGGATGAGGTTGACAAGTAGAAACCTCCATCTATATAATTGTAAAGACTGTCTTTAACTGTTATTCCTCAGGGAGGTGTCATATAATGAAAAGAACTTATCAACCGAATAACCGCAAACATAGTAAAGTTCACGGTTTCCGTGCACGTATGAGCACGAAAAACGGACGTAGAGTAATCGCTGCACGTCGCCGTAAGGGCAGAAAAGTATTATCTGCATAGACCACTGAAAAGTCTCAGTGGTCTTTTTTCGCAAAATAAGGGATTTACTGAGACTCAATTCATGTAATGAAGGTGTAAAAATGAAAAAAAAGTTAAGGATTAAGAAAGAGGATGAATTTCAGCTTGTGTTTAAAAAAGGTGAATCTTCTGCTAATCGGCAATTCGTTGTCTATGTCCTTGAAAAGCCGGGTCAGGATCATTTTAGGATCGGCCTTTCTGTCAGTAAAAAAATCGGGAACGCCGTTGTAAGGAACCAAATCAAAAGATACATACGGCAAGCGTTTTTGGAATTGAAAGAAGATATAGAAGAGGGTAAGGATTATATTGTGATTGCTCGAAAACCAGCGGCGGAGATGGACTTTTTCCAGGTGAAAAGCAGCTTGATACATGTCCTGAAGCGTTCTAAATCACTAAACTTTAAAATGAAAAAACAATAAAGTCCCCTTAATCCTCGTATCATATGGTTACTTGAGTAAGATGACATAGAAAATTCCGATTGTAACTGTGGTAAATGTGGATTACTTTTCCTTGAAATCTTCTAATAAACAGTTCACAATTGTTTCAAAAAAGATTGATTGCAGTTAGGAGGAAATTAAGGTTGAAAAAACGAATATTACTCATTATTGGACTAGCCTCGATAATGATGCTGTTGGCAGGGTGTACGGAAATTAAAGAACCTATTACTGCGGATAGTGAAGGTTTTTGGAATTCATACATTGTCTATCCATTATCAGCCCTGATCATCTGGCTTTCTGAAGCATTCGGCGAGAACTATGGTTTGGGAATCATCGGCGTTACACTAATCATTCGCCTGGCATTACTTCCATTAATGATCAAACAGGTGAAAAGCTCGAAAGCCATGCAGGCCATTCAGCCTGAAATGAAAGAACTTCAAGCTAAATACAGCTCAAAAGATGCTGCCACACAACAAAAACTACAGCAAGAAACAATGGCTCTATTTTCGAAATATAATGTGAATCCATTGGCGGGATGTTTGCCGATATTGGTGCAAATGCCGATTTTGATCGGATTTTACCATGCAATCAGCCGTACGGAAGAAATTGCTTTACATAGTTTTCTTTGGTTTGATTTAGGTTCCCCGGATCCTTATTATATTTTACCGGTCGTTGCAGGTATCACGACTTTCATCCAACAAAAGATGTCCATGGTTGGAATGAACTCCAACCCACAAATGGCTGCACAAATGACGATGATGCTTTACATCATGCCAATCATGATTGTTGTATTTGCTATTAATTTCCCCGCTGCTCTTTCTCTTTACTGGGTAGTTGGTAACATCTTTGGTATCGTGCAAACATATTTCATCAAAGGTCCGGATCTTAGAAAAGCAGCTGCGGAAAACGCGGGAGGGGCAAAGAAAAAGTGAAAAAAGTGACTGCTACAGGACAATCTGTCGAAGAAGCAGTAAATTTAGCTTTAGCTCAATTGAACAGCACTAAGGATCGCGTGGAAATTGAAGTAGAAGATGAAGGCAAAAAAGGGTTTTTTGGTTTATTTGGTGCAAGGAAGGCAATCGTCCATGTTACATTGCCTCCGGATCCCATTGAAGAGACACTTGGATTTTTGAAGGATGTCTGCGTCGAAATGGAAGTCAATGCACAAATAGATGTCACCCGTAAAGGTAAGAACGTAACATTCCATTTATCAGGTGATAAAATTGCATTATTGATTGGAAAAAGGGGTCAAACACTAAATTCACTTCAGTATTTAGCACAGCTGGTAGCTAATCGATATTCGAAGCAGTTTTTGAATATTACCGTAGATGCAGAAGATTATCGAAGCCGTCGCAATGACACCTTAATCCAATTGGCTGAAAGAATGGCAAATAAAGCCACGAAAACAGGTAAAGCTGTTTCATTGGAGCCGATGCCATCCTATGAACGTAAGGTCATCCATAATGCTCTCCTGGATTATCCAAAAATAAAAACAACCTCAAGTGGGACGGAGCCATATCGTCACTTGGTCATTACTCCACTTAAATGAACCTTCTGCTTTTAAGCAGGGGTTCTTTTTTTTAGGCATTGTATGTCGAATATTTTTTTTGCGAATTTTCCATTCAACAATAAGTGACAAACTTTTTATATTTTCTTGATCCGTAAAGGGGATGGAAGAAAATGAAGCGTGCGATATTTGTTATTCACATGTGGATAAGTTAAAATGGTTGTTACAGAATATGGATTAATGGCGTGTGGATAACTCTTGGAAGGAAGGAGTATCTACTTTTTTTCATGAATATACTGTGGTATTGTAGTAATTTAGGGATTCGACGATTTTATTATCAGAAAAAAAATAGAACCATCAATATATAAGAGGTGAAAGCATGGAATTCGATACAATCACCGCTATCTCTACTCCCTTAGGGGAAGGGGCAATCGCCATCGTTAGAATCAGCGGTGATGAGGCCATAGAAATAGCCGATAGGATCTTTAAAGGACCAGGTGGAAAAGGATTGCTTGAAGTGAAATCACATACGATTCATTATGGCCACCTTATCCAGCCTAAAACAGGTGAAATCATAGAGGAAGTCATGGTTTCGGTCATGATGGGTCCAAAGACATTTACAAGGGAAGATGTAGTTGAAATAAATTGTCACGGTGGAATCGTTTCGGTCAATCGGGTACTGCAGCTTATTCTCTCACAAGGTGCTCGTTTAGCGGAACCTGGTGAATTTACGAAACGGGCCTTTTTGAATGGCAGGATCGATCTTTCCCAAGCTGAGGCCGTTATGGATTTAATCCGTGCCAAAACGGATAAAGCCATGAATGTTGCATTAGGTCAAATGGAAGGACGGCTTTCGAAATTAATCCAAAATCTGCGTCAGGAAATTTTACAGACCCTCGCTCAAGTCGAGGTAAATATAGATTATCCGGAATATGATGATGTCGAAGAAATGACGCATCGTTTATTTTTGGAAAAAGGCAGTTATGTGAAGAATGAAATAGAGAAACTGCTTCACACGGCCCAACAGGGGAAAATCCTTCGGGATGGGCTTGCGACCGTTATCATAGGTCGTCCTAATGTCGGAAAATCTTCATTGCTTAACAGCTTAGTTCATGAAAACAAAGCGATCGTCACCGATATTCCAGGTACAACACGTGATGTTATTGAAGAGTATGTCAATGTTCGCGGTGTACCGCTTAAACTTGTCGATACAGCAGGAATTCGCGAAACGGAAGATATCGTTGAACGAATTGGAGTTGAACGGTCTCGTGCAGTATTAAAAGAAGCGGATTTAATATTGCTTGTATTGAACTATTCCGATGATTTCACTACTGAAGATGAGAAACTATTCCAAGCGGTTGAGGGAATGGATGTTATCGTTATCATCAATAAAACAGACCTTCCACAAAAAATCGATATGGCAAAGGTTAATGAAAAGGCGGCATCCCATAAAGTTGTTACGACTTCATTACTGGAAGATCGAGGGGTCGATGAATTGGAAGAAGCGATCGCTTCTTTATTTTTCGAAGGTTCTTTAGAAACGGGAGACCTGACCTATGTTTCCAATGCAAGGCATATAGCTTTGCTGGGACAGGCATTACAGGCAATCGAAGATGCAATTGATGCTATTGAAATGGGTACACCGGTTGATTTGGTTCAAATCGATTTCACGAAAGCATGGGAGTTACTTGGAGAAATCATTGGCGAAAGCGTTCAGGATAATTTGATCAACCAATTGTTCTCTCAATTTTGTTTAGGAAAATAAACGTAAAAGGAGGAAAAGGATATGCAATACGAAGCAGGTAGCTATGATGTCATTGTTATTGGTGCCGGTCATGCTGGCAGTGAAGCAGGCCTTGCAGCTGCAAGAGTCGGAGCTAAAACGTTGATGATCACCATTAACTTGGATATGGTCGCCTTTATGCCATGCAATCCCTCCGTCGGCGGGCCGGCAAAAGGGATAGTCGTTAGGGAAATTGACGCTTTAGGCGGGGAAATGGGAAGAAATATCGACAAGACCCATATTCAAATGAGGATGCTCAATACGGCAAAAGGTCCGGCCGTTCGTGCTTTGCGGGCGCAGGCAGATAAATTTCTTTATCAGCAAGAAATGAAAAAGACGATAGAAGACCAAGAAAATTTGACATTGATTCAAGGAATGGTAGAGGAATTAATTGTTGAAAACGACGTATGTACGGGTGTCATCACTAAAACAGGTGCGGTGTATCGTGCGAAAACTGTCGTAATCACGACGGGAACATATTTACGCGGTGAAATCATTTTAGGGGAACTGAAATATTCAAGCGGCCCTAATAATCAGCAGCCTTCCATCAGGCTTTCCGAACACTTGGAGCAGTTAGGATTTGATTTGGTCCGTTTTAAAACAGGAACGCCTCCACGTGTGAATAGTTCTTCTATAGACTACAGCAAAACGGAAATTCAGCCTGGCGATGAAGTGCCTCGTGCCTTTTCTTATGAAACAACAAAGTTCATAACGGATCAATTGCCATGCTGGTTAACGTATACGAATGAGGGTACACATCAGCTCATTGATGAGAATCTACACCGTTCACCAATGTATTCCGGAATGATTAAAGGAACCGGACCGCGTTATTGTCCATCGATAGAAGATAAAGTCGTTCGTTTTAATGATAAACCACGGCATCAAATCTTCTTGGAACCTGAAGGTCGCAATACAAAGGAAGTTTATGTGCAAGGTTTATCCACCAGTCTACCTGAAGATGTGCAAGTGAAAATCCTGCAAACAATTCCGGGACTTGAAAAAGCGGAAATGATGCGTGCTGGATATGCAATTGAATATGATGCCATCGTTCCTACGCAGCTATGGCCTACACTTGAAACGAAGAAAATCAAAAATCTATATACTGCTGGACAAATCAACGGGACATCCGGCTATGAAGAAGCAGCAGGACAAGGATTGATGGCCGGTATTAATGCAGGATTGAATGCAATGGGTAAGGAAGAACTGATTTTAAGCCGTTCGGATGCCTATATTGGTGTTCTCATTGATGACCTTGTAACGAAAGGCACGAATGAACCATACCGATTGCTGACTTCACGTGCAGAATATCGTTTATTATTGCGTCATGATAATGCCGATCTACGCTTAACGGAAATTGGATTCAATATCGGAATGATCAAAGAAGAACGCTACAAACGTTTCCTTATGAAAAAAGAAGCGGTTGAAATGGAAAAGCAACGATTGAAATCAAACTTCATCAAGCCGACCAAAGAGGTGCAAGAAGTCATTACTGCAAGTGGCGGCAGTGAGTTAAAGGATGGAATCCGTGCCTCCGATTTATTGAAAAGGCCTGAAATGGATTATTCCCATATTCAGAAGTTGGCGCCAAGTGATGTCGAACTGAGTGAAGAAGTGACGGAACAGGTCGAAATCCAGATCAAGTATGAAGGATATATCGAAAAATCCTTGCAGCAAGTCGATCGCCTGAAAAAAATGGAGAACAAAAAGATTCCAGAGAATATCGATTATGATGCAATTTCTGGTCTTGCAACGGAAGCACGTCAAAAATTAAAGCAGGTCCACCCGCTATCAGTAGCTCAGGCTTCAAGAATTTCCGGTGTGAATCCCGCTGATGTTTCCATTCTGCTTGTTTATTTGGAACAAGGTAAGATTGCCAGAGTGTCTCAGTAACGGAAATACCCGAAAAGGATTGAAAAAACATGAATATTGAACAGTTCCAACAAGCACTGCTGGAGAAAGGGATCGAGCTTTCTCCTCACCAGCTTGATCAGTTTGACACATATTATCGATTATTGGTGGAATGGAACGAAAAGATGAACTTAACAGCCATCACAGATAAAGAAGAAGTTTATCTTAAGCATTTTTATGATTCAATCAGTGCAGCCTTCTATTTTGACTTTAACGAATCCTATCGAATTTGCGATGTTGGGGCTGGAGCTGGATTTCCGAGTATTCCATTGAAGATTTGTTTCCCTGATATCCACGTCTCGATTGTGGATTCCTTGAATAAGCGAATTTCTTTTTTGAATCACCTTGCGGATTCATTGCAATTAAAGGGAGTATCTTTTTATCATGACCGGGCGGAAACCTTCGCCCAAAAACCGGAGCATCGTGAATCCTATGATATTGTCATGGCGAGGGCGGTAGCCAGGATGTCGGTTTTAAGTGAACTATGTTTGCCGCTTGTTAAACTGGATGGGACGTTCATTGCCATGAAAGCGGCTAGTGCACAAGATGAAATGGATACAGGGAAGAAGGCCATTTTTACATTAGGCGGAGAAATCGAAGAAATTCATCCTTTCACATTGCCAGAGGAAAATAGTGAAAGAAACATCATTACTGTAAAAAAAGTGAAGAAGACTCCTAAAAAATACCCAAGAAAACCAGGGACACCGAATAAGCAGCCTATTGAATAACCTCTGTACGATGAGTATGATTTCATAGTAAGAGCAGAGGATTCAGATATATATGGCTGGTACTTGCCCTTATTTTCTTTTACTATAAATGTATGACCTTATTATTTTCACTTAATACTGCATTTGCCAACAAGAAGGCATTTTCGGTACAGGTTAAGACGTGTGCCCTTAGCTAGCTGATTCAGGGAAATAATTTTGGGAAAGCCGGCCGATATTTATAAAAACTGGCCGTCGACCCTCATTATTGCCTTGATGGCGCCAGTCGACATGTTTTTTACAGTGAAGGGCCATATGTATAACCATGTCGGGAAATGTATGCAGGACTTGTCCTTTAAATAGAGAATATGTTATTTGGGAGTTTTAAAAGGTGGTGTAGGAAGATGAAGCATCCTTTTTCGCGGTTCTTTGGGTTTGGCGAAAAAGAAGAAGAGCAACTAGAGATGGAGACACCTAGCAATAATAATGAAGAAATAAGAAAAATTTCCATTTCTGACATTGTGCCTAATCGATTTCAACCAAGGACCGTTTTTAATGACGATAAAATTGCCGAATTGGCTCAAACGATCCATACACATGGGATCATTCAACCAATTGTAGTAAGGGCTTATGGTCAGGGAAAATATGAAATCATTGCAGGTGAGCGTCGTTTCCGGGCCATGCAAAAGCTTGGCTGGGAATTGGCACCTGCTATAATCAAAGATTTCACCGATACAGAAACGGCTTCGGTTGCGCTGATAGAAAACCTTCAGCGTGAAGAACTGACACCGATTGAAGAAGCTTTGGCTTACGGAAAACTATTGGAGCTGCATAGTTTAACCCAAGAAGCCCTGGCACAAAGACTGGGAATCGGTCAATCTACCGTGGCGAATAAGCTGCGGCTGCTTAAGCTGCCGCAGGAGGTTCAGGATGCACTTCTTCAAAAGCAAATTACGGAACGCCATGCCCGCTCGTTGATACCGTTAAAGAGTCCTGAAAAGCAGTTAAAACTGCTTTTGGAAATCATCGAAAAAGGGTTAAACGTCAAGCAGACCGAAGAGCAGGTCGTCAAGCTCTTAACGGGTACTGTGCAGAAGCCGAAACCTAAGCGAAAAGCGTTTAGTAAAGACATGAGGATTGCCGTGAATACCATCCGCCAATCACTCAGTATGGTTACAGACAATGGAATAAATCTGGATGCAGAGGAAGAAGAATTCGAAGAGTATTATCAGTTCACGATTAAAATACCCAAGAAAAAAACTTGATTCCCCATCCTTAGCCCGCTTGGTAGTCTCCGATTACCAAGCTTTTTTTATTTTCTCTCCAAAACTGGCATTTTCCACTTTTAAAACATTCAACTTTTCCTGGATTTTTAATGCTTTTAGATGTATTTCAAATTTTAAGAGGAATTTCAGAAAACGATTTCTTCCAGTAACATTCATGATAAAATAGAAAGAAATAATTGGATTCACGGTAAAAATCAATAGATATAGCTTCATGAAGATAGTTGAAAGCGGGTGAATTCGTGGGTAAGATTCTCGCCATTGCCAATCAAAAGGGCGGTGTTGGAAAAACGACAACTTCTGTCAGTTTAAGTGCTTGTCTTGCATACATTGGACAGAAAGTCTTAATGGTCGATATTGACCCGCAGGGAAATGCGACAAGCGGAGCAGGTATTGACAAAGCAGATGTGGAACAATGTATTTATGATGTATTGGTTGATGATGTTGAGGCCAGTACCGTTATCATGGAAACAAAGGTAGAAAACCTATATGCTATACCTGCGACAATTCAACTTGCGGGTGCAGAAATTGAACTTGTTCCAACCATCTCAAGGGAAGTCCGATTAAAAAGGGCGTTAGAAGAGGTGCAAAGCCAGTATGATTACATTGTGATTGACTGTCCTCCATCATTGGGTTTGCTGACGCTTAATGCCTTAACGGCCGCCGATGCTGTTTTGATCCCGGTACAATGTGAATATTATGCATTGGAGGGTTTGAGTCAACTATTGAATACGGTCCGCCTCGTCCAAAAGCATTTGAACCATGATTTGAAAATCGAGGGTGTGCTATTGACGATGTTGGACGCAAGAACAAATTTAGGTCTCCAGGTCATAGAAGAAGTCAAAAAATACTTTCAGGATAAAGTCTACCAAACCATCATTCCCCGCAATGTCCGTTTGAGTGAAGCACCGAGCCATGGAGAACCGATAATTATATATGATCCAAAGTCACGAGGGGCGGAGGTCTATCTAGAATTGGCAAAGGAAGTGGTATCAAATGGCTAAAGGGCTTGGCAAAGGACTTAACGCACTACTTTTCAACAGTGGGGAGATCAGTAAAGATGAAATCGTGCGCGAAATCAAATTAAGGGAATTAAGGCCAAATCCTTATCAGCCCCGAAAGAGCTTTCGGCTAGAAGCTATAGAGGAATTAAAGCAATCCATCATGGAGCATGGGATATTACAGCCGATTATTGCCCGGAAAAGTATTAAGGGATATGAAATCGTGGCTGGGGAAAGGCGTTATCGTGCTGCCAAGGAAGCTGGCTTAGAGACAGTTCCAGTCGTTGTGAGGGAATTGAGTGAACAGCAGATGATGGAACTGGCCATTTTGGAAAACCTGCAACGGGAAGATTTGAATCCGATCGAGGAGGCTGCCGCTTATCAAACGCTTCTTGATAAATTGGAATTCACCCAGGAGCAGCTGGCCAACCGGCTGGGAAAAAGCCGACCCCATATTGCCAACCATGTTAGATTACTATCTTTGCCTGAAGGAATTAGGAGATATATCTCCGATGGGGAAATTTCCATGGGACATGGCCGGGCATTGCTGGGTTTAAAGAAAAAAGAGATGCTCAAGCCGGTAGCGGATAAAATCCTCAAGGAAGGTATGAATGTCAGACAGCTAGAGCAGTATATACATCAATTGAATGATACCGTTTCACGTGAAACCAAACCTAAGAAACAAGAGAAAAAAGATATCTTCATAAAGCAAAGGGAGACAAGTCTGCGTGAAAGACTAGGAACGAGTGTAACGATAAAACAAAGCAAGAAAAAAGGAAAAATAGAAATAGAATTCTTTTCAAAAGAAGATTTAGAGAGAATTTTGAACTTGATTGATCAAGAGAACCTTTCCTCTTAGATCCCCTTATGAAAAGATCATGAAGACTTATGCAGAAAATTAGGTGGATGAGATGGTATTATTAGGGGCTTTGGTGAATGGTGCCTGCATTTTAATCGGCTCGATTTTAGGAAGGTTTTTACAACGTATACCTGAAAAGATTAAAGAAACGGTCATGAGCGGTATCGGTTTAGCCGTGATGGTTTTAGGTTTGCAGATGGGGTTTAAAAGTGATAATTTCCTTGTTGTCATTTTAAGTATTGTCGGCGGGGCGGTCCTCGGTGAATGGATGAATCTTGAGGGCAGGCTTAATTCTTTAGGCAATTGGATTGAACGCAGGATGAAAGCGAAGGAAGGAACCTCGATATCTCAGGGGTTTGTAACGGCTACGCTCATATTTGGGATTGGGGCGATGGCCATTATCGGTGCCCTGGATAGTGGTATCCGGAATGATCATGACGTTTTGATAACAAAAGCGATAATCGATGGATTCACAGCACTTGTCCTCGCCAGCACGCTAGGCATAGGGGTACTTTTTTCAGCATTTCCGATCATTCTTTATGAGGGATTCCTGGCGGTTTTTTCAAGGCAGATCAATACGATGATCCCATCTGCATTAATGGATTCCTTCATATTGGAAATGACGGCAACTGGTGGAGTCATGATTTTGGCGATTGGTTTGAATATTATCGGTGTCACCAAAATCAGGGTGGCGAATCTGCTTCCGGGCATAATGATCACTGCCATTCTGGTTACTTTCATGTATTATGTATAAAAAAGAAGGAAGGGGCTGGCCCCTTCCTTCTTTTTTATGAAAAAACCGATCAAAGGGTTTTTTCTTGCTTGAATGACCATGTGAAAGGAGTGATGGAAGGTTTTATTGGATAATGATTTTGTGCTTCATAAATCCCCTCGGCAATGGTTTTGGCCATTTTTAGCACAAGATTAAGACGCGTGTTCTGCAAGACCATGAACTCCATGAATCCACTTACATTCACGATTCCTGTAATATGGGCATTTCCGACGGAAGGAAGATCTTTATTGACCCCGGCACCCGGCTTAACTGGTCCCTGGCCGATCTGAACGATGCCGACGCTTTTCATTTTCCCCAAGCAAGCATCGATTCCGACTATAAAGGCATTGGCATGCAGCTTTTTAATTTCATTTAATTTTTCCTGTAAATTCATCGCATGTATAGGGTCATCCAGAGTACCATAAACATGGAATGAAGAAGAACTGTTTTCAGCCTTTTCACTAAGCAGAGTGCCGACAAGTGGTCCGAGTGAATCGCCTGTGGAACGGTCTGTGCCTATGCAGACGATGACGATTGGTTGAAGCTTTCCTGTTGGGAGGAGGTTGATTAATTCCTGGGAAATTTGTTTGGATGCATCCGTATCTTCATGCAGGATGCGACTTAATCTATTTTTATTATTATTAAATAGACTAGAATTCAGATTCATCGGCTCAACTCCTTTACTTTATTTGGTATTACAGTATACGGATAAAAAGAGGAAAATATACGGTATTTAACATGATGGGTGAGGGAATTTTTTGTAAAACATGCAAACAGGTGAAGGGGATATGAATCGACGTTATCCTCTACCAATTGCTTTCATCTATACTTTCTAGTAAATAATCATTTGAATGTTCGGGAAAAAATTTCTAAATTCTATTAACTATATACCCATAATTTTTTTGTACAGAAACCATTATTTATTGATAAAATAGAGAAAATCTCTCTATTTCATGGTTACCTCCATGCATGGAGGGTAGAGGAATACGTCGAAGATATAATAGTTTTGCTGTTATTTGCATTAGGCAGGAGGAAAATATGGATCGCATTTATGATAACGTTGCAAAAGAGATATTGGATGAAAAGATATGGCTGCTGATGGGCGAGGGCATTATTAAAATCTTCCTTGTTCTGCTGTTATCGCGTATTATTATTACAATAGGAAAGACTATTCTGAATAAATTTTTCAAAGCACGTTTAAGAAGTCCCATTCGGGTAACGGAACGCAGGGAAGCGACACTCATTAAATTGCTGGAAAATATCATTACCTATGTCATCAATTTCATTGCCTTGTTGATGATTCTGGAGATTCTTGGTCTTCATGTAATGCCATTACTCGCAGGTGCGGGTGTTCTCGGTTTGGCCATTGGATTTGGCGCACAAAGTTTAGTCAAGGATATAATTACCGGGTTTTTCGTTATCTTTGAAGATCAGTTCTCGGTTGGGGATTATATTAAAATCAATACTTTTGAAGGGGAAGTCATTGAAATCGGGCTTCGTACGACGAAAATTAAAAGCGGTGCAGGTGAATTGCACTTCATACCCAACGGCAGCATCATCCAGGTTACGAATTATTCCATTTTAAATAGTGTGGCAATAGTTGATGTGACCATACCTAACGATGGATCGACCGAGCGTGCTGAGAAGGTGCTGATTGATCTTTTAAACAGTATGGAAGGCAAATACGAAGCCTTGATCAAAGCTCCTGAATTTTTGGGAATTGAAAAAATCAGTCCTGAAGAAATCGTCTTTCGGATTAAAGCGGAAACAAAGCCGATGCATCACATTGAAATCAGTAGGATATTAAGAAAAGAAATAAGTGCTGCGCTTGATGCAAGTGGGATTAAATCTACGTACAATGGCAGCGAGTCATAGGAATTGGGGGCCCATGATTATGGAAGAAAAGGAATTTGCACTTAAGGATATTGTGGAAATGAAGAAACCACATCCCTGTGGAGTGAATAAGTGGAGAATTATACGGCTCGGAATGGATATCCGGATAAAATGTGAAGGATGCGGTCATAGCGTGATGCTGCCTCGACGTGAATTCGCGAAGAAAATGAAAAAAGTTCTGCAAAAGCATGAGGGGTGATCATGCTTTTTTTTGGGGAGTGAAAGTAGTCCGGCGTTTCTCATGATTTACTTGTCTTTTTAGGAAGCGAAATCTATAATTGGGAAAGGTTTAGGTAATTGGATGGTCTTTATAGAAGATCAGTCCTTTTCCCATATGTACGAATCATCTTGAAGGAGTGAAATATAAATGGCTTTAACAGCTGGTATAGTCGGTTTGCCTAACGTAGGTAAATCCACTTTATTTAATGCAATAACTCAGGCAGGTGCGGAATCTGCCAACTATCCTTTCTGTACGATCGACCCGAATGTTGGGATTGTGGAAGTGCCAGATCACCGTCTGCAAAAATTGACTGAATTGGTAAAACCGAAAAAAACGGTTCCGACAGCATTTGAATTCACGGATATCGCCGGGATCGTAAAAGGAGCAAGTAAAGGAGAAGGATTAGGTAATAAATTCCTTTCTCATATCCGTCAAGTGGATGCAATTTGTCAAGTCGTCCGTTGCTTTGCAGACGATAACATTACCCATGTTTCCGGAAAAGTAAATCCAATCGATGATATCGAGGTCATCAATCTTGAATTGATCCTTGCCGATTTGGAATCTGTTGTCAAACGCATCGACCGTGTCGGAAAAATGGCCAAGCAAAAAGATAAAGCCGCTGTAGCAGAACATGAAATCCTTGTGGCTTTAAAAGAAGCATTGGAAGATGAAAAGCCTGCACGTTCCGTCGAGTTTACCGAAGAACAGCAAAAAATTGTGAAGGGCATGCATTTACTTACAGCTAAGCCGACGCTTTACGTGGCGAACGTGAGCGAAGAAGAAGTGGCGAATGCTGACGATAATGAATATGTACAGCAAGTTCGTGAATATGCCGCTAAGGAAAATGCCGAAGTAATCGTGATTTGTGCCAAAATCGAAGAAGAAATTGCAGAGCTTGAAGGTGAAGAAAAGGAAATGTTCCTATCTGAACTTGGCATCGAGGAGTCAGGTCTAGATCAGTTGATCCGTGCTTCTTATAATCTGCTTGGATTGGCAACATACTTTACAGCTGGTGTACAGGAAGTGCGGGCTTGGACATTCCGCAAAGGAATGAAAGCCCCTCAATGTGCCGGCGTCATTCACACGGACTTCGAACGCGGTTTCATCCGTGCCGAAACGGTATCTTATACCGATTTACTTGAAGCGGGCAGTCATGGTGCCGCAAAAGAAGCGGGTAAAGTTCGTTTGGAAGGAAAAGAATACATCGTTAACGATGGCGATGTTATCCATTTCCGTTTCAACGTATAAGAATCAAAGACCCTACCATTCCATATGTAGGGTCTTTTTTTAAGACTTAAATCATTAGATTACATTTAATTGTAATAAGTCGAACCGTTCGTTGCAAAGCCTCTTTAACTATGCTATAATTTTATCTTGTGAGTAATTATAAATAATTGCTCCTTGCCCAATTGGGCCGCTTAGACCAAAAGGAGGTGACAGTGATGAGAAAATACGAAATTATGTATATCATCCGTCCAAACATTGAGGAAGAAGCTAAAAAAGCTTTAGTTGAACGTTTCAACACAATCCTTTCTGATAATGGTGCGGAAGTAGAAGCAAAAGAATGGGGTAAACGCCGTCTTGCATATGAAATCAATGATTTCCGTGATGGTTACTACATGCTTCTTAAAGTTAACGCTGAAAGTGCTGCGATTCAAGAATTCGATCGTCTAGCTAAAATCAGTGAAGACATTATTCGCCACATGGCTACTAGAGAAGAAGTATAATTCGATATTTAATATAAATTCTAATCTTGTTTCACATGAAACAAGCTTGAAACCTAGGGGTTGATTCTGATGATGAATCGCGTAGTTTTGGTAGGACGCTTAACTAAAGATCCTGAATTACGATATACACCTAATGGAGTTCCCGTAGCTACCTTTACTTTAGCTGTGAACCGTAGTTTTACGAATCAGCAAGGTGAACGTGAAGCGGATTTCATTAACTGTGTAGTTTGGCGTAAACCGGCAGAAAATGTAGCTAACTTCTTGAAAAAGGGCAGTTTAGCTGGCGTGGATGGACGTGTCCAAACACGTAATTATGAAGGACAAGACGGCAAACGCGTATATGTGACGGAGATTCTGGCTGAGAGTGTTCAATTCCTTGAACCACGAAGCAGTTCAGCGGGTGAAAGAAATGAAGGCGGTTCTTACGGTGGGGGTCAAAGAAGTTATGGCAATAATAACGGAAATGACAACAATTCGTATGGACAAAATCCTAATCAGAATCAACGGAGCAATAACAACTACACTCGTGTAGATGATGATCCATTTGCAAATGACGGAAAGACAATCGACATTTCAGATGACGATCTTCCATTTTAAACAGCCGTTTGAAATGAAAATTCAAAATGCAGGGAGGGAAATTTATTATGGCAATGGGTGGACGTAAAGGACGCGGTAAGCGTAAAAAGGTTTGTTATTTCACATCTAACGGAATCACTAAAATCGATTACAAAGATGTAGATCTTCTTAAAAAATTCGTCTCAGAACGCGGTAAAATTTTACCACGTCGTGTAACTGGCACAAGCGCTAAATATCAACGTAAATTAACGATTGCTATTAAACGCTCACGTACTATGGCATTACTACCATATGTATCTGGTGAATAATAAATTGGCACATTGAGGAGCAATCCTTAATGTGCCTTTTTTAATAAGTTGTCACTTATGCCTGTAAACCGCTGAATGGCGTTTTTTTTATTTCAGAAGAAATTTATCCGGGTGTTTTCCTCAGAAAAAATAATCATATCCCAAAAAAGACTGTGATGTTTGAAATATCCTGGCCGTAACGGATACAATATAAAGATGGAGATAAGACATCAATCATAACAGGGGGTGAAATAAAGATGAATAGCGGGAGACGAATTGCCGAGGGCGGAGCACTTCTGGCACTATATTGCATTTTATTGTTCATCACCATTCAAATCCCACTATTGGGTATTTTCACTACTTTCTTTTTACCCATTCCATTCATACTGGTCACAATCAAACAAAAGTTATCGTGGAGCCTTGGTTACTTATTTGTAGCCTCGTTATTGTCGATCCTCATTGGGACGATATTGTCTGTTCCGCTGACCTTGCTCATGGGGGCAACGGGAATTGCGATCGGCTATTTTTTGAAAAAGGACAAACCGATGGCACCTATGTTCATAAGCGCAGTCCTTGTCTTCCTGGGAGGCATTTTATTAATATATGCAGCTTCAGTGTTGATAACGGATGTTAATTACATAGAGGAATCGATGAACATGGCCGAGGAGTCCCTTGAAAATACAATCGGCATCATGGATTCTTTTGGACAGGCACCGACGGAACAAGTCCAAAAGCGGATGTATGAATCGATCGATATGATGAACACGCTGATGCCAAGTTTGTTCGTCTTGATGTCCGTCATCATGGTTTTATTGATTTTCTTTGCAGCGCATCCCATTGTGAAAAGGTTCAGTGATAAGGCGTTAAAATGGCCTCATTTTCGGGATCTGCGACTCCCGAAAAGCCTTTTATGGTATTATTTAATTACGATGCTTCTTGCTCTTTTTGTGAATACGGACAAGAACAGTTTTGTATATATGGCCATAACGAACCTATTTTTCATACTGCAGTTCTTCATTTTATTACAAGGATATTCCCTGATATTCTATATCGCTCATGTTAAGTCATGGGTTAAGGCGATACCTGTTTTAATTGTGGTTTTTTCTTTGCTTCTGCCGATTCCGATTATAACGACGGCCGTCCGATTTTTAGGTATAATAGATTTAGGCTTTCCTTTTAGGGAGACAATCAAGAAAAAGGAATAGAAGACTTTTTTGTAAAACAGATGCTTTTAGGAGCTGAAACTATGCCATCTTATTTGAAAGAATACTCGATTAAGTCCCCATTGTATGGGGTGCTGGCCGCAGTCGTTTTACTTTTGGGCGTACTGGCTTATTATAATTGGGTTATTGCACTTGTTGGACTTTTGATTCTTGCTGGTTTATTTTATTTAACATTAAGAATGGTAGAAAAAAAGCAACGGAAGACAGAAGAGTATATAACGACTTTATCCTACCGTTTAAAGAAGGTGGGCGAGGAAGCGTTATTGGAAATGCCGATTGGGATCATGCTCTTTAATGAGGATTATTACATTGAATGGACCAATCCATTCCTGGCTTCTTGTTTTAGTGAAGACTCCTTGGCAGGAAGATCGCTATACGATGTTGCGGACTCGATAGTACCGTTAATCAAGCAAGAGATCGAGACAGAGACACTTACGCTCCACGATCGGAAATTCAAGGTGGTCCATAAGCGTGATGAAAGGCTTCTTTACTTTTTTGATGTGACGGAGCAAGTGGAAATTGAGAAATTATATGAAGATGAGCGAACGGCAATTGCGATCATTCTTCTTGATAATTATGATGATTTGACACAGGGTATGGATGATCAGCGTAAAAGCAGCATTAATAGCTTGGTTACCTCACTTCTCGATAAGTGGGCAAGGGATAATGGCGTTTTCTTTAAGCGGGTTTCCTCGGAACGATTCATCGCTGTCTTTAATGAGCATATCCTTCAGCAGCTTGAAAAGGGGAAATTCTCGATTTTGGATGAAATCAGGGAAACGACGGCCAAGCAAAATGTACCACTTACCTTGAGCATCGGGGTCGGCTCGGCCGTATCATCCTTGCCGGAACTAGGTACGCTTGCCCAGTCCAGCTTGGATCTCGCTTTAGGGCGGGGCGGTGACCAGGTGGCCATAAAGCAAGCGAATGGAAAAGTGAAATTCTATGGCGGCAAAACCAATCCGATGGAAAAACGCACGAGAGTCCGTGCCCGTGTGATTTCCCATGCATTGAAGGATATAGTCCTTGATAGCGATAAAGTCATTGTCATGGGCCATAAAAACCCGGATATGGACGCAATCGGTTCAGCGATCGGCATCTTGAAAGTTGCCCAAATGAATGAACGTGAAGGCTATATTGTCATAAACACCCAGCAGCTCGACAGCAGTGTCCTTCGTTTAATGGAAGAGATCAAAAATAAAGAAGAGCTGTATGCCCGGTTCATAACACCTGATGATGCATTAGAAATGATTACGGATGAGACCTTGCTGGTTGTGGTCGATACCCATAAACCTTCCATGGTGATTGAAGAGCGGTTATTGAATAGAATCGATAAGGTTGTGGTCATCGACCATCATCGGCGGGGTGAGGAGTTCATCAAGAACTCATTGCTCGTCTATATGGAGCCATATGCATCTTCAACGGCAGAACTTGTGACGGAACTGCTTGAATATCAGCCGAAACGCTCAAAAATTGATATGCTGGAGTCGACGGCGCTTCTTGCAGGTATCATCGTCGATACGAAAAGCTTCACCTTAAGAACAGGATCACGTACTTTCGATGCTGCCTCTTATCTAAGGGCGCATGGAGCTGATACGGTACTTGTCCAGAAATTCTTAAAAGAAGACGTGGACACCTATATCAAACGTTCGAAGCTCATTGAAGAAGTCATCTTTTATAAAAAGGGAATTGCCATTGCCGCGGCAAAAACCGATCAGGTTCATAATCAGGTGCTCATTGCTCAGGCTGCGGACACCCTATTGACGATGGATGGCGTTGTCGCTTCCTTTGTAATGGCTAAGCGGTCTGATGATACGGTGGGCATAAGTGCGCGTTCTCTTGGTGATATCAATGTACAGGTGATCATGGAAATGTTGAATGGAGGCGGACATCTAACGAATGCCGCCACTCAACAGGTATGCTCCATTGATGAAGCCGAAAGTCGATTGAAAACAGCTATTGATGAATATTTAGAAGGGGGATATAAAGAATGAAAGTGATATTTCTTAAAGACGTTAAAGGTAAAGGGAAAAAAGGGGAAGTTAAAAATGTTGCGGATGGTTATGCACATAATTTCCTGCTTAAACAAGGATTGGCCGTTGAAGCAAATAATTCAAACGTGAAAACTTTGGAAGCACAGAAAAATAAAGAAGAATCACTTGCAGCAGAAGAGCTGCAGCAGGCTGAAGAATTGAAAGTGCAGCTGGAGAAATTAACGGTTGAACTATCTGCCAAAGCCGGTGAGGGCGGGCGTTTATTCGGTTCCATCACGACTAAACAAATTGCATCTGAGCTTCAGAAAAAACACGGTATCAAGGTTGATAAACGTAAAATGGAGCTTGCTGAAGGCATCCGCACTTTAGGGCATACAAAGCTTCCAGTCAAGCTTCATCCTGAAGTCACTGCGACACTGACTGTGCATGTGAAAGAAATTAACTAATTTTAGCTGTTTCATATCTGTGAAAAATTGATAAAATAGAGATAGACGAAAAATGTGATTGGGCACGTTGTCCTTTCACTTTTTTCTTTTTTACTAGAAACATATAAAAGGTATCCTCTTAGAATGGGAGGTTTTAAGATATGATAGAACAATTTCAGGATAGGATTCCACCTCAAAATATAGAAGCTGAACAGGCTGTGCTTGGAGCCATTTTTCTTGAGCCCTCTTCATTGACCGTTACATCGGAAGTTTTGATTCCAGAGGATTTTTATAGAAGCTCTCATCAAAAAATCTTTAATGTGATGCTTAAATTGAATGACGAAGGAAAAGCTGTCGATTTGATTACGGTGACAGAGGAATTGGCTGCGACAAAAAACCTTGAAGAAGTTGGCGGGGTTTCTTATTTAAGTGAATTGGCCGGATCGGTGCCTACCGCGGCCAATATTGAATATTATGCCCGCATCGTCGAGGAGAAGTCATTGCTGCGCCGTTTGATCCGGACTGCGACGAACATCGCTCAGGAAGGCTACAGTCGCGAGGATGAGGTCGAGGAGCTGCTCGGTGAAGCAGAAAAAACGATCATGGAAGTGGCCCAGCGTAAGAATTCCGGGTCTTTTCAAAATATTAAGGATGTATTGGTTGCGACTTACGATAACATAGAAATTTTGACTACCCGTAAAGGGGATGTCACGGGAATACCGACAGGGTTTGCTGAACTGGATCGAATGACAGCTGGGTTCCAACGTAATGACCTCATCATAGTTGGTGCCCGTCCTTCGGTTGGTAAAACCGCTTTTGCATTGAACATCGCCCAAAACGTTGCGACCAAAACGGAGGAGAATGTAGCGATTTTCAGTCTTGAAATGGGTGCAGAGCAGCTCGTTATGCGTATGCTCTGTGCTGAAGGGAATATCAACGCCCAGAATTTACGGACAGGTTCCTTAACTGATGAGGATTGGCGTAAACTGACGATGGCGATGGGAAGCTTGTCGAATGCCGGCATTTATATCGATGATACGCCAGGTGTCAGGATTGGTGAAATCCGTTCAAAATGCCGTCGTTTGAAGCAGGAACATGGCCTTGGCATGATATTGATCGATTACCTGCAGTTAATTCAAGGCGATGGCCGTTCAGGCGACAACCGTCAGCAAGAGGTATCCGAGATTTCACGTTCACTCAAAGCGCTGGCTCGTGAACTTAAAGTGCCCGTCATCGCCCTTTCCCAGCTATCGCGGGGAGTGGAGCAGCGTCAGGATAAGCGCCCGATGATGTCTGATATCCGGGAATCCGGGAGTATCGAGCAAGATGCTGATATCGTCGCATTCTTATACCGTGATGATTATTATGATAAAGAATCCGAGAATAAAAATATCATTGAAATCATTATAGCGAAACAGCGTAATGGTCCGGTGGGCACGGTTTCGCTTGCATTCGTAAAAGAATATAATAAATTCGTTAATCTCGAACGCCGCTTCGATGATGATTCGATGTCTCCCGGCGCATAGGGGACTGCCTGCCATTCATGCAATGGCGGGCTTTCTCTGTTTCAGGAAAAAGAAAGGCCCTAATGATAATAGAAAAAGAAATCAGAGGGTACAATAATGTTTGACAATCCTAAAAAAACCGGAAAGAAATTTCTCATATTTACGAACAAAGAATTTTTTAAAAAGTGTATTGTTCGGATTTTGTATTGACTTCCAGTTTGGATTATTGATAAAATAGGTTTGTTTGATAAGAACCGGTTAATGATCGGTATTACGTGAACCTTTGGAGGTGCTTTATTCAGATGTCATCAGTTGTAGTAGTCGGTACACAATGGGGAGACGAAGGTAAAGGTAAAATAACAGATTTTCTATCCCAGAATGCGGAAGCCATCGCTCGTTATCAAGGTGGGAATAATGCAGGGCATACAATTAAATTTAACGGCGTTACCTATAAACTGCATTTAATTCCGTCAGGGATTTTTTATAGTGATAAGATTTGTGTCATTGGAAACGGTATGGTAGTTGATCCAAAAGCTCTTGTAGAGGAGCTTGCTTATTTACATAGCCATGGGGTGAGTACGGATAATCTTCGTATCTCGAATCGTGCACATGTCATTCTTCCTTACCATATCAAATTGGATGAAGTCGAAGAAGACCGTAAAGGCGCCAACAAAATTGGAACGACTAAAAAGGGAATCGGCCCTGCATATATGGACAAAGCTGCTCGTAACGGAATCCGCATGGCAGACCTTTTGGACCGTGAAATTTTCGAGGGAAAATTGTCTCAAAATCTTGTCGAAAAAAACCGTATGTTCGAACGCTTCTATGAAACGGAAGGTTTCAAAATCGAAGATATCTTGGAAGAATACTATGAGTACGGACAACAAGTGCAGAAATATGTTTGTGATACATCCGTTGTATTGAATGACGCACTTGATGAAGGAAAACGGGTATTATTCGAAGGGGCACAAGGTGTCATGCTTGATATCGATCAAGGAACATACCCATTCGTCACTTCTTCCAACCCGGTTGCAGGTGGAGTTACAATCGGTTCGGGTGTAGGTCCTACGAAGATCAACCATGTGGTTGGAGTATGTAAAGCATACACAAGCCGTGTGGGCGATGGTCCTTTCCCTACAGAATTGCATGATGAAGTCGGTAACCAAATCCGGGAAATTGGCCGTGAATATGGTACAACTACAGGCAGACCGCGCCGTGTAGGCTGGTTTGACGCTGTTGTCGTTCGCCATGCTCGCCGTGTCAGCGGGATTACCGATTTATCATTGAACTCGATTGACGTATTATCAGGTCTTGATACGGTCAAAATTTGTGTGGCCTATGAATACAAAGGCGAAATCATTCATGAGGTACCAGCGACTTTGAAAGCGATTGGTGAATGTAAACCAGTCTATGAAGAGCTGCCAGGCTGGTCAGAAGACATCACAGGCTGCAAATCATTGGATGAGCTTCCAGAGAACGCTCGCCACTATGTAGAGCGCGTATCTCAATTGGTAGGCATTCCTTTGACCACTTTCTCTGTCGGTCCTGACCGTAACCAAACAAATGTCGTGAGAAGCCCTTGGCGTCTAGCGTAATTCATGAAAAAGGAGCTGGCTTTTTTTGCCGGCTCTTCTTTCATTTTTAAGATCGATGCATTATATGTCACGTTCGGGAGGTCCGGGATACCGAGTGAATGTGGATAAAAACTATAGGGAAAATAAAAAAGATAAGAAAAAAATAATTTTATTTCAAAAAACTATTGCCTAAACTATAAGAACCATGATATTATCAAAAGCGTCGTCACAATAGAACAAGCCATTAACAAGCTGCAGATGGTAAGTTAACATCCAGCAAAGAAACATTTCATTAGAACGAGCCATTAGCTCAGTTGGTAGAGCATCTGACTTTTAATCAGAGGGTCGAAGGTTCGAATCCTTCATGGCTCACCATTTTTTTCGGCCCATTGGTCAAGCGGTTAAGACACCGCCCTTTCACGGCGGTAACACGGGTTCGAATCCCGTATGGGTCACTTCTTTATATATATGCTTTACTGGTCCCGTGGTGTAGCGGTTAACATGCCTGCCTGTCACGCAGGAGATCGCGGGTTCGATTCCCGTCGGGACCGCCATTTTATTTTTATTCTAAAATAGAATATTTGGCTCAGTAGCTCAGTCGGTAGAGCAAAGGACTGAAAATCCTTGTGTCGGCGGTTCGATTCCGTCCTGAGCCATCCTTGTATAAACGCCTTTCCTTTAGGGCGTTTTTTTGTTATGTGCCCAGAGGATTCTGAATGAAATCTTGTAATAGATTGTTAACCGTTTTGTAACATACCATTTTCGGCCAATTCGGGATATAACCCTCTTTTACCCTTGCTGGGCTTAGGCCCACTCCTTTTTCCGCAGTTTATTGAACTGTCCCCATTACCATATCTATTGGTACAAGTTGTCACCATTTATACAGTTCTATTACATTATGAAGTCGGTTTCTTGTTTTTTTTCTTAATATGGTAGAGTTATGAGTGATAAAAATCATTATAGAAATCAGTCATAAGTATCAGGATATTTAAATTGGACTAATAAATCTCAAATAAATTTGATTAGTTTCTTAATTGGTGACTGAGCCGTTAAGGAGGAAAATATATGTTTAGCTCAAAAGGCAAGGGAATCATCCTGTTGATGGTTTCCGTCATTTTGGTGCTTGCGGGCAATCGGGTAACTGCTGCTGGGATACCGGAAACTACAACCATACAGCATGTTTATCTTAATGATGAGTTCGTCGGCAGTGTGACGGATGAAACGGAAATCGAAAACATCGTAGCCGATAAGGTAGAAGAAGCACAGGAAGATTATCCTGACTTTACATTCGATAAGGAGACACAGCTGAAGTTCGTACCTGAAGAGGTATTCGATGAGGATGTTAAAGAGGATCAGGCTGTTAAGGGAATTCAGGATCAGTTGAATGTGAAGGCCGAGGCGTATGAAATCGACATAGATAACCAGGCGGTCGCTTATGTTGCGTCAAAGGAAGATGCAGAGGACGTTCTGGAGAAAATCACTTTATTATATGTAAATGAAGAGGAATACGCTGAATACGAATCAGGTAAAAAAGAAAGTGAAAAAGATGCCGATTCGTTAAAAGAGCCAGGAAGCAGAATTCTGGACATCGAATTTTCACTTCCCGTTACGATTAAAGAGACAATGGTATATCCAGACGAAATCAAGAGTGTCGATAAAACCCTTTCCATGATAGAAGAAGGAAAGGAAGAAACGACGATCTATGAGGCTAAGGAAGATGAAGATCTTAAAGCCATTGCCACTAGCCATGATATGGACCTGGATCAACTGCTGGAGCTGAATCCGGGACAGGATGAGGATATAGGTGTTAAAGAGGGCGAGCGTCTCTATGTGACCCAGCGTACCCCCTATGTGAACGTAATGGTAGAAAGAGAAGTATTAAAGGAAGAGAGAATTCCTTTTCAAAAGAAAGTGAAGGAGGATGACGAACTTCCAAAGGGCGAACTCATTACTGAACAAATGGGGAATGAGGGGATTCTTGCGTTCACCTATAATGTATCTGAAACAAATGGAAAGAAAATCAGTGAAACGATCGTAAAAAAAGAAGTCACGGAAGAAGCTAAAACGGAAATCACCAGAAAAGGCACCAAGGTCATACCTTCACAGGGCAGCGGTACATATTCATGGCCTGCAGATGGGGGCTATATTTCCAGTAAGCAGGGCCAGCGCTGGGGGAAACTTCATAAAGGTATCGATATTGCACGGCCAGCCACCAGGACCATAATGGCAGCAGATCATGGGATAATCGAAACTGCCGGGAATTCCGGAGGATATGGAAATAAGATAACGATCAATCATAATAATGGGTATAAGACAGTGTATGCCCATTTGGATTCAATAGATGTAATAGCGGGACAAAAGATTGAAAAAGGTATGAAAATTGGCATGATGGGTTCAACAGGTCACTCGACCGGTGTCCACCTCCATTTTGAAATATATAAAAACGGGTCTCTCGTTAATCCGCTAAACTATATAAGTCAGTAATCGCTGGAAGTCTTCGAAAATTATTCGAAGACTTCTTCTGCTTCATTAATAGATGAGAATAATAGGAAAAAGGTGATTTAATGCCTATAAAATGATAAAGTAGAATAGAGACAATTTGCTTTCATTCCGGTGTTCAGCCCCTTTTATTGGGTATATATATGTAACTTTGCTGAAACTAGGTTGCGAAGCTTTGTGCAAGCAGAAGGAAAAGTGAATAAGGTCCCGGATAAGGACACGGTTTTTAATAGATTCAGTTCAGTTATTAAAAAGGAGATAAGTACATGGATAAAAAGATTCTGGTAGTGGATGACGAAAAGCCAATTGCTGATATATTACAATTCAATCTAAAAAAAGAGGGCTACGAAGTTTTTTGTGCTTATGATGGCAATGAAGCCCTCAAAATGGTGGAAGAACGGCAACCTGATTTGATTTTACTTGATATCATGCTGCCGCAGCGCGATGGGATGGAAGTATGCAGGGAAGTAAGGAAGAAGTATGAAACCCCGATCATCATGCTAACGGCAAAAGACTCGGAGATAGATAAGGTGTTAGGATTGGAGCTTGGTGCAGACGACTATGTGACAAAGCCATTTAGTACCCGGGAAATAATTGCCCGCGTTAAGGCGAACCTTAGACGTCAGCAAGCTGTTCCGGTTCCCGATCAAGAAAATGAACCGAAGGAAATTACGATAGGCACGCTCACTATCCATCCGGATGCCTATGTGGTATCCAAGCGTGGCGATACGATAGAATTGACGCATCGTGAATTTGAGTTGCTTCATTACTTAGCGAAGCACATCGGTCAGGTCATGACAAGGGAGCACTTATTACAAACCGTGTGGGGCTATGATTATTTTGGTGATGTGCGGACGGTCGATGTAACGGTCAGACGTCTTCGTGAGAAGATTGAAGACAATCCAAGCCATCCTGGCTGGATTGTAACTAGAAGAGGGGTCGGTTATTACCTGCGTAACCCTGAACAGGAGTAGTTTCTATGAAAAAGGTTGGTTTTTTTCGCTCAATTCATTTTAAATTTGTTCTGATTTATGTATTGCTCATTTTCGTGGCGATGCAAATAATCGGGGTATATTTTGTTGGAGAATTGGAAGAAAATCTTGTCGGAAACTTTACGAAATCAATAAAAGGTCACGTTAACCTGCTTACCTACAGTATTGGTGAAGAAATGGAAAAAGAGAGGGGAGAGGAAGATCCGACCCTCGAAGAAGCAATTGATGCGATATTGAAAGACCGGGATAATTCATCGAATGATATTTCGGAAGTACGTGTCATCGACACCCGCAGCAGACGCGTGATCGGAACTTCAGCCCCAGGTAACCAGGATATTGTAGGGAAGAAGACGACAGAGGTCCTTATCAAGAATACGCTCACTTTTGGAAAAGAAGATAGTGATGTATTTCGCGATAAGAAAACAGGCAGGCGGCTCTGGGTCCTTTCGACACCCGTTGAAGCAAATGGGGAGGTCATTGGCGCCGTCTATGTAATAGCCGAGATGGAGAATGTCTTTGAACAGATGGATGAAATCAATAGCATCTTCATGACGGGTACGGCCATCGCTTTGGTCATTACGGCCATCTTGGGGATCCTGCTCGCACGAACGATCACTAGACCCATGTCTGATATGAGAAAACAGGCCCTGGTGATGGCAAAAGGGAATTTCTCCAGAAAAGTCAGGGTATATGGCGATGATGAAATTGGCCAGCTTGCCGTCACTTTCAATAATTTGACCAAAAAACTCCAAGAGTCGCAATCAAGCACAGAAGGAGAGCGGCGTAAGCTTTCATCTGTCCTTGCCAATATGACGGATGGCGTAATTTCAACGGACAGGCGCGGTCGGGTGAACTTGATTAATGAACCGGCGGCACAATTATTGAATGTCTCCAGTGAAACCGTCATGAACCAACCGATCATTGAGGTTTTGGGTCTTGAAGAAGAATATAAATTTGAGGATTTACTGGAAGAGAGAGAGTCCATTATCCTTGATTACAGCAAAAAAAATCGGCCTTTCATTTTGAGGGGGAATTTTTCGGTCATTCAAAAGGAAACGGGATTCGTTAATGGTTTGATCACTGTTTTGCATGATATAACAGAGCAGGAAAAAATCGAGAGCGAACGCAGGGAATTCGTTGCCAATGTATCACATGAACTGCGAACTCCGCTAACGACGATGAGAAGTTACCTGGAGGCGTTGGCTGAAGGTGCATGGAAGGACGAGGAAATCGCTCCATCGTTTTTAAGTGTGACCCAAAATGAAACGGAGCGAATGATCAGGCTTGTTAATGATCTGTTACAGCTTTCGAAAATGGACAGTAAAGATTATAGGCTTAAAACAGGCTGGGTGAATTTCAATAAATTCTATGACCACATCATCGATCGTTTTGAAATGTCGAAAAATGATGACATCACGTTTAAGCGTGATTTGCCGAAGGAAGCTTATTTTGTGGATATTGATGAAGATAAAATCACCCAGGTTCTCTATAATGTAATCTCCAACTCATTAAAGTACTCACCTGAAGGGGGTCAAGTGACTTTCCGCGTCAGGGCATCTGATGGCTTTATCATTGTGAGCATTACAGATCAAGGCGTGGGTATCCCGAAAAACGTCATTGATAAAATATTCGACCGCTTCTACCGTGTGGATAAAGCAAGGGCCCGTAACTTAGGTGGGACAGGGCTTGGTTTAGCGATTGCAAAAGAGATGGTCGTGGCGCATGGCGGGAAAATATGGGCGGAAAGTGTGGATGGAAAAGGAACTACCGTGTTCTTTACACTTCCTTACGAACAGGAAGAAGAGGATGATTGGTCATGAATTTTGAACGTGCAAAAAGTATAATACTGATTATTTTGGTTGGGACAAGCATATTTTTGACATGGAGCATTTGGACGTACGAGCCTGAGTATGATCCATTTGAACAATCGTCGGAATTTATAAAGATTAAAAGCGATGTCCAGATTGTCAGTGATGTCATTAAACCAGTCAGTATCCTTTTCCATGGAAATGGGCAGCATTTCCAGACCTCCAGCCCGGTAGAAATCAATGAAATGGAAAATGAATTTTTACAATGGCGTTTCAGCGGTTTAAAAGAGGTATCCGTAAAAAGGCTGCAAAGGAAATTTGACGATTTTGTTCATGAAGATGGATCGATCGAAATCGAATTCTCCGATGAGATTCCCATCTCTCTTTATAAAACGGTATTGAATATAAGGGATAAGGAAGTGCCTGAATTTTCGTTTGATCGAATCATCATTAAACAAAAGGATATCAGCGGTAATGAATCTGCCGTTTATTTTGTTTCCTACGATCAAGAGAAGATTTATCAAGGTTTGGTCGACTCTAAAAAGCTAAGAAATTTCATGGATTCATTTTATAGGGGTTCCTATGATAAGCACCCTGAATACATTGCCGAAACGATAAACAGCAAAAGGACACTGTTCGTCCCGGAAAACCCAGTGGAAATCAACAAACTTGAATATTATATTGACTATTTGGATATTGGAAACTTGAAAAATGCGTTATTTAGTTTTCCGAAGTTCGTTCGCCAGGAAACGGTTTCGGTCGGTGAGGAATATACGGATGGAACAAGACTTATGACGGTCAATAAAGAGAATTACTTAATTTCTTATATCAATCCGGCACAAAAGAGAAAGTTATTTGGCAGTTCCAGTGACCTTCTGCAAAAAAGCATCGATTTCATCAATGATCATGCCGGTTGGGAAAATAACAATTACGGCTTTGCCTATATGTCGGAGAATGAACAACGAGTGGTATTCCGCTTATTCGTAAATGGTTATCCGACCTTCAATGAATCTGGAATGACAGAAATCGAGCAAATTTGGGGGAAAGAAGAAATTTATAGTTATGACCGCCCATACTTTTCACTTGACTCAGTCCTCCCGTCAGAAGGATCGCCAAAGACTTTACAAAGCGGTAAAGAAGTAATTAATCAGCTGAAATCGAAAGATAATATCGATTTCAAAAGCGTGGAGGACATCTCGATTGGCTATAAACTGAATAAATCCCTGGATTCCAAACTTGTAACTCTAGTTACACTCGAGCCCACTTGGTATTATCGTATCGGCGATAAATGGTTTATTGTGCCTTTTGATGAAGATACGGGAGGCGATCAAAGTGGATTGGAATAATACAAAGTCGATTTTCATCATGGTTTTCTTCGTTTTGAATATTTTTCTTCTTTATCAATTCCTGGAAAAGATTAATGACTCCCAATATGAAAGTTTCACGGAGTCATCAACGGAAGAACTGTTGAAAGAAGATGAGATTTCAATAGAAACCCCACTTCCGAAACAAAAGTCGGATCAATTCCTGATTGCCCAAAGCAAGACTTTCGAGAAGAAAGATATACAGTACCTGAAAAATCAAAAAGCAAAAATCATCGATGATAAGAAGCTTGTGGGTACATTTAAGATACCGGTTGGAATGAAAGCGGAAATTAATGCTGCAGACCTTGATATATTCCTGAAGGAGTATATATTAAAAGGAAATGAGTATCATTTTTGGAGCTATGATGAAATAAGCCAGACCATCACCTGCTATCAAGTGGCAGATAAAAAGATGTTTTATAATAATAGTAAAGGGAAGGTCACTTTATATCTGAACAAGAAGGGTGAAATCGTTTCCTATGAACAGATGTATTTAGAGGGGATCAAAAAATTCAATAAACCTAAAGTATTGACATCTGCTTTAAATGCTATCGGAGCATTGTATCAGAATGGTGATATTGATCCCAAAAGCGACGTCACGAATGTAAAATTGGGATATTACAATTCGCTGCAGACGACATCTGTGTCACATTTACTTGTGCCAACATGGTGGGTGGTCATTGATGACGAAACGGATCTCTTCGTGAATGCTTTTGATGGAGAGGTCATTGAATTGAATACAGAAGAAAAAATACTGGAGTGAGTATAGATGACAATGCATTTTAGTGTTCTCGCAAGCGGGAGTACAGGAAATGCCTTTTTCGTGGAAACGGAGGATCAATCATTCCTCGTCGATGCCGGCTTAAGCGGTAAAGCCCTGGAAGCATTGTTTCAGGATATAGGCCGTGATATGTCGAAGCTATCCGGTATCCTTGTTACCCATGAACACAGCGACCATATTAAAGGTCTTGGCGTGGTTGCCAGAAAACATAAACTCCCGATATATGCGAATGCAAAAACATGGAATGCCATGGAGCGATCGATCGGTGAAATTGCAACCGAACAAAAATTCACATTTGAAATGGAACAGGTCAAAACGTTCGGCAGCCTTGATATAGAATCTTTCGGCGTTTCACATGATGCGGCAGAGCCAATGTTTTACGTCTTTCATCATGAAGATAAGAAACTTGTGGTTATTACCGATACAGGGTACGTAAGCGATCGGATGAAAGGAATCATCTCAAATGCCGATGCTTATGTATTCGAAAGTAACCATGATGTGTCCATGCTGAGGATGGGGAAATATCCATGGAGCATCAAGCGCCGGATTTTAAGTGATGTCGGACATGTTTGTAATGAAGACGCTGCCCTTGCAATGAGCGAAGTGGCCGGTGATAAGACCAAGCGGATTTACTTGGCCCACTTAAGCCTTGATAACAATATGAAGGATCTAGCAAGAATGTCGGTGGAACAGACGTTAAAGACAAAGGGGATCATCGTGGGTGAACAATTTTCCTTATATGATACTGATCCGAAAAGACCAACGGAACTTGTTACATTATAAATGAAAGGAATGGATGAGGGATACCTTGTTCATTCCTTTTTTTATTTTAAAAATTTCGATTCGTAAGTTACGAATCGGATTAAAAGGGGTATCGTTTGGTTAGAACTGTATAGGTAAAAGGAAAATGGCTGATACTAGTCAATTTTATGTTGCCCCTTAAATTAAATTAAGCATGCATTTTTTTAGAAAAATTTCGGTAATTGAGTATAATTGAGGGAGGATACCAAACAATAGAATTGCTATAATACATTCCTAAAATGAGAGGATGGGGCGGTCTTGGGTTATTATGATCAGAATGATGAGAACCAAAATAAACGGAAAAAAAGCCATACAAGCTATTTTCTAGCAGGCTTGGGGGGCGCCATCATCGGGGCCTTACTTATTTTATTAGCCTTTCCGGGAAGCGGACTGTTAAATAACGATGAAAACGAAATAACAACGGAAAAATCAACGGAGAGAAAGACCACGGAGCAGTCCCAGCAAAACCTTACTCTTGATGTAACAAGTGCCGTCACCAATGCCGTTGATAAAGCCAGCGACGCAGTGGTCGGCATCACTAACATTCAGGAAACGAACTTCTGGGGTCAAGGGAGCAACGCCGAGGACAGTTCGGCAGAAGCCGGCACAGGATCTGGAGTCGTCTACAAGAAAGATGGGGGCAAGGCCTATATCGTCACGAATAATCACGTCATTGAAGGAGCTAATGAACTTGAAGTGACATTAAGTGATGGCACTAAATTGCCAGCTGAACTACAAGGCAGTGACCCATGGACAGATTTAGCCGTCATTGTCGTTAATGGTGAAAAAATCAAAACCATAGCTGAATTCGGAAACTCCGGAAAATTGAAACCTGGTGAGCCCGTCATTGCCATTGGTAATCCATTAGGCCTTCAATTCTCCGGGTCGATCACACAAGGGATCATCTCCGGTTTGGAGCGCACGATAGAGGTGGATATTAATGAGGACGGACAAGTGGATTGGAATGCAGAGGTCATCCAGACCGATGCGGCGATTAATCCAGGTAACAGCGGAGGGGCACTCGTTAATATGTCAGGGCAGGTCATCGGAATAAATTCGATGAAGATTGCAGAAAATGCAGTGGAAGGAATCGGTCTTTCCATTCCAATCGATTCAGTGATCCCGATTATTAATGATATAGAGGAATTTGGTGAAGTGAAACGTGCTTTCTTGGGTGTTAACCTGGCATCTGTAGAAGAAATTTCCCAATATCATCAACAAAATACATTAAAGCTGCCAAGGAAAGTTACTTCTGGCGTTGCGATAACAGGCGTTCAAAGCAACTCTCCAGCATCCAAAGCAGGATTGAAGGAATTTGACGTCGTAGTTGGAATGGATAATGAAAAAATCCATGATGTCGTGGAATTAAGAAAATACCTTTACAATGAAAAACAAGTCGGTGATAAAGTTAAAATCATTTATTACCGTGACGGAAAGAAAGAAACAACGGAAGTCACGCTTTCAAGCAGCGAAATTTAAAGCACAAAAGGACAGGGGGCAGAAAATGCCTTCTGTCCTTTCTATTTCCTTGCGCTTTTCTTATTTTTTGTTACGATTACCTGTGGATATATACTGAAATTAAAGATCTCAAGTGACTTGTGGATAATTGGGAATGGAAGTAATGGGAATAATGAATGGGAAAGGAGATATGAAAGATGAAATTATATTGCTGTCAGGAACATGTGGACATGGCGCTGGATGAAGTGGTATACGAATGTGAAACCTATCCTGTTTTAACGCTTGTTCCCGAAGAAAATCAGTTATCAACAACCTGTGAATATTGTCGAAACGTGGCAATATATCTAGTAGGGAACTAATATTCCCATACAAGATGTGGATAGATTTTGTGGATATGTGGATAACTTTTGTGGATAACATGTTTGTAACCTGTTCTTAACATTTTCCGAAGATTAAAGCGGCGGGTGGAATGGTTTAGATCCAAGCATTTGGTAGTACGAATAACCAAGATAATTGTTCGGATTGGAACTAAGTCCAGCCGAATTTCTTCAATAATGAAAGTTACCGTTGCCGCTTTCAGGGGCAGCGGTTTTTATTATAAAAGCATTAAAAATTGGAAAGGATATGCTTGTTTTGCTTATAGGTCACTGTAAGGTATGATAATAGGTAGGCAAATCCAACAATTGATAGTAAAAACATAATGAAAGCTAGAGGATATATATGAAAATAACGATTATTACTGTTGGCAAGCTAAAGGAAAAATACTTAAAGCAAGGAATTGCTGAATATACAAAAAGGTTAAGCGCCTATGCTAATATAGAACTTGTGGAAGTACCGGATGAAAAGGCTCCGGAGAACCTGAGTACAGCGGACATGGACATTGTAAAGCAAAAGGAGGGTGAACGAATCCTGGCCAAAGTCAGCCCGGACACCTATGTAATAACGCTTGAGATCAATGGAAAACAGCTTACTTCAGAACAGCTGGCCACTCATATGGATCAGCTCGCCACCTATGGAAAGAGCAAAATTGCCTTTATTATTGGCGGGTCGCTTGGACTTGGCACAGAGGTGTTATCAAGAAGCGATTATGCCCTTTCCTTCTCGAAAATGACCTTTCCGCATCAATTAATGAAATTGGTTCTTGTGGAGCAAATATATCGGGCTTTTCGGATAAATAGAAATGAACCATATCATAAATGATAGAGACTGATTCCGGGGGCGTTCCCCTTAATGTAATGGGTTAAAGTATTAAATCTTACTGTAATGAAAAGAGGGTAACGAATGAATAAAGAGTCCATTTATGGTTTAACATTCGAACAATTGACAGCGTGGCTTTCGGACCATGGCCATAAAAAATTCAGAGCTTCCCAAGTCTGGGAGTGGCTTTATAGAACACGTGTGACGAGTTTCTCTGAAATGACGGATGTTAATAAAGAGTGCATAAAATTACTTGAAGAGCACTTTGTCATCCAGACTTTGACTGAGCACGTAAAGCAAGAAGCAGCGGATGGTACGATCAAGTTTCTGTTTAAATTACAGGATGGCAACCTTATCGAAACGGTTATGATGAGACATAAATACGGAATTTCGGTTTGTGTCACCACCCAAGTGGGCTGTAATATTGGCTGCAGTTTCTGTGCCAGTGGATTATTGGCCAAAAGCCGTGATTTATCCAGCGGGGAGATAGTGGAACAAATCATGAACGTTCAACTGCATCTGGATAAATTGGAACAAGGTGAGGTTGTAAGCCATGTTGTTGTAATGGGTATTGGCGAACCGTTCGATAACTTTGAAAATATGTTAGACTTTTTGAAAGTGCTCATGGACCATAAGGGTCTTGCTATCGCGGGCAGGCGCATTACTGTTTCGACAAGCGGCCTTGCCCATAAGATCTATGAATTCACCGATACTCAATTACAGGTGAATCTGGCCATCTCATTGCATGCGCCGAATAATGAGCTCAGGACACAAATCATGAAGATAAACCGAGGCATCCCGATAGAAAAATTGATGAAATCTCTTGATTATTATTTAGAGAAAACGAATAGGAGAATTACGATCGAATATATCCTATTGAAAGATGTCAATGACCATCAAGAAGAAGCCGAGCAACTTGCCGAGCTTCTTGATGACAAAAAACATCGTCTCTATGTCAACCTAATCCCATATAATCCAGTAGATGAGCATAGCCAATACCAAAGAAGTGATAAAGAGTCCGTTCTCTCGTTTTATGATACGCTGAAAAAGAGAGGCATCAATTGTAAAATCCGCCAAGAACATGGAACGGATATTGATGCGGCTTGCGGTCAGCTTAGAAGTAAACAAATCAAAAAAGCCGAAGCTAAGTAAATTCATTAAGAAAAAACAAAAAGAGGACGCATATTTTGCGGCTCTTTTTGTGTAATTTCATTATTTAGCTATTTCCTTTACCGAGGCGACTTCATACGTTGTAAGCTCGCTACCTAGAATTGGAGATTCTTTTTTTGCTTCGCCGGAACCTGATTCAGGCCGTTTATGTGCAGCTTTGAATGCATCGCTATTTCTCCAAGCCGTAAAGTTATCAAGGTTTTCCCAGTACATATTAACGCTCAGTTCATCGTGATCCGTCAAATTCTGCGTTAATAATACTTCAACTTTTACGAAGCCTTCCATCGTATCAAGTGGTCCTGGTGCAGTAAATCCTGGGGCCATGACTGCACCCATCCCTTTTTTGACTCTGATTCTATTCGTTACGATTATCATAAATGAGTCCTCCTTTTGGCCATCGGTTTGGAATATACGCCCTTTATTTCAGCAATTTCATACATATTTTAGCATATTGAAAGAAGCAGGGTCCATTTTGATTAACTCCAATCAAGGGGCCCTGAAGACATTGTTTTAATGAAGACGGACGTTTCATTATATTGAAATAGAACAATTGAATTTGGATATTACAAGGTTTATCGATTCATATCGCGTATAATAGAACTCTGTATAAGGAAATTACGATTATGGGAACAATAAAGCAACATACTAAACAACAAAAGAGGCTGTTATATGAATGAATTGAGTTTTACTGATTATACATTAAGCGATGAAATTGTTAGGGCATTAGAAAGCTTGGGATATCAACGTCCAACCGAAGTACAGCGTGAAGTGATTCCAGTGGCGCTGAAAAAGCGGGATCTTGTCGTTAAATCGCAAACAGGAAGCGGCAAGACCGCTTCATTCGGCATACCGATCTGCGAAATGGTCGATTGGGAAGAGAATAAGCCTCAGGCGCTTATTTTAACACCGACACGTGAGCTCGCCGTGCAGGTAAAAGAGGATATTACGAATATTGGCAGATTTAAGAGGATAAAGGCTACTGCAGTTTATGGAAAGCATCCATTCGCACTGCAAAAAGCGGAATTGAAACAAAAAAGCCATGTAGTTGTCGGAACCCCGGGGCGTGTTCTGGATCATATTGAGAAAGGGACATTCGCCTTGGAACGCTTAACTCATTTAGTTATTGATGAAGCGGATGAAATGCTGAATATGGGCTTCATCGAACAAGTGGAAGCCATTATTAAGGAGCTTCCGAAAGATAGAGTAACCATGCTGTTCTCTGCTACATTACCTGAGAGTATAAAAAAACTATGCAAGCAATATATGAAAGATCCTTTGGATATTGAAATCAAAGCAAAGGGTTTAACGACGGAGAAAATTGAACATGCCCTTATAGAAGTGAAAGAAGATGATAAGTTTTCCCTGCTTAGAGACGTAACCATCACGGAAAACCCCGATAGCTGCATCATTTTTTGCCGGACGAAAGATAGGGTGGATCAAGTATGTGAACAGCTGCTGGAACTGGAATATCCGTGTGATATGATTCACGGCGGCATGCTTCAGGAGGATCGCCTTGCAGTGATGAATGAATTCAGAAGAGGTGAATTCCGCTATTTGGTTGCAACAGATGTTGCTGCCCGTGGAATTGACATCGACAATATAACCCATGTAATTAACTATGACCTGCCATTGGAAAAGGAAAGTTACGTACATCGAACGGGAAGAACGGGCCGTGCAGGTAAAAAAGGAAAAGCCATTACTTTTGTGACGCCGTACGAAGACAAATTCCTTACCGAGATCCAAGAATATATCGGTTTTGAAATCCCTAAGATGACTGCTCCATCTAAAGAGGAAGTCTCCAATAAAAAAATGGAATTCGAAGCCAAATTGGAAGCCCGTCCAAAAATCAAAAAAGATAAAAGTGAACAATTGAATAAACAAATCATGAAGCTGTATTTTAATGGCGGCAAGAAAAAGAAACTCAGGGCTGTGGATTTTGTCGGAACCATCGCAAAGATTGATGGAGTGAATGCAGAGGACATCGGGATCATTACGATCCAGGATAATGTTTCTTATGTGGAAATATTGAATGAAAAGGGACCGCTTGTCTTGAAAGTGATGAAAAATACTAAAGTGAAAGGCAAGCTTTTGAAGGTTTCAGAGGCCTTTAAGAACTAAAGGTGTCGAATGAAAGAAGCGGGAAGACCGAAAATCGGTCTTCCCGCTTCTTTTTTATATGACTTGGGACAGGAACTTTTCGACCCACCGGGGGAAAATTCGACCCATACACAGATGATTCGACCCAACTAGGGAAAATTCGACCTACTCACAGATGATCCGTCCTCACTGAAATAGTAGTTTTTTTGTTTATGAAGAGGTTAAGATTCTTTCTCCAAATTCTGTTTAACCGTCAAAACAGAGTGGTATATGATGAAGGATAACGCAATTATTTCGAAACAATAAATAAATCTGTTTGTAGAAAAAAGGGGTCTATCCAATTTTAAAACAAAGTTGATTGGAACGTAAGGTGCGAGACTCCTGCGGGAAAAGCGAGTGCCTGGAGTGGAAGTCAACGATCCTGTAGACAATAAACAACACGATTTAATCTGAATTCTTAGACATGGAGGGATTGAGTGGGATGACGAAAGCAAATGAAAGCGGAAGAATCGATGAGCAAAGTAAGCAGCGGCAGCTGGATCAATATCGAGTGGACGATAATGGGAAAAAGATGACGACTAACCAAGGTTTGCGAGTTTCTGAGGATGAGCATTCTTTGAAAGCGGGAACCCGTGGTCCAACTTTGATGGAGGATTTTCATTTTCGTGAAAAAATGACTCATTTTGACCATGAGCGTATTCCTGAGCGGATTGTCCATGCGCGTGGATCAGGGGCACATGGATATTTTCAGGTATATGAACCGATGACCGAATATACAAAAGCCAAGTTTCTTCAAGACCCTTCAGTGAAGACACCAGTATTCGTTCGTTACTCCACTGTGGCGGGTTCCCGCGGATCGGCAGACTCAGTCCGAGATGTAAGGGGATTTTCCACAAAGTTTTATACGGAGGAAGGAAACTATGATTTGGTCGGAAATAATATTCCGGTATTTTTTATCCAGGATGCCATTAAGTTCCCGGATTTAATTCATGCGGTTAAACCGGAGCCTCATAACGAAATACCTCAGGCGGCATCTGCCCATGATACGTTTTGGGATTTCGTCGCCAACAATGAAGAAACGGCACATATGGTCATGTGGCATCTATCTGATAGGGCCATACCTAGAAGCTTCCGGATGATGGAAGGGTTTGGTGTCCATACATTCCGTTTTGTAAATGAACAAGGCGTGGCCCATTTCGTTAAATTCCATTGGAAGCCTGTACTGGGAGTAAAATCCCTTGTCTGGGATGAGGCACAGAAAATTGCAGGGAAGAATCCTGATTTTCACCGCCAAGATCTGTGGGAAGCGATAGATACCGGGAATTATCCTGAATTTGAATTTGGCGTCCAAATGATTAAGGAGGAAGATGAATTCAAATTCGACTTTGATATCCTTGATCCTACTAAACTATGGCCAGAAGAACAAATCCCGGTTAAAATAATCGGAAAAATGGTTTTGAACCAAAATACGGATAACTTTTTTGCAGAGACGGAACAGATAGCTTTCCATCCGGGGCATGTTGTACCGGGTATTGATTTTTCAAATGATCCGCTGCTTCAGGGACGTTTATTCTCATACACCGATACCCAGCTATCCAGATTGGGAGGACCGAACTTCCATGAGCTACCGATTAATAGGACGGTTGCCCCCGTTCATAATAATCAGCGCGATGGCATGCACCGGATGTCAATAAATCCAGGGCCGGTCAGCTACCACAAAAATTCCCTTGCAGGCAACTCTCCTGAACCTGCTGCGGAAGGGGAAGGCGGCTATGCACATTACCAGGAGAAGGTCGATGGCAGGAAGGTCCGGCAGCGCAGTGAAAGCTTCAAGGATCATTACAGCCAGGCTAAACTATTTTGGAATAGCATGACGGAAGTGGAGAAGGAGCATATTATTCAGGCTTTCCACTTTGAAGTGGGAAAAGTGAAAAGTAAGGATGTTCAGCAGCAAATTGTCGAGATGTTCAGCAATGTGGATGTTGAACTGGCCAAAACGATCGCCATGGGAGTGGGCGTGAATCCTCCAGCCAACAAAAGTGAGGTTCAAATAGACTTGGCTTCTCCAGCTTTAAGCCAGGAGCAAATGAAAGTGAACACGGCCGCAACAAGAAAAGTGGCTATCTTGGCTGCAGATGGTTTCAACGGTTCAGAGGTTAATCAAGTCTTGGAATCATTTAAATCGGCAGGTATAACGGCTGAATTCATCAGTCATAATCGTGGAGTGGTTACAAGTTCTGAAGGACAGCAGGTCGAGGTGAACCATACATTCCTGACAGCCGATTCGGTACTTTTTGATGCTGTATATGTTGCAGGGGGGCAGGGGAGTGTCGATGCTTTAATGGCATCCAAGGAACCCATTTACTTTGTTGATGAAGCCTACAATCATTTCAAGGCGATTGGTGCGGGAAAAGAAGGGGCCATGATCTTATCGAAGGCAGGCATCATTTCCAATGATCCAGCTTCAGGCATTGTAGCTGTTACGGATAAAAATAGCGGTTCTGCCTTTATCGAGGCAATTGCCAAGCACCGTCACTGGAAACGCGCTTAATATCCATTGAAAAACCCCCAGACTTGAAGTCTGGGGGTTTACTCAATAGATATTTCGTAATATCAAGCTACTTTGCTTTTTCTTCAAAAAGTGATGCAATGCCAACGATCACCTTAGTGGCCAGTATCATATTATCTACGGAAATAAATTCATATTTTCCATGAAAGTTCTCCCCGCCCGTAAAGATGTTGGGTGTTGGCAGGCCCATATACGATAATTGAGATCCGTCCGTACCACCGCGTATTGGCGAGATTTGCGGTTTTATATCGAGTTTCTCCATTGCTTCATGGGCGATATCCACGATTTCCTTCACGGGCTCAATTTTTTCCTTCATGTTGAAGTATTGGTCGTGTAATTCGAGCTGGATTCGGTTTTGCCCATATTTTTCTTTTAAATCCTCGATTACTTTCGTTATATATTCCTTGCGTTCATCGAATTTTTGGCGGTCGAAATCCCTGATGATGTAAGAAAGTTTGGTCTCTTCCACATCACCATGAAAGGAAAGCAGATGATAAAATCCTTCGTAACCTTCCGTATATTCCGGTGCTTCTGCCGCTGGGAGCTTATTATGGAATTCCATGGCGATTTTTGCCGAATTCACCATTTTTCCTTTAGCCGTTCCAGGATGAATATTCGTCCCTTTGATCAGGATTTTGGCCGATGCTGCATTGAAGCTCTCATATTCAAGTTCTCCAAGCGGGCCACCGTCCACGGTGTAGGCAAATTGGGCATCAAAGGCATCTACATCAAACTTATGGGGTCCCCTGCCGATTTCCTCATCGGGAGTAAAAGCAACACGGATTTTTCCATGCTTGATTTCAGGATGCTGGATCAAATAATCCATGGCAGTCATGATTTCGGCAATTCCAGCCTTATTATCTGCTCCCAACAGGGTTGTCCCATCCGTTGTAATCAAGGTATGCCCTTTATAGTTCTTAAGCGAAGGAAAATCATCAGGTGAAAGAATGACATCCAATTTTTCATGTAAAGTAAGATCTTTGCCATCATAGTTGTCAACGATTTGCGGTTTTACATCTTTTCCAGTGAAATCCGTTGCTGTATCGACATGAGCCAAGAAACCGATTGTCGGGACATCCTTATTTGAATTGGCTGGCAAGGTTGCCATGACATAGCCGTTCCCATCAATTGTCACATCCTTCATCCCAATGGATTGAAGTTCCTTGACCAATGCATTTGCCAAGGTCAGCTGTCCGGGTGTAGAGGGGCATGAGGGATTTTCCTCATTCGATTGGGTATCTACTTTCACATAAGAAGTGAATCTTTCAATGATTTCATTTTTCACTTTTCCTTCAACTCCTTTTTCCCTTATCTTACCATGGTTGACTGTAATGGAAAAATTATCTTTTTTCAAATCTTCATGGTGTCATCAGCAAAGAACAGCATATCTGCAAAAGACATGCCGTTCCTTGCCATCCCTTTTTAGAGTGGATTATTCAAGGCCCATACGGATACGCTTTTCCCATGAACGGGGAAGGTCGCGAACCCATCTTCTTCAATGGTAATGTGGTCATCTCTATGACAAGTTAAATCACTCCAAATTTCACCAGCCCGATGTTCACCGACGAACATCCTTTTTTCACTGTTGTGATCTCCATTAGAGATAATGACCGCACACCCCGAGCCTTCTAGCTCTTCAACTCCGTGCCGGACCCAGCCTATCGTATTTGGATCATCAAAGTAATCGGTCTGTTCTCCGTAAGCTTTTTCATACCTAGCATATAATAGTCGATCCAGGATATCCTTTTTCCCAGGCACCGGAGAAGGTCCGCCGATTCCATAATAGTCCCCGTAAAAGACACACGGATAACCGCAAAGTCTAAGCAAGGTAAGTGCATATGCCGATGGCTTGAACCAGTCCTTTACCCAAGACTCCAGTGATTCATGAGGCTGGGAGTCATGGTTATCGACAAAAGTGACAGCCTCTGCTGGATTGGTTTGGACGAGGGTATCATCAAAGATGGTTGAGAGGTCGAAGTCTGTTCCTGCGTTTGAGGCCTCATGAAATTTATAATGCAGGGAAACATCGAACAAGTTGAGGTCATGATTGGTTTGCTCTAAGTAAGTTTGACAGGCTTTAACATCCGCCTTCCAAAATTCGCCGACCATGAAAAAATGTTCCTTTGTATAAGGAATGAGTTCTTGGAGAAATTCATTGATGAATTCATAATCGATATGTTTAACGGCGTCCAAACGAAAACCATCACACTTTAACGTATCAACCATCCATTTTCCCCAGCTAATCATTTCCTGACGAACTTCCGGCAGGCTGTAATCGATGTTGGCAAACATTAAATAATCGTAGTTTCCGAATTCATCGATGACATGCTTATTCCAGTGCTTATTTTCGCCTGTGATACGATATACGCCCATTTTGTCGTTTTCAGCATCATAGTCTGTACCATTGAAATGAGTATGGTTCCACTTAAAGTCAGAGTATTTATTTTTACGTCCCGGAAAATCGAATTTTGTCCAGCCTTCCATTTCGAATGGTTCTGAGATATCTTCCATACGGTTGTCTGGATTGACTTCAATCACCTCAAATTTTTCGGTTCCGTCAGCTCCTGCCTTATGGTTCATGACTAAATCGATATAAACGCAAAGTCCGTAGTTATGACAAGTGGCTATTGCTTGCAGCAATTCATCTTTCGTCCCGTATTTGGTACGAACGGTTCCTTTTTGGTCAAATTCCCCCAAATCGTAACCGTCATATATTCCATATCCATTATCCCCAACGGATTGCCCTTTGGTGACTGGCGGAAGCCAAACACAGTCAATTCCTATATCCTTCAACTTGGAGGCTGCATATTTCAATCTTTCCCAATGAGAACCATCTGCCTCCAGATGCCACTCAAAAAATTGCATCATCGTATGATTTCTTTTCATCTGTTCCCCCCCTGACACCGACCTGTTTTTAACAAAAGTGAAACTAATGTGATCGGATAAAGTGATAATGGAAATCTTTACCCACTAAAATCAAATGATAAACAAGTGAACAATCCTCAGGTTAGAGGTTCATTTACCTCTCTATTTTACTATTTTATACCAAATAAGGGTATTTTATATTGATTAGCAGCTAAAAATAATTCAAATGTGGAGGAATAACCCGGAGAATGCCTATACGCCATTCAAAAAAGGTATCCCTAATTTTAGGGATACCTCAGTTTTTCGTAAGTCTATTATCCTTTTTTACCTCTTCGTTTAAAGAAGTGGGCGAAAGCAATTGCACCTAATAATAAGATTAGAAGCACGGAAGATAGAATGATTGTATCTTTTGAGGAGCTGCTGTTACCTGCCCCCTTTTGGCCCATGTTCCCGTTTATACCAGGAGGTGCCCCATTTCCGCCCCGGTCCATTTCAGGAGGCTGCATCGCAGCCCCATTCTCGCCGCCCATGTTTGGTGGTTGCTGACCTGCATTTGCGTCATCGCCGATATTAGGAACTCCGCCGCCCATACTGCTTTCTGTCTCGGCTTCCACGACCAGGTCTCCTGAAAGTTGTGCCAAGATTGATTCAGCACGTTTGACAGCGAAATCAACCAGGGTTTCCTCGCCTGACGTTGCTTCTGTATACTCGTCCATTGTATAAAACTTGGTCGGGTCCTTTTTCACAAACGGTGTGATCAATGTAGAAATTTCAGTGGTCATTGCTGTCATATTTTCTTCAGAGAAAAAATCTGTGGCAATGTCATTTAGATAATCATAATATTTTTCACGGTACTCGTCGTTGGAAAGCAGGGCATTCAATAAAGGACGCTCTTCAAGGGTCGTACCTGAAACAGGCTCGGTAATGCTGAAGTTGATATTACTTTCATTCATGAAATTTGAACTCATATCCATCATTCCGCCACCGTTCATATTCGGTGCCCCTCCAAGGAGTTCCTTGTCATCTCGCTTAGTGTCATCGGCGTTACCCTCAGCAGCCGTTCCATCTTTTTGGTCAGCGGTTTCTTGATCAGAGTTGCCCGCCAGTCGCCCGCCGCCTCCGGAATAACCGCCAAATGACATATTATAGTCCCAAGGCAATATCGAAAAGACCCCGTTCTCTTCATACAGGTAGTAATTGTGCTTTTTATCTCCTTGATAGTGATCGAGGTTGACAAGGGCTGTGTTGGCTGCGAAATAGCGCAGCATCTCATCGACATCCAGGACTTCCTCCACATTCCCGCCATTATTAATGCTATCAAGCATTTTGATCATGGCGGATTGGTCCGAATTATCGTTTGTTTTCAAGTTTATTCCTGTGTAGTCATCAATGTCTTCGCTGATCCACTTTAAATCGCTTCCCGTACCATCCGGATAATAGAGGTCGCCTGTGCCATCAGTGAAGTTGATATTTAGGAAGGTTTCCTCTATAGCTTCCACCCCTAGATAAAGGCCCCATTCCTTTCCGTTGATGGTCACGTACATATAGGAATGTCCAGGAGTTGCTATGCCCATCTTGTCCATTAATTCATAGGAAAGGTATTCTCTCATATAGGTTGGGTCACTGTAATTATTGTTTAGCACCAACTTTTTCAGGCCGTGTAAATCTTGATCTTCCTGATAATAATCAAAATCTATCTTCCAGCTGTAACGATCGGAATCTCCCATTTGAACAACGGAATTCAAGGAAAGGTTCCCCTTGGTGCGAAATCCCACGTTTTTAACCGTCTCCCCATCTATCGTTACATCGGCATTTACGATCTCCTTTTCAGTGGGGTTTTCCAGGATGGAATCCAACTCCTCATCAGCCAATGTTATATCAACCGTTGTCACCTTACTTTGATCAAATACAGATTCTGTATAAGTATTTCCTTTAGTGGCTTTTTCAACTTGAAGATTGGGAAGGAAAAATAGCACTGCTATAAAAATCATTATCAATAATCCAATGGTCGCTACTACATATCTTGTTTTTAACATGCCTTGGCTCCTTCCTCCTGTAGTCTTATATAGAGGGGTGGGCATGGATTTTTATGTCCGCCAACTATCTTAAGCTGTGAAGTTGCCATCATAACTTAACATGATGGCTGAGTGAACGCTGTTCATGTCCTTGACTTGATTAATGAATTCGGCATTATTATCTTTTAATCGAATTTCATATGTCACTTCGAGGTGATTATCCGCCATGACGGATTTCGATTTGACGGAATGCTTTTTCACCTTGTTGGATATCATTTCTTCCAACGTTTTTTCAATTGACGCATCTGAATATTTAACGATTAATAAAAATGGATTTTCAACAGTGATCCGATTGGCAAATATGAGCATGACGATACCTATTAAGATTGCACCGATGATAACCAGCGGAATTAGTCCTGCCCCGCATAAAATCCCGGAGGCCGCTGCCCAGAATAGGAAGACCAAGTCCATGGGATCTTTGATAGGCGTTCTGAATCGTACGATGGAGAGTGCACCGACCATACCAAGGGAGATAACGATATTCGTGGATATTCCCATGATGATCAAAGCCGTGGCCATTGTCATGATGATGAGGGATATATTGAAATTGTGTGAGTACATCACACCGGAAAAGGTCTTCTTATAAATGACGTAAATGAACAATCCAATGGCAAATGCCAACAATAATCCAATTAGGGAGTCAATGATTGAAAAGCTCTCGGTCTTGTCCAAAAAGCTTGATTTGAAAATATCATTAAAAGTGGTGCTAGTTGTCGTCGTATCCATTTGCTATTCCTCCAAATATTAAGTGTTTGCTGCAATCAGCCGTATCTTCTGCTTAATTGGTATTTCGAAAAAGCTGTTTTTCTAGTATCGATGATGGATAACAATTGTTTGATGATATCCGGAAGAAATTCGTCGAACTTTATTTCCAGGATGACACAATCTGGGTCTAAAGCATCAACCATGATTAATTCGGGATTCAGGAAGTCCGTATCCCGATAGCTCGTTTTCACATTACTGTCAAAGGTGACCCGCACATTTCCATATTCATAGATGAATACCTCCCTTTCATAGTCAACGACGGTTGTCGGCTTGATTTGGAAAAGGGTCATTTGAACATATAAGTCCCTAAGGATATCCCTTGAATCCCCGGACATCCAATGTATATCCCCTGAACGAAGCCGTTCGTATTCTCTAGCAGAAAGCCTGCACCTCTGTTTATAGGTAAGGTTATTCCGCTTACTCTTCTTTTCTAGATTGATGAAATCGGTATCAAGATCATAAAGTCTAGCCCTGAACTTATCCCTGTGATAAAATCCCTCTGTTTTTTGCCGCAGGATTTTATTGTCAAAGTTATCGAAATAGACACTTCGAATTAAATATTTCCCATCCAGCCCATGCGGATCAAGCCTCATGAAGTTTTGCAGGTTTTTTCTTAATAAATGACAATCTGCTTTGGTGATTGCATGTTTGAGTTCCCGCCTTCCCTTTAAACCATTCATTGTTGTTCCTCCTTTTCCTTGATTTTTGACTGCATTCAGCTTATAAACAGAATCTTAATAAAACCTTAACAACATTTTTATATTCAATAGATTAATAGAGAGTAGGCCCCAGTTTTAACCTTTTCTTAATTTTATTGGAATTTACTAGAAGAAAAATGAGCGAATTTACTCATTGAGAATAATTATCATTATCATTAGAATAGGTTACACGATAATGATAATTATTCTCAATTAATTCAATACATGGAGGTTCACTATGATAACGAACACGCTTACAAAAAATGACCAACTACTGGAACAACAAAATACAAGGGAATCAAATGCCCGATCCTATCCTAGAAGATTACCCATGGCGATCGATCAGGCGGAGGGAATTTACCTGACAGACATGGATGGAAAACGATATATTGATTTTCTTGCCGGGGCTGGAACATTAGCACTCGGACACAATCATCCGGCAGTGCTTGAAGCGATGGAAAAAGTTATTAAGGATAAACGTCCTTTACATACATTGGACTTTACGACGCCGATCAAAGAACAATTCGTCGATGAAATTTTTGAATGCCTGCCAGAGGAATTCAGAAAAAATGCAAAAATTCAATTCTGCGGCCCTACTGGCGGAGATGCCATCGAGGCAGCACTTAAACTGGTTAAGACAGCGACAGGCAACAGAAGCATTTTATCTTTCCAGGGAGCTTACCACGGGGCAACGCATGCAACGATGTCAATCAGCGGCAATACAAAACCAAAGGAAAAAATCCAAGGGTTAATGCCAGATGTGCATTTCCTGCCGTATCCCTATCAATATCGCTGTCCCTTCGGAGTAGGGGGAGAAGAAAGCCATAAAATCAGCAGCCAGTATATCGAAAATCTATTGAATGATCCCGAATCAGGATTATTGGCACCTGCAGGGATGATTTTGGAGGCAGTACAAGGCGAGGGAGGTTCCATACCAGCTCCAATTCCATGGCTTAAGGAAATCAGAAGAATAACGAAAGAGAAGGGCATCCCGCTTATTATCGACGAAGTTCAATCAGGTATCGGCCGTACAGGGAAGATGTTTGCGTTTGAACATGCAGGAATCGTTCCGGACGTTCTTGTCCTATCCAAAGCAATAGGCGGAAGTCTTCCATTATCGGTGGTGATTTATAACAAAGAGCTGGACCTATGGTCACCAGGTGCACATATCGGTACGTTCCGCGGAAATCAAATGGCGATGGCCGCAGGAACTGCTACTTTAAAATTCATGAAAGAGACGAATCTTGTGGAGCATGCCGCAAAAATGGGAGAACTCTTAAAGGATATTCTTAAAGATTTGCAAAAAGATATTAAGCAGATCGGCGATGTCAGGGGCCGGGGATTAATGGTCGGAGTAGAAATGATCAATCATGAAGAACCGCAAAATGCGAATGGAAGCCATCCTGCTGATTCGCAACTTGCCAGTGCCATTCAACAGGAATGTTTTCAAAGAGGGTTGATTCTGGAAGTTGGCGGCAGACATGGAAGTGTAGTGAGGTTCTTGCCTCCATTGATCGTAACGGAATCCCAGCTTCGCGAGGCCACTGCAATTTTTGAACAAGCTGTTCGTGCAGCTGTTGCAAGAGGGTGAATGATCAATGATCGAAACGATAAATAAAACGGACTTTGCTTATTCCCGGATGTTCTTGAATAACGAAGAAGGCTTCAATAACTACAGCCAGTCATTGAAAATCATTGAAAAAAAGCTGACCAACTTTTTAATAGGGAATCATTCACCATACTCTGGGAAAAAACCGTATGAAATCGAAGCAAGATTAAGCGGGCTGCCCCCCGCTTCCCTAAAAGGGGAGACACTGGAAGCAGTGGCGGATGAGCTGGCAGAGTTTGTTATTAATGACAGCATCAATGTACACAGCCCTGCTTGTATCGGACATTTGCATTGCCCGACATTAATACCTGCCGTTGCTGCCGAAATGGTTATCGGAACGTTGAATCAATCCATGGATTCATGGGACCAAAGCTCGTCGGCAACCTTCGTTGAAGAGCGTTTAATAGATTGGCTTTGCAGCCAGGTAGGGTTACCGGAACAAGCGGATGGGATTTTCACAAGCGGTGGAACCCAATCTAATTATATGGGTCTGCTATTGGCTAGGGACGCATATTGTAAGAAATTCTGGGGTGTTGACGTTCAACAGCATGGCTTGCCGGTCGAGTCGAGTAAATTGCGGATCTTATGCTCAGAGGCTGCCCACTTTACGGTTCGGAAGTCAGCGGCACAGCTGGGGCTTGGAGAACAGGCTGTAATCACGATCAAAACGGATGCAAATCACCGTTTGTCCATAGACGAATTAAATCATCAATTGCTGCTTTTGGAGAAACAGGGATTACTGCCATTTGCCATCGTTGCAACTTGCGGAACAACGGATTTTGGTTCAATCGATCCATTACATGAGTTGTCCGAAGCTGCAAGGAAGAATGGGATATGGTTGCATGTGGACGCTGCATATGGAGGCGCGATGATTTTAAGTAAGGATTACAGAGACTTAATCAGCGGTATTGAACGGGCCGACTCGATTACGGTTGATTTTCATAAATTATTCTATCAACCCATCAGCTGTGGTGCTTTTCTTGTGTCTGACAGCAACTCATTCCAATATATCCAGCATCACGCAGATTACTTGAATCCACAGGAAGATGAAGCGGAGGGCATGGTTCACTTAGTCAATAAATCGGTTCAAACGACGAGAAGGTTCGACGCACTGAAGCTCTGGATGTCATTGAAGGTCGTTGGACTGGATACCTTTGCCGAAATGATCGATTATACTTGTCACCTTGCACGTGAGGTGGCTGTGAAGATCGATAAAGAGGAAGGATTCACAGTATTGAATAAAGCCCCTGAATTGAATGCGGTTGTATTCCGTTATAATCCCGAAGGAGAAAGCGATCAGTTAGTCAATCTATTAAATAAACAGATTCAGCAGGAATTACTGAAAAGCGGACGGGCATTTTTAGCAAAAACACGTTTTGAAGGACAGGTATATTTAAAAATGACACTATTGAACCCAATGACAAGGCTTGAACACATAGAGGACATTTTAGACGAAATTCGAGTATTAGGTGAAATGTTCAAGATGATGGAGGAATGAAGATGAATGGTAAGCAAATAGCTGAAAGGACGACGATGCAAAGCTTTCTGAATTGCTATTTCCGGGAAACCGGAAATTGCAGGTTAGAAGAAACGAAAAACTGGCCGAATTTGGAGGGGTCCATTCCGGATTCATTAATGGTCAGTAAGCTCACATCCCAAGACATTGCATTGCTTGTTCCGCTTAAATATTGGTCGGAAACGGGGCGTCATATTTTCCACTTCCCGATTTACTATCAAACGGGATCCAAACAAGTACATGAATTAGATTACGTGACAATGGTCTCGATTGTTTCTAAAGAATTATTGAATGAGCAGGGCCGGACGGATAGTGAAGATGAATTGATGCTGCGTGTCATCCTAAGCAGCCAAAATATTCAACGGTATGTCGAAGCCAGGACCGAAGACGCTGGTGCCCTTCAAAGTCCCGATTTCACCTATATCGAAGCAGAACAGTCGCTTTTATTCGGGCACCTGTTCCATCCGACACCGAAAAGCAAGCAAGGCATTTCGGAAAAAGATGAATGGATCTATTCACCCGAATTAAAAGGGCAGTTTAAGCTGCACTACTTCCTGGCAGATCCTTCGATTGTCATCCAGGATTCCAGTGAAGACCGATCGGCAAGTGAGATCATCAAACAGGAATTAGCCGGTGACTTGGAGATATCCAGTGAATTCCGTCGAACGTATTGCCAAGAGGAAAGCCGATATACCATCATCCCGGCACACCCGCTCCAGGCAAAAGCCCTTATCGAAAAAGAAGAGGTCAAGAAGCTAATCGAGCAAGGGACACTAGTTTATGCAGGGCCGCTCGGGAAAAAATTCACGGCCACTTCTTCATTTAGAACAGTATATAGTCCCACATCAAGATATATGTACAAATTTTCCGTTCCGGTTAAAATCACGAATTCCTTACGTGCTAATCTGCAAAAAGAATTAGATCGCGGTGTCGAAATTGCAAAATTAATGGATTCTAAAGTGGGAGACGATCTAAAAGAACGGCACCCCTCCTTCCGTATCATCAAGGATCCTGCTTACTTAACGATCAAAACGACCGAGAAAGAATCGGGATTCGATGTTGATATCCGGGAAAATCCTTTTTATGAAAACGATAAACAAGCAAGCCTGATTGCCGGCTTATGTCAGGATAATGCTTATGGTGCACCATCAAGGCTTGGAGCGATCATCCGCAAATTATCAGCTGAAGAAGACCGCAGTACCGAAGAAGTAAGTGAGGATTGGTTCAAAACCTATCTGTCCATGACATTGAAACCGATGCTTTGGCTATTTGAAGAGTATGGAATCGTTTTGGAAGCCCATCAACAAAATTCCATCATTCAACTTCAAGATGGGTATCCAGCCGCTTTTTATTATCGTGATAATCAAGGGTATTACTATTGTGAGTCCAAAGTGGACAGGCTGCAGAAGATCATGCCAAAACTAAGTGAAAAAAGCTTCACGATTTGTTCTGATGAAGTCGCTGAAGAAAGACTGCAATACTATTTCTTTTTTAATCACTTACTAGGCTTAATCAATAATTTTGGAACAGAAGGATTAGTATCGGAAAACAAACTGTTACAGCTCGTTCAGGAACAACTGGAAACATGCAGCACGGAAAGCGGAGATGAAGGTTTGAATCGAGTTGTTTCAAAATTGCTTCATGCCCGGGAATTAACTTGTAAGGCTAATTTACTGACACGATTCCATGATATGGATGAGCTTGTCGGTTCACTTGAGACACAATCCGTTTACACAACGATTGATAATCCGTTCGCGCAGGGGGTTATGGCCGTCCATGAAAAATAGTTATGAAGAAATGCTTAAGGACTGCAATAAACAGCTTTCATTTGTCAAAGTTGAATTTGAGAGGGATTTGGATACATTGCATGAATGGATGCATGAAGATCATGTGATACCCTACTGGAATTTGAATTTCACAAAAGAAAAATTCGCTGTTCATTTAAAAAAGGCATTGGCTGATACACACCAAACACTCTATTTAGGCTGTCTGGACTCCATTCCCATGAGCTATTGGGAATCGTATTGGGTAAAAGGCGATATCATCGAAGATTATTATGAATCCGAAGAGGGAGATCAAGGCATTCACTTACTCATTGGTGATCCGGATTACCTGGGAAAAGGACTGGCTTTGCCGTTTTTACGGGCAATGGTGAAATTCCAACTACTGACTTCAACCACAAACAAAGTGATGGCTGAACCGGATATCAGGAATGCAAAGATGATTCATTTATTTGAAAAATGCGGGTTTACCCCAATTAAAGAGATAGAACTCCCTGACAAAACAGCATTGCTTATGTCATGCACACGGGGGAATTTCGAGAGGAAGTGGAACTATGGAGAAGCAACAATCTATCTATGACCTGGTAGGGATAGGGATTGGTCCCTTTAATCTTGGACTTGCGGCCCTTTTGGAGAAAACTCCGGAGTTGAATGCCGTCTTTTTTGAGAAAAAGGGGGAATTTAATTGGCATGAAGGGATGCTGCTGGAAGGGACAACGCTGCAAGTGCCGTTCTTTGCCGATCTGGTTAGCATGGCAGATGTGACAAGCCCATATAGCTACCTGAATTATTTACAGCAGCATGATCGGCTTTATCATTTCTACTTCCTTGAAAAATTCTTGATTCCACGAAAAGAATATAACGACTATTGCCGCTGGGCTGCCCATCAACTTGATAGCTGCCGTTTTGGCAAAGCGGTGGAGGCGGTTGAATATATAGGAGATCAAGGTGAACCCTGCTATCAAATCAGTGTAAGGGATGTACAAACACAAAAGATCGAAGTCTATTATAGCCGCCATGTAGTCATGGGAATTGGCAGTTCCCCGACTGTTCCATCGGCCTTTCAGCCCTATATGGGAGAGAGCATCCTGCATTCGGCCGATTATTTACGGAATAAAGAAAACGTCTTAAAGAAAAAATCCGTAACGGTTGTCGGATCTGGACAGAGTGCAGCCGAGGTCTTTCTGGATTTGCTTAATGAGCAGGAGGAATATGGCTACCAGCTAAACTGGTATACAAGATCCAAGGGATTTTTCCCTATGGAATATTCAAAACTCGGGTTGGAATACTTCACTCCAGATTACCTTGATTTCTTTTATCGGCTGCCGCAGGAAAAGAAGGATGAAATCCTGCCGAAACAGGATTTATTGTATAAAGGGATTAGTGCTACCACCATTGCAGCAATTTTTGACAAGATGTATGAGAAATCGATTGGAAATGTCGAACTTGCCATAGAACTTCGGGCCATGACGGAAGTTGCGGCAGTTACACCCGCCGAAAATGGCTGGCAATTGAAATGCCGACAGTGGGTTGAAGATAGCGAATTTGATGTGGACACAGAGGCGATTGTTTTTGGGACGGGATATAAATCAACCCTTCCGGCATTCCTTGAAACGATGGAGGACCATTTAGTCCGCGATGACTTGGGGCGTCTTGCAATAACGAAAGACTATAGGGTAGGAACGGCCATCTCTACACCGAATCACCTATTTATTCAAAATGGCGAGATACATACACATGGTGTGGGTGCTCCGGATCTAGGCCTGGGGGCATTCCGAAACTCGATTATCATCAATCAATTGGCAGGTAAAGAAGTTTATCCATCGAAGCCAAAGGGTGCATTTCAGTCATTCCGTGTAAAAACACCCGTCATGGCTTACTAAGAAAAGGGAAGGGAGAATTATATGCAGTTCATAAATGAAGTGGAACAGGCTGTTTCAGAAAAAAATTGGTCGATAGTAAACCAAAACCTGCTGGCCAAGATGATTTCTGAGTATATGTATGAAGATATGATCCATCCAGCTGTCCTGAACGAAAACGCAGCAGGAAATCTATATGAGTTAAAGATAAATGAGGGGAAATCTTATCGATTTTTAGCGTCGCCCCGTCTTTTTGACAGCTATGAAGTACAGGCCGAGTCGATCCAGGTATGTGAAACGGAAGGTTTTACACAGGCTAAAGATGCTATTCAATTCATTTTGGACATCCAGCCATTAATTGGGATGACTGCAGAAACAACAGGACATTTAATCAAAGAATTCCATCATACGCTGCTTGCGGATCTCCAATTGCTATCCAAACCTGAACAAGATGCGGATGATTTAGTCGAACTGGATTATGCATTACTTGAAGGCGAAATGAGCGGTCACCCTTGGATTGCTTATAACAAGGGAAGAATCGGTTTCGGTTATGATGATTATTTGAAGTTCGCCCCAGAAAACCAGAAGGAAGTTCAGTTATCCTGGATTGCCGTCCATAAAACCAGGGGTGAGTTCAATTCAGTCGAAACTTTATCCTATAAGCAATTGATGGAGAATGAAATGGATGGGGAAACCCAAAAATCATTTGCAAAGACATTGACAGAAAAAGGGCTGAACGCAGAAAACTATTACTACCTCCCAGTTCATGAATGGCAGTGGAAGAATGTAATCATCCAGAACTTTACCGATGACTTGGCTAAAGGGCTGATCGTAGCTTTGGGAAATGGTCCTGATAAATATTTGCCGCAACAATCAATCCGGACATTTGTTAATGTATCGAATAAGGATAAACACCACGTCAAGCTGCCGATGAGCATTTTAAATACGCTAGTATACCGTGGATTGCCAGCTGAACGCACGGTCATTGCCCCAAAAATCACAACGTATATAAAGAATATTTATGAAAATGATTCATTCTTGAAAGAACAATGCAAAGTAGTGCTTCCTGGTGAAGTGGCCAGTTTAAATGTTGATCACCCGTATTATTCCAAGCTAGAGAATGTACCGTATCAATATTTGGAGATGCTGGGGGGGATTTGGAGAGAAAGTATTTACAATTATATGGAAGAAGGAGAAAAGCCCATTACGCTTGCGTCCCTTTTACATGCCGACAGCAAAGGTAAACCATATGTGGAAAGTCTTATTGAAAAATCGGGATTGACTGCAGAAGCTTGGACAGCTCAATTATTTGACGTCATCCTATCACCATTACTGCATTTCATCTATCAATATGGATTGGTCTTCTCGCCGCATGGTCAAAATACCATTTTAGTTTTGAAGGATTACAAACCTCACCGTTTGGCCATCAAGGATTTTGTAGATGATGTAAACGTAAGTGATCAGCCGCTTCCTGAATTAAGCAGCCTTCCTGATGATTTAAGGAAAGTACTAAGAAGTGAGACTCCGGAGGGGCTGGTTCAATTCATTTTCACGGGACTATTCATCTGTCATTTCCGATACTTGTCAACACTTCTGATGAAGAGGTCCCTTTTGGATGAGAATGTTTTTTGGGAAGGCGTCGCTCGAACAATCCTTACACATCAGAAAAAATTCCCTATGTTACAGGATCGTTTCGATACGTTCAATTTTTTTGCGCCAAAATTAACAAAGCTCTGCCTGAATAGAAATCGGATGCTTCAATATGGGTATAGCGATGGTGAAGACCGTCCGCATGCATCTGAGTTTGGGCATGTGAATAATGCCCTTTATGAAAAGTTACCTGCAAAAACGCTATAAAGTTAAACTGGCTCAGACTTTTGGGCCAGTTTTCTTATGGTTTTTACAAGTTGGCCGTTGATTTCCGCTCCAGGCACTCGCTTTCCGCGGGCGGTCTGCCCTCGTCTTCGCTTGCGGGTTCTCCCTTGGACACGCCTTTCCCAAAGGAGTCTCGTACACCCGCTCCAATAAACTTAGTTTTAACGGTTAGGTAGAGCCTCCCGTTGTCTACAGTCCTTTATGTTTTAAAGTAGACTGGATTTTGAGGTAATGTGGGTGTTAAACCTATAAATGGGAAAATCAAAGAGACGAAATGTACGCATAAAAAACGGATTGTGTTATCCTCTTTGGGCCAAATTCACTAAAAATTATCTTTGAGATAGGGCTTGCCGTTCATTTAAATTGGTGATAAGCTATGTGTAAACGGTTACACAAAAGCGTAGAGGGTGATATTTTGGCAACTATTCGGGATGTGGCAAAGGAAGCTGGAGTTTCTGTGGCAACGGTTTCCAGAGTTATGAATGGCAGTGGTTATGCACATGAGGACACAAAAAAGGTGGTCATGGCAGCTGTTGAAAAATTGAATTATAAACCGAATGAAGTGGCAAGATCCCTCTACAATCGTAAATCCAAATTGGTTGGTTTGATTTTGCCGGACATTACGAATCCCTTCTTCCCAGAAATGGCAAGAGGTGTCGAGGATTATCTGCAGCAGTTTGGTTATCGGTTGATTTTTGGAAATAGTGATGAAAAGCGAGATAAAGAAATAGAATATATTGACACTTTCCTGCAAAACAATGTAGTGGGCATGATTGCTTCAACTAGTGAAGAAGCAAATGAGAATTTCGATAATCTGGATATTCCAGTTGTCCTTCTCGACCGTACAGCAGAGAAATTACCAGCTGTTTATTCCGATCAAAGGACAGGCGGTAAGCTGGCAGCACGCGTATTGCTGGATAGAGGCAGTACGAATATCGTCCTCATTAGGGGGCCAGTGGAAATAAAGCCTGTATATGAACGGTATATGGCAGCATTGGAAGAATTGAAACAAGCAAAAGTGAACGTGCAAGTCATGGATTCATCCCTGACTCTTCAGGGCGGCCAAACATGCGTCAAGCAGCTTTTCGAGCAATATCCGGAAACGGATGGAATCATTGCTTGTAATGATATTGTTGCAGCCGCAGCACTTCAAGAGATTTTAAAACGGGGAATACGGATACCGGAAGACATACAATTGATCGGCTATGATGATATCTCCTTCACAGCGTTATTGCACCCACCGTTATCGACCATTCGGCAGCCAGCCTATGAGATGGGGGCACATGCGGCGGAAATGCTAATTAAAAGGATCAATCAAGAAAAAATGGAAGTAACACATAAAAAGCTCCCTGTTTCTTTTGTGGAGAGACAAACAACGAGAAGGAAGGCGGAGAAGACATGATTAGAATTGCAGTAGTGGGAAGCTCATCAATGGACTTAGTGGTGACATCAGCTAAACGGCCAATGGCGGGGGAAACGGTTTTAGGAGAGTCCTTTATCACGGTTCCTGGAGGAAAGGGAGCCAATCAGGCTGTTGCAGCGGCACGTCTTGGTGCAGAAGTGTCAATGGTTGGATGTGTGGGAGATGATGTCTATGGAGAGATCATCTTAGAAAATCTGAAAAAGAATCATGTAAACACGCAGTATGTGGAACCGGTTACAGGTTCTGCTTCCGGGACAGCACACATTACCCTTTCGGAAGGTGATAACAGCATTATAGTCGTAAAAGGTGCAAATGATTTCATTACTCCTGAATATGTAGAAAAGGCGAAAAAGGTGATAGAGGAATCGGATATCGTGATGGTTCAGCAGGAAATACCTGAGGAAACTGTGGAGTATCTGGCTGACTTGTGCAACATGCTTCAAAAGAGATTACTATTGAATCCAGCTCCCGCCCGCAAGCTAAGCGAGGCTGTCATTCAACAGGCATCATTCCTTACTCCGAATGAACATGAATTCGAGATACTATTCGATGGGAGAGATAGAACGGAAGTCTTGACTGAGTATCCAAATAAATTATTCATTACCGAAGGAAAAAATGGCGTCCGTTACTTTGATGGACATGAAGAAAAGATTGTTCCAAGCTTTGAAGTGGAAGCGGTGGATACAACAGGTGCAGGGGATACATTCAATGCTGCCTTTGCGGTGGCTGTTGCAGAAGGAAAAAGTTTTGGCGAAAGTTTGTTGTTCGCGAACCGGGCAGCTTCCATTTCCGTGACGAAATTAGGCGCTCAAGGCGGCATGCCGCAAAGGGTAGAGGTCGAGAGGGGCTTTGAAGCATGAAACGTCAAGGAATCATCAATAGTTCAATAGCCAAGGTCCTGGTTGACCTTGGTCATACCGATTATATTGTCGTAGGTGATGCCGGGCTGCCGGTGCCGCCCGGAGTTTGCAAGATAGATTTGGCATTGACGCCTGGGACGCCATCATTTCAAGATGTCGTCCGGACGGTTCACGAAGATATGGTTGTTGAAAAAGTTATCGCTGCCACAGAAGTGAAGGTTAAAAACCCGGAACAGCATCAATACATGGAGCAGCAATTCGGAGCAGCGATTGAATATGTTTCCCATGAGGATTTTAAAAGGCTGACAAGAAACGCGAAAGCCATTATCCGGACCGGGGAGACGACGCCATATTCAAATTGCATATTGCAGTCTGGAGTATTCTTTTAAAGAAATGAGATGATGAGCATGCAAATCGAAATGCACAATATTTATAAAGCATTTGGTCAAAACAAGGTATTGGGAGGTGTTCATTTTTCTTTAGAGGCTGGGGAAGTGCATGCACTAATGGGGGAAAATGGAGCGGGGAAATCAACTTTGATGAACATTTTGACCGGGCTGCATAAACAAGATCAAGGAACGATCGAGATTAACGGTAAAGAAACCTCCTTCAAGGATTCAAAGGAAGCCGAAGAGGCGGGAATGGCCTTTATCCGTCAGGAATTGAATATTTGGCCCGAAATGACCGTGCTGGAGAATCTATTTATCGGCAGGGAAATGGTGAATGCCTTCGGTGTCCTGAAGACGAAACAAATGAAAGCGCGTGCAAAGGAGATTTTTAAAACACTTAATATTTCCCTTCCTTTTGATAAGGAAGCCGGATTCTGTTCTGTCGGTGAACAGCAAATGATTGAAATTGCCAAGGCGCTCATGACGGATGCCGAAGTCATCATCATGGACGAACCAACGGCCGCTTTGACTGATAGGGAAATAGAGAAGCTCTTTGAAGTGATGAGGGGGCTTACCAAAAAGGGTGTATCGCTTGTTTATATTTCTCACCGAATGGAAGAAATATTCGCCATTTGTGACAGGATCACCGTAATGCGTGACGGAAAGACAGTCGATACGAAAAGAATTGCAGAAACAAATTTCGATGAAGTCGTTCAGAAAATGGTAGGGCGGGAGCTGGAGGACCGTTTTCCTCATCGTGAAGCGAATCCTGGCGACATAGTCCTTGATGTGAAAGGTTTAACCAGAAAGGGGCTTTTTGAAGATATCCATTTCGCGGTTCGGCAAGGTGAGATTGTCGGTGTAGCCGGATTGATGGGAGCAGGCAGAACGGAAATAATGCGCGCCCTTTTTGGTGTCGACCAAATAGACAGCGGTGAAATCACCATTGAAGGCAAGAAAGTTTCCATACGAAAACCAACGGATGCAGTTCGACACGGCCTGGCTTTCATTACGGAAAATCGTAAAGAAGAGGGATTGATCCTCGACTTTTCTGTAAGGGAAAATATCGGCTTGCCGAATCTCAAGAGTTTTGCTCCTAGCGGTATCGTGAAAACGGAAGATGAGATGAACTTTGCCGAAATGATGATTAAGCGCCTTCACGTGAAGACATCTTCTGCTGAAACGGTCATCGGCAACCTATCCGGAGGAAATCAACAGAAGGTGGTAATCGCCAAATGGATCGGCACCTCCCCTAAAGTTTTAATTATGGATGAACCGACCCGGGGCATAGATGTTGGTGCAAAACGTGAAATTTACGAATTGATGAATGAATTGACGGAGCGAGGCATCGCCATCATCATGGTTTCCTCGGAACTTCCGGAAATCATTGGAATGAGCGATAGAATCCTTGTGGTTCACGAAGGTGGGATTGCTGGGGAATTGTTAAAGCAGGAAGCGACGCAAGAAAAAATTATGGCATTGGCGACAGGAGGGAACTAGGATGAAACTTGAGGCTACAGGGAAAAGCGGGATTTGGCAAAAATTTGGTCCGTTTCTCGCCCTGGTACTTTTATTTATCGTAATAACCGTTTTAAATCCATCATTCATGGAACCGAATAATATTTTGAATTTATTGCGTCAAACCTCCATCAATGCACTTATTGCATTTGGAATGACCTTTATTATATTGACAGGCGGCATCGACTTGTCCGTCGGTTCCATTTTAGCTCTATCCAGCGCACTCATGGCTGGTATGATGGTCTCGGGATTAGATCCGATCTTGGCCATATTGGTGGGCATTCTACTAGGTGCAATAATGGGTGTAATCAATGGGATTCTCGTTTCAAAGGGTAAGATGGCCCCTTTCATCGTGACACTGGCCACCATGACGATTTTCCGGGGATTAACGCTTGTGTACACGGATGGAAAGCCGATTACTGGAATTGGCGATTCCGTTATGTTCCAGATGCTTGGGAGAGGTTACTTCCTGGGAGTGCCGGTACCGGCCGTTGTGATGATCATCGCTTTCATGATCCTATGGTTCCTGCTTCATAAAACATCCTTTGGCCGTAAAACATATGCCATCGGCGGAAATGAAAGGGCTTCCCGGATTTCGGGGATTAAAGTTGACCGGGTCAAGGTGGCCATATATGGTCTGGCCGGTACGATGGCGGCAATCGCCGGTGCCATTTTAACATCGCGTCTGAATTCGGCACAGCCGACGGCAGGACAATCCTATGAAATGGATGCCATCGCAGCCGTGGTGCTGGGCGGAACGAGCCTTTCAGGCGGTAAAGGGCGGTTGTTCGGTACGCTGGTGGGTGTCCTGATCATCGGTACCTTGAATAACGGCATGAACTTACTTGGTGTATCCTCCTTCTACCAGCAAGTGGTAAAAGGTGCAGTTATATTAATCGCGGTCTTACTTGACCGTAAAAAATCATAAGAAGAGGTGTAATCAATGAAAAAAATAGTAACGATCATCATGGTTCTTTCTTTAATGGTCTTGGCTGCCTGTTCAATGGATTCTGGTCTAACAGATGATAAAAAGGAAAAGAAAGACTCGATGAAAGACGTGAAAGTCGGGGTCAGCATCTCTACTTTAAACAACCCATTCTTCGTTTCCTTAAAAGATGGTATTGAAAAAGAGGCAAAAGAAAAGGGCATGAAAGTCACAGTTGTTGACGCCCAGGATGATACGGCAAAACAAATCAGCGGAATTGAAGATTTAATCCTTCAAAAGGTTGATGTCCTTCTTGTGAATCCAACTGACTCTGCGGCAATATCTTCAGCCGTTAAAGATGCAAATGATGCGGGCATTCCCGTTATCACGATTGACCGCTCTTCAGACGAAGGCGACATTGAAACGTTCATCGCTTCCGATAATGTGGCTGGCGGGGAAATGGCTGCAGAATATCTAGTTAAAGAGCTTGGCGAAAAAGCGAAAGTAGTGGAACTTGAAGGGGTATCCGGAGCATCTGCAACTCGTGAACGCGGGAAAGGTTTCCATAATATTGCGGACAAGCAGTTAGAGGTCCTGACAAGTCAAACGGCGGAATTCGACCGGACAAAAGGGCTTAACGTAATGGAAAATATCCTGCAAGGCAATAAAGACATCCAAGCGGTATTCGCCCATAATGATGAAATGGCACTAGGAGCCATTGAAGCAATCAAGGCGGCAGGCAAAGACATCATCGTCGTTGGCTTTGACGGAAATGATGATGCATTGAAAGCAGTTGAAAACGGTGAACTAAAAGCTACAATCGCCCAACAACCGGCACTTATCGGTGAAGAAGCGGTTAATGCGGCTGAAAAGATCTTAAAAGGCGACAAAGTGGATGACACAATATCCGTTCCATTGAAATTGGTCACCAATGAGTGATTGTCTCCCAAACAAAAAGAGTGCCGGAAATCTTCCGGCACTCTTTTTGTAGTGTTTTGATTTCATTGATGTGATTTTAGTGTGGATATTCAGCTTGAAATGATATCAATAAGAGGGAGATAGAAAAGTGAGTTCATTTTTTTAGGCGGCCCCGTGTCGGAACCGCCCATTACTTCTATTGATTGCTAGAGTACACCTTGAGTCAGCATCGCATCCGCCACTTTAAGGAATCCGGCAATATTGGCCCCGACAACTAAATTGCCAGGCGCACCATATGCTTCGGCGGCCTCTATGCTGTTTTTATAGATATTTTTCATGATCTCATGCAGCTTGGCATCGACTTCTTCGAAAGTCCAAGGCATCCTGGCACTGTTTTGGGCCATTTCGAGTGCAGACACGGCTACGCCGCCTGCATTGGCTGCTTTTGCTGGTCCAAAAAGGATGCCGTTATTAAGGAATACATCAATGGCCGCAAGGGTTGAAGGCATATTAGCGCCCTCACCGACTGCCTTCACATTATTTTTGACCAGTAATTTTGCTGCTTCTTCATCGATTTCATTTTGTGTGGCACAAGGCAGTGCGATATCGCATGGTACAGACCAGATGCCGTAGCTTCCTTCATGGTATACAGCCTCCGGGTGCGCATCGACATACTCGCTTAAACGTTTTCGTTCCACTTCTTTTAGACGTCTAACTGTATCAAGATTCAGGCCATTTTCATCATATATGTAGCCATTGGAGTCGCTGCATGCAACAACTTTAGCGCCTAGCTGTGTAGCTTTTTCAATGGCATAAATGGATACATTGCCAGACCCTGAGATAACGACAGTGCTGCCATGGAATTGTAACCCTTTGTCTTTTAGCATTTCTTCGACAAAGTAAACCGTTCCATATCCAGTCGCCTCTGTACGGGCCAAGCTTCCGCCGTAACTTATGCCTTTACCGGTTAAAACACCGGCATGGTAGCTGCCTTGCATCTTTTTATACTGACCGAACAAGTAACCGATCTCCCTTGCACCGACTCCGATATCACCAGCCGGTACGTCTGTATCAGGGCCGATATAACGAGATAGTTCCGACATGAAGCTTTGGCAAAAACGCATGATTTCCGCATCCGATTTTCCTTTTGGATCGAAGTCCGACCCGCCTTTACCCCCACCGATCGGCTGGCCAGTAAGCGAGTTTTTAAAGATTTGCTCGAAACCAAGAAACTTTATGATGCTGGAATTGACAGTGGGGTGGAAACGGAGACCGCCTTTGAATGGTCCGATTGCACTGTTGAATTGCACACGAAAACCACGGTTGACTTGAACATTTCCCAGGTCATCAACCCAAGAGACACGGAAGGTGATCATTCTTTCGGGTTCTACCAGCCTCTCCAATATCCCGCTTTTCATATATTCTGGATGTTTTGCAAAAACCGGGACCAATGAAAGGAATATCTCCTTTACGGCTTGATGGAATTCACTTTCGTGAGGATTACGTTCTTTTACCTGTGCGTATACTTGACTTACGAACTCTCTGGCAACCTGCAATTCCTCATGTTCGACTTCCTGTGAAGTGGTCATTGTTTTCTCTCCTTTAGTTAAAGTCATAAAATATTAAATAGGGTAAGTCTATCGGTTTTTATATGATACTTTCATGATATAATTTAAAAATGAAACGAACAATCTGAATATTAGATAAATAACATGCTGTTTTGATATGAAAGAGGGAGCTTAGATTGGAATTAAGGCAAATTGAATATTTCATTGAAGTGGCAAAGCGTGAACATATGACGGAAGCAGCAGTGGATTTGCATGTTGCCCAGTCTGCTGTCAGTCGCCAAATATACAATTTAGAAGAAGAGCTGGGTGTGCCCTTATTTATCAGGGAAGGCCGAAAGATTAGATTGACGCCTATAGGCCATACATTTTTATCTCATATGGAACAAGCTATGGATATAATCAATCGTGCCAAGCGTGAGATGGCCGAAAGTCTAGATCCGGAAAAAGGGACAATCCGCATTGGCTTTCCCAGCAGTTTGGCTTCTTATGTATTGCCAAGGGTCATTTCCGACTTCAGGGAAAGTTACCCCCAGGCGAAATTCACATTGAAACAAGGTTCCTATCGCTACCTGATAGATTCTGTGATTAAAGGAAACATTAACATGGCCTTGATTGGCCCCCTGCCGGTGAATGAAAAGAAAATTAAAGGGGAAACGTTGTTTATTGAGAACTTAGTTGCCCTTCTGCCAGAAAGCCATCCTTTGGCCCTGAAGAAATCACTATCCTTGAATGAGCTTCAAGGAAATCCGTTCATCTTATCTCCAAAGGGTTATGTTTTAAGGGATCTCGTTATGAAAGCTTGCAAATTGCATGGCTTTGAACCGGAAGTGGCATTTGAAGGGAAAGATACTGATGCCATAAAAGGCCTGGTGGCGGCAGGTCTGGGTGTAACTTTGATACCTGAGATTTCCTTGATTGATAGCTTGCCGCGTTTTACGGTTAAACTGCCGCTGGAGAACCCATCTGTAACCAGGGCTGTAGGGGTCATCGTTCCGACTGATAGGGAACTGATGCCAACGGAGAAATTGTTTTACCAATACTTGAAGGACACTTTTGCCAAATTGGAAGGATTTCAAAAATAGGATGATATCTATTAGAAAAGGCATAAATACAATGAGAGAATCCTTAATCGGGTTCTTTTTTTTGTCGCAAATGTACCTAAGTATTCCATGTAGGCATCCTTAAAAGGGGATAACTTATTTTGAAATAATGAATTATTGATTTTTATTGAATAGTAATGTGTTAAAATTCTATTTTTGAAAGCGCTTTTATTTTTTCAGAATAAAAATATCACTTACATTATCAGAAAATTCATGTTATTATACGAACAGACATTAACAGACATTCAGGTAGTGGTACGATATACTTAATAGGCTTTTTAAATGAAGACCTTTATTTTTTTTTTGATTTTACTAAATTGAATATTCTGATAACTGACAAGGAGTGGAGATAAAGTGAGCAGGAAAGAATACATCAGCGATCGAATGTACAAGGCATCAACAGGGATAGCCAACGCTGTTTTGGTTACATTAGGGATCGGGTTATTGTTTGAATCCATAGGGGGATATTTAGGTTGGGAGGTCTTTCTGGCAATAGGCGGGGCCGCGAAGGTCTTGCTGGCACCAGCTTTAGGAGCAGGAATCGCCTATCAGCTAGGAGGAAATTCATTAATTATCTTTAGCGCCATGGCTTCAAGTGCTGTTGGAGGTGCAGCCATTCACAAAACGCCTGAGGGTGCCTTCACGATTGTTACGGGCCAGCCGCTAAGTGCTGTCTTGGCAGCGGTTATTGCAACATATATAGGTAAGCGCATAATCGGCAAAACGAAGTTAGACATCATGGCCATCCCAATGGGTGCCGTTCTTGTCGGTGGAGTTTCGGGATATGGCCTGGCTCTTGTCACCACTCCGCTCCTAACATGGATAAGCAGTCAAACTACCGCTGCGGTCGAGGGTTCCCCATTAATCGGTTCCATGGTCATAGCCTTGGTATGGAGCATTTTATTGATGACACCGGCGTCTTCCGCCGCATTGGCGATCGCCCTGCAATTAGATCCCGTTTCCAGTGCTGCAGCCCTAATCGGATGTACGGTTCAGTTTGTCGGGTTCACTGTCATGTCTTATAAAGATAATGATATGGGCGGGTTCCTGGCACAGATGGTCGTTACGCCAAAAGTTCAATTTCCTAACTTAATCAAAAAACCATTATATGTAGTTCCGCCTTTTGTGGCGGCAATCATCTGTGCGCCTATCGCTACCTTGGCATTCGATTTTCAAGTGCCGTATGAGCTTGGAGGAATGGGGTTAAGTTCAATGATTGCCCCGATTGCCATCATAACCGGTCAGGGGCTATACACGTTCTTGGTTTATGTGGCAGTGGGGATGGTATTGCCAGCTGTGATCACGCTTGCCTTACATCGCGTATTGAAGATGATGGGTAAAGTTAAGCCAGGCGATCTTCATTTGGAAGTTTCATAATCAAAGTTTTCTTGGAAACCAGCCAGGTTAAGGAACCGGGCTGGTTTTTATTTATAAGGGGATTAGGGTAAAATGGGGAGGAAAGCATTTGCAAAGATAGGATGATATAGATGGGAAAAGAAATCGATATAAAAGTGAAAGCTAAGTTCGTGAGTAAAATCAGCAAGGGTTTTCCCTTGATTGTTAAAGAGTCGATAGCCAATCTTAATGACCTTCAGGAAGAGGGATCCTTGGTGCGCTTGGTGGATGAGAACAACCGCTTTCTGGCAAAAGGATATTATGGCATACAGAATAAGGGCTATGGCTGGATATTGACCAGAAGAGAGAATGAAAAGATCGATCAATCCTTCTTTAAAGGAAAAATCCAGGCTGCATATGAATTCCGAAAGTCTTTTTTTGAAGATGGGGAGACTACAGCTTTCCGCTTGTTTAATGGGGAAGGTGATGGAATTGGCGGTTTAATCATTGATCATTATGATGGTCACTATGTCATTAGCTGGTATAGCAAAGGAATATATTTCTTTAAGGACTACATCCTTAAGGCTTTGCAGGAAACGGTCGAGGTCAAATCGATTTATCAGAAGAAACGCTTTGATACAAAGGGGCAGTACGTGGAAGAAGACGATTTTGTCATGGGCGAACAGCCGGAATTTCCGCTTCTTGTAAAGGAAAATGGAGTCCATTTTGCTGTTTATCTGAATGATGGGGCAATGGTCGGTGTCTTCCTTGATCAACGCGATGTCAGAAGGAAAATCCGCGATGAATACGCAAAAGGGAAAACGGTGTTGAATATGTTCTCCTATACGGGGGCATTCTCCGTGTTTGCCGCTTTAGGCGGTGCTGTTAAAACAACGAGTGTCGACTTGGCGAATAGAAGTTTACCAAAGACGATCGAGCAGTTCAGTGTGAATGGCATAGATCCTGAAGATCACAATATCGTGGTGATGGATGTTTTCAAGTATTTTAAATATGCGGTGAAGAAAGCCTTGAAATTTGAAATGGTCATCCTTGATCCGCCTAGCTTTGCCAAATCGAAGAAGTTTACTTTCAGTGCCGGAAAAGACTATACGAATCTACTGAAGGATACTATTTCCATTACGGAAGACAATGGGGTCATTATCGCCTCAACTAATTGCAGTACGTTCGACATGAAAAAATTCAAGAACTTCATTGATGTTGCTTTCAAAGAAATGAATGGAAAGTATGAAATCATGGAACAATTCTCATTGCCGGCTGATTTTAAAACAATTCCTGAGTATAAGGAAGGGAGTTATTTAAAAGTAATCTTCATTAAGAAAATTAAAGGATAAGAAAAGGCGTCCACAGTTCAAGCAGAACTGTGAATGCCTTTTTTATAATGAAAATGTTTCATGTGGAACGATTGGACATTAGATTCACTGGATAGGCCGTTCACTTTTCAAACCTTTCGATACATGAAAGGAAGGTTTCCTTCGAATGCTGTTAGCAATGCAAAACTGGGCTGCATAGTAGGTAAGCATGATCAGTGGACCTGAAAAGGCAACATCATCGATAAATTTGTTCCAAGATAAAATGGAGTCTGAAATCATGAAGAGGACCCCGCCGATGATTGCGGCGGCATTTCCGGTCATGAATGCCGCCCAGCCCATAAGGGAGATGACCGTTACATAGCAGATCACAGGGATGATGAGGTTATGTTCACCTTTTTCGATTAATGAATGTACAATTTCACGGCTAATCCAAGTGGAGTAAATGCTAATCGGAAGAATCGTCGCAAATCGGAGCCATGAAAAGGTCCATCGTCCAAAGAATGCCGAAATATAGAAAAGGTGGCCGATCAAGAAGGCGGAAAGCCCGATGACGAACCAAATCAACAAACCATCTCCAAGCATGCAAAAGAATAAACCAAGAAGGATTAAGGATTGGTAACGACCCCGTCTTCCCACATTATTAGTGCGGGCGTAGAGCAAAATCAATAACATGGGGAGTACCTTGAACAGTATTTTGATGATCAAAGGCTCTTCCTGTATAAGAAAAATATAGGATAGTCCCGTGATAAGGATTGCCCCAGGTAAGCATTTCATTAACATTCCATTCCCTCCTTCAATCTTTAATTCTATGCAAGGGGATGGAACCCCTTGTCAATGAAAGAACTGTTTGAAAGAAAGTCGTGAAAATGAAAAAACTGACCCCTGTTTTAACCAGGAGCCAGTCAGTCATAAGAATCATACGGCTGAGTTTTCTTTAACGAAAGCTTGTTTTAACCAGTTTTTCCCCTCAACAAGCCTTGTGACAAGCATGGCACAAACCGTGTTTCCTGTTGAGTTAAGCAATGTAGCGGGAGCATCGATGATCGTGGAGATAACGGCAATGATAGGCAGGACTTCCACAGGGAAGCCGAATACGCTAAGAATCAACATTTCCCCAATCATGCCGCCCCCAGGAATGGCACCCATAACAGCTCCAACCAAAAAGGCAACAGCTAGTATACTTAAAATGCTTGAAATGCTTGTCATATCCTTTCCAAATAAGCTGAATAGGAAAACGATTTTCAATACACCGCCGAATACCGAACCATCTTTATGAGTGTTGGCTCCGAGTGGGATGACAGTCTCCGCTATATCCTTAGGCACGCCCATTTTCTTAACTGATTCCAGGTTGACTGGAATGGATGCGGCACTTGAACAAGTTGCGATGGCTGTAATGGATGGTGTCAGGGCATTTTTCCAAAATAGTTTAACTCCATCTTTCCCGCCGGCAATAAAGGCATACAAAGTGAAGAAGCCGAAATAATAAATCAAGGCCAAGACTAGATAAAGAATGAAAGTGCGAGCATATCCTTCTAAAATCTGCGGCCCAAGCTGCCCGATAATCGCCGCAAAATAAGCACCAAGTCCAATTGGCGCATAGTACATGACGATTTTGACGACCTTCATCATGACAGCTGTACCTGCTGTCAAAAACTCAGTAATCGGTCTTGCTTTCTCACCGACCAGTGCAGTGGAAAGTCCGATTAATACGGAGAAAACGATAAGCTGAAGCATATTGCTTCTGGAGAACAGTTCTGGAAAGTCGGAAACGGTTACAGTATTGACCAGTTGACTGAAGAAGGAAACTTCTTCGATGGTCTCTTCAGGGGAACTGTTTTCCATCAGTTCTTTAATGGCTGTCGTATCTGTACCCTCCAACGGATTGACGATGGTTGTCCCAATAAATCCAATGACGGCAGCTAAAGCGGCTGTTGTCAGGAAAACGAGAACGATACTTCCCATAATTTTTCCGAGACGCTTCATTCCGCTCATATTGGCAATCGCTGAAGCAATGCTGAAAAATACCAATGGCACGATGATCGTGAACATCAGATTTAAGAATAAGTCCCCTAGCGGCTGTATGATCGAGGTTTTCTCCCCGAAAACCACGCCCGCTATCCCACCGATAATGATGGCAGTGAGCAGTATTAAAGAGGATCGATAGTTTTTGATAAAGCTCTTCATTTAAATTCAGTCCTTTCAGGATGAAGATACCAATAAAAATATACTTCATTATCAACTCTAAAATCGGGTTTGACAATATTTTTTTATAGGAAGGAATGTTAAAGGATTAAATGCAATAAATAATAATGGGGAATGGATGGTGAAAATATCGAGAAGGAGGGATGGAATGGCATTTGTTGAGGTGGAAGAAGGCGTTCGGTTGTTTTATGAGGAAAAGGGCCAGGGGAGACCGATTATCTTTATCCATGGTGTGTGGATGAGCAGCCGGTTCTTTAAAAGGCAGCTGCCGTACTTTTCAGAAAAATATAGAACGATATTGCTTGATTTAAGAAGTCATGGCCAGTCAAATCATGTACATTATGGAAATACGGTCTCCGTTTATGCAAAAGATCTTCATGCGTTCATAGGTGAACTGGGATTAAAGGATGTCATACTTGTAGGCTGGTCGATGGGGGCATTTGTCGTTTGGGATTATCTTAAGCAATTCGGTGAGGGAAATATTCATTCAACTGTGATCGTGGATGAATTGGCCTCTGATTTTAAGTGGCCCGATTTTCATATCGGTGCATTTGATATGGAAACGTTGATTGCCTTCATGACAGAAATTCAAACGAATCGTACCCCATTTTTGCAAAAATTCCTTGCGTCCATGTTCAACAATGAATTATCTGCAGAGGATGCAGGCTGGATGCTTGGGGAAGTGACCAAAATGCCGGAATCCATTGCTGGCAGCATTCTATTTGACCAATCGATTGTGGACTATCGTGACTTCTTGCCAGCAATCAATGTACCCACACTTCTTTGTTTTGGAAGGCATGAAAAAGTCATTCCTGTAGCAGCTGGGGAACATTTGCATGAAAAAATTCCGAATTCCAAACTAGTAATCTTTGAAGATAGTTGCCATTGTCCGTTCATGGAAGAAAGCGAGTTGTTTAATGAAACCGTGAATGGTTTTATTCAAAAGGGTGTATAGTCGTACAGGATAGGGAAAAGGGATGCAGGGTTCGTGCCCGCATTCCTTTTATTCATGGTTATAAATCAAATTTTTCTGTTAACTAAATGGTTTCGGCAAGAAATAAGGGGAATACTGGTACTAAGGACGGCATTGGTGCAGGTTAATGGAATTGATAAATTAAATGGGTAATATTTTTATATCCTTTTCACTGGAATTGGGCTATTATGAGGTGGATTTAAATTGGTGTGTTCGTCTATCTGTTATTGAGAGAAACTCATGCAGGAAGTGATGGAGTGGATAAAATGGATGATCGTTTACCATACAATGAAATTATAGATGTATGTTTACTTGCGGGAAAAATCATGCTTCAGAACGGAGCGGAAACATCAAGGGTGGAAGATACGATGGTTAGAATCGCTGCAGCGTTTGGGTGCGGTGAATCACACAGTTTTTCGACCCCTACTGGAATTATTTTTTCGCTGGATGGCATGTACCCAGCGTCAAAATTGATCCGAGTTTCCCAACGATCTACAGATTTACATAAGGTGACGCTGGTTAATAGTATATCCCGAAGCATTTCCAGCAAGGAAATGACACCAGAGGAAGCATATTTACGGTTAAAACAAATCGAAAAGGCCGGGATGGGGTATCCCATGTGGGTGCAGGTCTTTGCTGCATTTATAGCGAGCGGCTGCTTTTTAATCATGTTCCAAGGACAGTGGAGTGATTTCATCTGGTCCTGTATAGCTGGAGCAATGGGATTCTCATGCCTGCTTTATTTGCACTGGTTACTGGAAGTCCGTTTTTTTGCTGAATTCATCGCCTCTTTAGTCGTAGGATTAGTAGCTTTGTTCTTTGTCCAGATTGGAGTTGGAAGTCATTTGGATACGATAATCATTGGAGCGGTGATGCCGCTTGTGCCAGGGCTGTTAATTACGAATGCAGCCAGGGATTTAATTGCAGGGCATTTGGTTTCGGGTCTATCCAAGGGTGCGGATGCAGGTTTGACTGCTTTAGCAATTGGGGCAGGAATATCGGCCGCGTTTGTTTTCTTATGATTTTAGGGGAGGAAGAATGATGATTGCACAGCTTATTACAAGTTTCATTGCCTCAGCCGCCTTTGGAGTCATCTTCAATGTACCAAAAAATTCATTGTTTCAATGTGGTTTCGTAGGGATGTTGGGGTGGATCTTATACTTTGCTCTGGTTGAAAATGAGATAAACAGCATCATTGCAACATTAGCGTCTGCATTTATCGTTGCGGTCATCAGCCAGTATTTTGCTAAAAGGTATAAAACGCCGATCACGATTTTCAATGTATCGGGAATCATCCCCCTCGTGCCTGGAGGTTTGTCGTATGATGCGATGAAGCATTTTGTCGGAAATGATTTTTATGTCGCCGTTCAGCTGGCAGCCAAGGTTTTCATGCTGGCTGGTGCCATTGCGATGGGGCTGATCTTTGCCGAAGTCATGAACCAGTTAGTAACTAAGTACAATAGAAGGAAGGTAAGATTGAGAAGTTAGCGGGAATCTTCCTGATGAATATGTTCTGAAAAAAGAGAAAGGAGAGCAGGCCGAAGCCTGCTCTCCTTTCTCTTTTTAATATTTAAAAATAATAATGAATCTAGTTTATATAGGATCTTTCATCCCAGTGTTGGCAGTAACCAAAATTTCGTCGAATTTTTTGGCATCAGCTTTTTTGCTTGACAGAAGTGTTCCGGCGATGGCTGCGATAAAACCAATCGGGATGGAGATGATGCCTGGGTTGGCAAGTGGGAATAATGGTTCCCCAACGAATATTGCCGCTCCCTCCACTGGTGACCAGACATTGGGACTTAGGAATACAAGCAATAGAGAACTGACCAGTCCAACTAACATGCCCGTTACAGCCCCAGCCGTGTTAAAACGCTTCCAGAATACCGTGAAGACAATGATGGGCAGATTGGCACTGGCAGCGACGGCAAAGGCAAGTGAAACAAGGAAGGCGACATTCATGTTTTGGGCAAATAAGGCCAGGATGATGGAAAGGATGGATACTCCGATGGATGCCCAACGGGCAGCAACGACTTGTTCTTTGTCGGTGGCTTGACCTTTCCGGATGATGTGGCCATAGAAGTCATGGGCAAAAGCAGATGCTGCCGATAGAACGAGACCTGCCACAACCGCTAAAATGGTAGCGAAAGCAACTGCAGAGACAAAGGCGAACAGGAAGTCGCCCCCAATGGCTTCGGCAAGCAGCGGAGCAGCCATATTGCCGGCCGCATTCGCGGCTATTATTTTGTCGTAACCGACAAAGGCTGCCGCTCCAAAGCCGAGGAAAATGGTCATTATATAAAAGATGCCAATGATCCAAGTGGCATATACTACTGACTTTCGGGCTGTGATGGCGTCTTTCACCGTAAAGAAACGGATAAGAATGTGAGGTAGTCCAGCCGTACCGAGTACAAGCGCTAAATTAAGGGATAAAGTATCCAAAGGATCCTTGAATTTGTTACCGGGGTTAAGGAAATCCCCGCCCAAAGGAGTGGCTGTTTTCATCTGCCTGAACATCTCGATCACGCTAAAGTCGAATTTCGCCAACACGATGATGGAGATGATGAATGTTCCTGCCATCAATAAAACGGCTTTAACGATTTGGACCCAACTGGTGGCCGTCATACCGCCGAAAACGACATATACGGTCATTAAAATACCTACAATGATGACGGAGTAAAGATAATCAATTCCAAGTAAGAGTTTTATAAGGGCACCTGCACCGACTAATTGGGCGATCATATAAAAGGTTGAAATCGAAATGGTGTTAAGGGCAGCAACCCCGCGTACTTTCTTTTCATTGAAACGGGCAGCGATCATGTCCGCCAATGTATACTTGCCAAGGTTACGAAGCGGTTCGGCCACAATATAAAGAACGACCAGATACGCAACCAGAAAACCTATGCTATAGAAAAAACCGTCAAATCCAGAGAGTGCGACCATGCCGGCTATTCCCAAAAATGAGGCGGCGGACATATAATCTCCCGCAATGGCCCAGCCATTCTGCCAGCCAGTGAGGCTGCTGTCCGCCGTATAAAAGTCCGCGGTCGTTTTGGTGCGCCGTGAAGCAAAATAGGTAATGACCAATGTTAGTCCGACAATGATAAGAAATAATATAAAAGCAAGAATATTCATTGTGAATTCACCTTTTATCCTTTCGCTTCTTTAACTATTTTTTCTACTAATTTGTCAAATGTCGCCGCTTTTCTGGAATAGAGGATGCATAATGTCCAGGTCATGATAAATTGGGCGAAGGCAAAAATCCAGGCCCAGCTGATTGCCCCAAAAGCATAGGAGTTAAGAACTTTAGAATAGGAAGTTAGTATGGGTAGGGTGAAATAAAAGACCATGAAAAAGATGGATAGCGGCACGATGAAATTGCGTTTTTTCCTTAAGAGTTCTTGAAAAGATTGTGATTGGACGATCTTGGTGTAGTCTGCGGAAGCGCTTACCTCGGTTTGCTTAGCGATTGAATCGTTTGATGCCAAGTTGGTTCCCCCTTCATCATTATTGATTTGGTTTTCATTACCAATTTCCGATAACAGTATCAGTATATATTTTTCAGAATATATTGTAAATTTAAATGCTGAAATTAAAGTTTTTTTCGTTCGACATAGTTTTTTCTTTTTACGCACAAGCAAAACCATTAAGGAAAAGTTAAGCTTCTTTCACGATACTGGTTTCAACGAAGGAAACCTGAAAGGAGAAAAGTGATGAAAAAGTTGATAATGATAGGTACGGTTTTAGTGCTGGCGATTGGGGGGAGCGTTTGGTTTTTCATGAAGGACAATGCTGAGCCTGTCATTGCGAAATCGGTGACGGCTACAGTAGAAAAGGGAGATCTTGAAGTTCAAATAAGCGGTTCCGGATCGGTCGCCGCAATCAATAGTGAGGACATTACATCTTCCATAACGGGTGAAGTGGACGAAGTTCTGGTAGAGAAGAATGAATTGGTTGAGAAAGGTGATGAACTTATTACCTTCACGGATGGAAGTGACCCGATAACGGCCCCATTCGATGGTACCGTAACAACAATGGATGTTGAAGAAGGCGATCGTGTATCAAGCAGTGAAGTGTTGGCACATGTTACGGATTATAAAAAATTGAAAACCACGATCAGTGTTGATGAATTGGATGTTCCAAGTGTTAAAAAAGGACAAACGGTTGAAATTAAAGCCAGTGCTTTTGAAGATGAAACGTTTACGGGGGAAGTAACCAGTGTAGCAAAGGAAGGTACATATGAGAATGGAGTTTCTTCATTCGATGTCACTATCAAAATTGACAAACCCGGCGATATAAAAATTGGGATGTCGACTGAGGTGAGCATTTTGACGAATAGTGTAAAAGATGCTTTATATGTTCCGATTGAAGCAGTCCAAATCGACGGGGAAGAGAAATATGTGAATATACAACAATCCGGTACAACTGAAGGAGCTGCCAGTACAAAGAAAGTGGTTGAGACTGGAATCAGCAACGATAGATATATTGAAATAACTTCGGGGCTTGAAGAGGGACAGTTTGTTTCCTTGCCTATCACCATCAATGAAAGCTCCACCAGCGGCGGCGAAGGAATGAGGGGAGGCCAAGGAGGCGAGATAAGAATGCAGAGCGGCAGCGGAATGCCAAGCGGCGGGATGCCAAACGGTGGCGGAATGCCGAGTGGAAAGGGAGGTCAGTAAAATGGCGAAACCCATCATAAAAATTAAGAACATGTCTAAATCTTATGAATTAGGCGGTGAAACGGTCAAGGCACTTCAGGATGTCTGTCTTACAATCGATAAAGGCGATTTCATTTCGATCATCGGTCCTTCTGGGTCAGGGAAATCGACGTTCATGAATATGATTGGCTGCCTTGACAAGCCTGATATAGGTGAATATCTTCTTGATGGTAAAGAAGTGGAGAAGATGAAGGATAATGAGTTAGCTGCCATTCGTAATATTAAAATAGGATTCATCTTTCAAAATTTCAACCTGTTGGCAAAACTGACAGCATTGGAGAATGTCGAACTTCCCCTGGTTTATAGAGGGGCAAGCGTGAAGGAAAGAAGAGAAGTGGCCAATGCGTGCCTTGATATGGTGGGCCTTGGTGACCGGAAGAATCATCTGCCTACCCAATTGTCGGGTGGACAGCAGCAAAGAGTTGCGATTGCAAGGGCACTTGCCGGTAATCCTCCCGTTTTATTGGCGGATGAGCCGACGGGGGCGCTTGATAGTAAAACGAGTAAAGAAGTGCTGCAGATGCTGAAAGAATTGAACGGAAAGGGACAAACAATCATTCTTATAACCCATGACTTGGAAGTGGCAAAAGAAGCGACTCGTGTCGTCCGGATACAGGATGGTCAGCTATTTGAAAACGGAGGTGATTGGATTGAACCTGAGCGAATCAATGAAGATGGCTATACGCAGTATCAAAACCAATAAAGTCAGAGCATTTTTAACCATGCTTGGGATCATAATTGGAGTTGCCTCCGTAATCGTCCTGGTTTCGATTGGGCAGGGTTCCTCACAGTCCGTTGAGGATGAAATCAATAGCCTGGGAACGAACCTGATAACGGTAAGTGTCACGGATACCGACTCCGTGGAGCTGACGGATGATACAATTGAACAGTTTAAAGAGCTGAGCGGGATATCGGAAGTGGCGCCTGTGGTCACTGGACGCGTTTATGCCAAGAACGGAGAAGCTACGGTGCAGGTTTCAATGACCGGTGCAACTTCATCCTACTTATCAGTTAGGGATCTAGAGCTCAGTCAAGGCCGGTTTTTGACGGATATGGAAACGGAATTACGCTCCAAGGTCGTTGTCCTGGGGTCGGATACAGCCACCACGCTTTTTGAAAATCAAAAAGCCGTGGACCAGAACGTGCTTATCGGCGGTGTTTCCTATCGCGTGATCGGTGTCCTGAAATCGGTAGGCACCTCAATGGGATCGAGCGGGGATGATGTCATCATTGCACCTATCACCACTGCCGAAAGGGCTACAGGCAGCACGACAATCGGAACCGTCTATTTAAAAGCGGAGAACGAGAATATCATGGATAGGGCAATGTACCAGGTACAAGGTGCGATGACCACATCATTCCCAGAACAGAGTGATAACTACTCGGTGTCCAATCAAGAAGATCTGATGGATACAATGAGCTCTGTATCGGAAACGTTCACACTCATGCTTGGCAGTATTGCCAGTATTTCGTTACTAGTAGGCGGAATCGGGATCATGAATATCATGTTGGTTTCCGTCTCGGAGAGGACAAAGGAAATCGGGATTAGAAAAGCAATTGGGGCAAATCGGAAATCGATTCTTCTTCAGTTTTTAATTGAAGCGATGGTCCTGAGCTGCTTCGGGGGACTGTTGGGAGTTGGAATTGGCTTGGGAATCGCAAAATTGATTTCAGCTTTTTCAAGTTTAACGATTAGTTATTCATGGACGGTGACATTGTTTGCCTTTTTATTCTCCATTTTAATCGGGATAATGTTTGGTGTATTTCCTGCCAATAAGGCATCCAAATTAAATCCAATCCAGGCACTGCGTCACGAATGAACATACCATTTTGAAAGAAAGCAGGCATTAAAAGCCCGCTTTCTTTTGCATATGAAAAAGGATAAAATCAACATATATCACAATTGAGGCGGTTGGGAGGTACCCTGCATGAAGGTTTTGGTGGTAGAAGATAATGTTTCATTATTAGAGTCGATCCGACAGATTTTGACGGATGAATATGAAGTCGATACAGCGGATAATGGGGAAGATGGGCTATTCATGGCTCAACAAAGTATTTACGATATCATCATTTTGGATGTAATGCTTCCGGGAATCGATGGATTTGAAATTGTACGGAAAATCAGGGAAGCAAAAATAGATACAAGTGTCTTGTTTTTGACGGCAAAAGATGCACTTGAGGATCGTGTCAGAGGGTTGGAAATGGGTGGCGATGATTATTTAGTCAAGCCGTTTCAGGCACCGGAACTTAAGGCCAGGATTCGTGCCCTGCTTCGAAGGAGTGGCATTATTTCGCTAGAACAGCATGTGAAATACCGTAATATTGAACTGTTGGAAAAAGAAAAGGATATTTTGGTTGATGGAAAGGTCATTAAAATGACCTTGAAACAGTTTGAATTACTGGAATACCTGATTCAAAATAATGGGAAAATATTGACCCGTGAGCAGATTTTCGACCGCATTTGGGGGTTTGATTCAGATACGACGATTGCCATTGTGGAAGTGTTCATCCATCACCTTAGAAAAAAATTGGAACCTTTCAATTATCATAAAGATATTCAAACCGTTCGGGGTATTGGTTATATGCTAAAACAACCATAAGGGGATCATTATGTTCCAAAAAACAAGGCTTCAACTAACAATATTGAATTCTATCGTCTTTATTGTCTTAATAGCCATATTAAGCAGAACGATTTATTTCTATACGGAAGACCAGATCTATAAGGATGTCAATGATTCACTTATAAAGGATTACCGGGATTTCAATAATGGCGGCATGCCAGGCGGACGTCCGCAAGGTGAGTTTCTCTTAGGACCGGGGCCAAGCGTCATCGTTTGGGGACCGGATGATACGATCATTGAGCCAAGACTGAGTGTAGATAATTTTTTTAAGGTCAATGAACAAAAATTTTTCCCTAAAACTTTTGATGACATTGAAGAAATATCAGTGAATGGATACACGTATCGGGCCCTTTCCACCCAGGTCGATACGGGGTATGGACAGATGGCCGTACAATTCATCAGGAATGTGGATACAGAAAAGGAAATGCTCGATCGCTTGCTGCTCATATTGTTTGTTGGTGGAGGAATTGGAAGTCTAGTGGCGGTGGGCGCTGGCTATCTTCTGGCAGGACGGGCCTTGATCCCGGTCAAGAAATCCTGGGATCAGCAGCAGCAGTTTGTCTCGGATGCTTCGCATGAAATTCGAACGCCGCTTGCTGTCATTCAATCGCGGGCTGATTTGCTATTTCAATCACCTAACGCGACAATCGAGGAAAAAGCCGTTGATATATCCATCATTTCGAAAGAAGTCCGCCGATTGAATAAGCTTGTTAACGGACTTTTAACCTTGACCAGAACCGATTCGAATCAAATGGAGGTTAAGAAATCGAACTTTTTCCTTGATGACCTACTTATGGATATCGTGGAACAGTATACGGATATAGCATCTTTTCAAGAGAAATCAATCATTAGCCATGCTCCCGAACAGGTAGTGTTTCATGGGGATAAAGAGAGAATTCATCAGCTATTGGTGATCTTGGTGGATAATGCCATGAAATTCACCGAGGAAGGCGGGGAAATTTCCCTATCCTGCATCAAGAATGCTTCATCCATCATTCTTACTGTAGAAGATAATGGAATAGGCATTCCACAGGAAGAACTCCCCTTGATTTTTAACCGTTTTTACCAAGTGGAGCAATCCCGTTCGGCAAATGAAGGCTCTGGCTTAGGACTATCCATAGCCAAATGGATTGTAAACACACATCAAGGGAACATCAAGGTTACAAGTGAACAGAATGAACGGACCCGTTTTGAAATCACTTTTCCGAGAAATCAAAGGAAAAACTAGCTGCCAGCCAATATGAAAAAGACCCTTACTTTCTTCCTTGCTGCTTAAGGAAAAATTAAGGGTCTTTTTAGATAATCATCTTATAAATACATTTATTTTCGGAGGAGAATCATTGATGAAAAGACTTGGTAGGTTACACTTTTTGGTTGGAATATTGGTTTCGGTCCTCTTAATGGTCCAAGCAGTCATCGGGATCATGATGTATGTGGATGGCAGCGGCAATGAACCCATGAATCGACAGGCGGTGATGGGTCAGCCTGCCGACCGCAGCAATACAACAGATTCGGATGATACGGAAAAATCGGCTAATAGCAGTACGGCGACAGATGATTCATCGACGGAAACGGCAACTAATGATACGCAGGGCACTCCACAAGGGGGGCCTAATGGTTCCGGGACTCCAGGAGAAATGCCAAGCGGCGGCGGTTTCCAAGGCAGAGACTCTTTTGCTGGGAAATTCATCGACTTTTATCAAGGGGCAGGTGGCTTGGCCGCATCCATCATCATCTTTGTAATTGGAGGGGCAGGATTAGCGACAACGGTGATTACAAGAAAAACAGCTGCCTGAATAGTCGATATTATTTGAGGCAAGAGAAGGTTCCTTTCGAAGGGGAGCCTTCTTTTTTTATTCACGAAACCCATTATTGTCACTAATTGTTATTTTAAAAAGGGAAATAATAATTGCACTAAAAAAAATATTAGTTTAATATAGACTTCTGGAGAGGTACGTACATGTATTTTGGATGAAAGAGAAAACGTTTGCATAAATTATTTGAGGGTATCCTACTATTAATGCACGAACATTAAATTCACCCTTAGTGGAGGCAGAATATATGAAATTTCTGATTGCAATTTTAGGACTGCTTATCGTTTTTGGACTAGCTATCTTAGTCAGCAGTGACCGGAAGAAAGTTAAAATTAAACCGATCATCCTCATGGTGGTCATTCAGCTTGTTTTAACTTATTTATTATTAAACACGAAGTTTGGCTTAGTGATCATCAATTCAATTGCCGATGGTTTCGGAAAACTTTTGGAATGGGCAAATGAAGGGATCACCTTTGTATTTGGCGGGATTGTAAACGAAGGAGCATCGCCCTTCTTTTTAAATGTCCTTCTTCCTATCGTATTCATCTCCGCATTAATCGGGATTTTACAGCACTTCAAGATCCTTCCGTTCATCATGAAGTGGATTGGATTCGTTCTAAGTAAGGTGAATGGGATGGGTAAATTGGAATCTTACAATGCGGTTGCATCAGCAATAGTAGGCCAATCCGAGGTTTTCATAACCTTGAAAAAACAACTCGGTGCCATTCCGCCATCTCGGATGTATACGCTTTGTGCATCAGCCATGTCAACTGTATCGATGTCGATTGTCGGTGCTTATATGACGATGATTGAACCAAAGTACGTTGTGACGGCCATTGTTATTAACATGTTTGGTGGATTTATCATCGCATCCATTATCAACCCTTATACAGTAACGGATGCAGAGGATATTCTCCCTGTTGAAGAAGGGGCAGAGAAGCAGTCTTTCTTCGAAATGCTTGGGGAATATATCATGGATGGGTTCAAGGTTGCTATCACTGTAGCGGCGATGTTAATTGGTTTCGTTGCTTTAATCGCCGGGATCAACAGCATATTCGACATGATTTTCGGCATCAGCTTCCAAGACATCATGGGGTATATCTTTGCACCGTTTGCGTTTATCATGGGTATACCGATTTCAGAAACCGTGACTGCTGGCGGAATCATGGCGACGAAACTGGTAACCAATGAATTCGTTGCCATGCTGAGCTTAGGGGAAGCATCAGCTGCCTTGAGCGAAAGGACGATAGGGATCGTTTCGGTTTTCTTGGTTTCATTCGCCAATTTCTCATCAATTGGTATCATTGCCGGTGCAGTCAAAGGACTTCATGAAAAACAGGGAAATGTTGTAGCCCGTTTCGGCTTGAAGCTGCTATACGGTGCGACTCTTGTCAGCATCCTATCAGCGATCATTGTAAGTGTGATACTTTAAATAACGGATCTAACACAAAAGGGCACTTGGGTTCACTCCTAAGTGCCTCTTTTATATTGGTTACGCAAAGGTAGAATCTTTGAATTTGAAGGTGCTTGGCTTGCTGGTATATAATACATAAAATGACAGGAGTGAAAGGGGAGTTTTAGGATGACGATGGATGGAAAAGAAACAGCTATCTTTGCAGGAGGCTGCTTTTGGTGCATGGTTGCTCCCTTTGATGAAATGGATGGTATCATTTCAGTGACATCAGGTTATACAGGCGGTAAATTTGCCGCTCCAAGTTATAAACAAGTGATTACCGGTGCGACTGATCATGTTGAAGCGGTTCAAGTGGTGTTCGATCCATCAATCATTTCTTATAAAACGTTATTAGAGATATTCTGGCAGCAAATCGATCCAACAGATGATAATGGACAGTTCTCGGATAGGGGAAAGCAATACAAGGCAGCCATTTTCTATCTTAATGAACGTCAGAAACGGGAGGCAGAACAATCGAGGGAAGATTTAATGATGAGCGGGCGGTTTAAGAAACCTATTGTTACGGGTATTCTACCCTCGGGGGAATTTTACGCCGCTGAGGAATATCATCAAGAATTCTATCGGAAAAACCAATTTCGCTATGCATTGTACCGTAAAGGCTCAGGACGGGATGCTTTCATTAAAGAAAATTGGCCTAAGGATCATGCACACCTTAGAAAGACCTTAACGGAGAGTCAGTTTCATGTCACCCAGGAAAATGGCACGGAGCCGCCTTTCGATAATGCTTATTGGGATCACTTTGAAGAAGGCATTTATGTGGATGTCGTTTCTGGTGAGCCCCTATTCAGTTCGCGGGATAAATATGATAGCGGTTGTGGGTGGCCAAGCTTCACGAAGCCCATCATGTCCGCAAGTGTCAATGAAAAAATGGATCTCAGCCACCGAATGACCCGGACCGAGGTGCGCAGCAGGGATGCCGATTCACACCTTGGACATGTTTTTCCCGATGGTCCAAGTCCTAAAGGCACGAGATATTGCATAAACTCTGCGGCCCTTCGATTCATCCCCAGAAACGAAATGGAGAAAGCGGGATATGGAGATTTATTAATACTATTCAAAATGAAATAACTAGGGAGATAGGGGAACACAAATGGATAAAATAGATGAAAGATTATATCGATATATCCTTGATAACTCGTCGAAGATTACGGAAAAATGGCTGGCTTTAAGGGAAAAGCAGTCTGGGTCCATCTATTCAATAGATTCTAATGAGGAAATCGAAAAGCTGCTTAGGGATCAGAATACTTTGACCATCAAGACAGTGACAAGTGCTCTACTTGAAGATGAAACTGCTTTTAATGAAACGATGGAGCAGTGGGCCACACTTGTTGCGAAGAGCAGGGTTGAATCGGACACCCCCATTTACGAAGTGTTGGAAGCGCTTAATAAGGTACGTGAAACATATTGGGCATTCATCACTGATTATATGCTCATGGATACGAAGATAACGAAAGAAATAATCATCCGGTGGAGCCGGCTTATTAATCATGCCTTCGATCAATTGAACCGTGAGTTCACTGAGCAGTATTACCTTTTGACAAAAGTACGTTTGTCAGCTCAACAGGAGCTGATTAATGAGCTGGGCGCACCGGTCATTCCCATTGTTGATGCCATTGCGGTATTGCCGTTAATCGGTGAAATCGATACCTATCGGGCAAAGGAAATTTTGAATGGGACTCCAAGCAAATGCATTAGCAAAAATATCACCCACTTATTCATCGATTTATCGGGAGTCTCCCTTTTGGATACGATGGTTGCCCAACAAATCTATCAATTGATAAGTACCCTGAACCTGTTAGGCATTCAATCGACCATTTCCGGGATTCGACCTGAAGTGGCCCAGACATCGATTCAGTTAGGCCTTGATTTTAGTCAGGTTTCGACACATAGTACTCTTAAACAAGCCCTTTCTAAGCAAGGGATCAAGCTATACGAGAAAAAATGATATAAGGGTGCAGTAAATGAAAAAAACCAGATCCGCTAGGAGTCTGGTTCTTTTTCGTGATTCTATAACTTGAATGAACTTTTCAACCCGACGATTTGGTTGAAGACCAAGTGATCGGCCGCAGTAAGTTTTGAATCAACATTATAATAGCCATGCCTGAAGAATTGGAATTTATCCTGAGGCTTAGCATCTTTCATGTTAGGCTCGACAAATCCTTGTAGCATTTCGATAGAATCAGGGTTTACCCGGTCCAGGAATGATTTTTCTTCCTCTTCATCATTTTCCTTATCCAAGATTAACGGCTGAAAGTTGCGGAATTCTGCTGAAACCGCTTGTGAAGCTTCGACCCAGTGCAATGTACCTTTTACTTTACGGCCAGTGAAGCCCGATCCGCTTTTCGTTTCAATATCGTATGTGCAGCGAAGTTCAATGACATTACCGGCGTCGTCCTTTATCACTTCTTCACATTTAATGAAATAAGCATGTTTCAAACGGACTTCATTGCCCGGGAAAAGTCGGAAATACTTTTTCGGCGGGTTTTCCATGAAATCGTCCTGTTCGATATATATTTCACGTGAAAACGGGATTTGGCGTGTACCCATTTCCGGTACTTCCGGATTGACCTCAGCATCCAGCCACTCTATCTCGCCTTCCGGATAGTTGGTGATGACCACTTTAAGCGGGTTCAGGATGGCCATAGTCCGTGGAGCCTTCAGCTTTAAGTCTTCCCGCACGAAATGATCAAGCATTTGAGAGTCTACGATACCGCTTGTTTTTGCGACACCTATCTCTTGGCAGAATGCACGAATCGCTTCGGGTGTATACCCGCGTCTCCGCAAGCCTGAAACGGTAGGCATCCGAGGGTCGTCCCAGCCGTCCACGAAGCCCTCATCGACAAGCTGCTTCAGTTTTCGCTTGCTCATTACTGTATTGGTCAGGTTAAGACGGCCAAATTCATATTGCTTTGGTTTGCTTTCCATTTCACAATTCTCAACGATCCAGTCATAAAGAGGGCGTTGATCTTCGAACTCAAGCGTACAAATGGAGTGTGTGACTCCCTCGATGGCATCTTCAATCGGGTGGGCAAAGGCATACATTGGGTAGATGCACCATTTGTTGCCGGTATTATGGTGTTCAGTATGGGAGATACGGTATATGACGGGATCACGCAAATTAATGTTAGGTGAGCTCATATCGATTTTTGCACGCAATACTTTTGCGCCGTTTTCGAATTCGCCGCTGCGCATCTTTTCAAATAGTTCAAGATTTTCCTCAACGGTTCTATTGCGGTAGGGGCTGTCTTTCCCTGGTTCTGTCAGCGTTCCGCGATATTCACGGATTTGGTCGGCATTAAGGTCGTCCACATATGCCAGTCCTTTATTGATGAGCAGCACAGCTCTTTTATACATTTCATCAAAATAGTCGGAAGCGAAGAAAAGGTTATCCCAGTCGTAGCCGAGCCATTTTACATCTTCCTTAATGGAGTTTACAAACTCAATATCCTCTTTCAATGGATTCGTATCATCGAAACGAAGGTTGGTTTTCCCATTGAAATCATCAGCCACCCCAAAATTCAAAATGATTGATTTGGCATGCCCGATATGTAAATATCCGTTCGGCTCAGGAGGGAAGCGGGTGATGACATGATCATGTTTTCCGGACTCTAGGTCATCTTTTATAATATTTTTAATAAAATTCGAAGAGTTATTTTCCAACTGAATTCGACCTCTTTCATTTATATACTTCTTTTAATTTTACCTGTATATATACCATAAATACAGATATTTTTCCATGTTCGAGCCGGAATCACGGTTTATCTGAAACAATTCATCAAGTATTTAGTTTGTACAATCTGAGCGGAAATATCCCTGAAACTTTAATCATGTAATTTAGGGAACGACCTAACTGGACATTAAAGAAACAAATTAAACCTTTTTCATCTAAAAAAAGCAATACAGGAATTCACGCCTGTATTGCTTATAATCGCGCTAGCAGACAGGACTTAAAATTAAAAGACTGTCGTTTGCAAAAATTCTTTTGTACGTTCTTCTTTTGGATTGGTGAAGAATTCTTTTGGCGGTCCGCTTTCGACAACCCTCCCATTATGCATGAAGACAATCCAATCCCCGACCTCACGTGCAAAACTCATTTCATGTGTAACGACTACCATTGTCATCCCTTCCAAGGCAAGCTCCTTCATCGTGGCAAGAACTTCACCGACAAGTTCGGGATCCAGAGCCGAGGTGGGCTCATCAAAGAGTAGGATATCAGGTTTCATGGCAAGGGCGCGGGCGATGGCAACACGCTGTTTCTGTCCGCCTGAGAGCTTGCTTGGATAGACATCCGCTTTATCTGATAAACCGACTTTGGCAAGCAATGCCTTTGCTTCTTCAATCGCTTGGGCCTTAGGGACTTTTTTGACGTGTGTCGGTGCTTCGATCACATTTTCCAGTACGGTCATATGAGGAAAGAGGTAGAAATGCTGAAATACCATTCCGACTTTCTCGCGGATTTTATTAATATCATGGGTACCAGGATTGATTTCCGTTCCTTCAATGAGGATTTGGCCGCTGTCTTTCTTCTCTAAATAATTCAAACAGCGGAGCAGGGTGCTTTTTCCGGAACCACTTGGTCCGATCAGACAGACAACATCGCTATCGAGTACCTTCATATCGATATCTTTAAGTACATGCAGGTTTCCATACGATTTATTTAAATTCCTAATGCGAATCATTTCTTTTTGTTCCATTTCAATTCCCCCTATCGATCACTAATGGACAGTTTCTTTTCGAATAAATTGACGATAATGGTCAGGAAAGCCACTAGAATCAAGTAGTAGACGGCTACAATCAATAAATAAGTCATTTCATCGAAATTATTCGAGCCCAACGTAGTGGCTACATTAAACAGCTCATTCATGGATATGAAGGCTGCCAGTGATGAATCCTTCAGTCCGATGATGAATTGGTTGCCAAGCGGCGGCAATGCGCGGCGGAAGGCTTGAGGCAAGATGATTCTCCTTAAGGTGAGCGAATTGCTCATGCCAAGGGAGCGTCCGGCCTCCATTTGGCCTTTGTCGATGGATTGAATCGTACCACGTAAAATCTCTGAGATATAAGCTCCATTATGGAAAGCCAGGGCAAGTGACGCCGCCCAGAAGTCCGGCAGTAAGAAGAGATTGCTGATACCGAAATAGAGTATGAATATCTGTACGATTAAAGGCGTTCCCCGTACCAGGAATACATATGTATCTGAAATCCATGTAAGAATTTTTATATTGGATATTTTTAAAAGTGCAAATAGCAAACCGATGACGATACCCACCAATATGGAGACTACCGTCAGTTCCAATGTGAGGAGCATGGCCCGGATGAATACGTCCGAGGAGCTAAATAATGTATCAAAAAAATGTGAAAAACTTGGCAATGTAATGACTCCCTTTCTATCAATCTTTATTCAGGCTTAGTTGTGATGTCTTCACCAAAATACTTTTTGCTGATTTCAGCAAGCGTTCCATCTTCACGGAGGTTTTCAAGAGCTTCGTTGATGCGTGCAAGCAGCCGAGGGTTGTCGTCAGGCAGTACAATGGCCTGCTCGCTTCGTTCGATCAATTGCCTTCCTTCGATGTCGAAACCTTCCTTGGTCGCTTCCTTGCCGGTTACGAAGTCGGTGATGACGGCATCATGACGTCCTCCGCTCAATGCCTTCAGGGCGGTGATATCACTGTCATAGGTTTTTACATTGGTTGTATATTTTTCTGCTGTCGTTGCGTATGTGGAGCCTTTAGAAGCCGCAACTTCCTTACCCTTTAAATCTTCAACCGTTTTAATATCACTATCCGGGCGGACGAAAATTTGAGGACCTGAATAGTAATAAGGGGTCGAGAAGGCAACATGTTTACTTCGTTCTTCATTGATTGTATGACTGGCAACCGCAGCATCTGCCCGACCGGTTTTAACACCTTCCACGATACCTTTGAACTTTATCCGTTTAGGCACAGGTTCTAGGTCGAGTTCCTTTGCAATTGCATCGCCAACTTCAATATCGAATCCGGTCACGGTCATGTCATCATTGACATAACTGAATGGCTTGAATTCACCTGAGGCAGCGAAAACAAACTGGTCCTCATTGATCAGCTTACTCCCGTCCTCCAGCTGATCCTTTTCGGCACAGCCGGACAGAAGACCAAGAACAGCCAGAATGGATACAATGAATGTAACGGATGATTTCATGATAATTTCATTTCCCCCTTTGAAAAAAACTAATAGAATGGTCTATACCCTTATGAGGCAGTGAATAACCTTATTAACTATGGAAAATAAAACTGAAACCAAAAAGGTTGTCCAAAACATACCGACATTTCATCCAAGAATCCCCCTTCACCTATGCATTTCATAAAGCTTCTCGGCGTTTGCCTTCATTTCCTTTAAATTCACCAGTTATTTATTGGAAGAATGATAATCTGCATATTTAATAGAGGATGAGAACGAATGGTATCTTTTCATCTTCAGATCTAGGCCACTTCTATTTCAATAAAAAAAAGTCGACCGTGATCAGGCCGACTTTTCCGCGATTAAAACCTATGAAATATGAATAGAGGATAGCTTTAAAAAAAGGCATTTGATTTTGCAAGTATTACTAAAGTAGAACTAGTGACTCATGAAATAAAAGACCCTCATTCATATCATTATTTTTCTCCTTATTTACTCAAAAATGAAACCCATTGTTCCAAAGTAGGAATGTATAACAAGTTCCTTTTATATACGATTAAATTATTACAATTCGGGCTGAATTAAAAGCTGATGCTTCATTTAAATCCTATGTATCAAGTTCAAAAGAAGGAAGAAAAAAAGATTTGAAGTAAGAGGTGATTTCATATGTTTAGCAGTTCGAATCAAGCAATATATGAGCCAGATTATTTTTCTCTACTGTTAGTTATTTTAGGGATTGTCTATTTAGTTTACTTTGCTTAAATTGTAGTTACTATAAAATTAAACGCTCTAACTATAAGTACTTTAACTATATCTTTCATTAGATATTTGATTGTTGGATTTTATATGGCGGGAGCCGGTTATTATATGGATGAACATCCAGATTATAACTTAGTGTTTATTGGCTACGGATTCCCGGATTTAATTTTATTGGCGTTCCCTTATATCTTTTTATCTCTAGCAGCAAGTCCAGGTGAAAAAACAAAATAAATAAAAAATCATCTCTAAACTGAGACGGCGCGTTTCAATATGATACTGCCCCCTGTTAAAGTAGGGGGGTCTTTGCATTCAATCCCGAATTGATTGACTGACTTTAATTTTGGCCATGAATTGAAGTATAATATAGCAAAATAGAAGAAGGGCAGTTGGGAAAATGGTGAGCAACTTTGTGCAAGAGCAGTTACAGGAATTTCGCGAAAGAAATCAAGATAGAGGCCGTTTAATTATAAAATGTCCGGACCAGCCGGGAATTGTTTCGACAGTTACGGCTTTTCTTAAAGAATATGATGCAAATATTGTTGAATTGAGTCAGTATTCGATGAATCCTGAGGGCGGTACCTTTTTCACCAGGATCGAGTTCGATTGTCCAGGATTAAATGACAAGGCAGCGGATATGCAACTGGCATTCCAGGAAGTTTCGACAGCATTCTCGATGCAATGGACATTTAATCATGTGAGTGATCTGAAGAGGACGGCAATCTTCGTTTCGAAGGAACCTCATTGCCTTCTGGAATTGCTATGGGAGTGGCAAAGCGGGGATTTATTGGCTGACATTGCGCTGGTCATCAGCAATCATGAAGATACGAGGGAAATTGTCGAATCGATGGGCATCCCGTTTTATTACATTCCTGCCAATAAGGATATACGTAAGGAAGTGGAGACTAAACAGCTTGGACTTCTGGAAGAATTCAAAGTGGACCTTATTGTTTTAGCCAGGTATATGCAGATATTGACGCCGGATTTCGTAGCGGCCCATCCGAACAGGATCATCAATATCCATCATTCATTTTTACCTGCCTTCATTGGAGCACGGCCTTATGAACGAGCTTACGACAGAGGTGTTAAGCTGATTGGGGCGACTTCCCATTATGTGACGAATGATTTGGATGAAGGTCCAATCATCGAGCAGGATATCGAACGGGTGGACCATCGTGATTCTGCCGGGGATATGAAGAAAATCGGTCGTTCAGCTGAACGCAGGGTGCTGGCACGTGCCGTTAAATGGCATTTGGAGGACCGCGTCATTGTTCATGAAAATAAAACGGTAGTCTTTTAAAATGAAAAACCCCCCTTTGGATTGCCAAGGGGGGTTCCGTTTGCGACAAAAGGAGGTTCGGATTGCTGCCATCCTAGAACCATGATTTTATTAGAATACTGAATTATCTGCATGTTTTTTAACTGGATTATAGGAATGAAACCCTTACTAGATTGAAGAAATTTGCGACACTCCTGCCGAATAACTGGCTAGCCGAGACCCCGGAGACGCTTGCCGGCGAGGAGGCTTGGCAGACAGTCGGCGGAAAGGGAGCGGATTTCTGAAATCACCTGGAACCTTTTCAAACGAATTGAAAGTAAATTAGTTCTTCTCTAATTTGTCTACAGTCTGAATCCCCCTTTAGGTTAAGGGGGGTTTTTAGGATGGCTTTAGTGAGTGCTAGTACGTGTATTCCACCCTTACTGAGGCAGTGATGTTCAATTCACCAGGCTGAATCGGGGTAGTCGCCATTTTTGAAAGGGTACTTGTTTGAAAAAGCATTGGAGTTGCCGTTTCGGATAGCTCTTCAACCTTATTAGGGACTGGATTCAATGAGATTCCTAGCGTTCGGGCCATGGAGAGTGCTTTTTCGTATGCATTTTTTAAAGCGAGAGAAAGTGCCTGGTTATAGTATGCATCTGGATTGGATAAAGAGAAGCGGATGCTGGTGATTGAATTGGCGCCGCTTCTGACGGCCGTATCGATTATGCTGCCTATTTTCTCGATGTCGGTCGTCTGGGCTTGTATGATGTGCTGGACTTTGTAGTTCTTGAACAATTCCTTTCCGTCAATATAATCATATTGTGGATCGATTCTGTAATCACTCGTTTTCAATTGCTCTTCGGGAATGCCTGCGGATTTAAGTGATGCGATGACATTTGCGATTGCTTGGGAATTGGCTTGCTGGGCCTTTTGCGGGTCCTTATCCTCTGTTATGACTCCAAGGGTGATCGTAGCTTGATCCGGAGCAGCAGATAGCGTCTCTGAGCCGGAAACTTTCAATAAATGTTGATCGTTGCGGTAATAATCCCTAACGGGGGCATTGTATTCTTGATTCATTTTGACACCAGCCTTTTATAGAGATAATCTCACCCCTATTGTACGAATTATGAATGGGAAACATGATTGAAATATCCCCCTTTGTCATTAATTCATCGAACAATCACAAAAAAACACTCGGCCTGGACCGAGTGCACATTACTTATGAATGACTTGAACCCTGCCCACCTGGCCATCAGTCAATCTTACTTTAATTCCATGAGGGTGGGTGCTGGAGTTGGTTAAAATATCCTTTACAGTGCCGCTTGTCAGTTTTCCGGTGCGTTGATCTGCTTTAAGTACAATGTCCACAGAGGCACCTGGGGTAATATCTTTCCGGTTTTTACCGTTCATGTTCGATTCATTCCTTTTCAGAGTTATTTGCAGCCATTCAACCATGCAGTAACTTCAGTATAAGGAAAACGGATGGCCCAGTCGACTATTAGATAAAATCACAAATTGGCAGTCAGCGAATTTTCTTCAATGGTTCGACAGCAGGGCCATTCAACACTTCACCAGCGATGGAGTAGCGGGAGCCATGGCATGGGCAATCCCAAGTACGGTCGCCGCTATTCCAGGCAACTTCACACCCCATATGTGTACATGTGGAATCAACAATATGAAGCTGGCCATCATGGTCACGGTAACACCCAGCTTTGTCTCCATCCACCTTCACGATTGCTCCTTCATCAATTCCTATGTCTTCCGGCGTTTTATGATTGACAGCCAATTTGCTTTTGATGAGATGCTTCGCCACATCAGCATTATCTTGGAGAATATTCTTCACGCCTTTTAAACGTGCAGGATCATACAATTCCGCATACCGGTTATCTTTTTGCAAAATCCGGTCAGTTAAGATCTTTGCGGCAATCGATCCATTCGTCATTCCCCATTTCGCATAGCCGGTAGCTATCAGGACGTTTTGTTGGTTGGCTGTCACTGGACCGACGAAGGGGATATTATCCGGTGTCACGATATCCTGTGCCGACCAGCGGTAGGGAATGTCTTTCACATCAAAATACTGGGCACTGAAGTCCTTCAGTGCTTCATAATGCTCGATCGTTGAGATTCCCTGACCTGTTTTATGGCCATCACCGCCAACAAGTATAAGTTTTTCCCCATTGTCCAATTCCGTATAGCGAAGCGAGCGGCTAGGGCTGTCTGCACTGTAATACATCCCGCCTGGATACTCCTGTTCAGTCTTGATGCCAAGCACATAGGACCTACTTACATGAACACGGGCAAAGTATAAGCCCTTTTCATCATTGAAAGGGAAGTGGGAGGCCACGATAACCTGATTGCTTTTGATGGAATGTCCCGTATCCGTCAGAACGGTTGGTGGATTGCCGTCTTCAATCTTCATTGCCGTTGTCCGTTCATAGATTGTGCCTCCTGCATCGATAATTGTCGAAATGAGGGACGTTAAATATTTTAATGGGTGAAACTGTGCTTGATCTTTCATTATCACAGCAGCTTTACATGGAATGGAGAAAGGGATATTCTCCGCATAATCCCCCCGAATGCCAAGTTTTTGATAGGCTCTCAGTTCTTTTTGGATTTTGCTTATATATTCGTCCGTATTTGCGTACACATAGGCATCCTGTGCAGTCAAATTACATTCAATGGAATGTGCTTCTACCAAGTCTTTAATCAGCTTCATTCCATCTGTATTGGCTTCATAATAAAGCTTGGCATTCTCTTCGCCATGGTCAGTGATCAACTGGTCATAAATCAGGCCATGCTGGGCCGTGATTTTTGCTGTAGTGTGTCCCGTCGTTCCGGTAAGGATTTGGCCTGCTTCAATCAGTGTGACTTTTACACCTTGTTTAGCAAGTAGGTAAGCAGATGTGATTCCGGTAATTCCGCCGCCTACTATTAAGACATCAGTGGTTATGTCTGTATCTAGTTTAGAAAAAGAAGGGAATGTCAACGCACTGCGCCAATAAGGTTCCGGAAATCGGGGAAGGTCAGTATTTTTTTCAGTCATTTGAATACCTCCATACAGTTCATTAGTGAATCGTCCATTTATTACCATACCCAAAGCCGCTATTTATACGCTTATTTTTGTAAGAAGAAAGATTAAAAAAATACATTATTTGGTTTGTTTGCAATTATGTATACATGTAAACAAAAATAGATAGTTTGTACACAAATAAGTATACATGTTTACAAATGCGTACACATGGCTATATATAAGGTGTGTACATATTTGTTCCTAATGTATACGAAAATGAATACAATTCGAAAAATGAAAATAAGGCACAGCTAATGAAGCATCGACTAATATAGAAATCTCTTCTATCGAGAGTGCTCCACCTAATTTTTTTTATAAAAAAAGGGGATGTTTTTAGATGAGTTCTAGAATCGCAGCAGTAGACGTAGGAAATGATGCAATTAAAACTATTTTTGGAAAGCTAGAGCCTAAAACTATATATACCAAATGTCATTGCAAAAGACATGAAGATCGGCCAATCATGGGAATCGAAGAACTCGATGTAAAAAAAGAAGGGGTACATATTAGAGTCCATTCACCAGCCTTGCAAGACAATAATGCCATTTATCGTGTCGGAAATTTAGCGACAAAAAGTGATAACCCAACAGAACTAGATTTGGGGAGCAGTAAATCTGAGGAGGACCAAACATTAGTATTTGCGTATACGCATCTTGTACATTCTATAGAATGTTCTTCTATCAATCCTTTGATAGCTCCGTTCCTTCAGTGTTGGCCTCATATAGTATAGTCTGGCCTATTCCTCACTGTGATCAGTAATAAATTGGTCGTAAATCAAGCCGCGCTGGACCGTGATTTTTGCGGTTGTGTGGCCTGTTGTACTATTAAGTGTCTCATCTGCCTCAATGAATGTGGCTTTCACACCTTGCTTGGCTAATAAATAAGCTGAAGTGATACCCGTAATTCCGCCACCAACAATTAAGACATCAGTTGTTATATCTGTTTCTAGTTTAGAAAACGAAGGAAGGATAAAGTGCTGCGCCAATATGGCTACGGATATTGAGGAATTTCTGTATTTTTTTGGTGATTTTAATATCTTCATACGTTTCATTAGTGGCTTGTCCAATTTATTGCCATGACCAAATTCTCCTTTTTTACGCTTTCTTTTATATGAAGAAGATTATTAAAAGTTAGTTTCTTTGTTTGTTTGCAATATTGTATACATATAAACAAAAATAGTTGGTTTGTACACAGAAAAGTAAACACGTTTACAAATGAGTACACATGGCTATATATAACGTGTGTACATATTTGTTCCTAATGTGTACACAAATGAATACGATTCGACAAATAAAGCTACAACTTATGAAGCATTGACTAATATAGAAACCTTTTCTATGCTTAATAGAGTGCTCCACCTAAATTTTTTTATGAAAAAGGGGATGTTTTTAGATGAGTTCTAGAATCGCAGCAATAGACGTAGGAAATGATGCAATTAAAGCTATTTTTGGAAAGCTAGAGTCTGAACTATATATACCAAATGTCATTGCAAAAGACATTGAAGATCGTCCGGTCATAGGAATCGAAGAACTCGATGAAAAAAACCCATTGGAAGGCTTACATATTAGAGTCCATTCACCAGCCTTGCAAGACAATAATGCCATTTATCGTGTCGGAAATTTAGCGACAAAAAGTGATAACCCAACAGAACTAGATTTGGGGAGCAGTAAATCAGAGGAAGACCAAACATTAGTCATGCTTTTTGCGGCTATTGCATTGGATGCTGCCAAGCAAGGAAATAATGATAAGTTCAAAAAAGTAAATAACGTTGTCGAAGCGAATTATACGCTTGGAACAGGTCTACCTCTTCGGGAAGTTAAGGAAGGGAAAGATGTTGGGTACCGTTCGAAGCTACTGGGATCCGTTCACCAAGTAGAATTTTTAATTACACCTAAATACCAAGGTATTAAGGTTAATATCAAATTTGATGAAGTGAAAGTCTATCCAGAGGGCTTCGCCGCATACATTAATTTAGTCATGGACAATGATTTGAATATCATTAACCGTGAATTAATAGATAGAAGAATTCTCATTCAAGATATTGGCGGACTATCGACAGATATCGCGGTCATTAAAAACCGTAAAGTTGATGATGATAAGGCGCAAGGGTTCAATCTAGGAGTAGCTGAGGCCCTAGAATCTATTCGTGAAGAAATCAGAAAAAAACACGGTGTCGAGCTGGATAGCAGACGAGATGTCGTTGAAATCATCACGAAGAAAAACGATCGTAACCATATTATGGTTCGCGGAAGCCGGACAAGCGTCCATGATATCGTTGACCGGATTTTAGGAGAACTTGCGAAAAAGCAATATCGCCATCTGCGTAACGTATGGCAGAAAAACTCGCAAACGGAAATCTGCTATTTTGTTGGCGGAGGTTCGATTGTCTTGAAAGATTACCTGAAAACGCTCAATCAGAATTTTGATGGCTACAATATCGACTTTTTTGAAGATGAACGGGAAAGCGTTTGGATGATGGCCAACGCCTATTATAAATTGATTTCGGATTTTAATCGCCGGAATTCAAAGGAACAGCAGCAATCCCACCAAAAGAAGAAAGAACAAAGATCAGGTGCTGTTAAATAGGTGAGAGAATGAAAAAAACAGCTTCTTCTGAAATCAAAAGAGGACAAGCCATCACTTTTCGTATCCCTTCAGATGTATCAGATTATACGTTAAGGCAGCTGCAGAAATTGAAGGAAACGGAAAGAAGGAATTTTTCCAGTAAAATTGCCGAGTATGTTCTCGATGGAATCGGACAATCGACCCATCAGGAACGGGAAATGATTGCCCTGCCCATGCCGAACAAGCTTAGCAAATCTCAGCGTGACTGGCTCAAGCATTCCCACTCAGAAGCTATGCTTGGAACGATTATGTACCATCTTTTATCCGATCCTTTACGCGCAACAGCCTTGCTAGCCTCATTAGACAGCAATGTAATTAATGAGGAGATTTATTTGCAGGATGAGCCCAAAGAACAGGATAATGAAGTGGTGCAGGCAGAAATATCTAAGAAAGATTTGGATGACTTTGATTGGAGTTTGGAAAAAACCACACAACAAGTGGAGGAACCAGAACCTGAAGAGGAAAATCTTGATGATCTTCTTGGTGATTTTCTCGATCAAATGAACCAGTGAGTGAAAAACATATAGGAGGATATCCGGCGACAAGTTGGATATCCTCCTTTTTCTTTGCGGGGGTTAAAAAAAGAGGAACCACAAGGGATACCTCTTAAGATGATCAAGCCAGGAAAATCAGTTGGTAAAGGAATAGAATGGCAAACAAGTAGACGAATGGATGGACTTCACGGAATTTGCCTCTTGCCATTTTTAATATGGGATAGGCGATGAACCCGAGTGCTATCCCGTTGGCGATGCTTGATGTTAAAGGCATGGCGACAATGACCAAAAAGGCTGGGAATGATTCATCAAAGTGTGTCCAGTCAATTTCATTAATGCTCTTAATCATCATGCTTCCGACGATGATCAAGCTAGGTGCCGTGATTGCCGCTACATTTGAGACAGTTCCTATCAGGGGGCTGAAGAAGGCGGTTATTAGGAAAAGGATGGCCACCACCAACGCGGTTAAACCTGTCTTGCCGCCCGCTCCTACACCAGCTGATGATTCAACAGAGGCAGCGGTCGGGCTTGTGCCGAACATGGCGCCGACAGTCGTGCCGATCGAATCTGCAAAGAAGGCACTGCCGGATTTTTCAAGCTTATTCTCCTTCAGCAATCCAGCTTGACGGACAATGCCCAATAAAGCACCGGTCGTATCGAATAGCATGACAAGCAAAATGGAGAAGACGACGCCATAAAGCCCATAGTTAATGACATCGGCGATAGATGTGATTGGATTGGCGACTATAATGCCTTCAGGTAAGGAAGGGGTGGAGACCAGACCGTTAATTTCCAATTGGCCTGTAAAGAAAGCGATTATGGCGGTCACGATCATTCCGATGAATATCGCTCCCTGCACATTGCGAACGATCAGTACGATCGTTATGACCAAACCAACCAATGTAAGTGCCACACTGGGATTCCTGAAGCTTCCAAGGGTAACCAGGTTGGATTCATGCTGTGTGACGACACCTGACAAACGCAGTCCGATGAAGGTGATGAAAAGCCCGATTCCGGCACTGATAGCATGCTTTAAGTTATTAGGGATGGCCTCGATCAATTTTGAACGGAAAGAGGTTAGGGATAAAAGGATAAAGATGATACCGGTAACAAAGACTGCAGAGAAAGCAACTGTGTATGAGATATCATGGGTTCCCAATACCGAGTATGCAAAATAAGCATTCAATCCCATTGCCGGTGCTATGACAATTGGGTAATTGGCTAAAAGGGCCATGCATAGGGTACCGACTATTATTGCGATTATGGTTGCTGTGAATGCCTGGTCGAAGGGAACACCCGCATCAGAAAGGATCATGGGGTTTACAACGATGATATAAGCCAGTGTTAAAAAGGTTGTAAGCCCCGCAAGTACTTCCGTTTTAATATTTGAATTCCGTTCTTTTAATTTAAACATGCGGTCACTCCTTTTTTATATACAAAAAATCCTTGCAAAAATCTACAAGGAGGAGATGCTTACCCTTTTTCAAGTAAGTAGCTCGATAGATGGATAATAAATCTTATAAATTATATTAGAAAAATAACTAAAGTACAATAGGATGAAAAATTTTAAGGTACAGGTTTTCTCGAAAATAGATAATGATATACTAACAAATAGCTTAGACTAAGGATAATGACTTGAAGTGAAGGAAGCTGTTACCATTTAAGTGGATTTATCAGTAAATTAAATGAAGAAATTCAGAAAGTAGGCCCATACATGACAGAATTCATCGACCTTGGCGTCAGCCCGGCGATTAACAACATATTAAAGCAAATAGGAATATCCGCCCCTACCCCGATTCAGGAGAAATCGATACCCGATATCCTTGCTGGAAGGGATGTCATCGCAAAGGCGCAGACAGGAACGGGGAAGACTTTGGCCTTTTTGCTGCCAATCCTGGAAAAAGTCGATCCCGCCGCATCCCACATACAATCACTGATCGTCACGCCAACAAGGGAATTGGCTTTGCAAATCACTGCTGAATTGAAAAAATTCGCTGATGAAATCGAAGGGCTTCAAGTGCTTGCAGTTTATGGCGGACAGGATGTCGAGCAGCAAATGAAAAAGCTGACAAGAAACATCTCCGTGGTGGTCGCCACGCCAGGCAGGTTATTAGATCATTTACGAAGAGGCACCATCGATCTCTCACAAACTGGAACGCTTGTGCTAGATGAAGCTGATCAAATGCTTCATATTGGGTTTTTACCAGAAGTGGAAGAAATCATGGAACAGCTTCCAGAGGAGCGCCAAACGCTGCTCTTTTCAGCGACGATGCCTGAACAGGTTCATCAATTGGCTAAACGCTACATGACTAAACCATTAACTGCCGCTGTGAAGGCTGAGCAAGTAACGGTCGAGAAAATCAGGCAGCTTGTCATCGAGACGACCGATCGTGCCAAACAATCTTCATTAATCAACATGATCAAAGAAGAACAGCCATACCTTGCAATCATATTTTGCCGTACAAAACGTCGCGTTTCGGTATTGAATGATGCCCTGAAGGCAGCTGGATTCAATTCTGAAGAGCTTCATGGTGACCTTTCACAGGCAAAGCGGGAACGTGTCATGAAAAACTTCAGAGACGCAAAGCTTCAATATTTAGTGGCGACGGATGTTGCTGCACGAGGGCTTGATGTAGAAGGCGTGACCCATGTGTTTAATTACGATGTTCCCGAGGATGCAGAAAGTTACATCCACCGAATCGGCCGGACGGGCCGCGCGGGTGAGAATGGCTTGGCTGTCACCTTCATAGCAACGAAGGATCTTCAGCTATTAAGCGATATTGAAAAAGGGATCTCCATGAAAATCGAAAGAAGGACGATTGAAGGAGTGAAAATGTTCCAACCCGATGAGGTGAGGCAAAAAAGGAAGCGTCATGATGACTCTTCCGATGAGGGTACTCGCCGCCCGCGTTCGGGAGGAGGAAGGAAACATCGGGAACGGATCGATACGAGAGGACCGAATCGGGGCAGTCACCGTTCTGTAAATCAAGCGGACAATCGTGAAGTCGAGAGGGAGAAACCACGTGGAGGCCGGATGGAAAACAGCCGCGGGCCTATACGTGAGGATTCACGTGGAGTTCGTTCGGAAAACAGCCGCGGGCCTATACGTGAGGATTCACGTGGAGTTCGTTCGGAAAACGGCCGCGGACCAAGGCGAGAGAATCCGCGGAGTGGCCGCTCGGAAGACGGCCGTGGGCAAAAGCGTGACAATCCACGAGGAGGTCAAAGAGACAGCCGTAGATCAACTAGTACACAAGGGGCGAGTAATCGCAGAGGTGGATCTGGCAGCAGCCCCAATAGAGGGAGAAACCGGTAAAAGGGGGAGACGGGAGTGAACAAGCCTTGGTTGGCAGAATATCCAGTTTCTCTGGAGCTGGCAGGGAATTTGATCATGCTGCAGTTTCCGGAAATTGAGTTGAAAGAGATCAAGCAACTTGGGGAGGGTTTCGATAACACGGTCATACAAATCAATGGGCAATTTGTATTCCGTTTTCCCCGCCGCCCTATTGCAGTTACGTTGATTCAAGTGGAAAATCAGCTTTTGCCTTCCATTGCAGGCACTTTTCCGCTTGCTATCCCTGAACCAATTTTTTTTGGGAAACCAAGCACTTTGTATCCTTATCCTTTTACCGGTTATAAAATGGTGAAAGGACACTTGCCTGTAGAAGGAACAAAAGCAAATAAGGTCGAATCGGCAAAAAGATTTGCCCGCTTTTTGAAGGTTCTTCACAGTTTCCCTGTCGAAAAGGCTATGCGTTTAGGTGTGCAGCCTGATGGGATGATGAGGCTTGATGTATCCTATCGAAAGAAATCACTTATGGAAAATGTCTCGAATCTAATAAAGCTAGGATACTTTGAACAGGCGCATGCAGTTAAGGATTTTGTTGAAACCTTAGGTGAAGATGAATTGGATGTTCAGCATCCGATTTCGCTCGTTCACGGAGACATCCATATCCGGAATGTTTTACTTGATGACGAAGGCGTTCTCGCAGGTGTCATTGATTGGGGAGATGTCCATAACGGGAATCCAGCCATTGATTTCTCCTTTTTATACAGTTATTTCCCAAAAGAGGTGCGCAGTGCTTTTTTCGAAATCTATGGTGAAATCGAAAAGGAAACAGAGAGCCTAGCCCGGTTCAGAGCCATATATATGCTTGTTACATTACTCGTTTATGGCATAGATCGCCAAGATGAAGAGCTGATTGCCATTACGAGTACCGGTTTGGAATTTGCTATAGAAGAATAATTGTCATGCTCTTTTGATGTTTAGGAGGTACATATGAAGGCAAGTTATTATCATACAATCACATTAATGGCGAACATATTGGATCAAGCTAATATTCCCTACCAATATACAGGTCGATCTGCGCTTTTCGTACAAGGAGTGGATATCGATGAATACAAGAAAATCGGCATGGATGTACAATGGGATGTCTTTAATGAGGCTTTGGATCTTTTTTCGAAATACGTGCCAACAAAGCCTGAAAGAAGTCCTGAGACTGCATTCTTTCTAATGGATGTCGAGGGAATTTCTGTCACTGTTCGCTGCCGGTTTAACACGACCATTAAAACGGACCCATATCGTTTATCCATAAAGATGGGGGATATGGAGGTTTGGTGCAGGTCGTTATACAGTTATTTATACGAAGAAGAAATGAGAAAGTTCAGTGCCGAGATTCATGCTTACTTATCAGCCGAGCAGAAGGGGTTCACAGCGGAAAATGAACAAGCCTGGAACCAGAATAATTATTTAGCGCTTGTCAATCGTTATGGAGATCCTGTTGAATTGGCATCAAAAATCAAACAAAACCCAAAATGGAGACTGCATTCTTTTTATAAATATATGGGGGAAATATCCGGCAAAAAAATCACTCATTTGATGGGATCGAACGGTGTTAAGGCAGTTGCACTGGCCATATTGGGAGCAGAAGTGAAAGTCGTTGATTTTTCCCAGGAAAACGCAATGTTTGCAAATGAGCTGGCAAGTGGCGCCAATGTCTCCATCGAGTATATCGTTTCGGATGTCCTTTCGCTATCATCCGAGCATGAATCGGGGAATCAGGATTTGGTTTTAATGGAGCTCGGTGTCCTTCATTACTTAATAGATCTGCAGCCGTTATTTGAAAAAATTAAAAAGATGCTGAAACCCGGAGGCCGATTCGTACTGCATGAATTTCATCCGATTTCAACAAAGCTCATTACTTCAAATGGTAAAAAACATAAAATAACAGGCAACTATTTCGCTCCGGCAATCGAAAACAATGAGGTCGCATTTTCGAAGCATATGCCGGATGAGGAAAAAGGGAGCCTTTCAAGAGTTGTACAGCGTAAGTGGACAATCGGGGAACTTATAACGTCAATAGGTCAATCAGGACTCGTTATTAAAGTGCTCGAGGAAGAACCGAATCATAAAATCCATGATATTGGGCTTCCGAAAACATATACCTTGGTGGCGGAACGAGTTTAAGCTGCATGATGAGGAAATGAAAGCTGACTGAAGGAGCCTTTTCAGTCAGCTTTTTTATTTATTCCTTAATAAAGAGGATGCCGCGTTCCGCGACATCCCCAAAAAAATTAATTTTGTGCCGACCATTCCTCTACATCCCATACTTTGGTAACCCAATCTTCATAGAAATCAGGTTCATGGCATACGAGGACAATCGTTCCTTTATACTCTTTCAATGCTCGTTTCAGTTCTTCTTTTGCAACGACATCCAAATGGTTCGTCGGTTCATCGAATAACAGCCAATTGCTTTCGGTAAGCATGAGTTTACATAGGCGCACTTTAGCTTGTTCTCCACCGCTTAAATGGCTCATCGGACGTGTAATGTGCTCGTTTTTCAAACCGACACGGGCAAGAATCGCACGTACCTGCGGTTGGTCCAGATGCGGAAATGCATTCCATACTTCATCGATCGGCGTCGTATCGCCTGCTTTCACTTCTTGTTCAAAATACGAAGAAAAAAGGAAATCGCCAAGTGATCTTTTACCGCCTAGAGGATCGATTTTACCCAAAATCGTTTTTAATAGAGTGGATTTACCAACTCCGTTACAGCCGACCACCGCAATTTTTTCTCCCCGCTCGATGGTCATGGACAACTTCGGAAGCAATGGGCGGTCATATCCGATTTCCAAATCTTCACCTTCAAAGACATAACGGCTGCTCGCACGTGACTCTTTAAAGTCAAAGGTAGGTTTCATTGCAGTTTCCGGACGATCGATGCGTTCCATGCGATTCAATTGCTTTTGACGGCTCTTTGCCCGTCCGGTCGTTGAATAGCGTGCTTTATTCTTTGCAATGAAATCTTCCTGCTTTTTAATGAATTCGCGCTGTTTTTCATAGGCGTTAATATGTTGGTTTTTATTCAATTCAGCCAGCTCAAGGAACTTTTCATAAGTTGCCGTGTAACGGGTCAATTTAGAAAATTCAAGATGGAAGATGACGTCGACGACGCCGTTCATGAACTCGGTATCATGCGAAATCAATAGAAATGCATGTGGATATTCCTTTAAGTAGCTGCTCAGCCAGCGGATATGCTCCACATCCAAGTAGTTCGTCGGTTCATCAAGAAGCAGTACTTCAGGCTGTTCCAAAAGTAGCTTGGCTAGTAAAACCTTTGTCCGTTGTCCGCCGCTTAGGGCAGAGACATCACGGTCCAAACCGATTGCATCCAACCCTAAACCGCGTGCCGCTTCTTCAATTTTAATATCCAGATTGTAAAAACCGCCGGCTTCCAGCTTGTCCTGGATTTCACCCATTTGTTCCAAGAGTTCTTCAAGTTCCTCCGGAGTGGCCGTACCCATTTTCTCTGTAACTTCATTCAGTGCTTTTTCCTGCTCGAATAAAGGTAAGTATGCATCCCGTAAGACGTCGCGAATCGATTTACCTTTTGAAAGTATCGTATGTTGATCAAGATAGCCATATTCGACACCAGGTGTCCATTCGACCCGGCCATCATCATGGATAAGTTGCCCTGTAATGATATTCATCATCGTTGATTTCCCGACACCATTTGCCCCGACCAGACCAACATGTTCGCCGGCCATCAGGCGGAAGGAAACATCCTTGAATAAGGTACGGTCACCGAAGCTGTGTGCTAATTTATCTATAGAAAGTAAGCTCATTTATATTGAACCTCCCAATTAATTTGAAAAAATCCCTACGTTTCATCATACTAAAATCTGCACGGGAATGCTATCTAATCTATTAATTTACATATATGTGGGTACGGGGAATCCTTAAATTGAACCAATCGATCCAATACCATGGTGCATTATCGCCCTGTCATAAATTATATGAGATAATAGAGGAACCAGTTTAAAAGCGAAAGGATGTTAATATGAGTAAAACAGTCGTACTGGCCGAGAAACCTTCGGTCGGAAGAGATATAGCAAAAGTGCTGAATTGCGGGAAAAAGGGGAATGGCTTTTTTGAAGGCGATCAGTATATCGTCACTTGGGCACTGGGTCATTTGGTTACCCATGCAGATCCGGAATCTTATGATGAAAAATATAAAACGTGGCGCCTTGAGGACCTGCCCATGTTGCCGCCTGCTTTGAAATTGGTCGTGATCAAGCAATCAGGCAAACAGTTTCAATCGGTTAAAACACAATTGAATCGCAATGATGTCAAGGATGTCATCATTGCAACGGATGCAGGCCGTGAAGGGGAACTTGTTGCACGCTGGATTCTCGAAAAAGCGAATGTGAAGAAGCCGGTCAAGCGGCTTTGGATTTCCTCTGTAACGGATAAAGCGATCAAAGATGGATTTAAAAATCTGAAAGATGGCAAGGAGTATGAAAATCTATTTGCCTCTGCTGTAGCAAGGGCGGAAGCGGACTGGATCGTTGGGATGAACGCGACGCGTGCCCTAACGACCAAGCACAATGCCCAGTTATCCTGCGGGAGGGTCCAAACGCCGACACTTGCGATGATTGCAAAAAAAGAAGAGGAAATAAAACAATTCCAGCCTAAGAAATATTATGGCGTTTCGGCAATTGCAGAACCCAATTTGCGCCTCGTCTGGCAAGATGCCCAATCAAAAGATATCCGCACATTTGATAAAAACAAGGTAGAAAAGGTTCTTGCAGCCGTTAAGGGGAAAAGTGCAGAAGTGGTTGAAGTGAACAAGGCACATAAGAAAAGTTTTGCCCCTTCCTTATATGATTTAACAGAACTTCAACGGGATGCCAATAAGAAATTCGGCTATTCGGCGAAGGAGACGTTATCGAGCATGCAGCGCTTATATGAAAGCCATAAGGTCTTGACTTATCCAAGGACGGATTCACGCTTTTTATCAACGGATTTGGTTGATACGCTAAAAGAAAGATTACAGGCTGTAAGCATTAAACCATATGCCCAGTATGCATCAAGGATCCTGCGCAGCCCGATTAAAACAAATAAATCGTTCGTGGACGATAGCAAGGTTTCTGATCACCATGCAATCATCCCCACTGAGCAAACGCCGCTGCCGGGAAAACTGAGCGACAAAGAATCGAAAATCTATGATTTGGTCGTTAAAAGGTTCCTTGCTGTATTGATGCCGCCTTTTGAATATGAACAAACGACCATCACCGCAAAAATGGGGCAGGAGACGTTCATGGCAAAAGGGAAGGTCATCCTGAAGTCAGGTTGGAAGGAAGTTTATGATCACCAATTCGATGAGGAAGAAGCTAAAGATGGCCTTGCGGAGCAACTGCTTCCGAACGTTCAAAAAGGTGACAGTTTAACCATTTCGACTGTGAAACAAACAGAGGGTGAAACGAAACCGCCGGAACCATTCAATGAGGGGTCGCTTCTTTCGGCAATGGAGAATCCTGCTCGTTTCATGGCAGGGGAAAGCAAAGAGCTCATCAAGACTCTTGGTGAAACTGGCGGGATTGGAACTGTTGCAACACGTGCGGATGTCATTGAAAAACTATTCAATAGCTTCCTGATCGAGAAGAGAGGAAAGGGTCTTCATGTCACCTCGAAAGGAAAACAACTTCTTCAATTGGCACCTGAAGACTTGCGTTCTCCAGCTTTGACAGCTCAATGGGAGCAAAAGTTAACTGCGATAGCAAAAGGAAAGCTGCCAAAACAGGCATTCATCGGTGATATGCGCGCCTACGCCAAAAATATCGTCCATGAAATCAAAAATAGTGATCAAAAATTTAAGCATGATAACGTGTCAGGAACGAAATGTCCTGATTGCGGCAAGCTGATGCTGGAAGTGAATGGTAAAAAGGGAAAAATGCTTGTCTGTCAAGATCGTGATTGCGGCCACAAAAAAAGTGTTTCACGTGTAACAAATGCCAGATGCCCGCAATGCCATAAAAAGATGGAAATGCGCGGTCAAGGAGAAGCACAGACATTCACCTGTAAATGCGGTTTTCACGAAAAACTTTCTTCTTACAATAAACGAAGAGGGCAAAATAAAAATCAAAAAGTATCCAAAAATGAAGTATCCAATTATATGAAAAAGCAAAATAAAGAAGAGCCGATCAATACTGCATTGGCAGATGCCTTGGCGAAACTGAAATTCGATAAATAAAAGAAAAAGGATGGAGCAATCGCTCCATCCTTTTTCGTATCTTCCTGCTTCGACTAAATTTCATTCAGTACGGTGCCATGTAATTCATATTCAAGTGTTTTGTCAGTGTGTGTGTGTTTATCCGAATCTACTCGTATGAGCGTACTGAATGGCTTCTGATCACCCGGACTGAAAATTGCTTCATCATTCTCTGGATTCCATAGGCTGTAAATACTCATGATCGTATCTTCCTCCTTTGGATGAGAAGATTAGTAATTCCCATGCTTGATTATCATCCAACTCTTCAATTGATTCTAACGCTGATCACCGGGACTAAACACAGCTGCGTCATTCTCTTTGTTCCATTGGCTTCTGATTGTACTCATCATGCACTATCATCTCCTTTGGTGAGAATGTCTTACAGTATTTGTATACCCGGATGGGACAGGTTAAAACATATATTTCAAAAAAAAATGATTATATCCCGAAATCAGTATTTGTATTTATCGACGTGATAAATAAGACTTTTTTTACTATCAAACAGTTTGTATTCTTGTTCGCCAATCAGGTTTTATATCTATATGGCTTGATGAAAAAATTTAGCCTTGAGACCTGTGTCTTCTCCATCAAAAAATCAATTGTTCTTAATCAACAGAAAAAAACCCCTGTTACTCCGCGGAAGGACCGCTTGTAACAGGGGTTTATAATTAGCGTCCCAGATAGGAATCGAACCTACGACCTACAGCTTAGGAGGCACTGTTTATTACAGTTTCCTTAACAGTAGGTATGGACTGTTTATAAAAGCTATTATAAAAGCAATTTCCATGCTTTTACCGTATACCATGCGTAAATACTAAATAAAAGTGTCTGACGTTTCCGAAACAATGTTTCCGACTTTTATTATATTATGTTTACTCATTTTTAATCAAGGAATTTTTCTGTAATATCAATGGATTCATTCAAACTTAACCTTGTATTACCAAGTCTTAATAATCGTATCGTACAGAAGAAAAAGAACGTTTAAAAGGTTGCAATAGCTACGGAAATTATAACTGGTGTCTAACTTAAGTACCTCACTGATTAATAAGCTGTTTTAATAAAAATAGGTGCTTTGTTTATTCATTGGGGGACTTTGCAGCCATTTTTGAAATCGGGAGGTTAATGAAAGAAAACGATATTAAATTTTTAAATTTTAACAGGAAAAGCTTATTTATCACATAGAATGTATCAAATTAATTTACACATTCGAAGTCTATAAGAGGAGAAAATTAAATAGATAAAACAAAAGCCCTTTTCTAATCTAATGAGAAGGGCTTTTGTTTGTTTCCTAATAATATACGTCATTAATACGTTTTTTAAATTTAATCAGCTCGTCAGGTTCAATTAATCCTAAGGCGGTAAAAACATCTAGGTTATTTTCTAATCTTTTAGCAAAAGAAGCTTTTTCTATTTCGGAATAACGTTCATAATCTTCAATGTCATCTAGGTTTTCATCTACCTCATCTATTAACATCCTAAACTTGTGTTTTAGTAGGGTATAAAAATTTTTCTCTTTTAAAGATATTATTTCATCAAATGTAAAGTGGATGATTGCTATTCCTTTCCTGAGAAAGTTCTTTTTTCTTTTACCATCTGCATATATCCACCCTTGTCCAGTTAATCCAGTCATAGATACAAAAATCCCTAATTTAGCTTTTCTAGTTTCACAGAGTTCAATGAGTTTGGCGACGTAAGATACGTCTACTTTTCCCTTCTCATTTTTACACTCACAAACTGCTATATGGCCAGCCATTGCAGTGAAATTAGTCGTGTATAAATCAAGGAATTCTAATTCATGATCTATTTGATTATCTTGCACAGAAAAATCCGAAGTTATTTCAGCAACACTAAATTGATTTAAAACCAAACCCATTAATGCTTCAAGTAACTTCCCTTTTTCATGATTTCTCTCTTTGGGCCATGTTTTAGAATCAGTGATGTCAGTTACTAACCTGTCAAATTCCGTCGTTAGTGTGGTATCTTCTGTAAAAGGCACCCATACCATCGGGTCAGATAATTTTTTTAATGTAGTTTTTATTTTGGATAAATCTTCTAAGTTTAAATTCATCCTATATCTCCAATCCAGCATTTTTGGCTGGCCTTTTAAATGCAACTAGTGCTTTAGAAAAATTGAAAGATCCTTCACAAAAAGGACAGGGGAAACTTGAAGGGTTTAAATAGGCCTTGGTAAATTCTTTATACGAGTTAAAAATATATGGTGGGTGTTCTTCAGGTTCCTCTTGACACGGTACCAGGATTAATATTTCCAAGATACCACATTCAACACATTTTAATAAAAAGTGTTCTGACAAATCAAATGTTAGTCCTGTCTTTCTTGAAAAAACACCAGTTGTTAATGTATCTGACTTTTTTAACCGTTGAATAACATACTCAGCTTTTTTTACAATGGAAGAGTCATCGATGAGGAGCTCCGTTTTTATATTGTCTAAGTTTTGAGAGTACATTTTGGACAACCTCCTCTTCAGTAAAACGGTTTGATGGCCTAATTAATATATGATCACCACCATCTTCAATTCTAAATCTATACATAGTCTTCTCATCAAACTTAACTTCTAGACCTATCATTTTTAAATCCGAGTCTTGCCGGCTTTGTTTTGCAATTCTCCCAGCGGGACCACTTGTTAAATCATTTACCTTACTTTCTACCGCAACAGAGGTTGAAGCTTGGTCAGTTTTCTGCATAAACACTCTGTACATATTCTCTGTATTATTATCTCCGAATTCTTCCTGAAGAGCAATGATGAAAGAATCCTGAATTTCAGCCGCTAACGAGTCGATTAAAGCAACGTCATTTATTTTGCTTTCCTCAAGTAAGCTTTCAGCGAATTTTTTTATTCTATCCTCTGAATTAAGAGATAATTCCTCGACAATCGGATTGTTATGATAACTTAAATCTTCAGCAAGGTGAAATAGTGATTGCGATATCCAATCAGGTTTTTGAACATGAAATGAACCTACAGTGTCTCTTCCTAAAGAAAGAATTAAATCAGCAATATCAGTAAAATTTTTACCTCTACCAGGTTGAACACCATAAACTTGGTAAAGATTAGAGGTAGGATTTAGAATTACGATTACATTTCCATTCTTAAAGTCAAATTCAAGAAATGCTGGATAAATAACTTTTTCTTGAACATATCTAAAAGACCCATCGGTCCCACTTTGTTTAACTGTTATTTCGGCTGGTGCGATAAATGATAATACATATTTATGATCCTGTTTAAATATATGTACTAGCCTTGGCTGGTCTAAAATTTCTTCATTTACATGGAGTAAATTTATTGTGTTTTCATCTAAATTGTTCATTAATTTTTGCAGTAAAACTTCATTCACATCTTTAAAATCGGCCTGATAAATAAAATGATAATTATTACCATCAATTTGGTTTTTACTTAACCAATCTCTAAAATCGTTAATATCAATAATGTGCGTTTGAATTGCTCTGGCGATATCTTCAAACATATCTGAGAGTTTTGTGGTACTTTTAATCCCCCATTTTGTATTAACTTTTAAAAGATGTTTCTTTTGAACATATCTGTTCATAAATTTTAATGCATTTTCAAAATTTTCATTTTCAAACATTTCAGTATTTTCCATTCCCATTTACAAATCCCCCGATAGCGTTAGTTTAGTCATAACATAAATAATCAATTTCTCAATTGGAAGCAAATACATTTAATTCTCGATTGGGTCTTAAGTCTATAGGTACGAACGATGAGATATCTTGATAAATATAAAACAACAATACCATAAGTTACATGTAGATACATAAAGTTACAGTTAAATAAATAAATAGAAAGGCTATAAGAACCAAAAGTGCCAAGAAAATCTGGAAAAAAGAAAATCAACAACACCCTTTAAAAAGGTAAATAATCCTGAATTATAGACATAACCTTCTTTAACTAACTCCGTAATAACCTGTTCTTCGTTATAAACCACTTTATCGTTTCTGGATATGGGTGAGAATTGCTATGACAGAAAGATGTGTACGTACTTAGTAAGTGGTATGATATGGAGAATATGACCAGGGAACGGATTACATAGCCTGGTATTGTGAGAGCTGTTTGCCGTCTGTTAAAAATAACTTGGCCAAGCTTCCATATAGCCGTCTAATCACCTGGGGAACTAAGGGGCAACTATAACTAAAACTAACTTCTGGGAGATTACTGAAATGTGGTTAAAAATAGGCTTAGGGATATTTGCTATACTCGGCTATTATCTTATGGGGTATGCCGTTTTTGGAAGTAAAAAGAAAATCGATGATATGTATATAGGTACTTCTTCTAGCCTGCTTGAAGTGATATTTGATCTCACGTATGAATTCTCCCCAACGTTAATAAGGAGAATTTTGCTCTTCCTTTTAGGATTAATCTGTGCATTTATCTTTACCATGGGAGTAATTTTGTCATGACAAACGAAGAAGAACCCCGTACAGCTAGAAACTGTACAGGGGGACGGGTGGGTTGACTACTTGGGGGAGGTCCCCATGTATCTATATTCCCGAACTAATAAGGTTGCTATCCAATTCGATCAAGACATAAAAAATTTGAATGTCCCATTCTTCTGCAAAATTGCAAGTTCCCCTTTGAAGAATATAATTCTAGGAGGAACTTGAAATGAAAACTATACAGATCAGTATCAAAGGGACCGAATTAAGGGCTAAGGATAACGTGAAGGAAAACTTCGAACAACTACCTTCCAGTCTCAATAACTATGTTCGATTTGGCCTAATTAAACCTAATGACGTGTACACGTATTTTTTGCTATTACAATACGATAACGCATCATACGGTTATGCTTGGCCCCCAATTGAAACGCTCCAGATGGATTGTGGCGGTGCTAGTGATGGAACTATCCGGAAATCACTAAAACGGCTAGTAAGTGCCGGATTAATTAGGAGAGAGAAAAGCCCGATGTATCCCAACAAGCATATCTATTTCGTGGATTTACCGCATTCTGTAGAGGGATTGAAACGGCTAGTACCTGAGAAAATCAAGGCCTATGAAGAGTATCGGGGAAAGATGCTGGATAGAGCTAAGATGGACAAAGAACGCCTGAATCAGCTAATGGAAATACGGGGGTGACCAAGGACGGACACGTAAAAATCACGGCTCCGCCTTTAAGTTATCTTTTCTTTTTATTCCTTATTACTTTGATAGTATCCCTTTCAAAGAAAGGTAATTATGTCTGATTACTTAAGTATGATTATAGTAAGTATGTATAACGCGTACTATTTGATTGGAATAGATTGCAGTATTTAAGGGTCCGGAAACTTACTTTTAAAGGTACCGCATTTAAGGACTTTGATCCGTGTGATTAATAACCAGGTGGGAATGTGATTTAAAAGCATTCTTACCTGTACCTAATCCTATATGTATGTGCTTATTAAAAATAAGTAAGAGATCCCGCAGCGTCGACTGATCGCGGGACCTCTTTTATAATTTTGTTCAACTAACGGTGCAGGATAGTTCAGTAACTTCGCATAAGACATATAGTGAACAAATAAAAAAAGACAGTGTACCACGCTGCCTCTTTTTGTATGGATTAAAGAAAACGAAGAATTATTTAAACTTATCTAGTGAAATTATTCTATGTTTTAATTCTGAATTCATATCTAAAACACCTATCACAAATTGATTATCTTCCGTCAATGTTATGTATCTGAAATACTCATCATCAGAAATTAACAAATCGGTGTCATTCGTCATTTTTTCTATTTTGGCAAATACATCTTCTGTGTACTCAAGGTGAAAAAAATCATCCAATCCCTTGCTTGAGCTACCTACCCAGGTATACAGAAAATCTTTCAGTGTGATTTGTTCAAGCATCGATAATTGTTTCTTGAATTTTAACTTATCTACTGTTACGTTTATCATCTTTCAACACTCCTTAAGGAGTCTTAATTATATACATTGAAGTCTCCTCCAACAATGCTATTTGCGTAACAATCTGTTTACAGTTTAGTAACGGCCAATACAGGCTTATCCTTTGAAACCTCGAGGTAGCTTTGGAATCTCCGGCACTTTCCCAAAGAATATGAACTCGTCTAAAACCTCCTCAATGATCAGTCGGACGGAAACCGGATCTGCCAAGTGATCGCCGTCTAACGGGCAATACATAATATCACCGACGGACCGGCCTCTATTAGCCTCTAATTCTTCTAGAATACACTGTACAAGCATCTTTTCACCGATTAGTTCGCCATCGAAGTAATTTATCCATCCGGAAACACCTTTTTTATTGCCGTGAACTAACATGCTGTAAACCTCCCTAAAGACACTTAGTGATTTTTAGTAATATTAGCCTATACGGTCCATTTGGGCAATGATCTTCATTTGATGAATGAAATAGTAAGGTCTGTTTTGAAGGCTAAAGGTCTTATCCGTTAAACAGTGGGAGTACTTCCGGATATTACTGCCTGTTTTCTATAGGGGTCTAACAAACATATAGGTGGGAAAAGGTGAGGCTTCGGCTTCGCCTTTTTACTTTATCTGGACTTCCTATTCTAGGGATTTCACTAAGGAAAGAGGGTGGAAAAATGACTGGAGTAAATAAGGATGCCTTGCCATACCAGCAGAAATTGACGTATCCCATGCTGAAATACATTCGTTTGTGTAGGAATCTCACTCAAGAGAAGTTTGGAGAAGTGTGCCGGATAGATCAGTCCGTCGTGGCTAAATTGGAACGGGGTGAGATTGAATTAACGATTGGGTACGAAAGCCGGATTCACCAAGGGTGTCGGTCTTTGAATATCAACGAAATTGAATTGGAATCCATCAAAAGGTTATTGGGGTGAAGGAAATATGAAGGTAGTAGTAGATGATTTATTCACCGAGACAAAAAAGACATTAAAGCAGTACCGGGCAAAGTGTAAGGACCTAAATAAACAGGAATCAGAATTAAAAGCTGAACTAGTCGCTCTGCAATCAGAACATATGGCCAACCTTATGAGTCAGGAAACGGCTACAATATCTGAACGGATTTATCTTAACTTTCAAGCGAAAGAGATAGTGACTAAAGCTGAAGTTATTTCCTCTATGCTGGAAGAAGTTGCTGAAAAACGAACAGCGTTAAAGCTACAGACCGTTAATTTATTGCAGGAATCATTAGGTAAGGATAATCGAGTTAAGTCGAAATACAATGCAAATGAAATCGTGGATGACTACCTTTATAGGATGTTCATGGAGCTAACAGAGATTGGCCAACAAATGCAAAGCCAATACCGAGCTATTGCACCGGATATCCTAGAAATCTACGAGGACCCAAAGGTAGCTGAGTCTTTTACAGATGCACAGTTACGGTTTAGTAGTGATGAGTATAGATTGTCTTACTGGCAAGCTAATAAGACTGTGGTCCATCGAGAACATATTAGGCTAGCAGGCGGGGGACATATGCCAAGTGAAATACGGCCACCAGCAAAGGAAGTGAAATAGATGACTGATGCTATGGAAAAGGTTTTGCTTGGATTGAAGGGAACGGAAATCATCAAGCCGACCGAGGGGCCGAGTCCCCTAAATGATGAGGCACTATCAAAATACTTTGAAGCCTCCCATAGACCAATCGTATTTGCGCCTTTCTCGACTATGGGGTTTAAGAAGAAAAAAGAAGAAGAACAGAAACCAACCGAGCCTACCAGTTAACTGGTGGGTTCTTTTATTTATAGAAATGGAGGGATTATCTATGGTAAAGCTAAATTACGTGAACGATAACCGAGAATATCAGCGCCTTCTTGACCGGACCTATCATGGTAGGGTGATACCTATAGAAAGGTACATCAATGACAAATCCGTGCTGCTCCATAGCTGTCTAGGGTGCTATAACGAGTTCTATGCACGGCCTGAGTGGCTCCTCACTAAGGAAAGTCAGCGACATGACTGTAAGACCAGTCGGTATGATTCCCTGGGTTATTCGAATGTCATTAAGGCTATCCCGCCGCGTAAGAAGATCCCCGAGGAAGTTTTAGGTCAAATCATTGAGCTACACAATCAGGGACTAACACAGGTGGAAATTTCTAAGAGAACAGGGATCAATAGAAAGACAGTCGGCAAGAGGCTAAAGCAGGGGAATTGACCCCTGCCTTTTCTTTATTGGTTTACGTTGTATTTTTTCTCTTCAATCTTTTCTAGTCCGGATGCAGTAAGCGTAGTTACGATAGCGAATCCCCACTTGATAACGAATAGAGCAATGATAAGTACGTTGTATGCATTGAGGAATCCAAAATGCACTGTAAAGCTATACATCCAATACAGTTGAGATATTACTGGTGCGAAAAATGATATGATTGCCCAAAAGCCACCTATGTTTTCGTAGGTTATATATATTGTCCATAGGTGTATCAGTGCACCCCCTATGAAAAACCCTATTCCTGAAGCAAAAGCACTTACATAATAGAAAAATTGTAATATTGATTTCATTTTCTCCACTCCTTTTTATTTAGCGATGTCACATGTCATATGCAACGTACAGAATTTAAAATTTTTAGTCCTTCCAAAACCAGTCACGAAACCACTTGACGGGAAGAACAGCCAATACACAAATTACAAGAAGTATGAATACAATATCCAGCCTTCCTAAATCAATCAGTATGCCACTTACTACAGCTACACAGGAGATTATAATACCGATAGATAAACGTTCAGTCATTTAGCGATTCCTTCGCCTTTATCGTCTTCAAGCATCCATTCAATCAATTCGTCACGATCAATTAACAGTACTTCATTTGAGTTTCCTAGCTTCATAGCCGGAGCCGTGAAATAGTTATTTGTAATGACCCAACATTCATCGGCCTTGTAATAGCTCTTTGCGGAAACAATTTCTTGGACGGCCCTTACTCCTACCTTTTTGCTATAACGTTTCGCTTGGACCACTATTCTCTTCCCTGGCGTATTTAGTACCAGGTCCGCACCATAATCACCGGAGGTTTTTGTTACCTGGGCTTGGTACCCGTGGGAATCTAATAGGAATTTCAGGAACACTTCAAATTCTGAGCCCTTCATTCGGTCTACTTCATATATGCCGGAGTTCCTAATTTTTCGCTCCCATTCTTTCCTACGTTTCTTTGCATTTATATCCTCTGTTATAATCCAAATTATGCCTAACACCATCACTATACCAATGAGGAAAGAATAAAATACCATGTCATCGTAATACACTCTGGAAAACACTCCTTATTATGGATATGAAATTATGTAAAAAAATAGGGAGGCCGAAGCCTCCCAGGGTGTTACTTCAGTTTTATTTGCTCGTATTCTCCACCGGACCAACCAGCTCCACTAGATACTTCAATGTTGTAGGCTTTAGCTTCAGCCGGAAGTTCAAATACTACTTTCCCTGTTTTAGAGATATTAGGATTAATAGATTCTAGGAAGAACCCGATTCCCCCTTCATTCACGTACATGTCTAGTTCAGCATCAGCACCGTATTCAGCACCGTCAGCTTTTACTTTGAACATGTTGGAATCAGCCATACGTTCCTTTTTATCAAGGTTCTTGATCGCCATTTCAACGATTACGAATTTACCTGAAGTTGTTTTGTCCCCTAGAACGTTACTGATCTTTTGCGTTTCTTCCACGCCTTTAACCGTGTATTCAAGTTTGCCCACTTTTACTACGTCCCCTACTTGGTGCTGTTTAGGAGCTTCCTTCTTAGGTTCAGCCTTTTTCTCTTCCTTAGGCTTGGCCGTAGTTTCAGTAGCCTTAGTGTCTGTCTTAGTTTCAGTAGTGGACTCTTCTTCATCTCCACCACTTGCTATGTTAACAATAACGATAATGGCAATAACCCATACCCACCACTTCTTATAAAATGGCTTCTTTACCTTGATTTTCTTTTCCTTACTCATCTTGACTCGTTCTCCTTTAGTTGCAGTTTTATATATCTACGACTATATTACCACAAGTCCCCATTCCTTGTATCGAAAAGTAAGGCAATTACTTTTTTATAGAACTTTAGGTAGATTATGACCGCCTTCAGCGACACTCTATCTAGGAAAATACCTCGGAATCAGTACTTTGGTCCGACTGTGGTCTATCATCAAATCAATTACCATAATTTGCAAACTCGCTTTTCAAAACCGTGGTATATATTTTCCACCCAGCAGTCGGGCCGGAGGGAGGTACCCCCGCCCCCCCATGGTACCCTTCGGATATTCCGTGCCTTTCCCTATAGGTTAGGACTTGAGGGAGGGTAAATACGGCCCGCGTAGATTCCTGACCTCTAATCTAATCCTTTTCTCTTATTCTTTCGTTATTCCAGTTAGGTTGTAATCTGTATCGCAGGTTGGTGAGTGTGATCAGGTATCGTGGTGTGTGTCCTATTCGGAACCGATTGGATCATGGCCACGAACCCTATAACTACCCCTTGTCCATACCTCTATGATAGTAGTCTTGCTGTATGCCGTATGCCGTTACGTAGTGCAGTTGTACAGGCCCTAGGATGGACCATACGAAGGTGCGAGTAATAGGAGGTGTTGAATAGGGTGAATTTTTTTAACTCTGTACGGGGGCTTCAGTGGCGTCTGTATTGATAAGAAATATTCCCTATAAGAAAAAGGCCCCTATAAAATCGTCTTTAAAACTAGTCTTTAAAACGGTCGTTTTGTGACCTTTGTAGAAAATCCTTAAAATACAGTAAAAAGGGTATTGAATTAGTCTATAAACTCGTCTATAATTCAAAGTGTATTAACTAACCTGATTAACCTATTTATGGACTGGGAGGCGATGACAATGAAACTAGGATATGCCCGTGTAAGTACTCAAGACCAATCTTTATATTTACAAAAGGATGCACTCATTAAAGAAGGCGTGGAGCCAGAATACATATTTGAAGAGAAAGTAACAGGAACAAAATCAGACCGTCCGAAGCTGAAGGAATTACTCTCATATGCTAGAAAAGGGGACCAGATTGTAGTCTACAAACTTGACCGTTTAAGCCGTTCTACTAAGCACCTTATAGAACTATCTGAAGAACTGGAAGAACGGGAGATAGAGTTAGTCAGTATTCAAGATAAAATTGATACGACTTCAGCGATAGGCAAGGCCATGTTTAAGATGTTGGCCGTCCTTAGTGAAATGGAACGGGATATCATTTCGGAGCGTACTAAGGCAGGATTAGAGTCTGCACGGGCTAGGGGTCGTAATGGTGGTAGACCTAAAATGAGTAAGGAGCAACTTGACCATGCTATTGATCTTTATGAAACTAAGAAATACAGCATTAAGTACATTACCGAAAAGACTGGGGTAAGTAAAGCCAAACTCTATAAGGAACTATCAGAACGTAAAGAAGCGACTAGCAATAGCTAATCGTTTTTTTGTGCATGGGGGTAACGTGAGGCCCTTCCTATCCTTACAGCCACAAGGGATTAGACGGAAATAAATATTCTGAAAGGCACTGTTTATCACACCCGTTCGAGGGATAACTTGGGGTGGAAAGTAGCTGTTTGATAATAAGAACAAGCTTTCTATTTGAGTGGCAGCAGGAACGAAAAAGGCACCCGTAAGGGGTGCTATTTCATATAATAATCTTTATACTTCTCTGTGAATTTTTCAGGGTCCTCAAGGTACTCTTTGTAATCTGCCAATATACCTAAATACCTATCCCAATTAAAGTGTGGATCTAGTTTTACTCCATTAACGATTTCTTGAAGTAGTTTCTTTTCATCAGTAGTTAAAGACTCACCCCATGCTAATGCAAATTCGACTATAGTAGGAATGTGTGGTTCCTTTTCATCCTTAATTTTTAACTCACTAATAAAATCTAAGATTTCTTCGGAAGGATAAAACCATTCCCCTCTATAATGAAATTCTGAAAATCTTACGTGAAGCTGATCTTCGAAGTTTTTACCTCCACTGGTTAAATGCAGTAACACTAATTTATCGGGATTCCCGGTTTGCATCAGTTTAATTCTTTTTTCTATGTCGTTAGTATGACCAATTTTTATGGGTCCACCTTTTTCACCTTGTAAAAAGTAAACTTTTGACCAATTGTTAACCTTGTAACCAAATTTATCTATGACACTCACCCTCGTTTCATCTTTCAATCAAAATGTATAGAAAAAAACACCTCGTAAGGTGCCTTAATTTCCCAACTTTAACTCAGATAAATTTAATCTTTGTCTATCTTGATCTCCTACGACTTCGACCCTAATTACATTATTTAAGTTGATATGTGTCTCCCCAACTTGGAACCATGTCGGATTATGAGTTAATCTCACTCTAAGAGAACTCTTTAGGTCATCAGTATAAGGCTGATTCGTCTCTAACTCTTCTGTTTCCCCATTCACATAATAAAATTTGTATTTCGCATTACTCATTATCAACACCCCCTTTTCACCTTTTCAATTCGACAGTAAGGGATTATTTTCCTGCTGTCACTATAGTAAAAAAGCACCCGTATGGATGCTTCAGATGATTGCTAGATTTTTTCTTCAAAATGACTATAAGATAACTAGGATTGAATGTGAGAATGGACGCAGCTATAAGAAGTCCATTCACCTTTTTGGGTGTCGAAAGTAATAACTGTTTCCTGTTCATCTTTATTGAATTTCACAGCCTGCACCTTCAAGCGTTCCAATAATAAAGTCAAATTCCTCAGGATCAAGTGTTAAAAGTTCGAACATACCGATTACTACTTTTGGAGATTTCTCATTAACTATGACTAGCTTTTGGTTCACTAATTCTTCTTTTTTATCAACAAGTATAGAATGCCTACCATTGTCATCTAGTATCTCAATCTGTAAACATGAAAATACAGCATCCTCACCGTTACTTCGAATAGAAGCTTGAAAAGTCGTAACCTTTTTAATCTCTCCTGAAAAAATAGTTCCGTTCTTAATAATCGTTTTTGTTTTCATTTTGTTTCCCTCCAAGTTTTATTGGACTTCTTAAGTCCCTGCAAAGGTTAACTTGCAATTTGATTACATTTTAGGACACTGTATAGAAAATAATTTTTTTTAAATCTAAACTAAAAACAAAGAGTGTATATATTTGATCACTCTTCTTGTATAAAAAAGCTGAAGCTAGGCTTTAAACTAACCTGAACTTAGTAAGAGTTAACAAACTAAACGTTATAAAAATCTAAACATAACTCGGCTAAAGCCTCGTGTTCGGGTTTACACCCTCACTACTATAGATAGGATTCTTAGTGGAATCTGTTACTAGCCAAATTAACATAGAGAGGGGGAGCCGTTCCTTGGCTATCCCTTGGAGTGTTGTTTGGAAAGGTTTTATTATTTTAGTATCTTTCTTATAAGGGAATACTCAAAAAAACCAGTGATACCAACGGTTTCAGCATTTGTTTGCTAGGTAGTGTCTAGCAAGGTTTTTATAGACACATTAACTAAATTTCATTGCCTAGATATTGTTCCAAAAGTGTTCTCATTCGAAAAGAAGGAATATAAACATTTATAGATTGTTCAGTACGAATACGACTACGAAACAACCATTGAAGTAATTCTGACAATGCAAATAAATCAACTTCTACTTCTACATCATGTTTGCTAAAAAAGTTTTTTATCACAGGATTGGTATATCTGTTAGCTAAATAGATACATGTACTTTTATGCTGATACTCATTAGTAGCACGTGCATTTACACTAACAAAGTGATCTTTTAACCCTGGTGGTGTAACCTTATCCTTAAACTCTTGGAAGGTAGTCCACATAACTTCTTCAGTTGGAACATTGCATTTATGGCGATAAAAATTGTAGGCACTGTTTCGCATAAGCTTTTTTGTTTCAGTGTTCCTAGTCTTTTTCATTAAATCTGAGACACTAAGTGAAGAATGTTTCTTTCCAATCTTATTTATATCTATCTTATCTCTAGGTGTTGAGTAGTAAATGTTGATTAGGTTCTTTAAATGTGAACGATTCTCTTCCTGAAAAGGGATGTATGAAGAAAGTTTATATTCCTCATTCTTGCTTATTACAGATTTATAATTGTAATTGAGACCAAAAAGATCAAAGTAAGCACGTTGAATTTGTCCATTAAACATGTAAGTTAAGATAAAAACTTCCTCAAAACATTTAAAGGTTTCAACTGGAAACGTCCAATAAATCGCTATAGGTTCATTAGCCTCATCCTGATACATCATAAGATTGCCGGAATTAGCTAGATTACGGATCTTTTCGAAGTAACCCTGCTGATAGTTGACTTGTTCCCATGACACGATCCCTTTTTTGTCCACTTCAATAACCTTATTCTGTATAAGCATTTTTAAATCATCCTTGGAAATCTTAACTTGTTCAATAACATCCATAACTTCATCCAGAATCAAAATGTAATTTTCCATCTCTAAAAGGTCAATAACTTCACTATCCACACGTTTGAATAATGAGTGAGTGGAAACAATATTTTCCCCGTCAGCGATAAGTCGTTTAATATCCTCTAGCTTTGTTTCACCGGCATTATCTGCTTCTGGCTGCTTAAAATTAAGGTTTACAGAGGATAAGACCCGTTCCACTTCAGTTTTGAATGGCGTGATGTAAATAAATTTTTGATAGACTTGTGCCTCATTCATATACTGAATAGCCCAGCTAGTCTTTCCACTTCCCATGATCGAATCAATAATGTTAATTTTAGTTTCTGTTAGACTTTTGCATAACATTTATAATTTTTCCCTTCTTCATGTGTTTTCGTAAGAGTTGGCCTTACAAAACATTACTTGCAATTAGCACATGAATTAGGACAACACTCAGCAATTTATCTTTTATCTTTAGTTTTTCTTGATTTTTGGTTTTGCTTTCCTCTGAATTAACAAGATTGTCTAGGAAACATTGGACAAAAGAATGATTACCTTTATAGCACTTAAAAAAATTAAGTACTATAAAGCAGCCATTCATTAACACTGAATTGAACCGAGTTGTTGAGGGGTCCACCGTATCACCTTGTTTGAACGTTGTACTTTCATACTCAACAGACTTTTTACACGTTATGCTTGTCCAACGTGCCGAATGTTATCGTTTGTCTGTTGCTACCTGTGCCGTAACACACCAAGCAACCAACCGAACCGTTAATGGTCGTTCTCACCTAGTAACCACCAGCAAACAAGGAAAGCTGTTAATGTGATTACGGCTGTATTTTCTGCATTGGCTACAACCAGTACCTTTCAAGGTTTGATTTACTTGCTATTAGTAGGCATTCCAGCAAGAGGACGGCTAACAGGATGCCTTAAAAAAGACAATACTTAATACGCCTTGCATTAACGAAATTTTTTCGATAAGATGAAGGTAATTAACAGACTGATAGCTGTTCAGTTATTCAGTTTTATAGGTTGAGTTTTTCTTGGCACAGTGCTGATGACACTGTGTCTTTTTCTGTTTTTAACGATTGCTACGCTTCATATACTTTCTCACTGGTGAAAACTTGGAGTGCTGATCCTTGATGTGTACATCATTCAATTGCACATATTTTCTTGTTGTTGTGATGTTAGAGTGGTCAACTATCTTTTGTAGGGTGAATAAGTCCCCACCATTCAAAATGTAATTACGAATAAACGTATGCCTGAATCTATGTGGATGTACTTTTGGTATTTCTAATGCAGTTCCGACTTTATGCAATCTTCTACGGATTGTGTCACCAGTCAATGGTTCACCGTAAGCATTCATAAATAGTGCTTCATGGTCTCCAAAATACCCGATACATTCATCGTGTAGCTTTCTAAGTTCTCGCATTACTTCACGGCTTACAGGGATGTGACGACCTTTTCTGTTCTTATTTATTTCTGGTGGTATAAAGATTGATGATTCTTTAAAATCCATATTAGAAATCTTGGTTGAAATAGCTTCGTTTATTCGCATCCCAGTATCAAGCAAAAGCAAGACTAAAAGCTTATCTCGCCATTCCCCAAAATTGCGTTCATTGAAATAATTTAAAATCAATGTAACCTCATCGTCTGAAAAACCTTTTACCTCTTCTTCAGCATCCAGTTTAAGATTCTTGATATTCTTCATTGAGTTATCAGGCGTTATTCCTTCTTCAAACCAGAATTTACACATTGTTCGTAACGTACGTAACCTTATATTTATTGTGTTTACTGATAAAGTAGTGGTTTTCTCACGCTGTTCATCGCCTGCATAAGCCTTCTTATTTTTTGAAAAAGTGATATATTCTCTTATTAAAGAAGGGGATAGATCGTTAACGTAATTAAAAGACGGATGATAAACAGATAAGTATTCCGTTAAATACCTAATGTGCCGTACATATTCGCCTAATGTTCGCTGTCGGACACCTTCAGCAACTTTTGCACGTAGAAAAATATCTAAGGCTTCTTGCAGTGTGTATTCAATTGTGAAACTTTCCGTAGTCTTACTGGTCAATTTCCGTTCCTTTAACGCTGTTCCACGCTGTTTAATAACGTGTTTTTTCATAAAAAAAAGCACCTCCAGACATAGAGAAGTAATAGTGAAATGGAATATCACTGTTTCCTACGTTCAGAAGTGCTTTTATCCTACATACAATTTACGGCTTTTACGGTCATACCAACAGAAAAAAACCCTGCTACAACACGGAGAAACCGCATTATAACAGGGCTTATAAACTTTAGCGTCCCAGATAGGAATCGAACCTACGACCTACAGCTTAGGAGGCTGTCGCTCTATCCTGCTGAGCTACTGGGACATATATTAAAGTCGACGACTTATTTATTATATTTCTTATAGGCAAACTTTTCAAGCTAATAGCACATACTTATGAAAAAAAATCCTCATAAATGTTTAGCGCATCGCTAAGCTCTCGTTTTTCCCCTTTTTTCATTAAATGGAATACTTTATTGTTCATGGGTTTTCTGGTACTATTATACTATAAAAAAATCAGGAGAATGATAGTGAAAAAATATAGAGTTTTAAGGATGGCGGCATTGCTGGGAATTTTGATTTTACCTGGATGCACACAAGGGATTTTAGAGGGGATAGGCACAAAGACGGCAGCGCCGATTGCGGAAGATGACATTGAAGTGGCCGAAGCGGCTGAGAATGGGAGCGGGCAGGATTCGGAGGGGCAAATCGAAACGGGAGACTGGATAAAGGCCGAGTCCCCGGTCCAGCTTCCGATATTGATGTATCACAGCATTTCCCAAGGTAATGGCCTTCGGGTTCCAAGGGAGGAATTCCGATCACAAATGGCTTGGCTTCGGGAGAATGGTTACTATACATTATCCCCTGAAGAAGCATTCCTCGTTTTATCCGAGAATCGGATGCCAAGTGAGAAGTGCGTCTGGCTTACTTTTGATGATGGCTATACAGATAACTACACGGAGGCATTCCCGATATTAAAAGAAAATGATATGAAAGCAACTGTCTTCATGATCGGGAAGTCCATAGATAAAAGTCATCACCTGACTGAAAATCAAATGTTGGAGATGAGCAGGGATGGGGTTTCGATTGAAAGCCATACCATCAACCATTTGGAGCTGAACCGCATGACGGCAGAGCAGCAAGAAGCGGAAATGGTTCAGTCGAAGGTGCTGTTCGACCGTATCATCGACCAGGACACGACAGTGCTTTCCTATCCGGTTGGCCGGTATAACGAAGAGAGTCTCAGGCTGTCAGAAGAAGCTGGATACAAGATGGCAGTCACTACCGAACCTGGGGGAGCTTCAAGCGACCAAGGATGCATGCTCTGCATCGAGTTCGGATTTCACCGGGGTTATCGATCAATGGGTTTGCGTCGCTGATTGAAAATGCTTCAAAGCATTGAAGGCGGAAGGGTCATTTCGCACTTGTTCAGAAAAATCATATAATAATCGATTCTTACATGGTGTATAATGAAGGCAGTGAAAATTATATACATATGAACGATTTGGTGTCTTAATGACTTAAAAGGGAAGTTGGTGAAATGCCAATGCGGTCCCGCCACTGTATATGGGAGCTGACGGCAGTGTACCACTGTATGAGATATGGGAAGGTGCCGTTGACGATGACCATGAGCCAGGAGACCTGCCAGAATTCGTACACCTGTAACCTACGCGGATGGGAAGGTGTGTGGCAGACACTAAGAAAGAGTCCGTATTGATATTGTTGCCATGCAAGCATCTTCCGTTTAACGGGAGATGCTTTTTGTTTTGGGGGCATCTTCCAGGATTGGTTTTCTCTGTTAGGTATGAAGAAATTAAATAAAAAGATTGTGGGGAATGAAAATGAAGAAGATTTTTGGTCTGATACTGTTGATGTTACTGACTGCAGGCATGATGGTTGGCTGCGGTGGCGCTGCTGACGAAGGAAATGAAAAGCAGCAAACGAACCATGCACAACACGAGGCTTTCCCGATTACGATTAAAGATGCAAGTGGGGAAAAAGTAACGATAGAAAAAGAACCGAAGAAAATCGTTTCGTTGATACCAAGTAATACGGAAGTGGTCTTTGCACTTGGTTTGGGTAAAAAGGTCGTTGGTGTTTCCGACAATGATAATTACCCGGAGGAAACAAAAGAAATTGAAAAAGTTGGCGGAATGGAAATGAACACGGAGCTGATTGTCTCCATGAAGCCTGACCTTGTTCTTGCACATGCATCAAGTGCCCATAATTCAAATGAGGGTTTACAGCAGCTTAAGGATGCTGGAATAGATGTACTCGTAGTCAATGATGCCCAAAGCTTCGACCAAGTCTATGAATCTATTGAAATGATTGGACAGGCAACGGGAGAACATGATAAGGCAAACGAAATCGTTGCGGGTATGAAAACGAAGCTCAAGGATATCCAGGAAAAAGCCAAGTCCGTAAAGAAAGAGGATAGGAAGACCGTTTTAGTGGAAGTTTCGCCTTCACCGGAAATATACACACCTGGAAAAAATACTTTCATGAATGAGATGCTTCATATTATTTCAGCGGATAATGCGGCTGCTGAATTGGACGGTTGGGCAAAAATTGATGAAGAGTCGATGATTGCTGCAAATCCTGATGTCATCATTACAACGTATGGTTATTATACGAAAGATGCAGTAAGTGAAGTGACGGCCCGAAAAGGATGGCAAGACGTAAATGCTGTTAAGAATGGCCAAGTCTTTGATGTCCATTCTGACTTGGTGACCCGTTCCGGTCCACGCTTAATAGAGGGAGTAGAGGAACTTGCCAAATCAGTCTATCCGAACCAATTCGACAACTAAATGGGCGTTTGCGTATTTGATTGCGTTGTTGATTTTGTTATTCGCAATGACGATAGGCATTTCCTTTGGTTCGGTGCCAGTACCGATTCCCGTACTTATACAAATAATCGGCAAGGAGATTTTCCACTTGCCGATTTCTGCCGATCCGGATGTGATGCTAACGAATATCGTGATGAACATCCGCTTGCCGCGGGTGCTGCTCGCTGGTTTGGTTGGGGCATCACTTGCGATTGCGGGTGCGGCTTTTCAGGGACTGCTCCGGAACCCGCTCGCTGATCCTTACACATTAGGTATTTCATCAGGAGCATCGGTCGGAGCCGTTTTGACAATATTCTTGAATATATCACTGCCATTCATCGGTTTATATACCCTTCCGGCATTGAGTATCTTATGTTCAGTGCTCACGATGCTCTGCGTACTGACTTTTGCAAAAAAAATGGATCGATCGATGAAAGTGGAAACGATCATTTTAACGGGAATCATTTTCAGCTCGTTTTTAAGTGCCTTCATTTCATTGATGATTGCGCTGACGGGTGATGAATTAAGACAAATCATCGGCTGGCTGATGGGAAGCGTCTCAATGCGCGGATGGAATTATATCGTAATCATTTTGCCGTTTTTTATCATTGGTTCGTTGACCTTGATCATGAATACAAGTGAATTGAATGCGATGACTTTCGGGGAAGACCGGGCAAAACACTTAGGTGTGAATGTCAAGCGGCGGAAAATGTGGATCTTGATAGCCGGTTCGACTTTGACAGGGGCAGCAGTTGCCGTTTCAGGGGCGATTGGTTTTGTAGGATTGGTCATTCCTCATTTTGTCCGAAAGATTTGGGGACCTGACCATAAACATTTGCTTCCGTTGTCATTGTTGATAGGAGGCGGATTCTTGATATTGGCCGATTTTGTAGCACGAACGATCATTGCCCCATCGGAACTGCCGATCGGGGTGATCACCTCACTTATCGGGGCACCTGCATTTGCGCTGATTTTATTAAAGAGACGGAGAGAAGGGTAAAAACGGATGCTTGAAGTAAAAGGGTTAACAGGTGGATATCACAACAAAGCTGTTTTGGACTCTGTCTCTTTTGATGTACATAAAGGGGAATTATTCGGGATTCTTGGTCCTAATGGCAGCGGGAAAACGACGCTTTTAAGTATGCTTAGCGGGGTGCTCGATTATAAAGGCGGAAGCGTACGGATAAGCGGCAGGGATTTGAAGGATTATTCGTCAAAACAACTTGCACAGGTCATTGCCGTGCTCCCTCAACATTCCTCATTAGCTTTCTCCTATACAGTAAAAGAGACGGTCTCACTTGGGCGATATGCCCATCAATCAGGTTGGTTCCATAGTTGGTCCGCAGAAGATGAATCGATTGTCCAGCGGGTGATGGAACAAACGGGAGTAGCTGATTTTCAGGATCTTCATTTTGATCGATTATCAGGAGGGGAAAGACAGAGGGTCCTGCTGGCACAGGCCCTTGCCCAAGAGCCGGAAATCCTTTTTTTGGACGAACCTACGAACCATTTGGATCTTTCCTATCAAAAAGATCTTCTTGATCTAATGAGGAAAATGGCAAAAGAGCAGAAGTTGACCGTTATTTCAATTTTTCATGATTTGAATTTGGCTGGATTATATTGTGATCGGCTTATGCTGCTTGAGAAAGGGCAGATTCAGGTTGTTGATGTGCCGAATGAAGTGCTTCAACAGGAACGGATTCAGGATGTATATCATACGACGATCGAAAAACACCCACATCCCGCCCTTCCGAAACCGCAAATGTTCATCGTTCCAGAAAAGCATGGCCAGGATACTATCCCGTTGGAAATTGATGATTCTTATTTGACAGTCGGATTTGAGATGATTCAATTGAAGTCTCCGATCCCGCTTAGAACGATGTCTTCTGGAGTGACTGGTTCGGGGACGGGCTGGCATAAGTATTTTGTGAATAGGCACGTCCATCATGGCTATGATTGCGAGGATCATCATGTTGAAATGGCCGACTATTTAACAACTCATGGTTTTGAGCCTCAGGAAACGGTAGGGATGATGACAGCTGTCTTTCTCGATACGGTCGCAAGCAAGCTATTAAGAGCTGAAGATTTCTCGGTTTTTATCATTGTGACGGCCGGTGTAGGGAATGCCATCGACGCTTCATTAGCTGACAGGCATTCTTGGAGTTCCGCTCCAGGAACGATAAATACATGGATATTCGTAAATGGGCATTTGGCAGAAGAGGCATATATCCACAGTATAGTGACTGCGACCGAGGCAAAAGTAAAAGCGCTTCATGATTTGCATGTCATGGATAAGGTGACAAATACTTGTGCAACAGGAACATCGACAGACAGCATGTTGATAGCGGCAACTCAAAGAGGGGCAAAGCTTCAATATGCAGGCACCATCACTCCGTTAGGGAAGCTGATCAGTCGCGGTGTATATGATTGTACAGTGCAAGCCTTAACGAATAATCGGAAACGGATTGAGGAATTATGATTTATCACCATCTTTTTGCGGTTACGCTGGCGTTCTTCCTTGATTTATTAATTGGAGATCCGCCAAGTTGGCCGCATCCAGTCAAATGGATAGGAACGATGATTAGCAAGTTGGATCTGGCATTCAATAAAGGGGCATATAAGAAACGGAAAGGGCTCTTCATGTTGATCATCGTCCTATCGGCGGTGTTATTGATTACAGTTCTTACCGTTTATTTGGCTTATCTAATCCATCCGCTTGCAGGTATCCTTTGGGAAGCTGTTGTCATTTCCACAACGATAGCTCAGAAGGGCTTGAAGCAAGCTGGGATGGATGTTTGCCTTCCGCTTAATGAACGGGATTTCCCTGAAGCGAGGGTAAAGCTTTCCTATATCGTTGGCCGTGATACGGCTGAGCTTGATGAACCAGAAATCGTCAGGGGCACCGTGGAAACCGTAGCGGAAAATACCAGTGATGGGATTACAGCGCCATTATTTTGGGCAGCTATTGGCGGTGCGCCGCTCGCGATGGTGTACAGGGCGATTAATACCTGCGATTCCATGGTAGGGTACAAGAATGATAAATATGGGCAATTCGGCTGGGCTTCAGCCAAGCTCGATGATATCGTCAACTGGATACCCAGCCGCCTCACCGGATTCCTGATGTTGCTGAGCTCGAAATCCGGCTATCATGGATTCGGCGCCAGGTGGAAGATATTATTCAATGACGCAAAAAAACATCCAAGCCCGAATAGCGGGTGGTGTGAAGCAGGCGTTGCGGCCATTTTGGGAATCCAGCTTGGAGGCCGGAACATGTACAAAGGAATTGTTTCCGACCGTGCGAGGATGGGAGTTCCGCTTGTTCGATTGGAAGCAAAACATATACCACAAACGATTACCATCATGCATCGGTCATCTTTTCTATTTCTGCTGATGCTATGGCTAGGGGGACTTATTCTTGACATTACCTTCTCATGGCTCTAATCCTAATTATCTTTATGAAGCGCTGGAAATCGAAATGCCTGAATCGGTTCTCGACTTCAGTGCTAACATCAACCCATTGGGTCCGCCTTTACGCATAAAGGAACAGTGGTCTGGGTTTTTCGAAGGGATCCTTCAATATCCAGATCCGCATGCCATTGAACTGACAAAATCAATTGCAAAAAAAGAAGCACTTCCTGAGCAATCCGTTTTGATGGGGAACGGTGGTGCTGAAATCATCATGCTGGTAGCGAACGGATTAGCCAATCAAAGGGTGCTAATCATACAGCCGGCATTTGCGGAATATGCTGAAGCTTGTTTGGCAGCAGGATGTAAGGTCGATTTTCACCAGCTTGATGCTCCTGGGTGGCAATTGGACCTGGAACGATTGATTCCGCGATTACCCGAATATGATGCCATTTTCTTATGTACGCCTAATAATCCGACGGGTGTTTCATTTAAGCGGGATACAGTTAGGGAATTGATCATTGAATGCCAAAAAGCGAATTGCCTGGTTGTCCTGGATGAGGCTTTTTATGATTTCACGGAGGATGCCTTTAGTTATGCTTCTTTAATCAATGCATTTCCACATTTACTCATCCTAAGATCAATGACTAAAATCTTTGCAATCCCCGGTTTGAGACTAGGCTATTTGCTTGCGTCACCTGACATCATAAAACGGGTAAGAAATTATAAACCGCATTGGAGCGTCAACCATGTGGCACTTGAAGTAGGGAAAATCTGTCTTGCAGAAGAAGCCTATATGAGAAAAACAAGAGACTATATTGCATGGCAAAAGCAAAAACTATTCCGGTTTTATGAGGAGCAGGGGTTGGATGTCTCCGATAGCACAGTTAACTTTTATTTGGTGAAAGATGAATCTTTATCCCTTTTCCCCTTTTTGCTGAAAAAAGGAATCGTACCGCGCCATACCTATAATTTTCCGGGTTTGGATGGAGGGTGGCTTCGGTTTGCAGTGAAGAGTGAACATGATAACGAAGCACTGATGGAGGGGGTAAGACAGTGGAGAAAGCAAGGCTCTGTTTTATAACCGGGGGTGTCCGTTCTGGAAAAAGCAGCTTTGCGGAAAGAAAAGCCCTGGAGTATGCACTCCAGATGGATGGGAACTTGCATTACCTCGCCTGTGGCCGAGTCAGTGACGCTGAGATGGGTGAACGCATCCTTAGGCACCGGAAAGATAGGGAAAGCAGCCCTATTACGTGGAAGACCTCCGAATACGCAACGGATATTACAAGAATAGGGGCGGATATTGATCAGGATTCCATAATTCTGCTTGATTGTCTGACAACCCTGCTTGATAACGAACTATTTGGCCCTGGCCTTCCGCTTGAAGAAGAATTCTTAAATAGCGTTTTTTTAAAAATAATAACCGGAATCAATGAGATAAAAAAACAATCCAATTGTTTAATTGTCGTGAGCAATGAATTGGTGCAGGAACCGATTTTCCAGGATGATTTCCTTCATATATACGGAAAAACACTGGGGTTGCTTCATCAAACGATCGTCGGGCTGGCCGATGAAGCCTATCTAGTGGAAGCGGGAATTCCATTGCGGAAGAAAGGGGGCATGCAGGAATGAGCGGATTGATAGGATTTTTAATTAACCTGCAGTTCTTTACGGTCTTTCCAATAAAGAAGCAGCTTCCGATGGAGAAGAAATATATTCACCGTGCCATTCAAACCTTTCCATTAGTAGGTCTTTTGCTAGGCTTGATATTGGGCGGCGTTTTGTATGCACTTGTGGAATGGACCCCATTGTCATCGCTTTCGATCGCCTTTTTCCTTTGGTTTTTGACCATGGCATTAACGGGAGGCTTGCATCTTGATGGCTGGATCGATGCAAGTGATGCTTTTTTTTCCTATCAGGATAAAGAGCGGCGATTGGAAATCATGAAGGATTCCAGGACAGGTGCATTCGGTGTCATCTCCGTCATAGTCCTTTTGGCCGCCCGGTTTCTATTTATCTATGAAATTGTTGAAAGGGTAAATGAATGGACATACTTCTTGATCATTGCCCTTCCGCTCTTAAGCAAATGTGTGATGGGTTATTTACTCATCCGGATGCCGCTCGCTAAAAAAGAGGGGCTCGGTGCTTTTTTTCAAAGTGCAGTGATGAAAAGCAGTTTGCCCATTTATTGGCTGTACCTCCTTGTAAGTCTGGCGTTGGCCTGGGTCATTGATTTTAAGCTTGTTACCTTATTTTTCATCATGTGTCTGGCTGCCGTGTTTTTCCTGGTATATATGAAACGTAAAATCGTGAGTTGGTTCGGTGGGATAACGGGGGATGTACTGGGGGCATCCGTGGAAGGGGTTGAGCTTTGGTTATGGCTGATATTGTGGCTATTACACTACTTCGCCATGGGCTGACAGTAGCCAATGAACGAAAGGCCTATTTAGGCTGGACGGATTCTCCATTAAGTACCGAAGGAGAAAAGGAAATACTGGACTTGAGGGGCTCGTACCCACAGTATGAAAAAATTTTCAGCAGTGATTTGCGCCGCTGTGTAGAAACTGCACGCTTGCTGTTTCCACATGAAGTTCCGATCAAAAACCCTTTGTTCCGTGAGATGAACTTCGGCAGTTGGGAAGGGCGAACGTATGAAGAGTTGAAGACAGATGAAGATTATCTTAATTGGCTGGAGCGTCCCATGGAGGCACTGGTGCCTGGGGGTGAAAGTTATCCGGCATTTTCCGAACGTGTCAATGATGGCTGGAATCAATTGATTGCCTGTAAGGAGAACCGATTTGCCCTAATGACGCATGGAGGGGTAATTCGTGATTTATTGGTCCGCTATGCCCCGAAGGAAAAGTCTTTTTTTGATTGGGGAATTTCCCATGGCAGGGGATATGAGCTGATATGGGAAGACCGGAACAGCTTAAGGAGGGGAGAACGCTGCACTTTGTTACAGGAGGCGCCTATAATGGGAAAACTAAGTGGGTAAAGCAATTGTATGGTTTGGAAAATGATGTCCTTTGGTTATCCGGTTATCGACAAGAACAGCCGGAATTGATTGATTTCCAAGGCAGGGCAGTTGTATTGCAAGGTTTGGATGCATGGATTCAGCAAGATGCAGAAAAGATGGATTCAAATTCGATTCGAAGAAGATGGAAGGAAATCATGGCTGATTGGCGAATATGGGAGAATGAAAGGAATGAACACAGCTGCATTGTGATCGGTTCTGATATTTCCAAGGGAATTGTCCCGATTGAAGCAAGAGACCGCAGATGGCGCGATGCCTGCGGATGGGTCTATCAAGATGTAGCATCCATATCAAAGCGCGTTGATATCATCTGGTATGGAATTAACCAGCGAATAAAGTAGAGGAGGTAATTGGGATGAAAATCTATACACGTACAGGGGATAAGGGACAAACCAGCGTAATCGGAGGTCGGCTTGACAAGGATGACATTCGTGTTGAATCTTATGGAACGGTGGATGAAGTGAATAGCTATATCGGTCTTGCGGTGACAGAATTGAATCCTGCGATATTTACGGATGTACTGGCCGATCTAGAGAAAATCCAGCATGAGTTGTTTGACTGCGGAGGAGATTTGGCAACCGTTTCCGAGAAAGCCCCGCAAAAGCTGACGGATGAGACCATTACCTATTTGGAAGAACGGATAGATGCCTTCATACTTGAAGCGCCGGAACTGGAAAAGTTTATCCTGCCTGGCGGCTCAAAAGCGGCTGCAACGATTCACATTGCCCGAACCGTGACAAGAAGGGCAGAACGGTTGGTCGTTTCATTGATCAAGTCGGGTGCGGCCGTTTCACCATTATCACTTCAATATTTAAATCGTTTGTCGGATTACTTCTTTGCTGTTGCACGTGTGATCAATTTCCGTCTTGGAGTAAAAGATGTGGAATATATCCGCAGCGCAAATGTGTTCCGAGGAGGGAAAAGAAAGGAAAAAGAGTAAACATGGATGTAAGAAAAATTAGTGCAATTGCTATATTCATCGCCTTATCGGCAGTAGGGGCAATGATTAAAATCCCTTCACCGATCGGAAGCATCGCTTTGGATAGTTTTCCGGCCCTTTTGGCGGCTGTCATACTTGGCCCGGTATCGGGGGCTATAGTTGCTGGGCTTGGTCATATCATTTCAGCGTTCATCGGCGGCATGACACTTGGGCCATTCCACTTTTTGATCATGGTCGAAATGGCTGTCCTGACATGGATGTTTAGCATTTTATATATAAACGGAAAAAAAGTAGGCGCATTTTTCCTCTTCTTTATCAGTAATGCCTTCGTTTTGGCCCTGCCTTTCGCATTTCTGATCAGCCCTGGCTTTTACACGTTATTGGTTCCGGGCTTAACGGTGGCGACGGCGGTAAATGTAGTATTGGCAGTCCTTTTATTGCCGCGCTTGGAACCTGTTTTGAAAAAAATCATTTTTAAAGATGGATTAGCAGAATGAGTGATTCATTGATTTTGCCATTTTCCGAATCAGATTCATTGATCGTCTCAAGTGACAATAGCGGCGGGATCGGGCTGAAGGAAAAAGATCTTGTCCATGTCCCTTATGAGGTCGTTGGATATTATTCCTTTCGGGTTGCCGTCATGGAATGCCTGGGCGTTGGCGGAAGACCCGTATCCGTCGTTCTAAATAATTTCTGCGGTGATGAAGCCTGGGAGGACTTGACCATGGGTGTCAGGAAGGGGCTGAATGAATTGGGAATGGAGGACCTTCCCATCACTGGCAGCACAGAAAGTAACATGCCGCTTCTTCAGTCAGCACTTGGTCTTATGGTGATTGGTAAACGAGTGAAAGAACGTGTTAAAAAGCAACAGCCCTTACGAAAAATCGCTCTGATCGGCAGGCCACTCGTTGGAGAGGAAGTTATGGAACAGCAAGAGTGGGTCGCACCATTATCTTTATATAAAAGCTTATGTGAAATGGAAGGTGTTCAGGCACTTCCAGTCGGCTCAAAAGGGATAGCGTATGAATGGGGACATCTGGATCAAAGTGGTGAAGGTGTTTCTCTGCCTATAAGTAATAAAGTCGATATTGAAAAATCATCAGGACCATCCACCTGCTTCCTCATTGCCTATCCTGAACAACTGGAGGAAGAAATCAAGCAAAGATCCGGTCCTCTTTTTATTGGCGGTTGATCGATCCATGACTGAATCAGGCATCGAGTTTAGTTCATAATGAACGGGTTCGATGCTTTTTTCATTGAGATCTTACCTTGATGGATCCCTTTCCTATTTAAAGTGAATGCTTGAATAAGATGTTTGGTTTATTTGGATAGGTGGGCTTGTTGCCCGATTTTATCATGCCAAAGTAAAATGAAACCCATTTATTGCATTACTGCTCGCTTCCGCCATTTTATGGATAACCACAGGTATGGATATTCGGGATGTTGCAGATGCTGTTCAGACAGGGGTAGGTAATAATCTTGGTAATGTTGATCGGAGCTTTGGTGAAGATTCAACATGGAATGATGGGTTGATTTCATTGGAAAACCAATCATTGCGCCTCATGGTTTCATTATTTACATTAGGTTGCGCTAGAGGTTTTAATAAAGGGGAGCAAAACCCGCTGCCTCCATCATCTTGATTATTGGAGCGGGCGGTGCATTTAAAAATGTATTGAGCTGCCTGCCGATCATATCTGCTTTCCTGGCGTTATAGTAAATTGCCGGTCCTTACTCCATCACATGTGAATGGAGCAGATTTTGGATGGTCAGCAGTCGCACAGACGATAAAGTCTTGAACGGTTATGGAAATGATTATATCAGTCGTTTCACTTATCCTAATCTTACTATTGAATTCAATTGTTTAAGAGAAAGGAGCATGATGTATATATGAAACATTCAGGTTATATGATGGGGATCGATATTGGCACGACGAGTACGAAAGTTGTTCTTTTTTCAAAAGGGGGGGAGGTTGTCCAATCTTGTTCGAGGGAATATCCTCTGCACAGTCCAACTCCTTCCGTGGCGGAGCAAGATCCCGAAGAAATTTATAAAGCGGTCATCATTGCTATAGGCGAGGTCATGATTGCAAGCGGAATAGAAAAGCAAGAACTGGGCTTGATATCGTTCAGTTCGGCGATGCATAGCTTGATCGCCATGGGTGAGGACGGCAACCCGCTTACGAATAGCATTACATGGGCGGATAATCGAAGTGTTGCCTATGCGAGGAAACTGAAGGCTTCGGAACAGGGGATGCAATTGTATCACAGGACCGGAACGCCTGTTCACCCGATGTCCCCAATCACGAAAGTAATGTGGTTAAGAAATGAGCACCCCGGGATTTTTAACGAAACGGACAAATTTATAGGAATTAAAGAATACATCATCTATAAATTTTTCAATGAGTATGTGATGGATTATTCACTCGCTTCTGCAACGGGCATGTTCAACATGAATGAACTAAAGTGGGATGAAGAGGCACTCACCATTGCTGGAATTGGGGCTGATAAGCTGCCGATGCTTGTCCCTACAACGCATATCCTCTCAGGCTTAAGTGAGGAATTAGCTGCAAAAATGAACATTCATGCTGGTACACCGTTTGTGATTGGAGCGAGTGATGGCGTGCTTGCCAACTTAGGTCAAAACGCAATCAAGCCAGGCGTTCTGGCAGTGACAATCGGAACGAGCGGTGCGGTAAGAACCGTCAGTGACAGGCCGCTTACCGATCCCAAAGGCCGGACATTCTGCTATGCCCTTACTGAGAATCATTGGGTAATCGGCGGACCGGTCAACAATGGGGGAATCACCTTCCGATGGGCACGCGATCAATTAGGCCGTGTGGAAATCGAAAAAGCGAAGGCTTCGGGACAGGACTCCTATGAGATTCTGACGGATATGGCTTCTAATATTGCACCTGGTTCTGATGGGTTGATATTCCATCCGTATATGGCAGGGGAACGGGCACCATTATGGAGTGCCGATGCAAGGGGCTCCTTCTTTGGACTGGCGCTTCATCACACTCGTGACCATATGGTCCGGGCAGTACTGGAGGGTGTAATGTATAACTTGTACAGTGTCCTTATAGCCGTAAAGGAATTGACTGGTGCTCCCGAGAAGATTCATGCAAGCGGCGGATTTGTCCGTTCGAAGCTCTGGCGCCAAATCATGGCTGATATATTCAATCAAAACGTGACAATTCCAGAAAGCTTTGAGAGTTCGAGCTTAGGTGCCGCCGTTCTTGGATTATATGCTTTAGGCGAAATCGAAAGCCTTGATGAGGTTGAGGGTATGGTTGGTGAAACGAATGAACTTGTCCCGATCGAAGAGAATGTTAAAGTGTATGAAGAATTGATGTCAATTTATTTATCCGTAAGCAGGCAATTGGAAGGCGACTACAAGAGGATAGCGGATTTTCAAAGACGCCATTTAGAATGACTCTTAGGATGAATAAACACTGTGTTTCAATTTGTCGAAAAGAGAGCGGACTTCAGAAAACAACTGGAACTTTTTTTAATAAAAACTGAGGAAAACAGGCTTTTCCTCGAATTTGTCTATAGTCTAAAAGCACAGATGCATAAGCACTGTGCTTTTCTTTTTGACTGGTAATTAAAATGGTAAGATGGAAGAAAACGATAAGGGGAATTTTCTTATGGGAGCCAGTAAAACGAATGCAATGCGAATTCTTGATAACAAACGTATAGAGTATGGCATGATGAGTTATGATGCCCGCGATGGAAAAATTGATGGGATCACTGTTGCGGATAAGATTGGAAAAGCGCCAGAAACCGTTTTTAAAACGCTTGTCACCCATAACGGACCCCAGCAGCTTTACGTATTTGTCATTCCGGTAGCCACCGAACTAGACTTGAAAAAAGCAGCGAAGGCCGCAGGTGCAAAAAAAATTGAAATGCTTGCGGTTAAAGATCTGCAAAAATACACAGGGTACATTCGGGGAGGCTGTTCCCCGATCGGAATGAAAAAACAATACCCGACCTTTATCGATGAAAGTGCAGCAAACCTGACTGAAATCATCGTAAGTGGAGGGAAAATCGGTACACAGATCGTTTTAAAACCGTTAGAATTCCTGGAAGTCACACAAGCGGAATCTGCAGCCCTAATAAAATAAATAAATTGTTTACCTTTAGGTATTCACCTATTAGGCCCTTTTTTCATACGCTGTCTTGAAGATCACATCTTTATTGTGAGGGAGAGTGTGAAAGTGACAGGAAAAGTGATGAATTATTTTGCTGGAGGCAATACGGCTAAAGGTTTTTATAGTTTATATGATTCAAATTTAAAAGGTCTGGAAAGATTATTCATATTAAAAGGCGGACCTGGTTCCGGTAAATCGACCATTATGAAAAAAATCGGCCAAGAATGGCTGGATAAAGACTATAACATCGAGTATTTACATTGTTCGTCCGATAATGAATCCATTGATGGAGTAATCATACCGGCTTTGAAAATCGGTATCGTGGATGGGACTGCGCCGCATGTGATTGAGCCGAAGGCACCAGGGGCGATTGAGGAATATGTGAATCTTGGGGCTGCCTGGGATTCCCAGCAACTGGCTTCTGAAAGAGCGGCCATCATAAAGTTGACGAATGCGAGAAGCAAGAGTTTCGAGAAAGCATATGCCCTATTCGCTGAAGCATTAAAGATACATGATGAATGGGAAGACATTTACAAGTCAAATATTGATTTCGCAAAATTGAATGGGTTGACCAATAAATTGATTGAAAGCTTTTATAGAGATATCGTCCTTAATAAGAAGTCGGATGTTCGTCACCGATTCTTAGGTGCAGCTACACCAACGGGTGCAGTTGATTTCATCCCCAATATTACTGAGGGAATACAAAAACGGTACTTTTTAAAGGGTCGTCCAGGTTCAGGGAAATCAACGATGCTGAAGAAGATTGCAAAGGCTGCGGAGCAAAGGGGCTTTGATGTGGAAATATATCATTGTGGCTTCGATCCGCATAGCTTGGACATGGTAATCGTCCGGGAGGTGGGGATCGCCATTTTTGACAGCACATCGCCTCATGAATATTTCCCGAGTTGTGGAGGGGACGAAATCATTGATATATATAAAACGGCCATTTTGCCAGGAACAGATGAAATATATGCCGATCAATTAAAGGATGTTTCCACCAGGTATCGGACGAAAATGAATGAAGCGACAGCAAATCTGGCTAAGGCAAAAGAGCTGCATGACGAACTCGAAAAGATTTATGTAAAAGCAATGGATTTTACAGCCATCGATGATATTCAAAAAGACATCAATGAACAGATTAATGAACGGGCACAAGATGTAGATAGAAAAACGATTCTACATTAAGAAAATAAACTGCGCCTACCTTAATTAGGTGCAGTTTATTTATATACATAAAAGGATTTTTTAACCCCTGAAGCCACATCAAGAATATATAAGGGTTTGTTAAACGTGTTTATCCACGCCCTTTCGGTTAAAATAGGGATTATATTGAAAAAAGGGGCCGATTGAATTGATAAAGACGATTGCGATTGATATGGACGGAACATTGCTAAACAAAATGCAAAAGGTCAGTGAGGAAAATAAACAAGCAATCCAGAGGGCGCAAAGCGAGGGAGTGGAAGTGATCATTGCTACTGGAAGATCTTATGTGGAAGCAAGGTTCGCTTTAGATGAAGCAGGCATCGTTTGCCCTGTCATCTGTGTAAATGGTGCTGCCCTCTTCACGGAGGAAGGGAAGATTGCCGCTTCCAATCCAATGTCAGCAGTCACTGCTAAAATGGTCGCTGGATTCCTCGAAGAACAAGGGATTTATTTCGAAATATATACGAGTCAGGGGATTTATTCCAAAGACTATGAAAACGCAATATCTGTTTTGGTTGATGTATTCGTTACAGCCAATCCCGACATTGACCCTGAGGGTATGCGAAAATTTGCAGAGCAGCGTTTACAGCTGGGACAGGTAACCTCCATTTCCGATTATTCCGAGTTATTCAGCCGTTCGAATGAGGAATATTATAAAATTCTCAGCTTCTCAAAGGATTTAACTTTATTAAATCAAATTGCTTCGAAATTGGAAGGACAAGGAGTTACAGTCACTTCATCAGGACGTGAAAATGTAGAAATCATGAGTGAAACGGCTCAAAAAGGTACGGCGCTTGAAACATATGTTAATGGAAAATCCGGCTCGATGCAGGAAACCATGGCTATTGGAGATAATTATAATGATGTATCCATGTTTGAACGGGTAGGTTTGTCTGTCGCAATGGGAAATGCCCCGCTCGAAATTAAAAATATGTGTGATGAAGTAACAGGCAAGAATGATGAATCAGGCGTCGCGGAGGCCATTTTAAAGGTACTTAAACAGTCAGCCTATTAAACTCAAGAATCAAAGGGGGAAAAGACTTTGAAAAAATTGCTCTTATTTCTCCTTATGGCTACATTGTTTTTAACTGGTTGCAACATGAATGATGACAAAAGCAAAAACCAGCCGAATCCTGACAAAGAAGTGACAGGCACTTTAGGGGAAGATCCGGATGTGTTGGTAACGAACCTGCAGGCCCCGTGGTCGATTCAGAAGAATGGGGACACAATGTATGTGTCAGAGCGGACTGGAACCATCGTCGAATGGGACAAGGATAAGATGACACGGCAAAAGGTCAATCTTAAAAAGACATTGTCAGCTAAAGCCGAAGCTGGATTGCTTGGATTTTTGCTAGCTCCCGACTTCTCTAAGAGCGGGCAAGCTTTCGCCTATTATACTTATGAAGAGGGCGGGAATTCCATCAATCGCATCGTCATTTTAGAAAAAAATGATGATATATGGCAGGAGATGGAGACCTTAATCGACGGAATACCAAGCGGGGACTTCCACCATGGCGGCAGGATCAAGATTGGACCGGATGATAAGCTATATGCAACAACAGGTGATGCAAGAAAGTCTGAAATCGCACAGGACATAGAATCTTTAGGCGGAAAAATTCTGCGCTTGAACCTGGATGGCACCATTCCTAAAGATAATCCTTTCGGGAATTCATATGTCTATTCATACGGTCACCGCAATCCACAAGGTCTTGCTTGGGATGAAGCAGGACAGTTGTATGAAAGTGAGCACGGAGATTCGGCCCACGATGAATTAAATAAAATTGACCCCGGTAAGAACTATGGCTGGCCAGAGATACAGGGCGATGAGCAAAAACCGGATATGATAAAACCATTGATTCATTCCGGTGAAAATACATGGGCTCCTTCAGGCATGGCCTATTTTGACGGAAAGCTTTATTTTGCTGCCTTAAGGGGCGAAGCGCTAAAGAGTTACGATGTAAAGAGCGGAAAACTGACCAATATCATAACGGGCTCAGGAAGGATACGTGATGTATTCGTTGAGGAAGAATTCATATATTTCATAAGCAACAATACGGACGGCCGAGGAAATCCTCATGAAAAGGATGATAAGCTATATCGTTTGCCGCTATCTCGGTTAAATATGCCTTGATGTTATCAATGAGCAGAAAAGAAGCATATATTTGGGAAACCTCGCCAATAGCGGGGTTTCCTTTTTGTGTATGGCACCAAATTCACGAGTAAAAGCGCGAAATTCACGAGTAACGCCCAACTCACGAGTAAAAGCATGAAATTCACGAGTAAAAGTGTGAAACTCACGAGTAAAAGCATGAAATTCACGAGTAAAAGAGCGAAACTCACGAGTAAAAGCGTGAAATTGACGAGTAAAAGCATGAAACTCAGAGTAAAATCGTGAATCTCCTGAAAAGGGATTTTTTTGTCTCGGAAGTGGTGTAGAAGCTGAGGATACAGTGTCCCTACGATTGTCTTCGTTCTTCCTGAGGGCTAGACATTTTTAATGAATAGGTGTATAGTTACCTAGGTAACTACTTTACAGGAGGAATACCTTTGTCCTTTCAAAATGGTTTTTTTCATCATAACTTACAATTTTCAAGGTCATTTACGAAAAAGTTAAATGAACAATTGGCCAAGGTTGATCTTTATCATTCCCAATGGTCGATTGTATATTATCTGAGTCAGTTTGGCTGTTCTACGCTTGTTGAAATAAGCACTTATTTAGATGTGGAGAAACCGACGGTAACCAGGACGGTAAACCGCTTGGAAGAACTTGAGTTGATTGAACAAGTCCCAGGAAAAGATAAACGGGAACGGAGAATACAGTTAACGGAGTCAGGTTTAAGGACTTATCAAGAGGCCAAAAAGGTAGTTGAAGAATTTGAACTTCAATTAATGAGCGGTTTGGCTGATGAGGATCGGGAGGCAACGTTACGTACGTTGATTTTCCTGAAGGAAAAATTAAAACAATAGTAAGGAAGAAGGATTGAAATGAATCACAAACCGAAATTGTGGACGAAAGACTTTCTGATTGTCTCGTCTGCAAACTTTTTTCTATTTTTAACTTTTTATGTCCTGATGGTGACATTGACCATTTACACGATGGATAATTTTCATGCGTCGCAAGCACAAGCAGGACTTGCTTCGAGTATTTTTGTTCTGGGGGCTGTGCTTGTCAGACCGATTGCAGGGAAAAAAATTGATAAGATCGGCCGCAGAAAGATGTTGCTTGGCTCGTTGGTGCTATTCCTGATCGCATCCATTGGCTATTTCCTGGTGAATGGTTTATCCCTTTTATTGATAGATCGGCTTATTCACGGTTTTGCTTTTGGCCTTGCCACTACGGCAACTGGAACGATTGCTGCAGATATCATTCCGAATGAAAGACGCGGGGAAGGCACAGGTTACTTTGCCATGAGTACAAACTTGGCAATGGCTTTCGGACCGTTCATTGGCTTGCTGATAACACAGCATTTCAGTTATTCCATCATTTTCTATGCAGCCTCCTTATTTGCCGCGTTTTCTTTAGTTGCATCGTTATTCATGCATGTGCCTGAAGGGGAAAAGGTCGGAGCTTCACCACAAAAGGGTTTTAAAATCAGTGATTACTTTGAAAAAAGGGCACTGCCCATTTCCATTTTTATCGGATTTGCCGGATTTACCTATTCGAGCATCTTGTCCTATTTAACGTCTTTTGCAAAGGAAATGGATTTAATGGATGCGGCGAGCTTTTTCTTTGTCGTATTTGCTGTATTCCTTTTGGCGTCCCGTCCGTTTACAGGCCGGATGTTTGATGTGAAGGGGGAAAATGCAGTTATTTACCCATCGCTCTTGCTATTTGCTGTCGGTATGGTCATCCTGAGTCAATCCCATCATGGGATCACGCTTCTGATTGCCGGCGCCTTTATCGGAGTGGGGTATGGTACGTTCCAATCAAGCAGTCAAGCGATTTCCATCAAGGAAGCCCCCTCAAATCGGATGGGTTTAGCCACATCCACGTTTTTTACCATGTATGACTTCGGTATTGGTGTGGGCCCATTCCTATTGGGATTCCTTATTCCATATACAGGGTTCAAAGGGTTATTCATAGGAATGTCGATCTTTGCGTTCATACTTATTGGCATTTATTACTTGGCGCATGGAAAAAAAGCCTCGGCAAGAGTGAAAATGCAGCATGAGGAACGCTTATCTGCCTGATTTTTTGAATATGATTGTATAAAATGAAGAATTTTGGGGATGCTTATATTATGATTGATTTTCCAAAGTATCCCCCTTTTCTCCGCCTGTATTCCACAGGCGTTTTTTTTATGCCTAAGCAAAGAAAACCGCCTTATTGGCGGTTTCCTTAAAATTTATAGGTCCATAATCTTTCTTTGCGAATCCAGTCTAGGAAATCTGCATCCTGATTTTCGAATTTCTCTTTCCAATCGATAACCATTGCTTCCGTTTGCGAACGGTGGGCAGTGAATGTGGCTACCTTTTTTTCTTCGACGGCAGTGATATCATGGACGATGTCGGGCTGCCCCAATTCGTCAATGCAGTTATTCGAGAAGGCGACACAATGAAGTTTAGGCCTCTCTTTCTCTTCCATTCTTTCCACGGCCCGAACTACAGCACGTGCTGTCGCTTCATGGTCCGGATGGACACTGTATCCTGGGTAAAACGTAATGATCAACGAAGGATTCAATTCATTGATGGCATCGGTAAATAATGAAGTCAGCTTTTCATCATCTTCGAATTCAATTGTCTTATCACGCAATCCAAGCATGCGTAAATCTTGGATGCCAATTGCATTTGCTGCATCGATTAATTCCTTTTTCCGAATTTTGGGAAGCGATTCCCTTGTTGCGAATGGAGGGTTTCCTAAATTACGTCCCATTTCTCCTAAAGTTAAGCATAAATAGGTGACAGGAGTGCCCGCTTCTCTATGAAGGGCAAGCGTTCCGGAGACCGAGAAGGCTTCATCATCGGGATGTGGGAATATAACTAATACATGGCGTTCTTTTTCCAAGGTATATTTCTCCTTCCGTTCTACTTACAGTAAGTATGTTTATCGGTGAATGGGAGTTTTCATCGGAATCAACATATGATATATATCAAGCGAGTTGTCATCATTCAAAGGGAGTGGGACTGAGCTGCATGGAGACAGCAAGCTTTCCGGAAAAATCAAGGCCTGCCAATAGCAATCTCCCCTGTTCATCCATTTCGAAGTGGTTAACGCCTTCTGCATATACCCAGCCAATATTGAGCTTCAAGCCGACGCGATAGGGTCCATCCCCAACTATCTTGCCATGTTCATACTGTATAAATGCGTTACGAATATAAGCACCTGCCGAGAAGAAAGCTTCATCTACATGAGTGGCATAGGCGCCATTTGTCGTTTCAAGGTGAAGATATACATCTTGTCCGGCGAAAGAATCAATGGCAGTTTGCACCTCTGTACGGTCTATAGGTTTCATTCTATAATTTCCTCCTTAACTGGGCGGCTAGATAAGCTTTTCCTTCTTTCTATTTTACTAAATAAAAACAAAAAAAGCGAAAAAGGCCGCTCGATGAATTTGAGCGGCCTTTAAACTTGATGTTTTATTTTTGTGTTTTTTCAGCGATTCCATATTTATGGTATGCACCATGATTGACAGGTCCAACATAGTCATTCATCTTCCAAGAATGGCGAACGGCCTCGGTGATGAAGTCTTTAGCAATGAGAATAGCCTCACGCGGGCTTTTCCCTTCAGCCAATTGAGCCGTAATGGCTGCTGAAGATGAACAGCCGGCACCATGTGTATTGGTCGTTTCGATTTTTTCTGATTCAAGGATTTCAAATTCAGTTCCATCATATAAAAGGTCAATGGCTTTATCATGATCCAGCTTATTACCGCCTTTGATCAAGACAAATTTTGCACCAAGTGCATGAATCTTTTCGGCTGCAGCCCTCATATCGTCAATCGTCTTGATAGGCGCAGTGCCCGCTAACTGAGCGGCCTCGAACAGGTTTGGCGTGACTACAGTTGCACGTGGTACAAGCAGTTCGCGCAGAGCTACAGCCGTTTCAGGGTGCAATACTTCATCTTCACCTTTACATACCATGACTGGATCGATTACGACCTTGTCCAGCTTCAACTCGTCTATTTTACGGGCAACAAGTTCAATGATTTCCACTGATCCAAGCATTCCCGTTTTCATGGCATCAATGCCGATTGATAGAATCGTTTCGATTTGGGCTTCCAAAACCTCGACCGGTGTAGGGAATACATTATGGGACCAGCCATTCTTTGGATCCATCGTCACGATTGTCGTTAATGCGGACATACCGTAAACGCCGAATTCTTGGAATGTCTTTAAATCCGCTTGAAGACCGGCACCGCCGCTCGAATCCGATCCGGCAACTGTCATTGCTCTTTTCATAGTCATTATGTGACCTCCTCAGGAGAATTAGATATCGATATTATCAGCATACCAGTTAATATCCTATTTTTAGAATATACCAAAATTTCTTTTATGTAAAACTTAGTTTTCACATTAATATGAGTACCTTAAGAAAGGTAATGGAATGGCCACGCATGTGTCATTTTTCGGACCTGGAAATAAGAATATAAAATGGGTGGGTGGGCTGCTTTTTAGCTTTTGATCCTACTTTCCATTTTTTGATATACAAAGCAAAGTTTGTGAAAGTGTCATTATTTTCAAAGTTGATTTAAAATATTTAAATATAGTGGAGACACATTAGTATAGCTTTTCCGTTCGATGCTGGATTAAACCCAAAAAAGGGAGGTTGATTTCTATGGAATGGACCATGTTGCTTTTAGCTGGCGGGAAATCAAGCCGTATGGGCGTGAATAAGGCACTTTTGACCGTAGGCGGCGTTGTGAACATTTCAAGAGTGGCATCCGAATTGAAAAAGGTGTCAGAAAACATTATGGTCATTACGAATACATTTGAAGAATATCATTTTCTGCAACTTCCGCTCATTCCGGATTTACATAAAGATCAAGGACCTCTTGGCGGATTGCATGCAGGGTTGACCTCATCGAAAACGGAGCTTCAGTTCCTTGCAGCCTGTGATATGCCGTTTGTGAATGCTGATGCCATAAAGGATATCATTTCCCATTATGAACCTCAATTCGATGCTGTCATTCCAGAAATAAATGGCAGGCTCCAGCCGCTTTTTGCTGTTTACCATAAAAGGTGTCTTCCTGTACTGACGGAGTGTTTATTAAAACATGAATTGAAAATGAGTCTATTTTTGGAAAAGATTTCGGTGAAAATCATGAAAGAAACCGACTTTACGTTATATCGCGAAAATCCTGAACATTTTCAATACCTTTTTTTCAATATGAATACGATGGAAGATTATCAAGAGGCAGGTTATATTGATCAAACTGAATTATATATAAAGGATGGTAGACATGAATTATAATATTTCAAAAGAGCCGATTGAAATCCAGGAAGTGATTGATAAAGTAGTCAGTCGAAATGCAGGTGCCGTCACGACCTTTATTGGTACGGTGAGGGAAATGACGAAAGGAAAAAAGACTCTCTTCTTAATATACGAAGCGTATGAACCGATGGCCATCAAGAAATTGGAGCAAATCGGATCTGAGATCAAGGAGCGTTGGCCTGATGCAGAAACGGCGATCACCCATCGTGTAGGTAAACTTGAAATCACGGATATCGCAGTCGTTATTGCTGTTAGTACGCCTCACCGAAATGATGCATATGAGGCAAATAGGTATGCGATTGAAAGAATTAAAGAAATCGTCCCGATTTGGAAAAAAGAACACTGGGAAGATGGGGAGACATGGGTAGGAAACCAGTTGGAAACCATTTCATATCCATCGGGGAAACCGGAAGAGGGGGATATTGATGATTAATGTACTTTTATTTGCCCAATTGAAAGATGAGCTAGGCAAAGAGACTCTTTCTATAGAAGGAAATGGAATGAGTGTGGCGGAGCTAAAAGGAAAGATGAAGGTGGATTTTCAATTGGAAGGTCTTGAAACCGTGATGACAGCGGTCAATGAGGAATTTGCCGATGATGACACGATTTTATCTGATGGAGATACAGTTGCTTTCATTCCGCCAGTAAGTGGAGGGTGAAGCGTCCGGAAGGGAGGGATCACGGTGAAAGAGCGATATTCAAGGCAGACTTTATTCGCCCCCGTTGGTGAAGGGGGCCAATTGAAAATTATGAAGAAGCATGTCTTGCTTCTTGGTGCAGGGGCTTTGGGATCTGCTAATGCCGAGGCCCTTACTCGTGCAGGAGTAGGGAAGCTTACCATTGTCGACAGGGATTATGTCGAGACCAGTAATTTACAGCGCCAACAAATGTATACGGAACGGGATGTCGAGGAGAAACTGCCAAAAGCAGAGGCGGCAAAGCGTCATTTATTGGATATCAACCATGAAGTTGAAGTGAATGCCATCATCATGGACGCAACTGCCCAGAATCTCGAACAGCTGCTTGGTGATGTTGATTTGATATTGGATGCAACCGACAATTTTGAGACACGGATGATTATTAATGATTTATCACAAAAGCTTCATATACCATGGATTTATGGGGCATGTGTGGGGAGCGTGGGCATGACTTTGACGATCCTTCCCGGGCAGACTCCATGTTTGCACTGTTTGCTTAAAGCGATCCCGATTCAAGGAATGACCTGTGACACAGGAGGGATCATATCACCAGCTGTTACGATGGTCGTGGCACACCAAACTGCCGAGGCTTTGAAAATCCTTGTTGAAGATTGGGAATCGGTGCGGCCTGCACTTGTTTCTTTTGATCTTTGGAGAAATCAATACCAAACCGTTAAATTGACAAAAGCGAAAAAGAAAGATTGTCTCTCATGCGGAGAGCAGAGGACATACCCATTTTTAACAATGGAAAATGCAACGAAAACGGCTGTTCTTTGCGGGAGGGACACTGTACAGGTAAGACCGCCAAAACCTTTGAAACTGCAACTTGAGAAACTAGCCAAGGATCTGGACGGCAGCGGTTATTTGGTGAAATTCAATCCATTCCTTCTCTCCTGTGAAAAAGCCGGGGAGCGTATCGTCATTTTCAAGGATGGCCGGGCGTTGATCCACGGTACGAAGGATATGGTCCATGCAAAGGCCGCGTACCAAAGCATCCTGGGATAATGATCATAAAAAAACGAGGCCCCAGGTTTGGGGCCTCGTTTTTTATGATTCCATATAGGGTAATGGTACGGGTTTTAGTGTGTGACCCCGTCTTTGTTATCTTGTTTGGAAGCAACGATGACTACTTTTCCTTCGTCAAGAACTTCCTCGTAACGCTCTGCCTCCATATCACTAAGGCCAAGGTTACTCATTCGATTACGAAGTTCATCTCCGCGAGATTTAAAGAGATTTCCGACGGTATCAAGGAAACCTTGTTCCTTCATGCCTACACCTTCTGTATTTGTATTCTCGGTAAGGTGTTTAGAACGGGTTTTATCATGGGCAAACAAATATACATCGTCTTTCGTATAACCTGATGTAACTAATTCATCGATTTTTTCCTTTGCTTGTAAACCGTTTTCTACTACATGTACTTGATACATATAAACTCCTCCTTGAATTTCATTAAGAATCTCTTGAATATAGGTAAATGGAATCTTGCTTATTACAGTTGCTGATTGGCTATAGTAGTATATAACCTCATTTGGGCCCTGTTAAACATTTATCTCAAAGAATATTTAGTAAGTGGTGAAGCGGAATACCTTCTGTATGCGGTAGGTCAAGTATTTGAAGACAGGCAGTTTCTTTTGGTATTCACTGTAATCCACCGTGTATGTTCCGTTTTGATTTGTCCAGAGTCTATGGAAATAGCTGTCGACATCCTTGGAAACGTCCGCATCATTTGGAGCATGGATTTCAACATTCGCTTCAAGGTTATAGTCATCTAGATTTCGTGAAGTATAATTAGCCGATCCTCCAAGGATAACCGTTTCATTAGCCTTTTGAATCATCATCAACTTTGTATGGAACTGTTCTTTTTCTGTTTTGTACCAGCGGATCGAGATGTTTTCATCCCCCAGTTTTTCGAATTCGGCGGCAACCGGAAGATTGGGCAGCCCGATTTTTTCACTTCCGAATGCGTTTTGATTCGGATCCAATATCATTTCAATCTTCACACCCCGTTTAGCTGCATCCGTTAATGCCTCGACAACCTCGCGATCGGCAATGTAGAACATGGCAAGATGGATCTTGTCACCATTTTCAGCATCCTTAATTGCCTTTAGGACATGTTTATTGATTTTTCCTTCCGTTAGCAGTTGTACCGATATCGGCCCTTTATCTGCTGATTTCTCCTTGAACTCAGGAAATGACTTTGGACCTCCCGAGAATTTCGAAGCGGCTTCTTCGGCTTTAACGAAATCGCCGATGATATTCCCGTCCATCTGGAAGGCAATATTGGAATGGAAGCCACTTGCGTCATGAGGATTGGCAGATGAGATGATGGCCGTTTTTTCAGTCGCGACCACTTTTCTGTGATTGGCTTTGATATTCATCAATCTAAGATAAGAACGCAAGGTGACCTTTGGTGCGCTTTTAGCCATTGGATTGACAATCCAGCCTTTCCCGCTTTCACCGAACCATTGGAAAAAGGTCCGATACACACCTGAATAGAGAGGATTCGGATCCCGGAGGCGGTCTAAGTTGGTAACAATGACATCAATTCCATTTTTCTTCATCGTTTCCAATGCCTCTAACTGGTAGGCATTATAGGAAGTATTCACTTCATCAGTAATGAATATAATCTGGAGGTCAGGTTTCCTTTTCTTCTGTTTCACCAGATTATCCTTCAGGGTCTCGGTTAACTTCGGGAAGTTTATCTTTTCATCATAAAAAGCATTAAACAAAAACATATCGATTACGATATAAGAATCAGCCTCTTCTATCGCTTGATTTATAGTTTGGAAAATTCGCTGCTCATGTTGCTGATTCCCTTGTTCATCGTGGTAGGAGAGGTCATAGATGAAATCGATATCCTCGACATGATGAACCTTCCCTTCATAAGAAATGCCATCGGGAAGTGGCTTGTAGCTGTTATAGGCAATGACGATTGCAATGACGATCAAAATGCTGACAAGCAGATAAAATCGTTTTCTTTTGTACCATTTTTTCATAGGGAACCCTCCAACATGGTTAAATTGCTTGCTAACTTTCTATTTTCCCACTTTTGGGGTATATAGAAACATAAATCGTAATCTATGGAAAAGGCAAGGCGATTAAGTTTGATATAATATAGTTTCAAAAAGTGGAAAAGGGGCTGTGGCAAATGGAAAAGCAGTTATTGACAAATGATTGGTGGCCTCTATTGAAAGAGGAATTCAAAAAAGAATATTACCAGGAGCTATGGGGATTTATAAAGCAAGAGTACAGTCAGCAAGTCATTCATCCGGATCAGGACGATATTTTCAATGCGCTTCACTATACTCCTTTTGAAGATGTAAAGGTTGTCATCCTTGGACAGGACCCATACCATGGCCAGGGTCAGGCACATGGCCTTAGTTTTTCAGTCAAGCCGGAGGTTCGCATCCCGCCCTCTTTAAGAAATATCTTTAAAGAGTTAAACACCGATCTTGGCTATGAGGTTCCGGATAATGGTTACCTGGTCGAATGGGCAAAACAGGGAGTGCTTCTATTGAATACCGTCTTGACTGTCCGTGAGGGAGAGGCGCACTCACACCGCGGAAAAGGATGGGAAATCTTTACGAATCAAGTTATTCGCCTATTGAATGAACGTCCGAAACCGGTTGTATTCATCCTGTGGGGGAAACCCGCTCAAACCAAAATCCCTTTGATTGATGAAGCCCGCCATAAAATCATTAAGTCGGTACATCCAAGTCCGCTGTCGGCGTCCCGTGGTTTCTTTGGCACAAAACCATTTTCCAAAACAAATCAATTGCTGATGGAAATGGGGAAATCTCCAATTGATTGGAAAATCCCAAACCGATGATATCAGCAAGAAAACGAAACGGGTGAATTGTATGGCGTGCCGTCATTTCTATATAACTTGGGATCTCAGTTTTCCAAAAGGCTGCCGTGCTTTTCAATTCAAAACATCAAACCAGCCTTCTCTTGATGTCTTTCATTCTTCAGGGAAGCCATGCTTGAAATTTCAAGCCAAGCCAATGAAAAGGTAGGAAATATGCAAGGTGTTTTCTTCTCTGATTTTTGCTATGCTAGTTATGATAGTTTTGACCTGTATATAGACGAGGTGGTAAAGTTGGATATTTCATCAAGACAAATGTTAGATAAAATCGAAGAGCTTGTTTTAAAAGCGAAACAGGCAAATTCAGAGGATAAGGTGCAAGGGTATGTAATGGCCATAAAATCCCTTTGTGAAGTGATGGTTGATGAAAAAGCTTCGAACATCAGCATACAGAAGCCAATCACATTGACCCAGCCCGTCATGTCGGCTACACCGAATGTAGAACCGGTTAAAATGGATGAGGCCAATGGGGAGTCCTTGTTCGATTTTTAAATGAGGGAAGGGGAGCGAAATAATTGAAACTATTCATCATTTTAGGTGCATTGAATGGGTTTATTGCTGTGGCACTTGGTGCATTCGGTGCCCACGGACTGGAAGGAAAAATTCCTGATAAATATTTGGAAACTTGGCAAACCGCTGTTCAATATCAAATGTTCCACGCGGTGGGTTTATTGGTACTCGGTTTATTGGCTGGGAAAATTTCTAGTCCGCTAATCAACTGGTCCGGCTGGCTTATGCTAATAGGAATTATCCTGTTTTCCGGAAGCCTGTTCGTTCTAAGCGTTACGCAAATCAAAGTCCTTGGTGCCATCACACCGCTTGGCGGAGTTTCTTTCTTGGTTGCTTGGGTCTTAATGATCATTGCTGCGTATAAATACTTGTAAGGACAGCTGAGGCTGCAGACAAATTCGAAGAAATCGAGTTTGCCTGCAGTTTTTTTATGGCTTGTACAATTTGGACGTACATTACCGCTGCAGGCACTCGCTTATCCAGAGGCGGTCCTGGAGCCTCCTCGGCTCGCACCTTTTTCTCCAATCAACTTTGTTATTATATATAGATAGAAACCATCCCTGATGAGTTGAAGGTGTTGGTTTGGAACATCATTTGATGAAAGAATGTTTTCCGAACCTCTACAAACTGAGCTGATCCTTTTGGGTCAGCCTTTTTTGGAAAAAGTCATGCCAATATAAGAAGAGCCTCAAAATCAAATAGATTCTGAGGCTCTTTTCTTTATTGGATTTTTTTACCTTGGCGAATAGGTGGTAAGCCCAGCGCCGCCTCCAAATGGATAGTCATATTCGATTTCTTCATCAAACGTTATATAATCTAAGTATACCATCGGGATTAAGTATCGTTTTCCCGTTTGAGGATCGCTTATGATTAGATGATCGCGTCCTGCAGCCTCGATGATTCCTTTGAAGATCATGGCATTCCATTCCTGGTTGTTTTCAAACGTGGTATAAACAGTGGCTAATTTCCCTTTATTCAAACGCAAGATGTTCTCGATATACGACGCTTCGACCGGAAGCATACCAGGTATCTGTGGTCCGGAAGGGGGTTGACCCATCGTCACCGGCATTTGTTGTGGCGTGCCTGCCATAGTGGGCTGTTGTGGCTGGTATGATGGCTGTTGGTATCCTTGCTGCGGGTAACCTTGCTGTTGGTATCCTTGCTGCGGGTTAGGATTCTGCTGCCTTAGTTCAGGCTCGTTATTCTCATAGGGATAATAGGGGCTTCCTCCGTACGGGTAATTACCATAAGGATTATTTTGTGACATTGCATTCCCTCCTGAATTCAAGGTTTAGTTGATGCTGTGGAATTTGGACAATCCGAGAGTGTGGACTGGGAGAAACAGTGCGATTTATAGCGACCGGTAGTATTGTATAAGTTTTCTGGACAATCCCCGGGTGGCTTAAAAAACCACAATGAATGTTAAGCGATACATAACGGCTGCTGCCGTTCATGATATAAGCCATATCCTCTTGCCGGCTAATGAATAGAAGTAACGTTCCTTCACCTCGCTGGAGTCAGGAATTGCCTTGATCAATTTTCCTGAAGCTGAATGGGACTGTGAAAAAATAATTTCATCACTATTGAAAATGTATGGGATGTGGATTGGATTTATTCCTCAGCCGGGGAAAAATAAAAAGGAGCGGACGCAAAAAAAGCTTCCGGAAACCGGAAGCCATTCGTCTTAAACGTATAGGAATGAAGATACATTTTCTTCAGGCAGGATATTTCCTACAAAGAAAGAACCAAATGCAGCGTAACGTGCACTCACTTCATCAAAACGCATTTCATAGATTAATTTTTTGAATTGAAGGACATCATCTGCGAATAGAGTCACGCCCCATTCATAATCGTCAAAACCGACAGAACCCGAAATGATTTGTTTTACTTTACCGGCATAACTGCGGCCAATCAAGCCATGGGAACGCATTAAGCCTTTGCGCTCTTCCATGGAAAGCATATACCAGTTATCATCGCCATCACGACGCTTGTCCATTGGATAGAAGCATACATGTTTCGCTTTTGGCAGTATCGGATAAAGTCTTGAACGAACATGAGGGTTCTGGTATGGGTCCTCACTATCTCCGCCAGCTAAGTAATTGCTTAATTCCACGACGGAAACGTATGAATAAGCGGGAATTGTATATTCGGCAAGCTTCGTTTTGTTGAATTCGTTTTCGATTGCATTCAATTCTTCCATGGTTGGGCGGGCAAACATAAGCATGAAGTCCGCTTTCTGACCAACGATGGAATATAGGGCATGGCTGCCTTCATTGTCGCTTTGTGTCATATTCCATTTATCCAGTAAACCTTGGAATTCCGAGATGGCCAATTGGCGTTCGTCACTTGATAACGTTTTCCAAGAAGCCCAGTCGATCAGGCGGAAATCATGTAAACAATACCAGCCGTCCAGTGTTTGTGCTGCTTCACTCATTACAATCACTCCTAAGTCTTATTATAACTTTAATATAGCATAGTTTCAGTATAAGGAAATTTATATCAACCCGCAAACACCATCACTGTTTTTCGGTGTTTCTGATATTTTCAAATTTGCGGATGGCTGGAATTTACCTGGCTGCTGGAGTATTCTTAAAAGAAGACGACAATGGATTTTACCGGATGGTTAAATATAGAAAAAATGGGGGAAACGTATCTAAAAAGGAGGAAGAGCCAATGAGTGATTTATTTGAAATATTGGAATCGAAAATTATGGGGCATAATTTAAAAATCGTTTTTCCGGAAGGATTGGATGAACGGATTTTGGGAGCTGCAGGCAGGCTTGCCCAAGCTAAACTGGTGACACCGGTATTGATCGGGGATATCGGATTGATTCAAGAGAAGGCAAAAGACTTAAAGATCTCCCTTGATGCAATCGAAATATATGATCCGAAGAATTATATCATGATGGATGAAATGGTTGAAGCGTTCGTGAAGGTCCGTGATGGTAAAGCGACCGATCTGCAAGCACGTGAAATCTTAACGGATGAGAACTATTTTGGAACCATGCTCGTCCATATGAAACTGGCACATGGAATGGTTAGTGGTGCAACGCATTCAACTGCCGATACGGTTCGTCCAGCTTTAAAGATCATTAAAACAAAGCCGGGCGTCCAAAAAACCTCGGGAGTGTTCATCATGGTCCGGGAGGAAGAGAAATATGTATTCGCGGATTGTGCAATCAATATAAACCCCAGTTCCCAGGACCTGGCTGAAATTGCTATAGAAAGTGCGAAGACTGCATTAATGTTCGATATCGAACCGCGTGTGGCGATGCTGAGCTTTTCCACAAAGGGATCGGCAACATCCCCCGAGACCTTAAAAGTGGTTGATGCGGTCGATTTGGCAAAAGAAATGGACCCTGAAGTCATTCTTGATGGGGAATTTCAGTTTGACGCGGCCTTCGTTCCTTCTGTGGCAAGGAAAAAAGCACCGGATTCCCTTATTCAGGGGGATGCGAATGTTTTTATTTTCCCAAGTCTCGAAGCAGGGAACATTAGCTATAAGATGGTACAGCGCTTGGGTGGCTTCGAAGCGGTCGGTCCGATCCTTCAGGGGCTGAATCGTCCGGTGAATGACCTTTCGAGGGGATGCAGTGAAGAGGATGTGTATAAACTGGCTGTCATTACAGCGGCACAGGGGTTTCTGGCGCAGTATCAATAGACAGCTTGAGGATTAAATGTAGAGGGAGATTCGTATGGGTGAGACAGATTCATTATTAATGCAGCAAGAGTGGAGGATTATTGATCAATCTTCCGTTGGACCTCAGTTTCCTGCTCTGGAGTCCTTTGCGATGGATGATACATTTTGCGCTTCCGTTGGGTCAGGTAAATCAGCGGCCGTAGCCAGGGCGTGGGTACACCACCGAACCATCGTCATGGGTATACAGGATACGAAGTTGCCTTTTCTTAAAAAGGGTTTGGATCATTTGGAAGAACATGGTTTCCGGGCCATCGTGAGGAATTCGGGAGGGCTGGCAGTCGTCCTGGATGAGGGGGTCCTTAATTTTTCGCTCATTTTTCCTGAAAACGAGCAGAAAATTGAAATCAATCGTGGATATGATGCGATGTGGAAGCTTGTCCAATTGATGTTTTCCGATTTCCCAGTCAAGATGGAGGCGCGGGAAATCGTCGGTTCCTATTGTCCTGGCAGTTATGATTTAAGTATAAATGGGCAAAAGTTTGCGGGTATATCCCAACGCAGGATCCGCAATGGCGTAGCGGTGCAAATCTATTTGTGTGTCAATGGAAGCGGGGCTGAACGTGCCAGTCTCGTGAAGGGCTTTTATGATGCAGCTAAAGGAAATGCAGAAACCAAATTCGCTTATCCTGATATCGTCCCTTCGGTAATGGCGTCCCTAACCGAATTGTTGGGTGTGCAATTGAGTGTTCAAGACGTGATGCTCAGATTCCTTCAAGTATTGAAGGAACATAGCGAAAAGATATTCTCTGACACACTTTCCGCTGAGGAATGGCCGCTGTATGAGGCGTACTTGACGAGAGTGGTCGAACGCAATGATAAAGTATTCGATGCATTAAAGGATTGATATGAAAGAAGCCGTTCCATTAAGTCAGGAATGGCTTCTTTCATTTAATACGACTTTAGCATTCACTGAAACTGTAAAAGGACTGTATGATAGGCGGAGATAGTATTCCTTCTTTCTTGAAACAATGAAAAAAAGAGCCTTGTTGGCTCCCTTTTTCGGATAAATAGGGGTGAAACGGCCTCTGGCATGTGGTTGATCTATATAACAGAACCCCACATTATCTTATTACTCGGCCATTTTTTCCAAATTGCCATTCCGGTCCATCTTGAACTTAGTTGCCGGACGTTCCTCTTCCTCTAACAAGACCAGCTTTCTTGCTCGATTCATGATATTCATCAAAGTTTCATAATCTTCCTGCATCAACCCGCTGTTTTGTTCTAGGTGGCTGATTTTATTCTCCAAATCTTCGTTTCGCTTTTTCAGCCCTTTAATTTCAAGCTTCAATCTTTCATTTTCGGTTTTTAATACTTCGGCTTGAAGCATGCGGCCGTTCATGGATTCCAAATAGGCGATGACGGCATCAAGGCTCATGGCCGTTTCCAAAGTAACTGGTGTGTGCTGTGCCTTAGGAGCGAGGGCTTCTGCCACAACGAATTCCTCTGCTGCTTCATAATTGGTAGTATCGACTTCGGATTTCAACTCTAGTTCCTCTTCTTGTACATGGGGAACCATTATGTCGGAAATCGTTGGGGACGGCGGTGTATAAAGAAGCCGTTTTTTCCCTCCTTGATCTTTTCCAAGGATCCTTTGCCGCTGCTTACGCTGTTTCTTGGCAAGGGATAGTGCTTTATCATAATTATGGCGGACGACTGCATTCCAGCGGAATCCGCATGCTGCAGAGGTGCGATTCAACTTATCTCCTACCTCTTCAAAAGCATTAAGCTGAGTGCTGCCTTCCCGCACATGGCGCAATACCGTTTCTGCCAAAAGCAAATCATCTTCTTCTGTCCAGGCGTCTTGACGAACCTTCATTTCTACATACTCCCTTTCTGGTAACTTTTAAAATAAATAACTATATAAAATATCGTGTGGCAGTGATTTATGGAGTGTTCTACTAGCATTTTGGACAAAATATGGATTTTTTATACAAAAAGGTTAAAAGGATACTAGTTTTTTGATTAATTACATCATTTTTCACATCATTCAGCCCTCTTGATATTCATAAGTAGAAACGGTAAAATACCCTTTAGTCATATAAATGGATGAAATACAGTTTGTCATGGAAAGGATGGTGACCGGAGGATGTCCAATGAATTCAGAGTGTGCGATGACTGCTTGGCGGTAAACATAAAAACATTGATCCCGCGTCTTGAAAAGCTTGATCCCGACGCGAAAATTGAAGTGGGCTGCCAATCCTACTGCGGTCCTGGCAGAAAGAAGTCTTTTGCCTTTGTCAATAACCGTCCGGTTGCTGCACCGACAGAAGACGAGTTACTAGATAAAATCAATAAAAAACTAAAGTAGGATCCATGATATATAGGTAGAGTGGATTATTTCTTAATGATATATGGAACCAGTAATCATCACCCAGATTCGACACACTGCGGTGATTTTTTATTTCCTTATTTTCGAGACAAAACCAGACTGGAACTTCCGTTTTCTTACAAAATGCCCCCTCTTACTAGCAAGGTGGAAGTTAGGGTTTTTTGTCAAAACACGCTATAATGAGTGCATCGAGATTATGAAAAAGAGGGTAGTTCATGGGATATTCCGGCGAAAAATTACAAGAAGAAAAAGTATTCAAGGATCCGGTGCACCGATATATACATGTTCGTGACCGGGTTATATGGGATTTAATAGGGACGAAGGAATTCCAGCGGCTTCGTAGGATCAAACAGCTGGGAACGACTTATTTAACCTTTCATGGTGCGGAACATAGTCGGCTTAGCCATTCGCTTGGAGTATATGAGATTGTCCGGAGAATCGTGGATGATGTTTTCGAGGGCAGACCGGAATGGAAACCAGAGGAGCGGTTACTATCCTTGTGCGCAGCCCTCCTGCATGATTTGGGTCATGGTCCTTTCTCTCATTCTTTTGAAAAAGTGTTTGATCTGGATCATGAGCAATTCACGCAGCAGATAATCGTCGGCGATACGGAAGTGAATAAGATCCTCCTTAGAGTTGGGCGTGATTTTCCAAAAAAAGTGGCAGAAGTCATCGCGAAAACCTATAAAGGCAAATTAGTAGTCAGCCTGATTTCAAGTCAGATCGATGCTGATAGAATGGATTATTTACAGCGTGATGCTTATTTCACTGGCGTGAGTTATGGACATTTCGATATGGAAAGGCTTTTGCGTGTGATGAGGCCAAGGGAAGAACATGCCGTCATAAAGCAGAGCGGGATGCATGCGGTTGAGGATTATATCATGAGTCGCTACCAAATGTATTGGCAGGTTTATTTCCATCCAGTTACGAGAAGTGCGGAGGTCATACTTACCAAGATCCTACATAGGGCGAAACATTTATATGAATCCGGTTATGAGTTTGCTCAAGAACCGCACCATTTTTATTCATTGTTCAAGGGAGAAGTGACTTTAACGGACTATTTGAAAATGGATGAATCGGTGATGCTCTATTATTTCGAAGCATGGGAAGAGGAAAACGATGCGATTTTAAAAGATTTATGCACTCGCTTCGTTAACCGTAAACTATTTAAATATGTGGAATTCCATCCGTCGAACAGTCAAATGAACAGATTGATGGAATTAAGGACGCTATTCAAGAAGGCAGGCATCGATCCGGATTATTATCTTGTCGTCGATTCCTCATCAGATCTGCCGTATGATTTTTACCGGCCAGGTGAGGAAGAGGAGAGACTTCCGATTCACTTGCTTAAAAATAATGGCGAAATTCGTGAATTATCACGTGAATCCGAAATTGTCGATGCAATTTCAGGGAAAAGAAGAACGGATCATAAGTTGTATTATCCAGCGGATTTATTGCGTGATGAATCTACGAAGAAAAATATTAAAAAACAGATCCGCAAGCTTTTGGAGCTATCGGATTAAAGTGGTACATTTTTGGTGAGGAGTGACGAGCCTTGTTTAAGGATCATGCAAACATTATCAATGCAATTTCTACTGCCGGTGAAATCTCGGGTCGAAAAAAATTACAAAAAATCGTTTATATCGCGAAGAAGCTGTCCTTCCCATTTCATGAAAAGTTTCAGTTTCACTTTTATGGACCGTATTCGGAGGAGTTGACCTTACGGATTGAAGAGCTCTGCGAAATGGGCTACTTGAATGAAGTAAGGGAAAAAAAAGCAGGCTATTATCAATATTGTTATTCGATAACGGATGCCGGCCAGGATTTCCTATCCATACAGGAAGTGGAGATGCCGGCACTTGAGGCATGCTTACAGGATATGAACGAACAGAATGCCCGGTTTTTGGAGCTGGTTTCAACGGTGCTATACTTCGACACGCTTGAAAAAGAGGAAGTCACCGAGAAAATTTTTACGCTGAAAAGCAAACAAAAATATACCCTTGAAGAAATTGATGAGGCATATGAATATATTGAGCAGTTAAAAACAAAAGCTAAGCCAAATTGATGGCTTAGCTTTTCCCCATTATGTAAATCTTATAGATCGCTTTTACGGACACCGGCTACTGCTAAATGATTTTTTGACATTTCTTCAATGAAAATCGTCACGGCTTCAGCTGGTGCTCCAGTTGTTTCTGTCACGGCTGCAGTCACCTTTTCGACTAAAGCCTTTTTTTGTTCGTCTGTACGGCCTTCAAGCATTTTAACTGTTACATATGGCATCTCTTTTCCCCCCTTCCTCTCTTATCTTGTAGTGTTTCACAATGGAAAAAGAATTGCAAGACACGGAAGTCAGAGTTTTTTCACTTCTTGAACTTTTGATGTATACTAACGGTAATAAACAATGGGGGAGAAGCTATCGATGGAATTCATTGATCAAATAGAACGGTTTTTGGTTTATCCTTTGGAAATGCTTCCATATGTCATTGTGTCACTGTTGATCGCATTTACGGTTCATGAATTTTCCCATGCTTATGTGGCCTATAAGTTCGGTGACCCGACTGCTAAGAATGAAGGAAGAGTCACATTGAATCCGATTTCTCACTTGGATCCGATCGGAACTCTGTTGATATTAATAGCCGGGTTTGGTTGGGCGAGACCTGTACCGGTCAATCGTTTTCATTTCAAGAATCCAAAATTGGCAGGGGTGCTCGTCTCTTTTGCCGGTCCGTTCAGTAATTTGCTTGTTGCATTTTTGGGGTTTTTAATTTTTTACGGGTTGCTGGCGGCAGGCGTTGGACCTGATTTACCGTTCTTCGTTAAGCCATTCTTCGAGGTGCTCATCAACTTGAATATCCTTTTATTTGTATTTAATCTGTTACCGCTGCCGCCTCTCGATGGTTATAGGATCGTTCAGGATCTTGTTTCCGCAGACTTGCGGGCAAAAATGACCCAGTATGAACAATATGGTTCCCTTATTTTTTTGATTCTGATCATCACACCGCTGAGTCAATATACAATTAGACCGGTTTTGGATACTGGTACTAAGTTTGTGGGAGACACCTTGAGTCAATTTTTTTCACTTTTGTTTTTTTAACCAATAATAAGGAATGACAAACGATAAAGGGGGATATGAACATGGAAGAACAACCAAAGAAAAAGGTAGGCTTCAATATTATAAAAAACGACCCAACAGAAGGTCATGGCGGATATGGGGCAGGGGTATTAACGCTCGATAATATTTCCCCGGTCATCATCGATGTAGATGCGGGTGAAGCAGAGGTCGATATCGGAGCGATGCATGCAAGAAGTGCAGTGGAAAAAGGGATCAAGTTTTTAAAGACTAAAGGGGAAGTCCCGAATGCCAAACCTTACTGGCTTGTTTGGGTGACCATTGAAGCCACTCAAAATGGTCCGCACTATGCAGGTGTGACAGCATGTGAAATGACGGTCGACAGGTCAATTAGACGCGGTTACAAATCGCTCCCGGAGCATGTTAACCGGATGGATAAATCGCTAAAACGAAAAATCATCGTTGAGGACATGGACGATAAATCAAAACGTGTACTTGCAGACTTCCTGAAAAACCATGATGCGGGAATGTGGGAGCGTTCTTCAGATCAGCTGAAGGAGTCATTGACGGTTTGAATCTCGTTTGATGGATGAAATGTTAAGTTTAGTGAAAAATGCACTTGTAGGAAAGCGATAAAATCAGTAAACTTAAAGACAGCAGTTTAGTCACTGTGGAACTAGGACAGAAAAACCCCCGAAGCCGCTGCAGGCTTCGGGGGTTTTTCGTTATCCCCAAGGTTTTAAGACTTTCTTGTACCACGGGGCCTTTTTATGTTCTTCTTCTTTTGGGGCATGTTTCGGATTCTCACCCTTAAAGTGCTCGGCACAGTATTCGACAGGCTCGGTTCCTTTAACATAATAAGTCATTCTTGAGACGGGACAATCCTTTGTGGCCAATTTTCCGCTTACGGGATTCACGTTTACCCCGATTACATTTTCGGTTTCCTTAAATGATTTTGCCGGTTTACCTTTTAGCCCCTTTTCCATATAGGAAGCCCAGATTTTCTTTGCATAGCCTTTTTCAGCAGGGATCTCGATCTTTTTGCCTTGGTCATATCCAGTCCATACTCCTGCTACAAGCTCCGGTGTGTAACCGATCATCCAGCTATCCGTCGGGGTGGAGCCTGATTTGCCGGCATATGGGCGGGTCAGCCGGGAACTGATGGTGCTGCCGGTCACTTTCGTATAGCCATTTAACGTTTCATCGAAAACACCTGTAAGCATCTGGGTCATGACAAATGCCTTGTCCTTATCCAGAATCTGTTCCGGTTTCTCCCTTTCATCAAAAATCACTTCACCTTTTTGATTTTCCACCTTTTTGATAAACACGGGTTCAACCTTCTTGCCGCCGTTAGCCAGAATGCTGTATGCGTTCACCATTTCAATCGCCCTAACACCTGACGTACCGAGTGCCAGGGAAGGGACCGCATCCATCTTTGCCGTGATTCCGAATCGACGCGCCGTATCGACCAATGACTGTTCCCCAAGGAACAAATGTGTTTTTACGGCGAAGATATTATCGGAAAGAGCAATGGCCTGAGCCATCGTGATTTCGCCTTCCGCATATTGATGGTTGTAATTATGCGGTGTGTAAGATGAGTGACCATCATCGAAAGAAAATGTAGTTGTCTCGCTTTTCAAGGTGGTGGACGGTGTGAAACCATTCTCCAGCGCTGAATAGTATAGCAATGGCTTCATGGTTGAACCAGGCTGGCGAACGGCCTGTGTGGCCCGATTGAATGGAGACTCGGAATAATCTTTACCGCCGACCAGCGCACGGACCTCCCCGGTATCCGGATCCATTGCCACTATCGAGGCTTGAATGCCTGAAGACTTGGGTATGGTATTGGAAAGGACCTCTTCAGCAGCATCCTGCTGGGTTTCGTCCAGTGTCGTATACACCTTAAGGCCGCCGAGCTCGATCGTCCGGTCATCTAAATGAAGCTGAGATTTTAAAGCCTGCTTGACGGCATCCTGGAAATAAGGAGCGGTCTTCTTGGTGACCGTTCCGTGTTCCCCTTTTAATGTAAGGGATGTTCGCAGCGCTTCCGCGATATCCTTTTCTGAAACGTAGTTTTTGCTTTTCATGGAATGCAGGACAACTTTCTGCCTTGATTTCGCTTTTTCAAAGTTATCCAATGGAGAATAGTTTGACGGCCCTTTTGGTATTCCGGCCAGCATGCTCGCTTCAGGAAGAGTCAAATCCTTGGCATCCTTGCCAAAGTAATATTGACTTGCAGCTTGGGCTCCATATGCACCATGGCCATAGTAAATCGTATTTAAATAGCCTTCTAGAATTTCCTTTTTGGAGTAGTTCATTTCTAAACGTATCGTATAAAAGGCCTCATTAAGTTTACGCGACCACGTTTTGTCATGCCCAAGAAACAGGTTCCGGGCATACTGCTGGGTAATGGTGCTTGCACCCTGGACCTTGGACATTGCCTTAATATCGGCAAGGATGGCACCGCCGATCCGCTTTATATCAAATCCATAATGAGTGTAAAATTGGCGGTCCTCAACGGCGACAGTCGCTTTGATGAGCTGTGGTGAAATCGACTCCATTCCGGCCCAATAACGCTTCTGGCCATTATCTGTTTCACCGATCACATTTCCATCATCACTATAATAGAGAGTGGACTGCGGCACGACCAAAGGAGGCGGACCTAATATTTTTGCATAAATCAGTAAAGAGAGAAGCAATACAAAGAGTATTGTCAGCCCGATTGTGGCAAGGATAATGAAGGCCCGTACATATTTAGTTGTCCTTTTAAATCGTTCGCTTGGAATCAATTCCATTGCTTTCACCTCTCTTATCAGGTAAGAATCTAGTATCTATTACTATTATGGAAAAAAAAGAAAATTTTAAACATAAGAACTGCATTTAAGAAATTTATCTTGCAATTCTGCTAGATTCGTCTATAATTTTTCTAGCTAATGACTATACCGATTTTGGGGAACCTATAAGGTGACTGACAATATGAAATGGAAAAGGAGCGTTAATAAATGAGCATTTGGTTTACTGAAAAACAAACAGAGAACTTTGGTATTACGATGAAAGTGAATCGTACTTTACATACGGAGCAAACTGAGTTTCAAAAGCTTGATATGATTGAAACGGAAGAGTGGGGCAATATGCTATTGCTGGATGACATGGTAATGACTTCACAGCGCGATGAATTCGTTTACCATGAAATGGTAGCCCATGTTCCTTTATTTACCCATCCTAATCCAGAAAACGTTTTGGTTGTAGGTGGAGGGGACGGAGGAGTTATCCGTGAAATCCTTAAACACCCAAGCGTAAAAAAAGCTACATTGGTGGATATCGATGGGAAAGTCATCGAATACTCAAAGAAATACCTGCCGGAAATTGCAGGCATGCTTGAAGATCCGCGTGTAGACGTACAAGTTGGGGATGGCTTCATGCACATCGCCAAAAGTGAAAATGAATATGACGTGATCATGGTTGACTCAACTGAACCTGTCGGACCTGCTGTCAATTTATTCACAAAAGGTTTTTATGCCGGGATTTCCAAAGCTTTGAAAGAAGACGGGATTTTTGTGGCACAATCCGACAACCCTTGGTTTAAAGCGGACTTAATTCGCGATGTACAACGTGATGTGAAAGAGATATTCCCAATCACGAGCCTGTATTTAGCGAATATCCCGACGTATCCAAGCGGCCTTTGGGCGTTCACGATCGGATCGAAAAAATATAATCCATTAGAAGTGACTGAAGATCGTTTCCATGAAATGGAAACTAAATATTATACAAAAGAACTTCATAAAGCAGCATTCGTTCTGCCTAAATTCGTTCAAGATTTAGTGAAATAAGGGAGGCATGGACCATGAAATTCGATGAAGCCTATTCTGGCAATGTATTCATTAAAAGCCACCCTGTTTTTGAGGAATCTGAAGCTGTGCTATACGGCATGCCGATGGACTGGACGGTAAGTTTCCGTCCGGGTTCCCGCTTCGGCCCTACCCGGATTCGTGAAGTTTCGATTGGTTTGGAAGAGTACAGCCCGTATTTAGATCGTGAATTAGAGGAAGTTAAATTCTTTGATGCCGGGGATATTCCATTACCATTCGGCAATCCGCAGCGCAGTATCGATATGATTGAAAACTTTGTCGACAGCTTGTTGGATGCAGGTAAGTTCCCAATGGGTATGGGAGGGGAACATCTTGTCACATGGCCTGTCATCAAAGCCATGTTCAAAAAGTATCCCGATATGGCCATCATCCATATGGATGCCCATACAGATTTACGTGAGGATTATGAGGGAGAGCCGCTTTCCCATGCGTCCATCATCCGTAAATCCGCAGAACTTATCGGCCCGAAAAATGTATACTCTTTCGGCATTCGTTCAGGTTTGAAGGAAGAGTTCCAATGGGCAAAAGAAAATGGCATGCACATCTCTAAATTTGAAGTCCTTGAACCTTTGAAAGAAGTATTGCCGCAGTTAGCTGGCCGTCCTGTATATGTGACGATCGACATCGATGTTCTTGACCCTGCGCACGCGCCGGGTACAGGCACCGTAGATTGTGGAGGCATCACTTCCAAAGAGCTTTTAGCTTCGATTCATGAGATAGCACGGTCTGAAATTAATGTGGTCGGCTGCGATTTAGTAGAAGTGGCACCGATCTATGATCCATCCGAGCAAACTGCGAATACGGCGAGCAAGCTGATTCGCGAAATGATTCTAGGATGGGTTCAAAAAGGTTAATGATGGAAGACTTGACTGTTCCTGTTTTTATAGCGGGAATGGTCTTTTTTTATCCATGGATAAGAATTAATGGCCCTTTTTGAATAATTCCGCCCAATGAGTCATTATTGCGTTAAAATCAAATGGATTGCAACAACATGATTTCGACAGTTTATCCTCACACTTTTGGATTAACACTTTATTTTCCGCTCCAAGTTGAAACTTCCTTGAAGAATATTTATACTTATAAAGTTAAGAACGACATGATGAAGGAAGTGTAGCTTTGACTCTTCATGATATAGATAAGCATGCTATTAAAGTGACTTTACAGACAAAAATCAAGCACGGTTCAGAAACGGAAACGTATGAGCTGGTCACATTTGGTACAAAAATGTATAAAGGTGCAGATTTATATTTGCAATATAAAGAGGAAAATGAAACCGGTCAAACACAAACGACCATCAAACACAAACCGGATGAAACGATCCTGCTTAGAAATGGTGCCATTAAAATGAGGCAGCTTTTCCGCCTGCAGGAAGCGACAAATGGGCATTACGAAAGTATATATGGCAGGTTAGGATTACGGACGACCGCGAAGAAGATCCATCATCAATGGGATGAGCAGGCCAAGCAAGGGAAACTTGTCCTTAAATATACGTTACATATGCAGGGAAGCGAACCTGGTCAATATGAGATGACGATTTCCTACAAGGAGGAAGCATAACGCATGAATATAGTAAAAGAGGTACAGGAAAAACTGAAAGAAGAGATTAAAGCGGCAGTCATTAAAGCTGGTTTAGCAACGGAAGAGCAAATTCCAAATGTTGTATTGGAACTGCCAAGAGATAAGACACACGGAGATTATTCCACGAATATGGCCATGCAATTAACGAAGATTGCAAAGAAAGCGCCAAAGGTGATAGCAGAGGCAATCATCGAAAACTTTGACAACTCAAAAGCATCCATCGAAAAAATTGAAATAGCAGGACCGGGTTTCATCAACTTCTACATGAATAATGCTTATTTGACAGAATTGGTTCCTGTCATTTTGAAAGTGGATGAAGCATATGGGGAAAGTGACTTTGGTAAAGGCGAAAAAATCCAAGTGGAGTTCGTTTCCGCAAACCCGACCGGTGATCTCCATCTTGGTCATGCCCGTGGTGCAGCAGTAGGTGATACGTTATGTAATATCCTCTCTAAAGCCGGTTACGATGTTTCACGTGAATACTATATCAATGATGCCGGAAATCAAATCAATAATTTGGCCATTTCCATAGAAGCCCGTTATTTCCAGGCACTTGGCCTCGAAAAGGATATGCCTGAGGGCGGTTATCATGGCGAAGATATCATTGGCATCGGTAAGACACTTGCAAGTGAGTATGGGGATAAATATGTAAATGTCGATGAGAAGGAACGTTTTGAATTTTTCCGTGAGTACGGCTTGAAATATGAAATGGAAAAACTGAAAACGGACTTGGGTAATTTCCGTGTCGGATTTGATGTATGGTACTCCGAAACATCCCTTTATCAAGACGGTAAAATTGATGAAGCACTTAAAGTGTTGAGGGAAAGGGGCCATGTTTACGAGGAAGATGGGGCTACATGGTTCCGCTCTACGGAATTAGGCGATGATAAAGACCGGGTGCTTATTAAGCAGGATGGGTCTTACACATATTTGACACCGGATATTGCCTATCACCGTAATAAATTGGAGCGCGGCTTTGAAACGCTGATCAATATCTGGGGTGCAGACCACCACGGGTATATACCGCGCATGAAAGCAGCGATCGAAGCATTAGGGTACAACCGCGAGCAGCTTGAAGTGGAAATCATCCAGCTTGTTCACCTGTACAAGGATGGCGAGAAAATGAAGATGAGTAAACGTACCGGTAAAGCAGTTACGATGCGTGACCTGATTGATGAAGTGGGTCTGGATGCAACACGTTATTTCTTTGCAATGAGAAGTGCGGATACTCATATGGATTTCGATTTGGATCTTGCAGTATCACAGTCCAATGAAAACCCGGTTTATTATGCACAGTATGCCCACGCCCGTATTTCCAGCATTTTACGCCAAGGTGTGGAACAAGGGATCAGCTATGAAGGAGTCACTGATTTCTCTGCCCTATCTACTGAAAAAGAAGTGGAGCTTTTGAAGAAATTAGGAGAATTCCCGCAGGCAATAGCGGAAGCAGCCGAAAAACGGATGCCTCACCGTATGACGAACTATATATTCGACCTGGCCTCTACATTCCACAGTTTCTACAATGCAGATAAGGTTCTGGATGTTGAAGAAATGGAAAGAAGTAAGGCGCGTCTTGGACTGGTCAAATCCGTACAAATTACGTTAAAGAATGCATTGGCCATCATCGGGGTTTCGGCACCGGAAAAAATGTAATGGAAAAAAGCGGCTGTTTCGAGCGAAACAGCCGCTTTTTTTTAGGTTATTTAGCACTCAATGGCTCCGCCGCTCACCCTTTTTACACCTCGAACCTTAGCCATATCTTCAATCAGCTGCAACATTGCCCGATCCTTCATCTTGGCCTCGATCATGAAATCCGCGTCCTGTCCAAGATCCTTAAGCACTTTAAAAAGGGGCATGATGAAGTCCAAATCGATATAATCTGCATGCGAGCGAAATTCACCTGCCGATTTTGGGGATGAAATATGGATCTTTGGTACCGCCCCTGCTTGATTCCAAGTGGTGAACACCTCGGTGAGCAGCTCGTTAAGCGGCTCATCCGAAAGGTTTGCGAGATGATGGTGATAATCGAATACAAGCGGGATGCCCTCCCTTTTACAAACGGCGAGGGTTTCAGATGCTGTATAGGTTTTATCATCATTCTCCAAAGTCATTCTTTCCTTGATGTGCATAGGCAGCGATTTAAGGTTGTCATGAACCCTTACTAGGGCGGACTCTTTATCACCATAGGCCCCACCGACATGGATATTGATGAAAGAGGTGTCCGCAATGCCCATTGCATCAAGCATTTTATAATGGAACTCCATATCTTTCACTGCATTTTGAGTGATCTCGGGCTTAGGGCTGGTGAACAGCGTAAACTGATTGGGATGAAAGCTGAGCCTCATCTTGTGTGCAGTGGCCCAATCGCCAAGCTGTTTCCACTCTTTCTTAAAAGGAGTAACGAAATCCCATTCGATTTCGGGATGTGTGGCTAAAGGAACAATGGAACTGGACATCCGGTATACTTCTATTTGGTGTGCCGTGTTATATTGAAGGACCCTTAAGGTATTTTCAATGTTCTGCCTTGTCACATCCAGGAGCTTTTCCATTCCTTTTTCTGCGCCAAGTGTGCTATATCGCTTGAAAGTAAGTGTCTTAGCCGGAGAAGCCTCCCATAAACAGGTGGCATTGGATACGAACCCAAATCTTATTTTCATTATATTTTTCTCCTTGAGCAAAGGGTTGTCAAAGAAAAGGAGAAAGGATGGAAGCCAGCGATTCTTTTGCTGAACGGACTACATTCATGCTGGAAAGAGCGTCCCCGTTCAGCGGCTTGGATTCGGCCAGGTCCACTGCCAATTCCTTTTCTACATCTTTTATAAATGTCCGGTCAAATACGATGCAGTTCATTTCACTATTTAAAAAACAACTGCGTTTATCAAAATTAGCCGTACCGATATCACACATTATATCATCGATCAATATCACTTTAGAATGGTAGAACCCTCTTTGAAATTGCATGATTTCCGCCCCGTCTTTTATTAGTACCCGAAAATAGGGAAAAGAAGCTTCCTTTACAAGGGCGTGGTCTGAAATTTCAGGTACGATGACCGTAACGGAAACATTGCGTGCAAGGGCATCCCTTAATTCCTGAAATAAAGTTTCACTGGGAATGAAGTATGGAGTCCCGATAATGATTTTTTTAGTCGCTTGACGAATCATGTGTGTCAGTGACTGTTCAAGATCACTGCCATTCGTGACGACAAACTGATGGGCCTGCGTCCCGGGAGTCAATGTCGGAAAATAGGCAGGCGTTCCTCTGTAATCCTCGTTTGTATCATAGAACCAATCCGAGAGGAAGACTTCCTGAAGGTCCTTTACACCTTCCCCGGTCATTTTTAAATGGTAATCCCTCCATGGGTTCAGCTTCTCCCCTTGGTTTATATACTCCTTACCGATATTAAAGCCGCCAAGATAGCCGATTTTTCCATCTATCACCGAGATCTTACGGTGATTTCTTTTTTGTATGGTATAGAAAAGGAAGGGGAGTTTCGGTTTAAAGCTGAAAGAAAAATGAACGCCGCTTTCAGTCAGCTCCTGAATGGTTTTGCGGGACATCTTTTTACTCCCTATCCAATCGACTAAAAGCCGCACTTCCACGCCCTCTTCCGCTTTTGACTGCAGTAACTTCAAAAAGTCCTTGCTGAATTTATCATTTTTTACTATATAAAAAAGGATATGGATGGAATCCTGAGCTTGCCTGACTTCCTTGATATAATCTTCAAACAGGATTTTCCCTGATGTGAATACAGTCATTTCGCTATTCCGAGGCGGATATTTAATGTTGGTTGCGTGCTTCAAATAACGCTTATGCCCTACCTTAAGATCAACCCAGCACCAAGAGAAGATCAATAAAAATATAGAGGCAATCGTAGTGATTATCTTCAAAAAAAATCCCCCCTAAATGATTATATTTAGTTTGGCTCTAATTCCCTGTCAGTAACCATTAAAAAGGGGGAAAGGGTCTTCATTTTTTTGGAATGCAGAAGGGTAATGCATGGATTTGTCGAATTATATAATTAAGGGGCAGAAAAATTAAATGGTTTTTAAAAGAAAAAAGTTGACTGAATGCTCATTCATTATATAATGGAATTAATCAAATTTCAGAAAAATGCCAAATTTCCCATAATGGTACCTGGCATTTTGCAATTTACTAAAGAGGGGGAAAGACTGCATGGAAATGAATGGTTTACTGTGGATCAACTTAGTTGCATTCCTGCTTGTAACCGCTTACGCCGCCGGTTTGTTTGTCTATTTGATAAAGACTCGTATTGCTTATATAAAACTTGGCAAAAAAGTGGAATTCGATAACCGTGTGAAAGATCGTCTTGTCAAAATAGGGATTTATGTATTTGGACAGAAGAAACTCTTTAAAGATAAAAAGAGCGGGATCATTCATGCCTTGTTATTTTATGGTTTCATATTAGTGCAATTTGGCGCACTTGATTTTTTCGTTAAAGGCTTAAGGCCGGGGTGGCATTTACCGTTCGGCCCTGTTTATCCGGCCTTTACTTTCTTCCAGGAAATTGTGACGCTTACCGTTCTTGTTGCAATCCTATGGGCGGCATACCGCCGTTATGTCGAAAAGCTCGTTCGCTTGAAAAGGGATTTCAAAGCAGGTTTGGTTGTCATCTTCATTACCGGTATCATGATCACCGTATTACTGGGGAATGGAATGGGAATGATCTGGCATGGACACGATGCAACCTGGTCAGAGCCAGTCGCATCGAGCATCGCATTTCTATTCGGCTGGATGGGGACAACAGCGGCAACCGTCGTTTTTTATGTAGCTTGGTGGCTGCATTTACTGATCATATTATCTTTCCTTGTTTATATCCCGCAATCTAAGCACGCTCATTTGATTGCCGGTCCGATAAATGTATTCCTTAATCGCCTGGACAATCCGGGGAAATTGAAACCGGTTGACTTGGAAGAAGAGATTCTCGACAAAGAAGGCAATCAATATTACGGTGCCAAATATATCGAGGACTTGACGCAATATCAAATGGTGGACCTCTATGCCTGTGTGGAGTGCGGTCGCTGTACGAATATGTGCCCGGCTACAGGTACCGGGAAAATGCTGTCCCCGATGGATATCATAATCAAGATGCGTGACCATTTAACAAATACAGGCGCTGCCGTTACAACGAAGCAGCCATGGGTTCCATCTTTTGTTTTTGGAAATACGAAGGGAAATAAGATCGCTTTGGCTGGTGCCGCGCAGGGGGCGCAGGAATCAGCTGCAGCAACAGAAGCATACAGTCCGAGCCTGATTGGCGAAGTCATTACGGAAGAAGAACTTTGGGCTTGCACCACATGCCGGAACTGTGAAGATCAATGCCCGGTAATGAATGAACATGTCGACAAAATCATTGATATGCGCCGTTATCTAGTGCTTACTGAGGGCAGACTTGATCCCGATGCACAGCGTGCCATGACCAATATCGAGCGTCAAGGGAACCCGTGGGGATTGAACCGTAAAGAGAGAGAAGATTGGCGAAGCCTTCGGGAGGATGTCAGCGTCCCAACCGTGAAGGAATTAAAAAAGGCAGACGAAGAATTCGAGTATTTATTTTGGGTGGGTTCAATGGGGTCGTACGATAACCGAAGCCAGAAGATTGCCCTTTCCTTTGCTAAATTATTGAATGAAGCGGGCGTCACATTTGCAATTCTCGGAAATAAGGAGAAAAACTCAGGGGATACTCCCCGTCGATTGGGTAATGAGTTTGTTTTTCAGGAACTTGCCATGAAAAATATAGAAGAATTCCAGAAGAATGAAATAACGAAAATCGTGACGATCGATCCGCATGCATACAATATCTTTAAGAATGAGTATCCGGATTTTGGCTTGGAAGCGGAAGTGTATCACCATACTGAGCTGTTGGCCAAACTTGTCAGTGAAGGCAAGTTGGTGCCGCAGTATCCGGTGAATGAGACGATTACATTCCACGATTCCTGTTACTTGGGAAGGTACAATGAAGTTTACAGCCCGCCGCGTGAAATCTTACAATCCATTGATGGAGTGAAACTTATTGAGATGGAGCGTAACCGTGAGAAGGGTATGTGCTGCGGGGCTGGAGGCGGTTTGATGTGGATGGAAGAAGAAACTGGAAACCGCATTAATGTGGCCCGTACCGAACAAGCGCTGGCCGTCAGTCCAACAGTGATCAGCTCAGGATGTCCTTATTGCCTGACCATGCTATCCGATGGGACGAAAGCAAAAGAAGTTGAGGAAAATGTTAAAACGTATGATGTAGCTGAACTACTCGAAAAAGCGGTCATTGGTGAAAATAAATCGATTGCCTCTTAATTTTAAATGGAATTGCCTGCTTCTTCTAAATGAGATTCAAATGGGAGCAGGCAATATTTTCAATTTTCATAAACTAAATATTTTCATTTTTGAGAAAAATGTGTAATATAATATAATATAATATTAAGCGCTTACAACACTATTTTTTTAACTCCAAATTGAGCGAGCGTTCAATCAATGTTACTTATAGGGGGAAATAATGATGGCGAAAACAGTGATTATTAGCGGTGTGAGAACACCTTTTGGTAAATTCGGCGGTGGTCTTAGCAGTTTGACGGCATCACAACTTGGTGGAATAGCAATCAAAGAGGCACTTGTTCGGGCAGGGATTGAAGGAAGCCAAGTGGACGAGGTCATCATGGGGAATGTGCTTCAAGCAGGCCAAGGCCAAATACCGTCCCGCCAGGCAGCCCGTCATGCTGGATTACCTTGGGAAGTGAAAACGGAAACCATTAATAAAGTATGCGCATCAGGACTTCGCAGTGTCACATTGGCTGATCAGATCATTCGCTTAGGTGAAGAAGAAATCATTGTTGCCGGCGGAATGGAATCGATGAGCAATGCACCTTATATCCTTCCGAAAGCAAGGTGGGGCCTAAGGATGGGTGATGGGGAACTGAAGGATACGATGATATCGGATGGACTTAGCTGCAGTTTTACGGGCGTCCATATGGGGACTTACGGTAACAGTACAGCCGAGGATCTTGAAATCACCCGTGAGGAACAAGATAACTGGGCTTATGAGAGTCACCAAAAAGCGATAAAAGCAATCGATGGCGGAATTCTTGCAGAAGAAATCATTTCCGTACAGGTGCCGGTCCGTAAAGGCGAACCAATTACCATCGAACATGATGAAGCCCCAAGAAAAGATACATCTGCCGGAAAGTTGGCTAAACTAGGTCCAGCTTTCAATAATGAGGGGACCATTACGGCTGGTAATGCACCCGGTGTCAATGACGGGGCAGGTGCACTCGTATTGATGAGTGAGGAACGTGCTGAAAAAGAAGGGAAAACGCCTTTTGCCTATATTTTAGCTCATGCAGAAGTGGCAGTGGAAGCAAAGGACTTCCCTAAAACGCCAGGTCTGGTCATAAATGAACTTCTGAAGAAGACAGGTAAATCGATAGAGGAAATTGATTTATTTGAAGTGAATGAAGCATTTGCTGCGGTTGCATTGGCCAGCGGGAAAATTGCCAACATCGAGCCGGGAAAAGTGAATGTAAACGGAGGGGCTGTAGCATTAGGTCACCCAATCGGGGCAAGTGGTGCCCGCATCATCATTACGCTGATGCATGAACTGAAACGCCGCGGAGGGGGATTGGGCATCGCAGCGATCTGCAGTGGCGGCGGTCAGGGAGATGCCATTTTAATAGAAGTGCCTAAGCAAGGATAATAGTTTCATAGATTAATGAGGAGGGATATTCCCATGGGCATTCAAAAAGTGATGGTCATTGGTGCGGGACAGATGGGATCTGGCATTGCCCAGGTCTGTGCAATGAGCGGTTATGAAGTTCTTTTACACGATTTAAAAGATGAGTATGTAGAAAAGGGTTTAGGGACTATTGCCAAAAACCTATCGCGGCAGGTTGAAAAAGGGAAAATGGAATCCGAGGAGAAGGATGCAATCCTTTCCCGGCTTACTTCCTCAACGAATTTGAAAAATGCAGCTGCAGTAGATTTGGTGATTGAAGCGGCAGTGGAAAACATGGAAATAAAAACAAGAATATTCGCCGAGTTGGATGAAATCACGCCCCGGCACGTCATTCTTGCATCCAATACTTCTTCGCTACCGATTACCGAGATAGCCGCTGCCACGAAAAGGCCGGAAAAGGTAATTGGCATGCACTTTATGAACCCGGTTCCAGTCATGAAGCTGGTTGAGGTCATTCGCGGCCTCGCTACAGCGGATGAAGTTTATCAAGAGGTTGAAAAGATGGCTGAATCCTTGAATAAGGTACCGGTGGAAGTCAATGATTTCCCAGGTTTTGTAGCGAATCGGATTTTGATGCCGATGATCAATGAGGCCATCTATACACTTTATGAGGGCGTCGCTACTAAAGAAGCGATCGATGACGTAATGAAACTGGGCATGAACCATCCGATGGGCCCGCTTACGCTAGCTGACTTCATCGGCCTGGATACATGCTTGTATATAATGGAAACCCTTCACCAAGGACTGGGAGACGATAAATACCGACCGTGTCCGCTGTTAAGGAAATATGTAAAGGCTGGGTGGTTAGGCAAGAAATCAGGACGGGGCTTTTATGAATATAACTAATCATGGAAAGATGTGCAGCCAGGGAGGGATGAAGGATGGATTTCAAGTTTACCGAAGAACATGAAATGATGCGGAAAATGGTAAGCTCTTTTGCGGAGAATGAGATCACTCCTCATATCGAGGCAATGGAAACAGGCGTGTTTCCAAAAACGATTCTGCAAAAAATGGGTGAGCTTGGTTTGATGGGAATTCCGATTTCAGAAGAATACGGTGGCGCGGGTATGGACTTCATGTCTTATATCATTGCCATCAATGAGATTTCCAAAGTAAGTCCCACTCTCGGTGTCATACTGTCCGTTCATACATCTGTTGGCACAAATCCAATCGTTTATTTTGGAACGGAAGAGCAGAAGCGAAAGTATGTGCCTAAGTTAGCCGCTGGTAAAAATTTAGGGGCCTTTTGTTTGACTGAGCAAAGCTCAGGTTCCGATGCTGCGAGTTTGAAATCGAAGGCAGTGGCAGTAAAGGAAGGCGGACAATATCGAATAAATGGGTCCAAGGTTTTTATCACCAATGGCGGGGAAGCGGATGTGTTCATTGTTTTTGCTTCAACCGACCCTCAAAAGGGAAGCAAGGGAATCTCTGCTTTTGTCGTAGAAAAAGGGACGCCAGGTTTAATCATCGGAAAAGACGAACGTAAAATGGGCCTTCATGGCTCGAGCACCGTGCAGGTAACATTCGAGGATATGAAAGTCCCTGCAGCCAATCTCCTTGGCAAAGAAGGTGAAGGCTTTAAGATCGCCATGGCCAACTTGGATGCTGGAAGGATCGGGATTGCCGCTCAAGCGCTGGGAATTGCTGAGGGTGCCATGGAACATGCTGTCCGATATGCAAAAAGCAGGGAGCAATTCGGAAAACCCATTGCAGAACAGCAAGGGATTGGTTTCAAACTGGCCGAAATGGCAACGGGCATAGAAGCTTCAAGGCTACTCGTCTATCGGGCGGCATATTTACGCTCGCAGGGGTTGAATTGCGGTAAAGAGGCTGCAATGGCTAAGCTATTCGCTTCGAGGACGGCCGTTGAGGTGGCGATAGAAGCAGTCCAGGTGTTCGGAGGCTATGGATATACAACGGATTATCCGGTCGAACGATATTTCAGGGATGCGAAGGTAACTGAAATTTATGAGGGTACAAGCGAAATACAGAGAATGGTCATCAGTAAAAATCTATAATTACGAGATATTTAGGAGGCGCTGTCATGCAATTTAAACTAACGGAAGAACATGAAATGATCAGGAAAATGGTGCGCGACTTTGCCCAGAATGAAGTGGCTCCGACTGCTGCCGAGAGGGATGAAGAAGAACGATTCGACCGTGAAATCTTCGATAAAATGGCTGAACTTGGATTGACAGGGATTCCGTGGCCTGAGGAATACGGCGGAATTGGAAGTGATTACTTAGCGTATTGCATAGCGATTGAGGAACTTTCCCGCGTTTGCGCTTCTACTGGGGTGACATTATCAGCCCATACTTCACTCGCAGGATGGCCAATATATAAGTTTGGCACTGAAGAACAAAAACAAAAATACCTTCGCCCGATGGCACAGGGTGAAAAAATCGGTGCATATGGCCTGACTGAGCCTAGCTCAGGCTCAGACGCTGGCGGGATGAGAACGACTGCAAAGCTTGTGGGTGATGAATATGTTATCAGCGGTTCCAAAATCTTCATTACGAACGGCGGGATTGCGGATACATATGTCGTCTTTGCATTGACAGATCCTGAATCGAAGCAAAAAGGAACGAGTGCTTTTATCATTGAAAAGGACTTCCCGGGCTTCAGTGTTGGTAAAAAAGAGAAGAAGCTTGGAATCCGTTCATCACCGACTACGGAAATCATCTTTGATGAGTGCCGTGTTCCTAAAGAAAATCTCCTTGGAAAAGAAGGAGAAGGCTTTAAAATCGCGATGATGACGCTTGATGGCGGCCGTAATGGAATTGCAGCCCAGGCTGTAGGGATAGCCCAAGGTGCATTGGATGCCGCGGTTGATTATGCAAAAGAGCGCGTCCAATTCGGCAAGCCAATTTCTGCACAGCAAGGAATCGGTTTTAAATTGGCGGATATGGCAACGGGTGTTGAGGCTTCAAGGCTATTAACCTATCAGGCTGCCTGGTTGGAATCAGTGGGCCTTCCTTATGGGAAAGAGTCGGCCATGTCCAAACTCTTTGCTGGAGATACAGCAATGAAAGTGACGACGGAGGCCGTGCAGGTTTTCGGGGGCTATGGATATACAAAAGATTATCCAGTGGAGCGGTATATGCGCGATGCGAAAATAACCCAGATTTACGAAGGTACACAGGAAATTCAAAAGCTGGTCATCTCACGGATGGTTACTAAATAGGGTTGAAACTGCGGTTTTCCGATGAGGCTCTGCCTTTACCGGAATTCCCTTTTCAATTTCTTCAGAATATCTTTGATTATTGAATAAAGGGCTTTCAAAAGGAGTTTGGAAATGGAAAAAAGAGAGGTTCTTGCATCTGTAAAGGATGAGCGGCTGGTTGAAAAAAGGCGTACGCAAATGATTAAAGGAGCGGTAACCCTTTTTAAAGAAAAGGGATTTCATCGTACGACTACCAGGGAAATTGCCAAAGCTGCAGGCTTTAGCATCGGCACATTATACGAGTATATCCGGACCAAGGAAGATATTTTATATCTCGTTTGTGACTTTATTTATGATGAAGTCCAGGAAAAGCTTCAGAAGGAAATAGAACAGAGTGATGGGACACTTGAAAGCTTGAAGCTGACGATCGCCTATTTTTATAAAGTGATGGATGATATGCAGGACGAAGTGCTTGTCATGTATCAGGAAGTGAAGGCCCTGACGAAAGATGCTTTACCATATGTTCTGAATAAAGAGCTTCGGATGGTGGGCATGTTCGAAAAAGTGATAACGAAATGTGTTGAGAATGGGGAGCTATCATTAACGGAAAAACAAATAAGCCTTGTTTCACATAACATTTTCGTACAGGGACAGATGTGGAGTTTTAGAAGATGGGCTTTGCATAAACAGTACACGCTACAAGAGTATGTTGAACTGCAGACGCAATTATTGATTCAAAATGTATCGGGTTCCAAAGTGCACTGATATAAATAAGTTTCAATAAGGGGGAGCTAAATGAGTACAGTTGAGGTGTATAAACCGAAGAACCATATTAGATTCGTTACAGCTTCGAGTTTATTTGATGGACATGATGCATCCATCAATATAATGAGGAGAATCCTTCAGTCCAGCGGGGCGGAAGTTATTCACCTAGGTCATAATCGTTCGGTGGAAGAAATCGTGAATGCGGCCATCCAGGAAGATGTCCAAGGCATAGCCATGTCATCTTACCAAGGCGGACATGTGGAATATTTTAAATATATGTATGACCTGCTGATGGAAAAGGGAGCCGGGCACATTCGGATTTTTGCCGGCGGTGGCGGGGTCATCATCCCTAGGGAAATTAAAGAACTCCATGATTATGGAATTGCCCGTATCTTTTCGCCTGATGAAGGGAGGGAATATGGGCTTCAAGGAATGATAAACGTTTTGATGGAGGAGTGTGATTTCTCGACAGTCAAACCATCCTTACAGGAACGTTTTGATGAATTGATTGCCGGGGGAACGAATGCCATTGCCCAATTCATTACCTTTGCCGAAAATAGACTCGATGTTTCACAGGAATCAGCGGCAGCGGTGGAGAGTCTTTTTGAGCAGATCAAGACTTCCGAAAAGAAGGTTCCTGTTCTGGGAATCACGGGGACTGGCGGAGCTGGAAAAAGTTCATTGACTGATGAATTGATACGAAGGTTCATTAACGAAATTCCGGACGAGAGAGTCGCCATTCTATCTGTAGACCCGACCAAACAGAAAACGGGCGGTGCCCTTCTAGGTGACAGGATCAGAATGAACTCGATCTTTTCAGATCGTGTTTATATGCGGAGCCTAGCCACGCGCCATTCAAAAAGTGAGCTGTCTTTGGCGATAAAGGATGCCATTTCCGTCGTGAAGGCAGCAGGCTTCGATTTAATCATCGTTGAAACGAGCGGGATCGGTCAGGGTGATGCAGAAATTGCCGAAATATGCGATGTTTCCATGTATGTAATGACGAGTGAATTCGGTGCACCTTCGCAACTTGAAAAAATCGATATGATTGATTATGCAGACTTGATAGTCATTAACAAATACGAGCGCAAAGGTTCCGAGGATGCAAAAAACCAAGTTCAAAAGCAATACCAAAGAAGCCGTACGCTTTTTGATCAAGATCCATCTGAAATGCCAGTATACGGTACAATCGCTTCCCAATTCAATGACCCAGGCACCAATGCATTATTTGCTGCACTGATTGAAAAGCTTAATGAAAAATCAGGAACGGCTTGGAGTACGGCCTTTTCGAAAGAAGCGGATGTTTACAAACAAAATGTCATCATTCCCACTGACCGCCGGTATTATTTACGTGAAATCAGTGATACGGTCAGATCGTATCATAAGCGTGCCGCTGAACAAGTGCGTATTGCCCGGAGGCTTTTCCAGCTTGAAGGAGCCATTGATGCAGTTAAGGAACATGATAACGACGGCGATATGGTGGCTTCTTTAGAAAAACTGAAAAAGGAAACCGCTTCGAATTTATCACCTGAATCTAAAAAAATCCTTTCTGGATGGATGGATTTAAAAGAAAAGTATGCAGGAGAGCAGTTTGTAACGAAAGTCAGGGATAAAGAAATCGTCACAAAGCTGAAAACGAAAAGTTTATCAGGTTTAATGATCCCGAGAGTATCACTGCCGAAATATGTGGATTATGGAGAGATTTTGGGATGGGTATTCCGTGAGAACGTTCCGGGCTTCTTTCCTTACACAGCGGGAGTCTTTCCGTTCAAGCGTGAAGGGGAAGACCCGAAGCGGCAATTTGCCGGTGAAGGATCGCCCGACCGTACCAACAGGCGTTTTCATTATTTATCAAAGGATGATACTGCTAAACGGCTTAGCACGGCTTTCGACTCTGTAACTTTATATGGCGAGGACCCTGATCACCGGCCTGATATCTATGGAAAGGTAGGGGAAAGCGGAGTCAGCATCTGCACGTTGGATGACATGAAAAAGCTGTATGCAGGTTTTGATCTTTGCCACCCCTCAACCTCTGTATCCATGACCATCAATGGACCGGCACCAATCATTTTGGCCATGTATATGAATACGGCAGTCGATCAGCAGATTCAACGGAAAGAAGAAGAGCTAGGCCGTCCCCTTACAGATGCCGAAGCTGAAGAAGTGCAGGCTTATACGCTTCAGACGGTACGCGGTACTGTTCAGGCGGATATTCTGAAAGAGGACCAAGGCCAGAATACATGCATCTTCTCTACGGAATTTGCTTTAAGGTTAATGGGCGACATTCAAGCCTATTTCATCGATCGAAAAGTCAGGAACTATTACTCTGTATCCATTTCTGGCTATCACATTGCAGAAGCGGGTGCCAACCCAATTTCACAGCTGGCTTTTACATTAGCGAATGGCTTTACTTACATCGAATATTATTTAAGCCGAGGAATGAATATTGATGACTTTGCCCCGAATTTGTCATTCTTCTTCTCAAATGGGCTCGACCCGGAATATACGGTGATCGGGAGGGTGGCAAGAAGGATCTGGGCGACAGTCATGCGGGATAAATATGGTGCGAACGACCGCAGCCAGAAGCTCAAATATCATATACAGACTTCCGGGCGCTCGCTTCATGCCCAAGAAATTGATTTTAATGATATCAGAACGACACTTCAAGCTTTAATGGCACTGCAGGACAACTGTAATTCCCTGCATACTAATGCGTATGATGAAGCCATCACGACGCCTACTGAAGAATCCGTGCGCCGGGCAATGGCCATCCAAATGATCATTACCAAGGAGCATGGTCTCTCAAAAAATGAAAACCCGATGCAAGGTGCCTTCATCGTGGAGGAATTGACGGATCTGGTCGAAGAGGCCGTCTTGCAAGAGTTCGATCGCATCAATGACCGAGGCGGTGTGCTGGGTGCAATGGAGACGCAGTATCAGCGCGGGAAAATCCAGGATGAATCGATGCATTACGAAATGAAAAAGCATACGGGAGAATTGCCGATCATCGGTGTCAATACGTATTTGAATCCAAATCCTCCTTCCGAAGAAGCGGTGAACAGCATGGAAATTGCCCGTGCAACCAAGGAAGAAAAGGAAGGGCAAATCATAAATCTCCGGGCATTCCAGGAAAGAAATAAGGAGTTCACGGATGAAGCGTTAACTAAACTGAAATTGGCAGCCATGAATGGGGAAAATATCTTTGCTGAGCTCATGAACTGCGTGAGGGTGGCCAGTCTGGGTCAGATAACGAGGGCATTATATGATGTAGGCGGTCAATATCGAAGAAATATGTAAACGAAGAAGGGGGCTCCGAGCGTTTAGGGGCCCTTTTTTTTAATAATTCCCGACTTTTTTAACAAAATGAAGATTTTACCTTATAATTATTTGGAAAAGGGGCAAAAATGAAGAATCAGCCCTATTGGAGTTGAGAAAATGAACCTGAAAATGATTGGGTTGATCATAGGTTACATTCTTGCCATCATTTTTTTATTTGAGCTGTATGAGCATCAACTGGGTGCCATTTCTTTTTTTATCCTGACTGTTGTCTTTTTTACGGCAGCCTATCGTCAGAAATCGAAAAAGAAAAAAAGGAATGATCTTTAGCTTTTGGTTTCCTGTGAATGATAGACAATAAGGTAAATCTGTGAAAGTATCATATAGAACTAGCATAAACCCATTTAGATTGTTTATAATGGAGTATATGTCTAGCAGGAATTGTCGTTATTTTATCGAACTACTGTTTTAGATTATTTTTTTATGTGAAAAAACACGGAATTCAGTGTTTGAATAGAGAAGGGAAGTGCGGAATTTGAGTTTAAAACAATACTCAAAAGAGCAATTATTGGAAATGTCCTTAATAGAGATGGCATATGATTTGTTAGTTGAAAGAAATGAACCGATTCCATTTAAAGACTTAATTAGTGAATTAGCTTCGCTGCACCATTTATCCAAAGCGGAAGTGGAAAAGAAAATTGCCCAATTCTATACGGATTTAAATGTGGATGGCCGTTTCACTTCACTTGGAGACAACCGCTGGGGATTGAAAACATGGTACCCGGTTGACCAAATCGAAGAAGAAGTCGTACATGTTGTAAAACCTAAAAAGAAAAAGAAAGCCAAAAAGGCTGCTGTGGTCATCGATGATTTCGATGAACTTGAAGACGAAGACCTTGACTTTGAAGAGGATATCGATGATTTGGACGAGGATGAAGATGACGACGATGATGATATTCTAGGTTCTCCAGTCATCGACGAAGTGCTTTTGGATGATGACGTGGATGATGACGACGATCTGGAAGAAGAAATAATCGAAGATGATGCATTTGTCCTGGACGATGATGAGGACGAAGATGAAGACGAAGATGACTTGGATGACTTGAATGAAGAGGATGAGAAATAAATAATCGCCCTTGACTTTTTAAGGCGAAATTTGTAGAATCATTTTTGGGCTCCTTAAAAAAGGACACAATGATTAAATTATATCGCTCCCTTACTTTTTTGTAAGCGGAGCGTTTTTGTTTTTAATGATGGAATGAATAAATGACATCATTTTTTTATTTTTAAAAATGATTTCTCGTAGAATTGTAAAAACTATAGAGAACATATTTATGTTAACTGTCATTTAAGGAAATTTATTCTTGTTCATGTATCCTGCATGACTCTCACTAAAGACCTTTAAGTGATTAATGGTTTGTACTGGTTACGGTTTTTAGCTTTTAACCGCTCATGTGGCGGAAGATTTGATTCAGGTTCCGATCTAATGATGTGAAGAACTGAATTGGAACAAAACATTCTATTAGGAGGATATAAGATGACAAAATATATTTTTGTGACAGGTGGAGTAGTTTCTTCCTTGGGAAAAGGGATTACGGCCGCTTCTTTAGGAAGATTATTAAAAAATAGGGGATTGAATGTTACGATCCAGAAGTTTGACCCTTATATCAACTTGGATCCTGGTACGATGAGTCCATATCAACATGGTGAAGTGTTTGTAACGGATGATGGTGCTGAAACGGATTTGGATTTGGGGCACTATGAGCGTTTCATCGATATCAACCTTGGTAAACACAGCAATGTGACTACAGGCAGAATTTATTCAACCGTCCTGAGAAAAGAACGCCGCGGCGATTATCTAGGTGGAACGGTTCAAGTCATTCCCCATATCACGAATGAAATTAAAGAACGGGTTTTCCGTTCAGGCAATGAAACGAATGCCGACATAGTCATCACTGAAATTGGCGGTACTGTAGGGGATATCGAGTCTCTTCCATTCCTTGAAGCGATTCGCCAAATCAAGAGTGATATCGGCATCAATAATGTTATGTATATCCACTGTACATTGGTTCCTTACATCAAAGCTGCAGGTGAAATGAAAACAAAACCGACACAGCATAGTGTAAAAGAATTACGCAGTCTTGGCATTCAGCCAAATATCATCGTTGCACGTACAGAAAGCCCGATTTCACAAGATATGAAGGATAAAATCGCTTTATTCTGCGATATCGATAAAAATTCTGTTATCGAATGTCTTGATGCGGATACGCTTTACTCCATCCCTCTAGCACTTCAAGCACAAAATATGGACCAAATCGTTTGTGATCACTTGCAATTGGATTGTGGCGAAGCGGATATGGAAGATTGGAAGGAACTAGTCAAAAAGGTTACTTCTTTATCAAAGAAAACGAAAATCGCCTTAGTCGGAAAATATGTTGAATTGCAAGATGCTTATCTTTCTGTAGTGGAAGCACTTAAGCATGCTGGTTACGCATTTGATGCAGATGTTGAAATCGACTGGGTGAATTCCGAAGATGTAACTAAAGAAAATGTTGCAGAACTTCTTCAAGATGCAGATGGAATCCTTGTACCTGGAGGTTTTGGAGATCGTGGAATCGAAGGGAAAATTGCAGCGACTGAATTTGCCCGCACGACAAAAAAACCATTCTTCGGAATTTGCTTAGGCATGCAGTTGGCGTCCATTGAGTATGCACGCAACGTCCTGGGATTGCCAGAAGCACATTCAGCTGAAATTAAGGAGGATACTCCTGATCCAATCATCGATCTTCTTCCTGAGCAGAAGGATGTAGAAGATTTGGGCGGAACACTGCGTCTTGGTCTGTATCCATGTAAGCTTATCGAAGGTACTAAAGCATACGAAGCTTATAATGACGAGGTTGTTTATGAACGTCACCGTCACCGTTATGAATTCAATAACCACTACCGTCAAGCTATGGAAGAGGCAGGATTCGTGTTCTCCGGTACAAGTCCAGATGGCCGTCTAGTCGAAATCATTGAACTGAAAGATCATCCTTGGTTTGTGGCTTCCCAATTCCATCCGGAATTCACGTCACGTCCTAACCGTCCACAGCCGCTATTCCGCGACTTTGTCGGTATGTCATTAAAGAACGGCGAAAATCGTTAATTAACAAAAAAACAGCCCCTGTGGCTGTTTCAGACTGTAGGCAAACTTGAAGAAAATCGAGTTTGCCTACAGTTTTTTTTATGGTTTGTACTTTGGGAGGTTGATGGCCACTCCAAGCACCGCTTAGACGCGCTTTCCTGCATGAGTCCCGCACACCAGCTCCAATCAAATTTGTTTTAACATTTAGAGAGTGGTCAGTGGGTTCGGGAACATCATTTGATGAAAGATATATTTTTCCGAACCTTTTTTAGATGAATTCATCATTCTTCATCTTCATATTCTTTTATGATTTCTTCAAGAGTGAATTTAATTCCATGATAAGCGAAAAGAGCGGTAAGGAGGGTAGGGTACCCATATCGATTTCCGGTTTCATCGGGAATCAATCCCCGTTGGATGCGTAAATCAATATGTACGTCAGCCAACTCCAAAAGAGAATCTTCTTCGGAAGGGACGGATGTAGAAACCGCAACAAATGGGATATCTTTTTCCTTGAGTTGTTTTGCCAGCATCAATGCTTCTGAATCGTCCGAATGGCGGCTGAATATAAGAAATCGATCTTCCTTGGAAATTGTTTCACTTAAATCATAGCTTTTTGCCTTAGGAAAGGGTTCTTCCCCATTCAATGCCTCGGCAGTGACGCCCTCCATTTCACCAAAACCGTGAATGAACACAGAACCGTCCCCAACTACAGCCTGAGCCAGCAGGCGTCCGGCATCCTCCATTTCAAAGGCTTCATTTTCAATCATTTTTTTAAATAAACCGCTTATCTGTGTCGAGAAAATTTTTAACATGAACAGGGACTCCTTTAAAAAATAATATACTTATTATAAAGGACTTTCCTTTGCATTGACAGGTTTCAGGGTTTTTGGTTCAAAGGGCTGAATTAACTAAATCGGTCGAAAAAACAAAAAAATTAAAATTCCTTTTAGCCATACAGCAGGAATTTTGTTACAATTATCGAATATGAACATAGATATCATGAATGAATAAATGCGTTGCTCAAGTAATTTAACGCAATCTATGTAACTACCCTTTTTCGGGTAATAGGCCGAATAGGCTAATATATTTAATGGATGAATCGGGAAGGGGAGAGGTGATAAAATGCCAGGGAAAATATTGATTGTTGATGATCAATTCGGGATTCGTATTTTATTGAACGAGGTGTTACATAAAGAAGGGTATGAAACATTTCAAGCAGCTAATGGCATTCAAGCCTTGGAAGTGCTAAATAATCATTCACCCGATCTTGTATTGCTGGATATGAAGATTCCGGGAATGGATGGTATTGAGATCTTGAAAAGGATGAAAGTCGTCGATCCGGACATCCGGGTCATAATCATGACGGCATATGGTGAACTTGATATGATTCAAGAAGCAAAGGATTTAGGGGCAATGACACACTTTGCAAAGCCGTTTGATATTGATGATATTAGAAAAGCCGTTCGTGAATACTTGCCGATTCAATCGAGTTAACGGTCTTGAAAATTTAATATTATTGACGGGGAAATTGCCGCGGCTATCTTTTTTTAGATGGGCCGTGTTTTTTTGGAATAAAATTTGAGACATGGTACAGTTGTAATTGTTGCTGTTTTTTTGATGTATTGATATGCTAAAAGAGGAGAGATATTCTGATTTATAAAGCGTATGCTACTTTGGTTTTAGGGAATATCTAGAAAGAATTAACTTTAAAAATAAACATCCACTAGTAGGAGGAAATCAAATGCCTTTAGTTTCTATGAAAGATATGCTGAATAAAGCCCTTGATGAAAAATATGCAGTAGGTCAATTCAATATCAATAACCTTGAATGGACTCAAGCTATCCTAGCTGCTGCTGAACAAGAAAAATCTCCAGTCATCCTTGGTGTTTCCGAAGGTGCTGCCCGTCATATGGGTGGTTTTAAAACGACTGTCATGATGGTTCAAGGTTTGTTGGAAGACATGAAAATCACTGTTCCTGTGGCCATTCACCTTGACCATGGTTCAAGTTATGATAAATGTAAGGAAGCCATCGAAGCGGGATTCACTTCAGTAATGATCGATGCTTCACATCATCCAATTGAAGAAAATATCGAAACAACCAAGAAGGTTGTCGAATTCGCTCATGCACGGAATGTTTCGGTTGAAGCGGAAGTGGGCACGGTTGGCGGACAAGAAGATGATATAATCGCTGATGGAGTCGTATATGCAGACCCTCAAGAATGTGAACAGTTGGTTAAAGAAACGAATGTCGACTGTTTTGCTCCAGCTTTGGGATCCGTTCACGGACCATACAAAGGTGAACCTAACCTAGGCTATAAAGAAATGGAAGAAGTACGGGATTTAACGAACAAACCTCTTGTTCTTCATGGCGGTACAGGCATCCCTACGAAAGATATCCAAAAAGCGATTTCTCTTGGAACATCAAAAATCAATGTGAATACGGAAAATCAAATTGTGTTCACAAAAGCGGTTCGTGAAATCCTGAATAACGATTCTGAAGTGTACGATCCTCGTAAATACATGGTTCCTGGCCGTGAAGCTATCAAAGAAACGGTCATCGGCAAAATTCGTGAATTCGGTTCAAACGGCAAAGCATAATTTCAAAAGGGTTCCATCCCTTTTAATGTAAGGCAATATTCCCATTGGGGGGCTCCCCCCTAATGGTTTCTTTTAGATGCAGGCTTAATCCGATCTCTATTTTTCGAACAATTAGAATTCAATAGAGAAATAAAAAATCGATTACATATGGAGGATATTTTATGAAATTCTTTATAGATACAGCAAATATGGAAGAAATCAAACAAGCGCACGAACTTGGCGTACTAGCAGGTGTTACGACTAACCCATCACTTGTTGCCAGGGAAAAGGGAGTTTCTTTCCATGACCGGCTAAAAGAAATCACAAGCCTTGTTAAGGAATCCGTTTCTGCTGAAGTCATTGCGCTTGATTTTGAAGGAATGATGGCAGAAGCCAAGGAGCTTGTTGCGATTGCACCTAATATCACGATCAAAGTGCCAATGACTCCAGATGGCTTGAAGGCTGTTTCAGCACTTACAAAACAAGGTGTCAAAACAAATGTCACGCTTATTTTCAGTGCCAACCAAGCATTATTGGCAGCTAGGGCAGGAGCAACTTATGTATCGCCATTTTTAGGACGCTTGGACGATATCGGCCAAAATGGTTTGGATTTAATTTCGGATATTGCTGACATATTTGCAATCCATGATATCAATGCTGAGATCATTGCAGCTTCCATCCGCCATCCGATGCATATTACAGAAGCGGCTCTTAAAGGAGCACATATTGCAACGATCCCTTATAAAGTTTTAATGCAATTATTCCACCACCCATTAACGGATAAAGGGATTGAAGCTTTCTTGAACGATTGGAATTCACGTACAGAAGCATAATGCCTTGCCGCTAAGTCGCTATAGATTGCACTGTTTTAATAAAATTAACATAAATTAGAAATTTTTATCTTTTTTTTACATGAATTTTCTACTTTTGTGTAAACTAAAGAACTAGATAGTAAATGTTGTCGGATTATGCAATTTTCTTGTGGTAAAATATTACTTTTTGGAAGTAGCTTCTAAGTGCTTAGCGTGGAAGGGAGTATATTATGGAAAAACTTAAAATTGCCGGTGGCTATCCTCTAAAGGGAAGCATTCGTGTCAGCGGAGCAAAAAATAGTGCGGTTGCCCTTATTCCGGCAACAATTTTAGCGGACTCTCCCGTAACGATTGAAGGCCTGCCGGATATCTCGGATGTACAGATGCTGAAAGAGTTAATGGAGGAAATCGGCGGTGAGGTGTCCTTTGATGAAGGGCAGATGACAGTCAACCCCAGCAGGATGATTTCAATGCCACTTCCGAATGGCAGGGTCAAGAAGTTACGTGCTTCGTATTATTTAATGGGGGCAATGCTTGGTAAATTCAAAAAGGCAGTGATCGGCTTGCCTGGAGGCTGCCATTTGGGACCCCGTCCGATAGATCAGCATATTAAGGGGTTCGAAGCACTTGGCGCACAAGTGACGAATGAACAAGGAGCCATTTACCTTAGGGCGGACGAGCTCCGGGGAGCACGCATATATTTGGATGTCGTTAGTGTAGGGGCAACGATCAACATCATGCTTGCCGCCGTTTTGGCCAAAGGCCGCACTGTGATTGAAAACGCTGCGAAAGAACCGGAAATCATCGATGTCGCCACATTGTTGACCAATATGGGAGCAAAAATTAAAGGTGCTGGAACGGATATCATTCGTATTGATGGTGTGGAAAGTTTGCATGGTTGCAAGCATACGATCATACCGGATCGGATTGAAGCCGGTACTTTCATGATTTTAGCCGCTGCTGTCGGTGAAGGGATTCTGATCGATAATGTCATTCCCCAGCATTTGGAGTCATTGACTGCCAAATTGAGGGAAATGGGGATTAATATTGAAGCGGGTGATGACCAGATATTTGTCTCGCCGGGAGAAAATTATAAATCCGTTGATATCAAGACGTTGGTTTACCCTGGATTCCCAACAGATCTTCAGCAACCTTTCACTTCCCTTTTAACAAAAGCAAGCGGTTCTAGCATGGTGACCGATACGATATACGGGGCACGATTTAAGCATATTGATGAACTGCGACGCATGAATGCGAAGATCAAAGTCGAGGGCAGAGCAGGCATCGTCGATGGTCCTGTCCAACTTCATGGGGCAAAAGTGAAGGCAAGCGATTTACGTGCCGGAGCAGCTCTGGTAATTGCCGGTTTAATGGCTGAAGGGATTACAGAAGTGACCGGGCTTGAACATATAGATCGCGGATATAGCCATCTTGTTGAAAAACTTTCAGGTTTGGGAGCGACGATTTGGCGTGAAGAAATGACGCAAGAAGAAGTGGAGCAGCTTAAAAGCTGATCCCTTTTCTTGTTACCTCATTGTGTTACTATATATGATATAATGTGTTATACTAATATATAAATAAATCATGCTAGTGTACATGAGGGGGAACCGGAAATGGAAAGAAGTTTATCGATGGAGCTAGTCCGCGTAACAGAGGCGGCGGCCCTAAATTCAGCTCGTTGGATGGGAAGAGGAAAGAAAGACGAAGCGGATGATGCAGCAACAACTGCGATGCGGGATGTTTTCAATACCATTCCCATGCAAGGAACGGTTGTAATCGGTGAAGGGGAAATGGATGAGGCGCCAATGCTTTATATTGGCGAAAAACTTGGCACTGGTCTTGGGCCACTAGTGGATGTTGCGGTTGATCCATTAGAAGGAACGAACATCGTTGCATCTGGCGGCTGGAATGCATTGGCTGTATTGGCGATAGCCGATAAGGGGAACTTGCTTCATGCCCCGGATATGTATATGGATAAAATAGCTGTCGGACCCGAGGCGGTTGGTCAGATTGATATCAATGCTTCCGTGTTGGACAACCTGAAAGCGGTAGCCAAGGCAAAAAATAAAGATATCCAAGACGTGGTTGCGACAGTATTGAACCGCGATCGTCATTCGAAGATCATTCATGAACTTCGTGAGGCAGGGGCACGTATCAAGTTGATCAACGATGGAGATGTCGCAGGAGCGATAAATACGGCCTTCGATCTTACCGGTGTTGACATCTTATTCGGATCTGGCGGAGCTCCAGAGGGAGTCATTGCAGCCGTTGCCTTGAAATGCCTTGGAGGGGAAATTCAAGGTAAGCTCGTTCCTCATACTGATGAAGAAGTGGAACGCTGCGGGAAAATGGGCCTTGAATTAGGAAAAGTCCTCAGAATGGAAGATCTTGTTCGTGGAGATGACGCAATTTTTGCTGCAACAGGTGTGACTGACGGAGAACTTTTACGCGGTGTACAATTTAAAGGGCATTACGGCGAAACGCAATCCGTAGTCATGCGTGCTAAATCTGGTACCGTTCGATTCATTGATGGGCGTCACAGTCTTAAGATTAAACCGAATGGTTTGATTGACTGATAGCGTTTTTTAGAAAAATCACTTTTAAAAAGCGAGCGGTTTCATCGCTCGCTTTCTCTTTAAAAAAATTTAAGTTGAATAATTAAAATAAAAAAAGTAAAATAAAGCTTGGTCTACTATTAATAATTTAAAATCTGCCCTTTCACTCCAAACTTCAAGAAGCCTTCAAATAATTTTCTTCTTTACATGTAAAAATGTATCATCCTTTCTAAGAAAACTCTGGTCGGGTACATGGATTGCGGTTTTTCTTCCATCTAACAAACCAATTCTTTTTCAGTATGGGTGAAAACGTTTAATTAATAAAAGTGTGGTGTCATAATGAATTTAACTATTTCTAATTTAGAAAACATGAAACTTAAGGATCTCTATGAGCACGCTCGTGAATATAAAGTTTCCTATTACAGCAAACTTTCCAAAAAGGAACTTATTTTCGCTATCCTGAAAGCGCAAGCTGAGCAGGATGGTCTCCTATTCATGGAGGGCGTTTTAGAGATCATCCCTTCCGAGGGCTTCGGTTTCCTGCGTCCAATTAATTATTCTCCAAGCTCGGAGGATATTTATATTTCGGCTTCACAGATCCGCAGATTCGATTTGCGAAATGGAGATAAAGTGTCCGGTAAGGTAAGGCCTCCAAAAGAAAACGAGCGCTATTATGGATTGCTGCATGTTGAAGCGGTCAATGGCGATAATCCGGAATCAGCTAAAGAGCGTGTCCACTTTCCAGGTTTAACACCGCTGTATCCTAACAGGCAAATTAAACTGGAAACGACACCGAAGAACTTATCGACCAGGATTATGGATGTCCTGGCACCGGTCGGTTTCGGACAGCGTGGTCTGATTGTTGCACCGCCAAAAGCCGGTAAAACGATGCTCATCAAGGAAATTGCCAATGCGATAACCACAAACCATCCCGAATCGGAATTGATTGTGCTGTTGATCGATGAACGCCCGGAAGAAGTGACAGACATTGAACGTTCCGTCGCAGGAGACGTGGTAAGTTCAACTTTCGATGAAGTGCCGGAAAACCATATCAAGGTGGCTGAGCTGGTGTTAGAACGAGCCATGCGACTTGTGGAGCATAAACGGGATGTCATCATTTTAATGGACAGCATCACTCGCCTAGCCCGTGCTTACAACCTTGTCATTCCGCCGAGCGGGCGTACACTATCAGGGGGGATTGACCCTGCTGCATTCCATCGTCCGAAACGCTTTTTCGGTGCGGCGAGGAATATCGAGGAAGGCGGCAGCCTGACGATCCTTGCTACAGCCTTGGTAGATACTGGTTCAAGAATGGACGATGTCATTTATGAAGAATTTAAAGGTACGGGCAATATGGAGCTGCATCTAGATCGTGCCCTTGCCGAAAGACGGATCTTCCCGGCAATCGATATTCGTCGCTCAGGTACACGTAAAGAAGAATTGCTAATTCCGAAAGATCGCCTGGATAAACTATGGGCCATTAGGAAAACGATGTCTGATTCGCCTGATTTCTCGGAGAAATTCCTTCGCCGTCTAAAACAGACAAAAGGCAATGAAGAATTTTTCAGTAAGCTGGATGAAGAGATGTCAGAAATGAAAAAGGGTCCAGCGAGCGTAAAACGTTCTTAAACCCTGTAAGAAACAAACAGTTGCACAACTAGTTTTAAGTTGTTATAATGAGTTCATGTGTTTTTACAATAAATGTGAGGGTGCTTTTCCCTCAACTTGAAGTATATAACTCTGTTTCGAATGATTCAGGGCATAAGGAGCTGAAAAGAATGAAAACTGGAATTCATCCAAATTATAAGCTTTCAAAAGTAATTTGCTCTTGCGGAAACACTTTTGAAACTGGTTCAGTTAAAGAAGAGATCAAAGTTGAGACTTGTTCAGAGTGCCATCCATTCTATACTGGTCGTCAAAAATTCGCTGAAGCTGGCGGACGTGTTGATCGTTTCAACAAAAAATACGGTATTAAATAAGCCGGACTTTTTAAAAAACAGGCAAGTATTTTTCTTGCCTGTTTTTTCTTTTCCATAAACAAGTAAGAATTTATACAAAGCCAGGTCGACTTCAATTATGGCCAATGGATCGACAGGTGGAAGGGAGTAGCTGTTTCCATGTATGTAATGAAACAAACAGGCTGGATCGAGCTTATTTGCGGAAGCATGTTTTCAGGTAAATCTGAAGAATTGATTAAACGAGTCAGCCGTGCTCAATTTGCTAAAGAGCAGATAGCTGTATTTAAACCAGCTATTGATAATCGCTATGCGGAAGAGGCTGTCGTATCACACAATGGCTCTTCTGTGATGGCAAAACCGATTGCCCATTCAACGGATATTTTTAAGTATTTGGACAAGCCCCTGGATATCATTGCAATAGATGAAGTGCAATTTTTTGATCATGAAATTATCGGGGTTGCCCAGCATCTTGCGGACAGCGGTTATCGAGTGATTATGGCTGGACTCGATCAAGATTTCAGAGGTGAACCATTCGGTCCTATGCCTGTTCTATTATCGCTTGCAGAAGCGGTGACTAAGCTGCAGGCAGTGTGTGAAGTATGCGGATCACCTGCGAGCAGGACACAGCGCTTGATAGATGGGGAGCCGGCCTCCTATGATGAGCCGATCATCCTTGTGGGTGCATCGGAATCGTACGAGCCCCGCTGCCGCCATCATCACGAAGTTCCAGGTAAGCAGGCTGTTGGGATTAAAGAACATATTTGAATGATGGTGCCCTATGATCCAATGAGATCACAGGGTGCTTTTTTTATGCGGAAAAGTGGAAAAGACTATCGAGTTATTAGGTGGCCTGACCAATACATGGAAGGGAAATAAAAGATAAATATTGCCCCATTTTGGGTAGGCTAACGAGGAAATGTTCTTCTTAACCAGTCAAAATGGAGGGAAAAAATATGAAATCAAAACTGCTTATTATGACGGCCTTTTTGCTTGCTGCACTAACGGCATGCGGTCAAAATGACAATGCAATAAATAATGATTCGGAATATGGAGATCAATCCCGGGATGGCAGGGTTGGCAATGGTTTAAATCAAGTATCCAATAATGATTGGGATAATGAAGCGGAACGACCATCAGATCAGGTCCTCAACACACCGCATCATACATCCAATAATTCTCCATCCATGGGGCAGCAAATTGATGAAATCCGCGGGGTGATCGAATCGGAAACTGATTATGAGGCCGGTTCCGTTTGGTTTAATGGAAATACCATACACGTTACGGTCCATGATAAAGGCAAAATCAAGACCGAAAAAGAAAGAAATAAGGAAATGCAGCGAATACAAGGCATGATAAACAGGGTTGTGCCTCAATATAATGTAGATGTCGAATTAAACAAGTAACGGCACGACATTTTTGAATCTCTTTGACGTTGATTATTCACCTATACTATAATTAACCTAGAAGTGAACTGAGCTGGGGCACTGAGCTACTTATTTATAGTAATAAAAGATGGATTACTTCCAATTCGTTTCAGATGTTTTGGAAAATTTATGAGGTGAATAATTTGTTTGATCGTTTGCAAGCAGTAGAAGATAGATATGAAAGATTGAATGAACTATTAAGTGACCCGGAGATCATTAATGACTCCAAGAAGCTAAGGGAATATTCCAAGGAGCAATCCAGCATTCAAGAGACCGCATCGACTTATAAAGAATATAAAGCGGTTCGTGAGCAACTTCAGGAAGCGAAGGCGATGCTGGAGGAGAAACTTGATGCGGAAATGCGTGAAATGGTAAAAGAAGAGATCAATGAACTTGAAGAGACCATACAAGGCCTTGAGGATAAGCTGAAAATATTGCTTATTCCGAAAGACCCCAACGATGATAAAAACGTAATCATGGAGATCCGCGGAGCGGCGGGCGGAGATGAGGCGGCCTTATTTGCAGGCAGTCTATACCGGATGTATAGCCGTTTTGCCGAGGTGCAGGGCTGGCGGACTGAAGTAATTGAAGCTAATCCTACTGGGCTTGGCGGCTACAAGGAAATCATATTCATGATTAATGGTAATGGCGCTTATTCAAAGTTGAAATTCGAAAATGGAGCCCATCGCGTTCAGCGAGTACCTGAAACGGAATCAGGCGGGCGGATTCATACATCCACAGCCACGGTTGCCGTTTTACCTGAAGCTGAGGAAGTGGAAGTTGAAATCCATGATAAGGATATTCGTGTCGATACCTTTGCATCAAGCGGTCCTGGAGGGCAAAGTGTCAATACGACAATGTCAGCGGTGCGCTTGACTCATATTCCGACTAATACGGTTGTATCCTGTCAAGATGAAAAATCACAAATCAAGAACAAAGAAAAAGCAATGAAGGTTTTGCGTGCCAGGGTGTTCGATAAAATCAATCGCGAAATACAGGCGGAATATGATCAAAATAGGAAGCTGGCCGTTGGAACGGGCGATCGATCTGAAAGGATTCGCACTTATAACTTCCCGCAAAACCGCGTTACCGACCACCGCATTGGTTTAACGATTCAAAAACTGGATCAAATCATGGAAGGTAAACTGGATGAAGTCGTTGATGCATTAATCATGGAAGACCAATCTTCAAGGCTGGAAAATGCAGATGAGTAATTCTGCCGTGAAAGTGTTTGAAGCCCTTAAATGGGCTTCTTCTTTTTTAAAGGAAAATGATCGTGATGCCAATGCTGGGGAAATCCTGTTACAGCACTTTTTAAAACAAACTCGCTCCAAAATGCTGGCCAACCTTCATGATGAGCTTAGTGAAGCGGATTTTGGGAAATTTAAGGACGCTATTGAGCTGCATGCTGAGGGGACGCCCATCCAATATATAATCGGCAGTGAAGAATTTTATGGACGGACCTTTTTTGTGAATGAAGAAGTGCTCATACCGAGACCGGAAACAGAAGAATTGATTTATTATACATTACGTAAACTCCCGGCCATTTTTATGGAGGGACAGAAGCTCCGTTTAGCTGATATTGGGACTGGCAGCGGCGCAATTGCCATAACGATGAAACTTGAAAAATCAAACCTGATGGTGACGGCCACGGACATAGCGGAACCATCGCTTGAGGTGGCGCGGAAAAATGCCGAATCACTTGGTGCCGAAGTGGAGTTCATGCAAGGTGATTTGCTTTCGCCGTTCATGAATATGAACGAGAAGGTGGACATTCTTTTATCGAATCCTCCATATATACCAGAAGATGATCATAAATCCATGTCAGTGGTCGTGACTGGTCATGAACCACATCGTGCATTGTTTGCCGGTATCGATGGGCTGGATTTTTACCGCCGCTTTATGGAACAGTTACCTTTGGTCATGAAGGTACCTGGACTGATCGGTTTTGAAGTGGGTGCAGGGCAGGGTGCGGCGGTTGCCGATTTATTGAAGCGAACCTTTCCTGCCGCGGAAGTATCCATCACAAATGACATTAATGAAAAAGATCGAATGGTCTTTGCTGAATTAAAATGATCCGTCTCCCTTATGTGAGACGTTTTTTTTTTTTTTTTTTGGGACAACACCCTCATTAATCCTTTGGAATCTATATTTCCAGCTATCAACTTTTTTTGTTTTTACTAGTTTAAGATAGCTGGAAAATGGTGAGACTAATTCATGTGAGGGGGCGAAGGCGATGAAAACTAAACATTTAGCCATTATTTATCTATTAATCTTAACTATAGGAACGATCGTAAGTATATATATGCCTAAAGCGGAGATGGTCGGTGCAGAAGATACGAAGGTAATTCCGGATGAGGCGATTCGGCTGCGGATACTCGCCAATAGTGATGCAGAAGAGGATCAAGCGGTTAAACGGCTGATTAGGGATAAGGTAAATGAAGATATCACAAAGTGGGTCGCTGAGCTTACTTCTTTGGATGAAGCGAGGGATGTGATCACCTCGCATCTGCCGGATATCCAGGCGACGGCTGAGGCGGTAATAAAGGAACAGGGTTTGGAGCAGTCGGTGAAAGTGGATTTTGGACAAGCTGAATTTCCGACAAAACTGTACGGGCAGTATTTATATCCGGCAGGGGAATATGAAGCAGTGATTATCACGCTTGGTGAAGGGGACGGCGCTAATTGGTGGTGTGTGTTATTTCCCCCATTGTGTTTCTTGGATTTTTCAAATGGGACGGCTGTAAGTCAAAGTCCGATTGTCGAGGATGAAGGGGAAGGGTCATTGACTTCGGAAGGAAAGGCGTATGCTGCAACGAATGAAGAGAGTGAACCTGTTGCGGAGGAAGTGGTTGAAGAAGAAGTGCTGGCTGAAAAGGAAAAAGGGCCGGAAGAAGTAGTTGAAGAAGAGGTAATCGTGGAGAGCGTAAAAGAGGAAGCACCGGAATTAACGGTAAAAGAAGAGGTTGTAGAGCCAGAGGTAAAAGAAGAAGTGGCGGTAGTGAAAGATAAGGAACAGGTGACAGAGGAAGTCATTGAAGGGAAAGTTGAAGAAAACAAGGTTGAACTTGCGGCATCCAATGAAAAAGGTCAACAATTATATGAAGGGGAAAAGGAGCCCGAGGTGGAAGTGAAGTCCTTGTTTGCAGAAATCTTCAATGATCTATTTTAAGGAGGGGGCTGAGTCCCTCTTCTTTAAATTCAGATAATTTTAAAAACATATCCACAGGGTTATTAACAAAAAATCAAAAAAGTCTGTCATTAATTATTAATATCCACAAACTTATCCACGGATTCGATGTGGTTATCCCCAATTTGTGGATAACACTTGAATTATGTGTATACTTCTTTTATACTTTCAAAGTATCTTTTAAGCGGAATTCGTACGTTAAGTTGAAAATACCGTTCATATTAAAGCGATTATATAAAATAAGAAATGTTAAAAGGCGATGGTGTTCAAAATGAAAACGAAAATTTGGTCAGTGGATAAAAATGTGGATAATTTACAAAGTTATCCCCAGATTACACAATCAGCTGAATTATTAAAGGCTAATCAAGTGGTTGCTTTTCCTACGGAGACCGTTTATGGACTCGGCGCGAATGCCAAAAATGACGAGGCGGTCAAAAAAGTGTTCGAAGCAAAGGGGCGTCCGAGTGATAATCCTTTAATCGTTCATATAGCCTCGGATGACCAGTTGTCAGGTATTGTAGAAGAGATTCCGGAACAGGCCCGGAAGCTAATGGCAGAATTTTGGCCGGGTCCTTTGACTTTGATCATGAAACGAAAACCGGGCCAGCTATCGAACCTTGTGACAGCTGGATTGGACACGGTGGCTGTCAGGATGCCGGATCACCAGGTTGCCCTTGGCCTTATTCGTGCGAGTGATTTGCCCATTGCGGCTCCAAGTGCAAATACTTCCGGTAAACCAAGCCCCACTTCAGCAAAACATGTTGAAGCTGACTTGATGGGCCGGATTGCAGGTATAGTCGATGGCGGGAATACAGGTGTGGGCGTGGAATCCACAGTACTGGATTGCACTGTGGAAGTCCCTGTTATTTTAAGGCCTGGCGGGGTGACCCTGGAACAGCTGGAAGCGGTAATAGGGGAAGTCAGGCAAGATGTCGCTTTGAAGAATCAGGAAACGGCGCCAAAAGCCCCGGGCATGAAATATACCCACTATGCACCGAAGGCCCCTCTATTTTTAGTCAAAGGTAATCAAGCTTTCCTTCAGAAGCTTGTGGATGAGAAAAGAAGTGACGGGTTAAAGGTGGGCATCATTACGGCTTATGAACATCAACAGGATTATAAGGCGGATTATGTGGTTGTCCCAGGTTCATTAGCCGATTTACATACAGTTGCGACAGGCTTATATGATGCCTTAAGACAGTTTGACGAGCTGGAGGTCGATGTCATTTTTAGTGAAATGTTTCCTGACCATGGAATAGGGGCTGCGGTCATGAACCGGCTTGAGAAGGCTGCAGGTCATCAAATCATCAAGGAACATGTGTAATAAGGACTGATTTATCCTTCTATTTCTTTTCGGACATGCATAACATGTAGTAGGCACGTCCGAGGGGGATTGGAATGAATACATTTGCTGGAGAAATCATCACCTTATTGCTAATGGCCTTCGCGTTGGGAATGGATGCCTTTTCAGTGGGCCTTGGAATGGGAATGTTTAAGCTAAGGTTGAGGCAAATTCTGTTTATAGGTTTGACAGTAGGCATTTTTCATATTTGGATGCCCTTGCTTGGAATGGGGGCAGGCCGTTTCATTTCAGAAAAATTCGGGACCTTCGCTACATACGCCGGCGGTCTCTTGTTGATCATTCTTGGTATACAGATGTTTATTCCTGGTAAAAAGGATGGAGCTGGTGCCATGCAAAATAAGATGCTGGCTCCTGTCGGGAAAGGTTTAATCATTTTTGCTTTAGGGGTAAGCCTGGATAGCTTCTCGGTAGGGTTGACTCTGGGGATTTACGGTGCCAAAACGATTTTAACCGTTCTTTGTTTTGGGTTTGCCGCCACTCTATTAACATGGGCGGGGCTTTTACTGGGTAGAAAAATGCAGGGTTTGCTTGGCGTGTATAGTGAGATTCTAGGCGGAAGCATCCTGTGTGCGTTTGGATTGAAATTATTGTTCTCTTTTTGATCCGCCTGAATTCATATTCTTCCTTCCTCAACTGTTCCGATTAACGGGGCGGTTTTTATTTTTCTTCGGACACAATGACAGTGATTTTTTGACTATAATAAACGGGCGATAGCTTATAATGAATAAAAAAGGAGGCGTTAAAATGATCCGAGTATTATTTGTATGTACAGGTAACACATGCCGAAGCCCGATGGCAGAAGCGATATTGAAAAACAAGAATATTGCGGGTGTTGAAGTGAAGTCCGCAGGCGTGTATGCTTCGACAGGTCAGGATGCTTCGATGCATGCTAAAAATGTATTGGTTGAAAATGACATAGTGCATAATCATCATTCAACGCCTTTATCCGCGAAGGAAATGGAGTGGGCGACTCATATCTTCACCATGACGGAAGGGCATAAATCGGCCATTGCCCGTTCATACCCCCAAATGATCGATAAGACCTTTACTTTAAAAGAATTCATTCTCGGCGATAAATATGATAGAGACATAATGGATCCGTTCGGCGGTTCTGAAGGCATTTATCGGGAAACGTTCAGGGAGCTGCAGGAATTGATAGATGAATTAGTCAAAAGGCTTAAAAATTGAACTGGGGTACATAATGTGGCCGCTGGAGTAAAAGATATTACTAAGCTTGGTATAGGATAAAGGCAGTCCCAAGAAGTGGCTGCTATTGCAGAATAAGCATCTGCTGGAGCGGAAGAAGTGACGGCTGTCACAAACGAACAAGGGATAGTCATGGGAAATGTCGGAAAATCGGCAATGGAACTTAAAGTGAAAGCGGAAAAGTTGAACAGGACCATTACCCGCTAGCAGGAAACCAGAGTTGGTTTCCTGCTTCTTTGCGGGAAGTGATGGACATCCTTTATCTTTTCATAATTTTGTGACACAATAAAATCAAATGAAAAAGCTAGAGGAGGATTATGATGAAAGTTGCGATTGCTTCGGATCATGGTGGTATACATATCCGTGAAGAAATAAAGAATTTATTGAATGAGTTACAGATTCCATTTGAGGACTTTGGCTGTGAATGCAGTACGTCGGTGGATTATCCTGATTATGCCTTGCCGGTTGCTGAAAAAGTGGCACGGGGTGAGTTCGATCGGGGCATTTTAATCTGTGGAACTGGAATCGGAATGAGCATTGCTGCCAATAAGGTCAAAGGAATACGATGTGCATTGGTTCATGATGTCTATAGTGCGAAATTGACCCGTCAGCATAATGATACCAATATGTTAGCGATGGGGGAACGTGTCATTGGTCCGGGTCTTGCCAGGGAAATTGCCCAAACATGGCTGACTTCGGATTTTGAGGGCGGGCGCCATCAAAACAGGATCGGTAAGATTGCGGAGTACGAAGGTAAGCACAGCTAATTCTTATGGTTTTTGGAGAGTTCCGATAGCAAGTTTTCTTATTGAAAGGATGCGTTTTCATGACAAGTGATGCTACATTTTCAAATGAGCTTGAGATATGGGAAAACCAGTTTCGGGAACTTTTATATGAGTTCCAAGAACAGACGGCTTTAAAAGAGAAACAGCTACTGGTTATTGGCTGCAGTACAAGTGAAGTGATCGGGAAAAGGATCGGTACTGACGGGACGCTCGATGTTGCTGGGATGATTTTTTCCGTTGTGAGGGATTTTCAAGGAAAAACGGGTGTTCAGGTTGCATTTCAATGTTGTGAGCATCTAAACAGGGCCTTGGTTTTACAAAGGGAAACCGCGATTCGTTATGGTTATGAAGAAGTTTCGGTCGTTCCTGTAAGAACAGCTGGGGGATCGATGGCGACGTACGCCTATCAGCAATGGAAAGATGCAGTCGTCGTTGAACATATCAAAGCGGATGCGGGGATAGATATTGGAGACACATTCATTGGTATGCATCTGAAGCATGTTGCGGTCCCGATCCGCTCTGCCATTAAAGAAATAGGACATGCACATGTGACCATGGCAAAAACCCGTCCGAAACTGATTGGCGGGGAGCGTGCAGTTTATCGGGACCTCTCTGAAAACAAGAGTTGTACTTAATGGGTAAGTAAGACAGCATTTCTCGGATGGGGAATGCTGTTTTTTAATTGAGGCGGGCAAAATCGTAAAGCTCAAGGTAAGGCTTAGAAGAAAAAACTTTCTTTAATAGTGCTAATAGAATGGTGATTCCGCTCATGGAATATAGGGTGAAAGAGCTATTTATCACAATTTCGATGTTAAATACGAACATTTTTAAATGAAAAAACATTTAATGTTCGATAAAATTAGACTATCACTTCTAAATTAGACATGTTAAAATGGAGTAGAATTTTCTAATAATTATTGGTAAGGCTTTTTCATGCTTTTTGAAGGCATGTTGCACATAAATACTAAAAAGCGAATCACGCACAATTTGAGGAGGAATTACGGAATGAATCGTTTAGCAAAGCAAGATGAGCAAGTGTTTAACGCAATTCAACTGGAATTAGGGCGTCAAAGAAGTAAAATTGAGCTTATTGCTTCTGAAAACTTCGTGAGTGAAGCTGTCATGGAAGCGCAAGGGTCAGTCTTGACTAATAAGTATGCAGAAGGATACCCTGGGAAACGTTACTATGGCGGATGTGAGTATGTAGACATCGTTGAAGATTTAGCGCGTGAGCGTGCGAAAGAAATTTTCGGAGGCGAGTATGTGAACGTACAGCCTCACTCTGGAGCTCAAGCCAATATGGCCGTTTACTTTACAGTGCTTCAAACTGGCGACACAGTGCTTGGGATGAACCTTTCGCATGGTGGTCACTTAACACATGGAAGTCCAGTAAACTTCAGTGGTGTTAACTACAATTTTGTTGAATATGGTGTAGACGAAAAAGATCACCGTATCGATTACAATGATGTATTGGAAAAAGCGCGTCAACACAAACCTAAATTGATCGTAGCGGGTGCAAGTGCATATCCACGGGAAATCGACTTCAAGCGATTCCGTGAAATTGCGGATGAAGTCGGGGCATATTTAATGGTCGACATGGCGCATATAGCAGGTTTAGTTGCGGCTGGATTACATCAAAGTCCAATTCCTTATGCTGACTTTGTAACGACAACTACTCATAAAACACTTCGTGGACCACGCGGTGGGATGATCATCTGTAAAGAGGAATTCGGTAAGAAGATCGATAAATCCATCTTCCCTGGAATTCAAGGCGGTCCTTTGATGCATGTTATATCAGCTAAGGCTGTTGCATTCGGCGAAGCGCTTCAAGATGATTTTAAAGTATATGCCCAACAAATCATCGACAATGCTAAACGTTTGGGTGAAGGTTTGAAGAAAGAAGGGTTCACTCTTGTTTCTGATGGAACGGACAATCACTTGATTCTTCTTGATGTGCGCTCTACAGGATTAACGGGAAAGATCGCAGAGCATGTTTTAGATGAAATCGGTATTACCGTGAACAAAAATGCGATTCCTTATGACCCGGAAAAACCTTTCGTTACCAGCGGTATACGTATTGGGACTGCGGCAGTGACATCACGTGGCTTCGGATTGGAAGACATGGATGAAATAGCTGCTATCATCGGACTTGTATTGAAAAATAATGAAGACGCAGCTAAGCTTGAAGAAGCAAAACAGCGTGTTGAATCATTAGCGAACAAATTTGAATTGTATCCTTCATTGTAATATCGGAGCCGCTCCCTTTAAAGGGAGCGGTTTTTTTGCATTTATGGAAGGTCAGTGTGTTAGAAGAATCCGAATAGTGAAAATAGGTCTGACAACTAAACCTTTATTGAAGATTGAAACATTTTTCTGTAAAATAGGTTGAAGTGAATTTTAAAAGACACGAAAATTTTTCTATTCGATTAGGGAAATCATAAAAAAGCGCAAAACTAAGCAATGGAATTGGAGAGATGCCAAATGGGAAAAGTTTATGTTTTCGATCACCCGTTAATTCAACACAAATTAGCCTATATACGTGATAAAAATACAGGAACAAAAGAATTCCGTGAACTAGTGGATGAAGTTGCATCATTGATGGCATTTGAAATCACGAGGGATATGCCGCTGGAAGAAGTGGAAATCCAAACGCCTGTAAGCACAGCGAAAGTGAAAATGCTTTCTGGTAAAAAAGTGGGGATCGTCCCGATTTTACGTGCAGGCATAGGGATGGTGGACGGAATCATTAAGCTGATTCCTGCTGCAAAGGTTGGACATGTTGGACTTTACCGTGATCCTGAAACATTGAAACCGGTTGAATATTATGCGAAGATGCCAAGTGACTTGGCAGAAAGGGAATGCATTGTCGTTGACCCGATGCTAGCCACTGGCGGATCAGCCATCGAAGCGATCCATTCCATTAAAAAGCGCGGTGCAGTCAATATTAAATTCATGTGTTTGATTGCAGCTCCAGAAGGTGTAGAAGCTTTAAAAGAAGCTCATCCTGATGTTGATATCTATATTGCGGGTCTTGACGAAAAACTGAATGAACATGGTTATATCGTTCCAGGTCTTGGAGACGCAGGAGATCGTTTATTCGGCACAAAATAAGGAAAGAAACTGAGGTGTCACGAATGAACAAACCGATTAAAGTCATGACCATTTTCGGGACGAGACCAGAAGCTGTCAAAATGGCTCCCTTAGTACTCGAATTTCAAAAACACCCAGAATATTTCAAGCCGATCGTTGCTGTTACGGCTCAGCATCGCCAAATGTTAGATCAAGTTCTCGAACTATTTTCCATACAGCCGGACTATGACTTGGACATAATGAAGGAAAGGCAAACGCTTGCTGACATTACAACAAGAGCATTAAATGGTCTTGATTCCGTAATGAAGGAAGCTAAACCAGATATTGTTCTCGTTCATGGTGATACAACCACAACGTTTGTCGCCAGTCTGGCAGCTTTTTATAATCAAATTGTCATTGGGCATGTAGAAGCGGGGCTGCGCACATGGAATAAGTATTCCCCCTATCCCGAAGAGATGAATCGACAGCTTACGGGTACGATGGCGGATTTGCATTTTGCGCCGACTTCGAAAGCCGAGGAGAATCTGCTGAACGAAAACAAGAAGGATAATATCTTCGTGACGGGAAATACGGCAACGGATGCTTTAAAAACGACTGTAAGGTCGACATATTCCCATCCGGTTTTAAATGGCCTTGGAGAAGACAGGCTCATTTTGCTTACCGCCCATCGGAGGGAAAATCTAGGGGAACCCATGAGGAATATCTTCAGGGCCGTTAAGAGAATCATTGTTGAGCATGATGATGTTCAAGTGGTATATCCTGTTCATTTAAATCCGCTTGTTCAAGAATTGGCAAACGAAGTTCTCGGGGACGATCCGCGGGTTCATTTGATCGAACCGTTGGATGTATTGGATTTCCATAACTTCGCTTCTAGAGCCTATCTGATTTTGACTGATTCTGGAGGAATCCAGGAAGAGGCACCGTCACTTGGTGTACCCGTCCTAGTTTTAAGGGATACGACCGAACGTCCTGAGGGGATTGCGGCTGGAACCTTAAGATTGGCTGGTACTGATGAACAAACCATATATGATTTGGCACATGAATTGCTCACCGATCAAGAGGTGCACGAAAAAATGTCCAAAGCTTCAAATCCATATGGGGACGGAAATGCTTCGGTCCGCATAGCTGAAGCGATCCGGTACTATTTTAAGCAAGTGAATATGCCGCCAACTAGATTTGAACCATAAAAAAGGAAAAGCCATACGCTTTTCCTTTTTTTATTTGCATACTCCGAGGTTGTTGAGAAAAGATAACTGCTAAGGGGATGATTATGTTGGGAAAGAAAACGTTCATAGTGTTTGTTTTCCTTTTTATATTTATTTATCAAAATGAAAAGGGCTTCGCAAAAGTCATTTTGCCGCCTTTACCAAAACTATCTGAATCTAAGGAAGTAACGGTTGTTGTCACGATGGATAAGGCTTTTAATCGAAAAAAGATCGAAAAACTGCTTGAAAGATATCCATCTCTTCAATTACGGAATGTTTATTCGGTTGCCCTGGATGGATTTTCCCTTCACGGGAAAATGAAAGAAATAGAACAACTTAAAAAGGAGGGGGGAATTCAGGCCGTAACGGAAGTATCCGTTTATCAAGCCGTGTTGGATAAAAGTGTCCCATACATAGGAGGAGACAGGGTCAGGGGTTTCTTTGATAAGGAGAATCACCGGATCACCGGGAAAGGGATAAAGGTAGGGATAATCGATACTGGCATCGATTATACACATCCCGATTTGCAACGAGCTTATAAAGGAGGTAAGGATCTGGTTGACGGTGATGCAGATCCAATGGAAACCAAAAATCAAGGCGACCTGGATACATTGCATGGCACTCATGTGGCAGGCATCATTGCAGCCAATGGAAAAATGAAAGGCGTCGCACCTGAAGCGGAGATTTACGCATATCGAGCTTTGGGGCCAGGCGGTTCTGGAGATACAGATCAAGTATTGACGGCCATTGAGTCAGCCATAAAGGATAAGGTGGATGTATTGAACCTCTCTCTAGGCAATAACGTCAATGGTCCTGATTTACCCATCTCCCTCGCGTTGAATAAGGCTGTGGAAAGCGGCATCGTTGCCGTGACATCAAACGGGAATTCCGGTCCGGCTGTATGGACCGTCGGTTCACCCGGTACAGCGGAAAAAGCTATTTCCGTTGGGGCTTCGACTCCTCCCTTAAGGGTTCCGTATATGATTTACGGACTTGGATCAAAAAAGCATCAATCGCATTTAACCTTGTTTCAAGGCTCTAAAAAATGGAACCTGACGTTTTCCGAGGATGTCATATATGGGGGACTGGGTAATGAAAAGGACCTGAAGAATGTTCGGGATAAGATTGTATTGATGGAACGTGGCACACTTACCTTCCAGCAGAAAGTATCCAATGCAGAAAAGGCAGGTGCGAAGGGGGTAATTGTTTTTAATAATACGAGCGGGAGCTTTACTGGAAGCTTGGAAAAAGAAATGAACATCCCAGCTGCTTCTATTAATAGAAGAGATGGATTGCAGCTCAAGCAAATCATGGAGCAAGGCCAGAGCAAAACCGTTCAATTTGTTTATAAGAACGAGCAGGATAGGCTCGCGGATTTTAGCTCCAGGGGACCGGTAACCGTATCGTGGGGAATAAAGCCTGACGTATTGGCACCGGGAGTGGAAATTGAAAGCACCATTCCTAAAGGATATATGTCCCTGGATGGAACAAGTATGTCCGCACCGCATGTTGCAGGTGCATGCGCCTTAATCCTGCAAAAACACCCGGAATGGACTCCTGACCAAGTGAAATCTGCATTGATGAGCACTTCCAAGCCATTGAGGAAAACAGCGTATCAATTGTATCACACATATGAACAGGGGGCTGGACGCATCCAGGTCGACGAAGCGTTAAAAGCGGACACACTCTTGAATCCAAGCTCATTGTCCTTTGGGATGTATACAAAAAAAGAGGGAATTGAAGAGCATCATGAAACGATAGTCATAGAAAATACCGGAACGGAAATGAGGAAGTACTCATTCATGGTCCCATTAAAAGAGACGGGGCTAACTTGGGAATTGCCGAAATCCCTTACTTTGAAACCGAAGGAAAAGAAACGGATAAAAGTCGGATTGCAGGTCAACCCAGCCGAGCTTAAAAAGGGAGTCTTTGATGGATACCTCATTATAATGGAAGGAACCAAAAGAATATCCCTTCCTTATTTATATGTAAAAGAAGAGCCTGATTATCCAAGGATAATGGGATTTGATTTTGGCCAAGGGGACCAGGAAGGCACATATCGATACGAAATGTATCTTCCGCGCGGGGCTGAAGAATTCGGTATTGCCCTTTATGAGGAAGATAGCTTGAAATTCGCTGGATATTTGGATTGGTCCAGATCGGCTCCTCCCGGTTTGATCAAAAAAGATGTATTGAAAAAGGACTTGCCGCCTAAAGGAATATATAAGGCGATAATCTTTGCAAGAAGGGGCGGAAGGGAAGATCGGATAGAAAAGACGTTACTTATCGAGTGAAGAGAGGACAATAAGTAAAATAAAATGGATGTCAATAGTATAAAAAAAATAATTTGTGAACAATTCGTTAATAATTACAAACCTGTGACAAATTTCACTAACCACTCATTGACAATGATTCTAGCCTATTGTATGCTAACAAAGGATGTAAAATGAGAGGGTTTTCAGGAGCCCGGCATGCAGATTTTTACAGCATGAAATGTTTTCTATCCTCCACCAAATTCAACCGCGAGGATGCAACTTGCGTCAAATGATCGCCGTCTAAAATGGCTATGACTTTGATGTCAGCGATTCTTTCTCAAATAGTCGGATCAGTTTTGTTCGGTATCTTCTTTTACTCGTCAGAACCTAAGATTCGAACCGCTGCTATTAGTAATTGGCCTTCTTTGTGGACTTGCTAGGTTTACAAGCAATGCTTCATTCAGTACGAAAATATTTCTCAGGAGATTAAATGAAAAATGCCAGAAATGAAAATCATGTTCAACAGGCAGAGTAAATATATAATTTTTCTTCTGGCGGTTTATGTTGTTGGATGGGGACTTACGAGTTATCAAGCCGTTTTTGCTGGGCTTATACTGGGTACGAGTTTGAGTTTATACAATCTATGGCTGATCAATCAGAAAATGAAAAAGTTCAGTCAGGCGCTCGATGAAGGAAAGAAAACGAAATCTCTTGGGACGATGACACGAATGGCATCCGCAGGTCTAGCGGTACTCATTGCATTGGAATTTCCGGAGCATTTTCATCTGATAAGTGTTGTATGGGGATTAATGACAGCTTATATTGTCATTTTTATAGATTTTTTCATCCAATTAATACGTCGATAGCGGGGAAGAGAGGTGAATATAGTTGAATCATGAAGCACCCTTACAAGAATTTATGGGTCTTACCTTTAACTTGAGTAACGTCCTAATGATTACAGTTGCCAGTCTAGTTGTGTTCATACTTGCTGTGCTTGGTACACGTAAGCTTGCCATGAAGCCAACCGGCATGCAGAATTTCATGGAATGGATTATGGATTTCGTTAAGGGTATTATTAATAGTAACATGGACTGGAGAACAGGTGGTCAGTTTCAACTGCTTGGTATGACTTTGCTAATGTACATTTTTGTGTCCAATATGCTAGGTCTTCCGTTTGCAATTAGTTACGATGGAGTGCTTTGGTGGAAATCACCAACAGCCGACCCAGTTATCACATTGACTCTTGCAGTCATGGTTTTAGGTTTAACGCATTATTATGCTATAAAAATGAAAGGCGCCAAGGGTTACTTTAAAGCTTATAAAAACCCAATGACACTTGTAGAGGAATTTACAAACTCCTTGACACTTGGTCTGCGTCTATATGGTAACATTTATGCTGGTGAAGTTTTGCTGAGTCTATTAGCGGGCACCCTGGCATTTAGTGGAGCTGCCGGATTTATTGGTGCAATTGTGCCTACATTAGTATGGCAAGGCTATAGTATTTTCGTCGGTAGTATCCAAGCGTTTATCTTTGTCACGTTAACAATGGTTTATCTGTCTCATAAAGTCAGTGACGACCATTAATTATAAGTTCATTTAGAACTAAAAAAATAATAAATTTTGATACAATCTAAGGAGGATATTTATAATGACAGGTTCAGTAGGTCTTCTTGCAGCAGCAATTGCAATTGGTTTAGCAGCACTAGGTGCAGGTATTGGTAATGGTCTTATCGTTTCAAGAACAGTAGAAGGTATCGCTCGTCAACCAGAAGCTCGCGGTATGCTTCAAACAACAATGTTCATCGGGGTAGGTTTAGTTGAGGCGATGCCTATCATCGCGGTAGTAATTGCGTTTATGGTATATGGTGGTTAATAGAACCTTCAAAAAGTTCAAAAATGGCGAAGTTCGTTCCATGTGAACCTTCGCCTTTCCTTTATGTCCACAATCCTGTTTTTATACAGTTTAAGAGCATAGTTTTCTAAAGTTCATATAATGAACGCTTTAAGAAGTGAAACTCGTGAAGGGAGTGAACCAAGCGTGTTAACAAGCAGCTTTGTACTTGGGTCAACGTCTCATGGCTTTAATGGCGGAGACATGTTATACCAATTAGTAATGTTTATCATTTTGTTAGCGTTGCTGAAGAAATTTGCATGGGGTCCTCTAATGGGCATCATGACTCAACGTGAAGAACATGTTGCAAATGAAATTCAAGCAGCTGAAGCTAGCAGACAAGAAGCACTTAAATATTTAGAAGAACAACGTGAAATCGTAAAACAATCTCGCACTGAAGCGGGACAACTTATAGAAAACGCAAAACTTCAAGGTGAAGCACAGCGTGAAGAGATCGTGAATCAAGCACGTCTTGAAGCTGAACGCGTCAAAGAAACAGCTAAGCGTGAAATCGTACAGGAAAAAGAAAAAGCCATTACGGCTTTACGCGAGCAAGTGGCATCTTTATCCGTACTTATTGCTTCTAAAGTAATTGAAAAAGAACTATCCGAAGCAGATCAAGAGCAATTGATTAATGACTACATTCAAGAGGCAGGAGAAGGGAAATGAGCGATATAACAGTAGCAAAGCGTTATGCCGTTGCCCTTTTCCAAATTGCGAAAGAGCAAAATCTCATTAACCAACTTGAAGAAGAGCTTCGCATAGTGAATGAAGTTTTTACAAAAGATAATGAGCTATTAAGCTTCCTGGCTCATCCTAAAATGACTAAAGATGCAAAAGGCGCTTTGATTGCAAATGCATTTGCAAGCCTTTCTTCTTCCGTTCAAAACACTGTGATGCTGATGGTGGAGCGTCATCGTACAGATGAAGTGACAGCAATGGCACAAGAGTTCATTGAACTTGCGAATGAAGAAAACTCAGTAGCTGATGCAACGGTCTATACAGTACGTCCATTAAATGAAACGGAAGTGGAAGCTGTGTCTTCATCTTTTGCTGCAAAAATCGGCAAAAGAAATTTACGCATCACTAATATTACGGATAGCAATATCCTTGGCGGCATCAAATTACAAATCGGTAACCGCATTTATGACGGGACGATTAGCGGTAAGTTAGATCGCCTTAGCAAACAACTATTAGGTTAATATTCACAGATAGGGGTGAAATTCATGAGCATCAAAGCTGAAGAAATCAGTGCGCTGATTAAAAAGCAGATTGAAAACTATCAGTCGGAAATTAAAGTAAGCGATGTTGGTACGGTTATCACTGTTGGTGATGGTATCGCACGCGTTCATGGTTTAGATAATGCAATGTCTGGGGAGCTCTTAGAATTTTCCAATGGGTCAATGGGATTAGCACAAAACCTAGAGCAAAATAACGTAGGTGTTGTTATTCTTGGACCATTCAGAGACATTAAAGAAGGCAGTGAAGTACGCCGTACTGGCCGTATCATGGAAGTGCCAGTTGGAGAAGAATTAATCGGACGTGTCGTGAATCCGCTTGGACAACCATTAGATGGCCTTGGCCCGATCGCTACGACAAAAACTCGTCCAATCGAAAGCCCTGCAACAGGTGTAATGGACCGTAAATCAGTACATGAACCTTTACAAACAGGTATTAAAGCAATCGATGCATTGGTTCCAATCGGTCGTGGACAACGTGAGTTAATCATAGGTGACCGTCAAACTGGTAAAACATCAGTTGCAATCGATACAATTCTTAACCAAGCTGACCAAGATATGATCTGTATCTATGTCGCTATCGGTCAAAAAGAATCAACGGTTCGTGGAACTGTTGAAACACTACGTAAAAATGGTGCTTTGGATTACACAATCGTTGTATCTGCATCAGCTTCTCAACCAGCACCACTTTTATACCTAGCTCCATATGCTGGTGTGACTATGGGTGAAGAGTTCATGTTCGCCGGCAAGCACGTTCTTGTGGTTTATGATGATCTTTCTAAACAAGCATCTGCATACCGTGAACTTTCCTTGCTACTTCGCCGTCCTCCAGGTCGTGAAGCATTCCCAGGGGATGTATTCTACTTGCACTCCCGTTTACTTGAGCGTGCAGCAAAATTGAATGACACTTTAGGTGCCGGTTCAATCACTGCGCTTCCATTTGTTGAAACACAAGCAGGCGACATCTCTGCTTACATTCCAACAAACGTAATTTCCATCACTGATGGACAAATCTTCTTACAATCCGATTTGTTCTTCTCAGGTGTACGTCCTGCGATTAACGCTGGTCTATCCGTATCCCGTGTTGGTGGATCTGCACAAATTAAAGCGATGAAAAAAGTTGCCGGTACATTACGTCTTGACTTGGCTTCATACCGTGAATTGGAAGCATTCTCTCAATTCGGTTCTGACCTTGATGCTGCTACACAAGCAAAACTTAACCGTGGTGCTCGTACAGTTGAAGTCCTTAAGCAAGATCTAAACAAACCGATCAAAGTAGAAAAACAAGTCATGATTTTCTATGCATTGACTAAAGGTCATTTAGATGATATTCCAGTATCGGATATCCTTCGTTTTGAAGAAGAGTACTATGTGTTCCTAGATCGTTCTCATCCGGAATTATTAGATCACATTCGCACAACAAAAGGTCTTCCTGAAGACGCTGCTATCGTTGCTGCAATTAACGAATTCAAAAAGAACTTCGTTATTTCTGAATAATAAGGTCTAACTAATTTATAAAGGGTGGTGAGAATGAATGGCCTCTTTACGCGATATTAAGTCTCGGATTACTTCAACGAAAAAGACGAGTCAAATTACAAAAGCGATGCAGATGGTATCTGCTTCTAAAATGAACCGTGCGGAAGCTAATGCTAAAGCATATGTTCCATATATGGAAAAAATTCAAGAAGTGGTATCCAGTATTGCGAACGGAAGCACGGATGCATCTCATCCAATGCTTACTTCACGTCCAGTTAAGAAAACCGGTTACTTGGTAATCACATCGGACCGTGGATTGGCTGGGGCATACAATAGTAGTATACTTCGCCACGTTCATAAAACCATTCTTGAACGTCATAAATCCAATGATGAGTTCGTCATTATCGCAATCGGAAGGGTTGGCCGTGATTTCTTTGTCAGCCGTAACATGCACGTAGAGCTTGAAGTAATTGGGGTTCCTGATCAGCCGTCTTTCGCTGACATTAGCTCCCTTGCAAAATCGACAGTGAATTTATATCTGAATGAGCTGTGTGATGAGCTTTATATGTACTATAACCATTATGTCAGCCCAATCCAGCAGGAGGTAACGGAAAAGCAAGTCCTTCCGTTAGCTGACTTCAATACTTCCAATGCAACATTGACTTCTTATGAATTTGAACCGAATGCAGAAGAAATCCTTGAGGTATTACTGCCTCAATACGCAGAAAGTTTGATTTATGGTGCTTTATTAGATGGTAAAGCAAGTGAGCACTCTGCACGTATGACTGCAATGAAAAATGCGACCGATAATGCAAAAGAGTTGATCGACTCACTTTCATTACAATATAACCGTGCACGTCAGGCAGCGATCACTCAAGAAATTACAGAGATTGTCGGCGGTGCAGCAGCTTTAGAATAAAATCATTAAAGGAGCGGTCGGCCCGGACGAAGCTTGGCCGTTCCATAAACTCGATAGTCGTTATAAGCAACGTTAGGAGGGAAAACGATGAATATAGGACGCGTTACTCAAGTTATGGGTCCGGTTGTTGACGTGAAATTCGAAGACGGACAACTTCCTAAGATCTATAACGCGTTAAGAATCGAAAATACAGCGTCTGGTACAGGACTAACTCTTGAAGTGGCCCTTCAACTAGGTGATAATACAGTTCGTACTGTAGCAATGTCTTCCACTGATGGTTTAACCCGTGGTGCAGAGACTGTTGATACAGGAGCTCCAATTTCAGTACCTGTAGGTGAAGTTACTCTAGGTCGTGTTTTCAACGTATTAGGGGAAAACATTGACCTATTCGAACCACTTACAGCAGAGGTGCGTCGTGATCCAATTCACAGACAAGCACCAACATTCGAGGAATTATCAACATCTGTTGAAATCCTTGAAACAGGTATTAAAGTAGTAGATTTACTTGCTCCTTACATCAAAGGTGGTAAAATCGGTCTCTTCGGTGGAGCCGGTGTTGGTAAAACTGTACTTATCCAAGAACTTATCAATAACATCGCACAAGAGCACGGCGGTATCTCGGTATTCGCTGGTGTAGGTGAGCGTACTCGTGAAGGTAATGACCTTTTCTACGAGATGACTGATTCTGGTGTTATTAAGAAAACAGCGATGGTATTCGGACAAATGAACGAGCCGCCAGGTGCACGTATGCGTGTTGCCCTAAGCGGTTTGACAATGGCTGAATATTTCCGTGACGAACAAGGACAAGACGTTCTTTTCTTCATCGATAACATCTTCCGTTTCACACAAGCAGGTTCTGAGGTTTCCGCCCTACTAGGACGTATGCCTTCAGCGGTTGGTTACCAACCAACTCTTGCTACTGAAATGGGTCAATTGCAAGAACGTATCACTTCAACAAATAAAGGTTCAGTTACATCCATTCAAGCGATCTATGTACCTGCCGATGACTATACGGATCCGGCTCCAGCTACAACTTTCGCTCACTTGGATGCAACAACTAACCTTGAGCGTAAACTTTCTGAAATGGGTATCTACCCTGCAGTTGATCCATTGGCGTCTTCTTCTCGTGCCCTTAGCCCAGAAATCGTTGGGGCTGAGCACTATAAAGTGGCTCGTCAAGTGCAATCGACTTTACAGAAATATAAAGAACTTCAAGATATTATTGCCATCTTGGGTATGGACGAATTAAGCGAAGACGAAAAAGTAATCGTTCAACGTGCTCGTAGAATTCAAAACTTCTTGTCACAAAACTTCCACGTGGCTGAACAATTCACTGGTCAGAAGGGATCTTATGTACCAGTTAAAGAAACAGTCCAAGGATTCAAAGATATCCTAGCTGGAAAATATGACGAACTTCCAGAAGATGCTTTCCGTCTAGTTGGCCGCATCGAAGAAGTTGTTGCTAAAGCAAAAGAAATGGCTTAATTAAAGGGACCTAGGAGGGAATGAAATGAAGACCATTAAAGTCAATGTTGTTACTCCCGATGGCCCAGTATATGATGCAGAAGTTGAAATGGTAAGCACTAAAGCTAAAAGCGGTGAGCTGGGAATCATGGCTGGACACGTTCCAACTGTAGCCCCGCTTACCATTGGTGCTGTCCGTCTTAAAAATGGAAGCAACACAGACTATGTAGCTGTAAATGGTGGCTTCTTAGAAGTTCGCCCTGATGTGGTAACCATTTTAGCTCAATCTGCTGAAAGAGCTGAAACTATCGATCTTGCACGTGCTCAAGCAGCAAAAGCCCGTGCTGAACAAAGATTGCAGAACAATGATGGATCAAATGATGCCAAAAGAGCTAATTTAGCGCTTAAACGTGCCATTAACCGAATCCAAATTGCAGAAATGCGATAACTTTAATTGTTGAAAACACCTGATCAAGCCATTCGTGGTAAGATCAGGTGTTTTTTTATCCTGAAGGTTTTTGAGGAATATTGACATGGAATGTCGGAATTGGGAAAAAATGTCGAATTATAGGGTAAAGTAATTTCCATTTTAAACCTTAACTCGTCGACATGTTTTTATCCTAATGTTATAATGTATACGCTTACATTTTTTGCTTCATACCCCCTCCTATCACGTTGCTTCTAAAAGATTGTTACCCTGCATAATATTTTATTACAGTATCCAAAAAGAAGACAGGCAAATTTAACTTGTACCCAGTTAACATGATTTATCCATAAAGGGAGATGAACATGGGACAGCTGCATATTTACCAAAATAATTATTTAATTGTATTTGTTTTCCTTTGTCTCGGTATTTTATTACCTGTGATCGCTTTATTTCTTGGTAGACTGCTAAGGCCTTATAAACCGACAGATATGAAATATACGACTTATGAAAGCGGAATCGATCCTTTTCAGGATTCAAGGGTCCAATTCAATGTCAGGTATTATCTATTCGGATTGATGTTCGTCATATTTGATGTAGAAACGGTTTTTCTTTACCCATGGGCGGTTGCCTATGATGAACTCGGACTGTTTGCATTGATTGAAATGCTGTTTTTTGTCGTGATCCTTATGCTAGGACTAATCTATGCTTGGAAAAAGAAGGTGTTAAAGTGGAATTGAAGTTGGATGAACTTACCCCTAAAGAAATGGAAGAAATGCGCCACAGTATTTTCTTATCCACACTTGAACAAATAAAAGGCTGGGCTAGAAGTAACTCACTCTGGCCAATGACTTTCGGTTTGGCATGTTGTGCAATTGAAATGATGGGTGTCGGCTCCTCTCATTATGATTTGGACCGATTTGGTTCTTTTTTTCGGACATCCCCCAGACAATCGGATGTCATGATTGTTTCAGGAACGGTAACGAAAAAAATGGCTCCAATAATAAGTAGATTATACGAACAAATGCCAGAACCGAAATGGGTTATTGCAATGGGCTCCTGTGCAACTGCTGGCGGGCCTTATGTTCACTCTTACTCAGTGGTCAAAGGGGTAGATCAAATTGTACCTGTCGATGTATATATACCGGGTTGTCCCCCAAACCCAGCTGCACTTATTTACGGGATCAATAAATTAAAAGAAAAAATCCGTTATGAGGCGAAAACCGGAAAGCGGGTGATATAGATGAGTGAAAAGGAAGACTTAGCGAAACAAAAGGCAGAGGCCGCGGCCAAGGCGAAGGCCGTAGCATTGGCCCGAAAACAGGCGAAAGAAGAAGCGGCAGAAAAGCCGGAAGGCGAAATGGATATAGCGAAGCAAAAGGCGGCGGCCGCGGCCAAGGCGAAGGCAGCGGCATTGGCCCGGAAACAGGCGAAAGAAGAAACGGCAGAAAAGCCGGAAGGCGAAATGGATATAGCGAAGCAAAAGGCGGCGGCAGCGGCCAAGGCGAAGGCAGCGGCATTGGCCCGGAAACAGGCGAAAGAAGAAACGGCAGAAAAGCCGGAAGGTGAAATGGATATAGCGAAGCAAAAGGCGGCGGCAGCGGCCAAGGCGAAAGCAGCGGCATTGGCCCGGAAACAGGCGAAAGAAGAAACGGCAGAA